>NZ_JBEYYB010000013.1:0-308209 GCF_040645335.1 Streptomyces sp. NPDC046821 | reverse complement strand
TCTATCAGATCTTTCCGATCCGATTTCCTCGGTGCCTTTCAGGTTTCCGCTCCGGCCTTTCGGCTTTCGCGTTTCCCTTTCCGGCGGTTCCGACTCTATCAGATCCTTTCGGGCCTGATTCCCAGTCGGTTGGGTTTGTCTTTCCGGCTGTTGGGCCGTTCCGACGAGTGAGACATTAGCGGATTCCTGCCGCCCGAGCTAATCGGGGGTGTCCTTTCGAACGCGGATTCCTCATTTCGCAAACACGCATGACAACGAGACGTGAAGCGCCTCGAAGAGACACGTCATCGATCGTTGAATGGTTCTTGCGGAATGGCCGCCCGGGGACCGGTCAGGAACCGGAGCTCACGTCGGGCAACTCGGAGAACACTACGTAGCGGTCCAAGGAGTGTCAACCTCGTGCCTGACGGCCTCACCAGGTCTATGGTGGACCGCATGACTACGCATGCGCACACCCAGCAGTGGTGGGCCGCCTGACGGCGGCCGGCACAAGCATGCATCCAACGGCCGCCGCCTCGGCGGCCGTTCTTGTATCTCCCTCCTGGAGACCACCAAGCCCGGCAGCCGGGCCGGCGGGCCTGACCAGGAGGTGAAGTAATGACGCGAATCTTCAGCGGGGTCAAGCCGACCGGGCACCTGACGCTGGGCAACTACCTCGGCGCCGTACGGCAGTGGGCGGAAGTCGACCAGCACCGGGCTGACGCGTTGTTCTGCGTCGTCGACCTGCACGCGCTGACCGTGGATCACGATCCCGGGCGGGTGCGCCGGCTCAGTCAGCAGGCGGCGACGCTGCTGCTCGCCTGCGGGCTCGATCCCGAGCTGAGCACCGTGTTCGTACAGAGTCATGTAGATGAGCACGCTCGGCTGTCGTATCTGCTCGAGTGCGTCGCCACGGACGGCGAGATGCGGCGGATGATCCAGTACAAGGAGAAGTCCGTGCGCGAGCGGGAGCGGGGCGGGAGTGTGCGGCTGTCCCTGCTGACGTACCCGGTCCTGATGGCGGCGGACATCCTGGCGTACGGGGCGGACGAGGTTCCGGTGGGTGAGGACCAGACGCAGCACGTCGAGCTGACCCGTGATCTGGCGGTGCGGTTCAACCAGCGGTACGGACACACGTTCGCGGTGCCGCGGGCTACGCCGCCCGCCGTGGCCGCGCGGGTCATGGACCTCCAGGACCCGGCTTCCAAGATGGGGAAGTCGCACGACAACGGGGCCGGGATCATCTATCTCCTCGACGAGCCGGATGTCGCGCGGAAGAAGATCATGCGGGCGGTCACGGACAGCGGAACGGACGTCGAGTACGACCGCGAGGCCAAGCCCGGGGTGTCGAATCTGCTGGAGATTCTGGCCGCTTGTGAGGGTGGGAACCCGCAGGCCTTGAGCGGTGTATATGAGTCGTATGGCGCGCTGAAGAAGGCTGCTGCGGAGGCCGTGGTCGAGCTTCTGAAGCCGGTGCAGAAGCGACACAAGGAACTGGTCGAGGATCCCGCGTATGTAGAGGAGGTGTTGCGGCGGGGAGCTGAGCGGGCGAGGGATAAGGCGAAGCCGACCGTGGACGCCGCTTATCGGGCGATCGGGCTGCTTCCTCCTGCCTAGGGAGTAGGCCTCGGCAGGGGTGCAGCGTATGGGTCCGGCCGTCTCCCGGGTGTCGGGGAGGGAGACGGCCTGGCTCGTCGGCCCAGGTGGCGTCAGTTGTTGCCGGAGGCGAGTTCGCGGCTGCGGTCGCGGGCGGCTTCCAGGGCGGCGATGAGGGCGGCGCGGACTCCGTGGTTCTCGAGTTCGCGGATGGCGTTGATGGTGGTGCCGGCGGGGGAGGTGACGTTCTCGCGAAGCTTGACGGGGTGCTCGCCGCTGTCGCGGAGCATCGTGGCGGCGCCGATCGCGGACTGGACGATCAGGTCGTGGGCCTTGTCGCGGGGCAGACCGAGCAGGATGCCCGCGTCGGTCATGGCCTCGACGAGGTAGAAGAAATAGGCCGGGCCCGAGCCGGACAGGGCGGTGCAGGCGTCCTGCTGGGACTCGGGGACGCGCAGTGTCTTGCCGACGGCGCCGAAGATCTCCTCGGCGTGGGCGAGGTGGGCGGCCGTGGCGTGGGAGCCGGCGGAGATGACAGACATGGCTTCGTCGACGAGAGCGGGGGTGTTCGTCATGACGCGGACGACTGCGGTGCCTTCGGGGAGGCGCTCCTCGAAGAACGTGGTGGGGATGCCCGCCGCGCCGCTGACGACCAGGCGGTCGGCGGGGAGGTGCGGGGCGAGTTCAGCAAGGAGGGTGCCCATGTCCTGGGGCTTGACCGTGAGGATCAGGGTGTCGGCCTGCTTGGCGGCTTCCGCGTTGGTGACGGGGGTGACGCCGTAGCGGGTGCGGAGTTCCTCGGCGCGTTCGGGCCGGCGGGCCGTGACCAGGAGGTCGGCCGGGGCCCAGCCGCCTCGGATCATGCCGCTGAGCAGCGCCTCACCGATCTTGCCGGTGCCGAGTACAGCGACCTTCTGGCGCGAGTTCTGGCTCATGAGCGTTGGCCCTCCCGTGTGCGTCGTCCGGGGTCATCCTCGCATCGGGGAGGACGGTTCCGGTTGAGCGTCCGGTGGGCGGACGGGCGGCCCACGCCAGGGCGTCGCCAGTGGGGGGTGGTGGGGCGCGCCGTCGGTCAGGTCGTGCGGCGGCGGAGGGTGGCGGCGCCGAGGGTCAGGACCAGGACGGCGCAGCCCGCGACGATCAGGGCGTCGCGGACATAGGTGGCGGTGAGGTCGGTGTGGCGGAGGACCTCGTTCATTCCGTCGACGGCATACGACATGGGGAGGACGTTGGAGATCGCTTCGAGGACGGGGTGCATCTGGTCGCGCGGGGTGAACAAGCCGCACAGGAGCAGCTGGGGGAAGATCACCGCCGGCATGAACTGGACGGCCTGGAACTCGGAGGCCGCGAAGGCGGAGACGAAGAGCCCGAGGGCGGTGCCGAGCAGGGCGTCGAGAAGGGCGACCAGGAGCAGGAGCCAGGCCGATCCGGTGACGTCGAGACCGAGGCCCCACAGCGCCAGGGTCGTCGCAAGGACGGACTGGATGACGGCGAGGGTTCCGAAGGCGAGGGCGTAGCCGCCGATGAGGTCGCTCTTGCCGAGGGGCATGGCGAGGAGGCGTTCGAGGGTGCCGGAGGTGCGTTCACGCAGGGTGGCGATCGAGGTGACCAGGAACATCGTGATGAGCGGGAAGATGCCGAGGAGGGAGGCGCCGATGGAGTCGAAGGTGCCCGCGCTGCCGTCGAAGACGTAGCGGAGCAGGACGAGCATCACGCACGGGACCAGCAGCATCAGGGCGATGGAGCGCGGGTCGTGGCGGAGCTGGCGCAGGACTCGGGCGGCGGTGGCGAGGGTGCGGGCTGCGTTCATCGAGGGCTCCGCTGGCGGGTGTCGGGGTCGGGGCTGGGGCTGGGGCTCGGGTTGAGGCTCGGGCTGGGGCTCGGGCTGGGTTCGGGGCTGGGGCTCGGGCTGGGTTCGGGGCTGGCGTTGGGGTTGCTGGTGGCGGTGGTGGTGGTCGCGTTGGCCCGGTCTACGAGGTGGAGGAAGGCGTCTTCGACGGTGACGGCGCCGGTCTGGGTTCGCAGGGCGTCGGGGGTGTCGTCGGCGAGGAGCTCGCCTTCGCGCATGAGGAGGAGGCGGTGACAGCGTTCGGCCTCGTCCATGACGTGCGAGGAGACGAGGAGGGTGGCTCCGCGGGCGGCGATGGCGTGGAAGAGGTTCCACAGGTCGCGGCGTAGGACGGGGTCGAGGCCGACGGTGGGTTCGTCGAGGACGAGGAGTTCGGGGGTGCCGAGCAGGGCGACGGCCAGGGAGACGCGGCTGAGCTGGCCGCCGGAGAGGTTGCCGGCGAGTTCGTCGGTGTGGGAGGTGAGGTCGACTTCCGTGATGACGCGGGCGACGTCGTCTCGGCGGTGGGAGGCGGCGGCGCGGCCTGGTCGGAGTACGGCTGCGAAGTAGTCGAGGTTCTGGCGGACCGTCAGGTCTGCGTACACGGAGGGGGACTGGGTGACGTATCCGATGCGGGAGCGGAGTTCCGCGGAGCCTGCCGGGTGGCCGAGGACGGTGAGGGTGCCGGTGACCTTGGCCTGGGTGCCGACGACGGCGCGCATGAGGGTGGATTTGCCGCAGCCGGAGGGGCCGAGGAGACCGGTGATCTGACCTCGGGGGACGGCGAAGTCGAGGGCGCGGAGGACTGGTCGGCCGCCTCGGACGACGGTGACGCCGTTGGCGTGGATGGCCGGGGCGGGTGGTGGGGCTGAGCGTTCCGGTCGGGCGGAGGGTTCGGGAGCAGGGGGCTCTGGAGAGATATTCATCATGTGGTGAATATCCCTCTGGGGAGGGCGGGCGTCAAGCGTTGGGGGGCTGTGGGGAGGGGTGGTTGGGGCGCCTGGGTGTGACGGGCGAGGTGGGCGAGGGGCAGCCGGGGGGTCGCGCCCTCGCGCCGGGGGCCGGCTTGGGCGGTGCCGGGGTGTGGGGCTGCCTGAGTACCGGGGTGCGGAGTGCCGGGGTGCGGAGTGCCGGGGTGCGGGGTGCCGGGGTGCGGGGCTGCCGGTCTGCCGGGGGCTGGCGAGGGTGGCGCTTGTGTGCCGGGGGTGCTGGCCCGGCTGGGGAGCCTCGGCGGGACAGGGGCGTCGGTGTTCGCCGGGTTGGGTGGGGGTGGCTGAGGTGAGGGGGGTGGGTCAGGTTCGGGTGGTTGTCAGGAGTTCGACTACGTAGGTCTCTTCCACTGTTCCGGCGGGGAAGAGGGTGGTCAGTCTGGTGTGTTCTTCGGTGAGGAAGGCCTCGGCGTCGGTTTGGTCCAGGACCAGGAAGGCTGAGTGGCTGCCCAGGTTGGCGAGGTGGGTTTCCAGGGGGACTCGGCGGCTCCAGCGGATGTGGCGCAGGGTGACGGCGCCATGGCCCGGGAGGGCTGCGAGGCCTGAGAGTTCGGTGGCTCGGGCCTGGTCGGGGCGTTGCCGGGCACCCGTGTGGACGCCCACGTGGTTGGCGATGCGTGCCTGTTGTGCGGCGATCCAGGGGACGTCGAGGGCGGTGGTGTTCCACCACAGGGCGAGGGTGCCGCCGGGGCGGAGGACGCGCATCGCTTCGGGGCCCGACTGGTCCGGGGTGGTCCAGTGCCAGGACTGGGCGTAGGTGAGGAGGTCCAGGGAGGCGTCGGCGAGGGGGAGGGCGTTGCCGTCGCCGCGCACGATCGGTACGGCGGGGAGGGTCTGGCGGAACTGGGCCGCCATGCCTTCGCCCGGTTCGACGGCGACCACGTGGGCGCCGCGGGCGTGCAGGAGGGCGGTGGAGATGCCGGTTCCCGCGCCTACGTCTGCGACGCGGGCGCCGGCGAGGGGGCGGCCGGCGAGTTCTTCGAGGGCGTCGAGGAGGGCGGGTGGATAGGACGGGCGGTTCGCGGCGTACTGCGCGGCTGCGGCGTTGAATGAGTGGGCGCGCGAGACGGTGGTCATCTCGCCATCCTGTCCCTCGCGTCGGCCTCTCGTCAGTAGATAAGTGCCGGGGGCAGGTCAGTTCTTGCGCTTCTTCTTGGAGGGGTTGCCGGTGCGGCGGGTGGTGCGGCGTTCGTACTGTTCGCGCGCGGTCTCGTACTCCTGCCTGCGGAGTTTTTCGCCGGGGGCCTCTGAGAAGCAGCGTGCGAAGTGGGCGAGGAGGACGCCGACGAAACCGATCATCATGAAGCCGCGCAGGGATGCCTGTGACTCGGGGTTCAGGCGCTTCGAGAAGCTCTCCCAGGTGCGGCGGAAGGCCAGGGCGCTGCAGATGGCGAACATCAGGACGACGAGGATGTTCACGAAGGAGCCGACGTCGGCGATGGCCAGGCCGTCATAGGCGAAGCGGAGGACGAAGCAGCCGGCTGCTGCGGCGACCAGGGATCCGGCGGCGACGGCGACGCGGCGCCAGGTGTAGCCGCCGTCGTGGTCGACCCAGGTCGTGCCGAAGAAGCGGATCTCCTCGGGCCGGGGGCCCGCGGGGGTACCGGTTGCGGCTCCCGAGGTGTCGGGGGCGGGGTGGGGGGTGCCGGATTCGTCGCTCACGGTTCGATTATCGCCGGGAGGGGGCGTGGGGTGGGTGGACGGGCCCCAGATCCCTGGTTCAGCGGTCCCCGGTTCTGCCGGTCCCTGGTTCCCCGGCGCGTCCGGCGCCCCGACGCTCCGACGCCCCAGCTTCCGTACCCCCGGATCTCCGCTAGGCGCAGCGCGGGGCCACGTAGCCGTCGGTGCCGGTTTTCACGTAGGCGTCGGAGACGTACTGGCCGCCGGCGATGTTGTCCCAGATGTTTGTGGTGCCGTAGGTGCCGGTGATCGTTTCGCCCGGGCGCTGGCAGTTGATCGGTACGTGGGCGTCCAGCGGGAGGACCTTGACCAGCTGGTACTGGGTGCCCGGGCCGCTGCGTACCTTCAGGCGGACGCCGGGGGCGACCGGGTAGCGGACGGCGAAGGCCTCGGTGCTCAGCGCGTCGGCCGTTCCTGCTGCCGCCGTTTCGTCTTCAACAGCCATGATGAACTCCCCCGTTGATGTGTCTGAAAGTCGCGCACCTGTCGTGCGACCCGCGCAGGCTAGCAAGCCCTTCCGGTATCGCACGCACCATCGACTAGGCTCCGTGCGTCGCGCTTGCGGACACAGACACGGGGGTGGGCGATGCCGCCGCTGCGCAGCACCGGGCCCGGCCCGGAAGCGGAGCATCCGGAGTACGCCGGGCAGTACCGACTTGAGTCGTGCCTCGGCGGGGGTGGCATGGGTGTGGTGCACCTGGCGACGTCCGCGTCCGGGCTTCGGCTCGCCGTCAAGGTGGTGCACGCGGAGTACGCGGCGGATCCCGAGTTCCGGGCTCGTTTCCGGCAGGAGGTCAATGCCGCGCGGAGAGTCAGCGGGGCGTTCACCGCGCCGGTCGTCGACGCGGATCCACATGCCGAACTGCCGTGGATGGCCACGCTGTTCATCCCCGGGGACACCCTCGCCGAGCGTGTGAAGCGGAGCGGTGCGCTGGCGCCCGCCGAGGTGCGCAAGCTGGGCGCGGGGCTCGCCGAGGCGCTGCGGGACATCCATCGCGCAGGCGTCGTACACCGCGATCTCAAGCCGAGCAACGTGCTGCTCGCCGTCGATGGACCCAAGGTCATCGACTTCGGCATCTCGCGGCCCACGGACAGTGATCTGCGTACGGAGACGGGGAAGTTGATCGGGTCGCCGCCGTTCATGGCGCCCGAGCAGTTCCAGCGGCCGCGTGAAGTGGGGCCCGCCGCCGATGTGTTCGCGATGGGAGCGGTGCTGGCCCACGCGGCGACCGGACGGGGACCGTTCGACTCGAACAGCCCGTACATCGTGGCGTACCAGGTCGTTCACAACGAGCCGGATCTGGCAGGCGTGCCCGGCGACCTCGCGCCGCTGATCAGGCGTTGTCTTGCCAAGGATCCGGACGAGCGTCCGCTGCCGGCCGAGATCATGGAGGAGCTGCGGCAGGCGCGCGGGCAGGCCCCGGAGGGGCCGGGGCAGGAGCCGGCGTTCATACCCGCTCAGCGGCGCGCGAGTGACCTGGTCCGTCCCCACTGGCCCGAACCCGCCTCCGCCGACGCGCCGGCCGAGCAGCCGACCCACCCCCGCCAGCGCGAGGCAGCGGGACCCGGGACCGAGGCCGACGCCCCGCGCCGCCGCCTCCGCACTTCGACGACCAAGGCCGCGCGCCGATGGGTCCCCGTGGCGGGGGCAGCCCTCGTACTGGCCGCCACCGGCACCGGTGTCGTCCTGTACGCGTCGGACGGCGACCGCGCACCCCGGCCGGCCGGAGCCGCCGCGCGCCAAGGCGCCGCCGCGTTCACCCCCTGGCACCGGACCCTCGACGGAGCGAGCACCACCGCCCCCGCGTGCGCCTCCGGGCCGGGCGCGCTCTACTGCGTCACGAGCAGCGGGACCACGACGCGACTCGATCCCCTCGACGGCCACACCCTGTGGACGACGAAGGCGGCGAAGGCGACGCAAGCCACGAAGACGCCCACCACGCCGAGTACATCCTCCGCCGCCCCCGAGCCCCCCGTACTCTCCGGCGGCCTGGTCCAGCTCGTCACCGGTCACCGCATCCGCGCGCTCGATCCCCGTACGGGCAAGGAGCGTTGGGCCGTCGACGCTTCCGCGTACGACTCCGTGGAGCAGGGCGGGGACACGACGTTGCTGGTCGGTTCGGGGGGTACCGTGCGGGCCCTGGACAGCGCGACCGGTGAGGCGCGATGGACGCAGCGCATCGGTGGCCTCGGCACCCGGTGGATCGCAGCCGCCGACCAAACAACCTCAGGCCCCGAGCAATTCTTCGCCGTCACCGCCTCCGCCGACGGAACCACCACCTCCGTCAGCGCGGTCGACGCCCATCGCGGCACCGTGCGCTGGACCGCCCGTGCGGCCGGCAGCCTCAGCCCCTTCGGCGCGTCGGACGGAGCCGTGTACCTGCTGTCCACCGATACGAACCTGCTGGTGGACGCCGTCGTACGGTTCGACACCGACCGGCGCACGGCCCACCGCTACCCCCTCGCGACGCCGGCCGACCAGGCCGAAGCCACCGAGAGCGGAGGCGTCGCCTACGTCTACGGAGCCGGCGGTTCACTCGTCGCCGTGAAGACCACGGCCACGAACGACCCCCGTCACGCGGAGACCTGGCGCCTGGAGACCTCCGTCAGCCGGCTGTCGCGCCCCGTGGTTGCCGGTACGACCCTCTACCTCGCCGCCCCGGACGGCCGCCTCCTCGCCACCGACACCCGTACGGGCAAACCCCTGGGGCAGACGCGCCCCCGGCTCGGGGCCGAACCCGGACGCGTGGTCGGGGAGTTGCCCCCGCCGGTGGTGGGTGACGGCGGACGGGTCTACGGGAGCGCGCCGGACGGAAGCGTGTTCGCGGTGGACGGGCGCCACCCCGCGAGCTGGTAGACGCGACCCCGCGAACTGGTAAGCCCCCCATACACAGACGCCCCCGCACACAGGCGAACCCGTACAGACACGGCGAAGCCCGCCCGTCGGAAACATTCTCCGCCGGGCGGGCTCACCCAAAAAGCAAAGCTGTCTCAGCCCAGCTTCGACACGTCCCGCACCGCGCCCTTGTCCGCGCTCGTGGCCATCGCCGCGTAGGCGCGCAGGGCCGCCGAGACCTTGCGGTCACGGTTCGCGGGGGCGTAGACGCCGCCCATGGCCTCGCGGCGGGCCGCCAGTTCCTCGTCCGCGACCAGCAGTTCGATCGAGCGGTTCGGGATGTCGATGCGGATGTGGTCGCCGTCCTTGACCAGGGCGATCGTGCCGCCGGACGCCGCCTCGGGCGAGGCGTGGCCGATGGACAGGCCCGACGTGCCGCCGGAGAACCGGCCGTCCGTGACCAGCGCGCAGGTCTTGCCGAGGCCGCGGCCCTTGAGGAAGGAGGTCGGGTAGAGCATCTCCTGCATACCCGGGCCGCCCTTGGGGCCCTCGTAGCGGATGACGACCACGTCGCCGTCCTTGACCTGCTTGTTCAGGATCTTCTCGACGGCCTCCTCCTGCGACTCGCAGACGACGGCCGGGCCCTCGAAGGTCCAGATCGACTCGTCGACGCCGGCGGTCTTCACGACGCAGCCGTCGACGGCGAGGTTGCCGTGCAGGACGGCGAGTCCGCCGTCCTTCGAGTACGCGTGGGCCGCGTCGCGGATGCAGCCGTTCGCCGCGTCCGTGTCGAGGGTGTCCCAGCGCTCCGACTGCGAGAAGGCGGTCGCCGAGCGGACGCAGCCGGGGGCCGCGTGCCACAGCTCGACGGCCTCTTCCGACGGGGAGCCGCCGCGCACGTCCCAGGTCTCCAGCCACTGCTTGACGGAGGGCGCGTGGACGGCGTGGACGTCCTCGTTCAGCAGGCCCGCGCGGTACAGCTCGCCGAGGATGGCGGGGATGCCGCCGGCCCGGTGCACGTCCTCCATGTAGTACGTGCGGTCCTTGGCGACGTTCGGGGCGACCTTGGCCAGGCAGGGGACCCGGCGCGAGACCTCGTCCATGTCCGGCAGGCCGTAGTCGAGCTCGGCCTCCTGGGCCGCGGCGAGCAGGTGCAGGATCGTGTTGGTGGAGCCGCCCATGGCGATGTCGAGGGCCATGGCGTTCTCGAAGGCGCCGCGGGTCGCGACCGAGCGCGGCAGGACGGAGTCGTCGTCCTCGTCGTAGTAGCGACGGGTGATGTCGACGACCGTGCGGGCCGCGTTCTCGTACAGCGCCTTGCGGGCGGTGTGGGTGGCGAGCACCGTGCCGTTGCCGGGGAGGGAGAGGCCGATCGCCTCGGTCAGGCAGTTCATCGAGTTGGCGGTGAACATGCCGGAACAGGAACCGCAGGTCGGGCAGGCGTTCTCCTCGATGCGGGAGATGTCCTCGTCCGAGATGTTCGGGTTCACCGCGTCGGAGATCGCGTCGACCAGGTCGAGCGTGCGGACCGAGCCGTCGACGAGGGTGGCGCGGCCGGACTCCATCGGGCCGCCGGAGACGAAGACCGTCGGGATGTTCAGGCGGAGCGCCGCCATCAGCATTCCGGGGGTGATCTTGTCGCAGTTCGAGATGCAGATCAGGGCGTCGGCGCAGTGCGCCTCGACCATGTACTCGACCGAGTCGGCGATCAGGTCGCGGGACGGGAGCGAGTAGAGCATCCCGCCGTGGCCCATCGCGATGCCGTCGTCGACGGCGATCGTGTTGAACTCGCGGGCGATGCCGCCCGCCGCCGTGATCGCCTCGGAGACGATGCGGCCGACCGGCTGGAGGTGGGTGTGGCCGGGCACGAACTCGGTGAACGAGTTGGCCACGGCGATGATCGGCTTCCGGCCGATGTCCGCACCGGGTACCCCGGAGGCCCGCATAAGGGCGCGTGCGCCCGCCATGTTGCGTCCGTGGGTGACTGTGCGGGACCTCAGCTCGGGCATCGTCGCTCGCTCCTTCAAGGGCCCCTTCCCGGGGCCCGTGCGGCAGATAGGGCTGTTGTCGAGCGTACGCCGCCGATCCAAGATCCGGACATGGTGTCCGGAATACGGGACGCCCGTCTCGCCGTACGTGCACCATGCGTGGTGTCTACACAGGTACCGGCGTCGCACAGGCGCGGAGCGCGATCGCGTGGTCAGCCCGTCAAATGCCCCTGCACCACCGGCGCCACCCGCTCGACGATCCGCTCCACGTCCGCCGACGCGAGCGGTTCCACCCGGATCACGTACCGCAGCATCGCGATCCCCACGAGCTGCGCCGCCGCCAGCTCCGCCCTCAGCTCGGCCTCCTCGTTCGGCAGGTCGAGCCGCCGGGCGATCTTCCGCAGCAGCTGTACGGCGATCAGGCGCCGGAAGACGGCCGCCGCCGTCTCGTTGTTCACGGCCGAGCGGACGATCGCGAGGAGCGGGGCGCGGGTCGCCGGGTTCTCCCAGACGGAGAGGATGAAGCGGGTCAGCCGCTCCCCCGCGCCCTCCAGCGGGCCCTCCTCGACTGCCTCCGACACGTGCAGGGCAGGGGCGAAGGCGACCTCGACGGAGGCCTCGAAGACCTGTTCCTTCGTGCCGAAGTAGTGGTGCACGAGCGCCGAGTCCACGCCTGCCGCCTTGGCGATGCCGCGGACGGAGGTCTTCTCGTAACCGCGTTCGGAGAACTCCGCGCGGGCCGCCTCCAGGATGCGGTCGCGGGTCGCGGGGCCGGCCGCCTCCGTCTGCGTACGGGAGGGGCGGCCCCTGCGGCGGGCGGGGGGCGGGGCGTCCGGGTCGGTCATCGCCGGTGGACCCGGGCGGACGACGCGAGGTGGAGGCGGGTGAAGGCGAGTGCCTCGGCCAGATCGGCCTCACGTTCGGCGCTGGACATCGCGCGCCGGGTGTTGACCTCGATGACCACGTGGCCGTCGAAGCCGGTCAGGGCGAGCCGTTCGAGCACCTCGGCGCAGGGCTGGGTGCCGCGGCCCGGGACGAGGTGCTCGTCCTTCCCGGAACCCTTGCCGTCCGCTAGGTGCACGTGGCCCAGTCGCTCGCCCATGCGGTCGACCATGGACAGCGCGTCGGTGCGGGCCGTCGCGGTGTGGCTGAGGTCGATCGTGAAGTGCCGGTAGTCGTCCTTGGTGACGTCCCAGTCGGGCGCGTACGCGAGCATCTCGCGGTCGCGGTAGCGCCACGGGTACATGTTCTCGACGGCGAAACGGACGTCGGTCTCGTCCGCCATGCGCCAGATGCCGGTCACGAAGTCGCGCGCGTACTGGCGCTGCCAGCGGAACGGCGGGTGGACGACGACGGTGGACGCACCGAGCTTCTCGGCCGCGGAGCGCGCGCGCTGGAGCTTGGTCCAGGGGTCCGTCGACCACACGCGCTGCGTGATCAGCAGACAGGGGGCGTGCACGGCGAGTATCGGCACCTGGTGGTAGTCGGAGAGCCGGCGCAGGGCCTCGATGTCCTGGCTGACGGGGTCGGTCCAGACCATGACCTCGACGCCGTCGTAGCCCAGGCGCGCGGCGATCTCGAAGGCCGTCGCCGTCGACTCCGGATAGACCGAGGCCGTCGACAGGGCGACCTTCGCATCCGGGACGCGCACCACTGGTTCTGCCACGGGGACAGCGTACGGGCCCCGGATGGGCCCGGGCGCGGAGGTCCGGGGGCGGGGGTTGTGGGGTGCGCCTCAGTACGGGGGTGGGGGGTGATCGGGGGTGGGGGCTGTTGGTGTGGTGGGGGTGGGTGCGCGCCGGGTGGCGCGTGTGGTGACGGGGGTACGCGCCGGGGGCGCCTGGGCGAGGGGGTGCGCGCCGGGTGCCGCCTCGGCGAGGGTGCGCGCCGTCGCCCGCCCCTCAGGACCCGCCCCTCAGACCCCCTCCGTCACAACCCCGCCCCCGGCCGTCAGCCGCTCGTCGCTTCCCGGCATGTGGTCGAGGCGCCTGAGGATCACGCCCTCGCGGAGCGCCCAGGGGCAGACCTCCAGGGTCTCCACCCCGAACAGGTCCATCGCCCCTTCGGCCACCAGCGCGCCCGCGAGCAGCTGGCCCGCACGTCCCTCCGAGACGCCGGGGAGCTCGGCGCGCTCCGCCTCCGTCATCGAGGCGAGGCGCGGCACCCAGTCCTCCAGGGACCTGCGCTTCAGCTCGCGCTGGACGTAGAGACCCTCGGTGGAACGGGCCGCTCCGGCGAGGCGGGCGAGCTGCTTGAACGTCTTGGACGTGGCGACGACGTGGTCGGGGCTGCCGAAGCGGCTGAATTCGCCGACCGTCCGGGCGATCTGCGCGCGTACGTGCCGGCGCAGCGCCTTGACATCCGCCGGGTCCGCCGGGTCGCCCGGCAGCCAGGCCGACGTCAGACGGCCCGCGCCCAGCGGCAGCGACACCGCGGCGTCCGGCTCCTCGTCGATGCCGTACGCGATCTCGAGCGACCCGCCGCCGATGTCGAGAATGAGCAGCTTGCCCGCCGACCAACCGAACCAGCGGCGGGCCGCGAGGAAGGTGAGCCGGGCCTCCTCCTCGCCGGTGAGGACGCGCAGCTCGACGCCGGTTTCCTCCTTGACCCGGGCCAGGACCTCGTCGGCGTTGGTGGCCTCGCGCACGGCGGACGTGGCGAAGGGCAGCAGGTCCTCGACGCCCTTGTCCTCCGCGGCCTCCAGGGCGTCCCGGACAGTGGCGATCAGCCGTTCGACGCCCTCGGGGCCGATGGCTCCGCGGTCGTCGAGGAGTTGCGCGAGCCGCAGCTCCGCCTTGTGCGAATGCGCGGGCAGCGGGCGTGCGCCCGGGTGTGCGTCCACCACGAGCAAGTGCACCGTGTTCGAACCCACGTCGAGTACACCGAGTCTCATAACCGGAACGCTACTGCGTGCGAGGCCGAAGGCGGTCCTCGAAGGCAGTCCCGCAGGGCACGGGAGCGCGCTTACCCTGGAGCCGTGCCAAAGACGAAAAAGGCCAACGCCGACAAGCGCGACAACACAGACAAGAGCAATAAGCGCGGCAAGAGCGACAAGGAAGCCACGTCGGCCGCGAAGCCGTCGAAGGCCCCCGAGGAGTCGAAGCCGAAGCGCTCACCGAAGGGCTCCGCCCCTGATCAGCCCAAGGGTTCCGGCCCTCGCAAGGCCAAGGGTCCCGTCCCTGACGAGAAGGGCCTGGGCTTCGCCCGCGCCTGGGTCGAGTTCCCCGACCCGGCGGACGACGAGCAGGTCTTCCGCTGCGATCTGACGTGGCTGACCTCACGCTGGAGCTGCATCTTCGGAAGCGGCTGCCAGGGCATCCAGGCGGGCCGCGCGGACGACGGCTGCTGCACGCTCGGCGCCCACTTCTCCGACGAGGACGACGAGAAGCGGGTCGCGGGCTTCGTGGCGCGCCTCACGCCGGACATCTGGCAGCACCATGAGGTCGGTACGCAGACGGGCTGGGTCTCCAAGGACGAGGACGGCGAGCGCCAGACCCGCCCGTACAACGGCTCGTGCATCTTCCAGAACCGCCCCGGTTTCAAGGGCGGCGCGGGCTGCTCGCTGCACATCCTGGCGCTCAAGGAGGGCCGGGAGCCGCTGGAGACGAAGCCGGACGTGTGCTGGCAGCTGCCGGTCCGGCGGACCTACGAGTGGATCGACCGGCCGGACGACACCCGGGTGCTCCAGGTGTCGATCGGTGAGTACGACCGCCGCGGCTGGGGGCCGGGCGGCCACGACCTGCACTGGTGGTGCACCTCGGCGACGTCGGCCCACGGAGCCGGCGACCCGGTGTACGTCTCCTACCGGCCCGAGCTGACCGAGCTCATGGGCAAGGAGGGGTACGACCGCCTCGCCGAGCTGTGCGAGGAGCGGCTGGCGTCACAGCTTCCGCTGCTGGCTCCGCACCCTGCGGATCCCACGGAGTCCTAGCTCTCTGGGTCGGGGTCCTAGATCTGGGTCGGAGGCCTAGCTCTGGGTCGGGCTCGCGCCGCCGCTTTGGCTTTCGCTCGGCGGCGGTGACGAGTCCGTGGGCGTGGACGCGCTCGGGGACGGCTCAGACGGTGTGGGGGTCGGGTCGGACGGCGTCGGTGTCGGGTCCGGACTGCTCGGGCTCGGGTCGGAGGGCGTCGGGCTCGGGTCCGACGGGCCGGGGCCCGGGTTGCCCGTGTTGGACGGGCCGGGGCCGGGGCTCGACGGGGTCGGGTCGGAGGGGCCGGGCTGCGAGGGGTGCGAACTCCCGTATCCCCCGACCGAGATGACCGCACCGGACGGGCCGATGCCGATGCGTGCCGACCAGTGCCCGGCGGGCTCCCGGTCATGATCGACGTACACCCGGATCGTGAACGACTCGCCGGGGCGCAGGGTTCCCGACGTGCTCGACAGGTAGAGCCAGCTCGCTCCTGTGTGCGCGGACCAGTGGACCGGTGAACTTCCGGACGCCGTCAGCGTGATCAGGGTTGTGGAGCCGCTGGGCTGCGCGTCGACGGTGAGCCGCCCCGGGCCTGACTGCGTCGGGCCGCCGGGGCTGATGACCTCCACGGAGACGTCCGGGGAGCGGCTGCCGGCGGTGAAACGGGTGTCCGGGGTCGTACTCGCGTTCCCCGCGTTCTCGTACGCGCCGTCCGTGCGGTTGCGGCCGAGCCCGCCCGTCTCGCCGGACTCGCTCGCGCTGACCGAGCGCCCGTCCTGCCCCTCGCCCGTCTCCGGCGCCCCCCGGTACGCCGCCCAGAGCGCGAGCACCGGGGCGGCCACGACGGTGGCGACGACCGTGGTCGTGACGGCACGCGCGCGTAGCCGGTCGCGGCGGGCGGCGCGGTCCTTGGGGTCCATCGGGAAGCCGCGCCGGTCGAAGCGGGGTACGACGCCGCGCTGGGGGCGCGCGGCGTGCGCCATGGCGGCGTGCAGGGCCGCGCGGGGCGCCGTCACGAGGGGCAGGGCTGCCGGGGTGACCGAGGTGCCGGGCCAGGCGCCGGGGGCGGCGCGCTCGGCGGTACGGCGGCAGCGCGGGCAGTCGTCGACGTGCCGGACCAGCTCACGGCGCAGGGCGGAGCTCAGCAGGAGCTGGTTGTCCCCGGTGAGGCGGGCGACGCTCGGGCAGGTGCCCGTCTCGACGACGGCGAGCGCGGCGCGGGTGCGTTCGACCTCGCAGGCGGCCGAGGCGAGGAGTTCGCGGGTGAGCGCCGGGTCGGACCCTAGGGCGGCGGCGACCTCGCGGGGGGACAGCTGGTGCCGCACGGCGAGTTCGAGGGCCTCGCGCTGCTCGGGCGTCGTGCCGGCGGCCTCCGGCCAGGCGAGGAGGGCGAGCTCCCGGCGGCGGCGCGCCTCGGTCTCGTCGGAGAGGGTTCCCGGTGGGGTTGTCTGTGGGGTTCCCGGTGCGGTTCCTGGCTGGGAGGGGATCTTCGAGGCGGGGGCCCCATGAGAGGCGGGGCCGCCCTGGGACACCGGCCCTTGGGGGGCCTTCGGCTGAGCGGGGATCTCCTGGCGGCCCGCCGCGTGCGCTCCCTGCCTGCGGCGCTTCGCCTCGGTGAGGGCACGCAGGCAGGACCAGCGCGCGAGCGCGTACAGCCAGGCCTTGCGGTCGCTCTCGGCCTCGGGGCCGCGCGAGCCGCGGCGCTCGGCCAGGGCGAGCGCGTCGCCCAGGGCCGCGACGGCGTCGTCGTGATCGCAGAGGACGGACAGGCAGTACGTGAACAGGCCGTCCAGATGCGGCTCGTACCGTGACGCGGGGCCCTGGGAAGACGCGGGGGCCTGGGGAACGGTCCGTGGCGCAGGTCGCTCGCGCCCGTCGCGGTGCGCCCGGTGTGCGCCGGTGGTCTGCGTGGGAGTTTGCGGCCTGCTCGTCATCACCCGTGCGACCGTAGGTGGATGGTGCAGCACCCTTCCTCCCCCTTGGGCACATTTAATCCGTACGGGTGAAACGATCCCTCGAAAGGGGACGCGATCTTTCATTTCCGTTCGGGGAACACCTGCTCGGGGGTCCTATGTGCGCCAGGGCGCACAGGCGCACACCGGGCGCGGGGCCGGGCTGTCAGTGGGCTCGGTTACGGTTCCGTGCATGGCTGCCCGTACGAAAACCGCCAAGGACCGTCCGTCGTACCGCTGCACCGAGTGCGGCTGGCAGACGGCCAAATGGCTGGGGCGCTGCGGCGAGTGCCAGGCCTGGGGGACGGTCGAGGAGTACGGCGCGCCCGCCGTGCGCACGACCGCGCCCGGCCGGGTCACGACGTCCGCCGTCCCCATCGGCCAGGTCGACGGCCGGCAGGCCACCGCCCGCTCCACCGGCGTGCCCGAGCTCGACCGGGTCCTCGGCGGCGGCCTGGTGCCCGGTGCCGTCGTGCTGCTCGCGGGCGAGCCGGGCGTCGGCAAGTCCACCCTCCTGCTCGACGTCGCCGCCAAGGCCGCCAGCGACGAGCACCGCACGCTCTACGTCACGGGCGAGGAGTCGGCGAGCCAGGTGCGGCTGCGCGCCGACCGCATCAAGGCGATCGACGACCACCTCTATCTCGCGGCCGAGACCGACCTGTCCGCCGTCCTCGGCCACTTGGACGCGGTGAAGCCCAGCCTCCTGATCATGGACTCCGTACAGACCGTCGCCTCCCCGGAGATCGACGGCGCACCCGGCGGCATGGCCCAGGTCCGCGAGGTCGCCGGCGCGCTCATCCGCGCCTCCAAGGAGCGCGGCATGGCCACCCTTCTCGTGGGCCACGTCACCAAGGACGGCGCGATCGCCGGACCCCGCCTCCTGGAGCACCTGGTCGACGTCGTCCTGTCCTTCGAGGGCGACCGGCACGCGCGCCTGCGCCTGGTGCGCGGCGTGAAGAACCGGTACGGGACGACCGACGAGGTCGGCTGCTTCGAGCTGCACGACGAGGGGATCACCGGGCTCGCCGACCCCAGCGGGCTGTTCCTCACGCGCCGCGACGAGCCCGTCCCCGGCACCTGCCTGACCGTCACCCTGGAGGGCCGCCGCCCCCTCGTCGCCGAGGTGCAGGCCCTGACCGTCGACTCGCAGATCCCCTCCCCGCGCCGCACCACCTCCGGTCTGGAGACCTCCCGCGTCTCGATGATGCTGGCCGTTCTGGAGCAGCGTGGCCGGATCAGCGCGCTCGGCAAGCGCGACATCTACAGCGCGACGGTGGGCGGAGTGAAGCTCTCCGAGCCGGCCGCGGACCTCGCCATCGCGCTCGCCCTCGCCAGCGCGGCGAGCGACACCCCGCTCCCCAAGAACCTCGTCGCGATCGGCGAGGTGGGCCTCGCGGGCGAGGTCAGACGCGTGACGGGGGTGCAGCGGCGGCTCGCCGAGGCGCACCGGCTCGGCTTCACGCACGCGCTCGTGCCGGCCGATCCGGGGAAGGTCCCGGCCGGTATGAAGGTCACCGAAGTCGCCGACATGGGGGACGCTCTGCGGGTGCTGCCGAGGAGCCGTCGCCGAGAGGCCCCACGGGAGGCGGAGGAGCGCCGGTAGACTTTGCCCTGGTCTCGCCCATGCGTACGAACCCAGGGCATTGAAGATCTGCGCCAATCGCAAGATCTGGGACATCTGCGGTATCTGCGAATATCTGCGACATCTGCGACCGGAGGAGTGCAGTGGCAGCCAACGACCGGGCAGCAGCTCCCGGCAAGTCCGGCGGGAGCTCCGGTGCCGATGGGCTGATGCGGGCCTCACTGAGCGCGGTCGCGCCCGGTACGGCGCTGCGTGACGGCCTCGAGCGCATCCTCCGCGGGAACACCGGCGGGCTCATCGTGCTCGGCTGGGACAAGACCGTCGAGTCGATGTGCACCGGCGGCTTCATCCTGGACGTCGAGTTCACGGCGACGCGGCTGCGTGAGCTGTGCAAGCTCGACGGCGGCATCGTGATCGACAAGGACATCACCAAGATCCTGCGGGCCGGCGTCCAGTTGGTGCCCGACCCGACGATCCCCACGGAGGAGACGGGCACGCGGCACCGCACGGCGGACCGCGTCAGCAAGCAGGTCAGCTTTCCTGTGGTGTCCGTCTCGCAGTCGATGCGGCTCATCGCTCTTTACGTGGACGGGCAGCGGCGCGTTCTTGAGGACTCGGCGGCGATTCTGTCCCGTGCGAATCAGGCGCTCGCCACTCTTGAGCGGTACAAGCTCCGTCTGGACGAGGTCGCCGGGACGCTCTCCGCTCTGGAGATCGAGGATCTTGTCACCGTGCGGGACGTGACCGCGGTCGCTCAGCGGCTCGAAATGGTGCGGCGTATCGCCACCGAGATCGCCGAGTACGTGGTGGAGCTCGGTACGGACGGACGGCTTCTCGCGCTTCAGCTCGACGAGTTGATCGCCGGGGTGGAGCCTGAGCGGGAGCTGGTGATCCGGGACTATGTGCCGGAGCCCACCGCGAAGCGGTCTCGGACCGTCGATGAGGCGCTCTCCGAGCTGGACGCGCTCACCCATGCCGAGCTGCTTGAACTGTCCACCGTGGCCCGTGCGTTGGGGTACACCGGGTCTCCCGAGACCTTGGACTCCGCGGTTTCGCCCCGTGGGTTCCGGTTGCTGGCGAAGGTGCCTCGGCTGCCTGGGGCGATCATCGAGCGGCTGGTCGAGCACTTCGGGGGGTTGCAGAAGTTGCTTGCCGCGAGTGTGGATGATCTGCAGACGGTGGATGGGGTCGGGGAGGCCCGGGCTCGTAGCGTGCGCGAGGGGCTTTCTCGGCTGGCGGAGTCATCGATTCTGGAGCGGTACGTCTAGTTTTTGGCGGGGGTGTGGGTGGGCCGGGGGGCTCGGGGGTTCGACTCGGATCCCTTGGGCGGCTTGTTCCGGTTCGCTGTCGGCGCCCTGTTTTTACGGGTGCGGGGCCGCGCCGGGATGTACGTGCTCGCTGTTCTAGCGGTTTACGTAGCCGGGCTTATGGCACCTGCGTGTGGTGCTGGTGGCTCCGCGCGCACATCCCGCCACGGCCCCTTCCGTTTCGTACGCGGCCCAGGGCCGGTGGGGGCCGTTTCTCGGGTTCGCTCGTCTCGTACGTTCCTGATCGCCGGTGGGGCGTGCCCTCCGGGGGGCCGTCAGTCCTTTGACAGGACGAAGGACTGTTGGATCTTGGGGAGTTGGGGGGCCTTTGCCTCTACCAGGTAGGTGCCGGGGGTTGCCGGGGCCTGGGTGGGGGTGGCGCATTCGGGGGCGCTCGGCTGGCGGTTCCATTCCACCGTGTGCGTGGTGCGACCTCCGGCCGGTACGCGGAGCAGCAGGCTGCCGGGGCCCTTGGGGCAGTCCGCCGAGGACCAGATCGGGGTGTCACTGCCGGCCTGAGTGATCGTCAGGACCGCGTTCTTCGGGCCCAGGTCCAGCTTGCAGTCCTTGGCCGTCGTGTTCTTCGCCGTCAGCTCGAACTTCGGCTTCTCGTCCGGGGCGTACGTGTTCTGCACGCTCTTCAGGGTGAGGGTGACGCCGCCTGCGGTGCAGTCCGGGAGGCTGGAGCCTGCGGGGAGTGCGGCGCCGGCGCCTCCGCCGCCCTTCGCTCCGTCGTCGGGGCCGGAGCCGGAGCCGGCGCCCTGGTCAGAACCCGAGCCGTCGCCGTTGGCTCCGCCGGAGGAACCTGCGCCTCCGCCGCCGCCCGACTCATCGCGGCCGCCGGGGTGTTGGCTGATCGCGGGGCCGGACTGGGAGGGGCCGGGCGTGATGGAAGAAGGCGCGGTGCCCTTGCCGTTCGTCCCGCCGGCGCTGGTTTTGCCGCTCCCGCCACCGGAGTTGACGGCCCATACGATCAGCAGCGCGAGCAGCGCCACCATGGACAGCAGAACGGCCCTCCGGCGCCAGTAAATGGTGGAGGGAAGCGGCCCGATCGGATTGCGCAGAGATCCCACGGCGCAAACTGTACGAGAGATCCGCCGGTTATCCCGCCCCTACCCGCCGCCTCGGGCCACGAGTTCTGCGGATCATAGTCCCGGACGGTGTTTTCGGCGTCCGTTCCTACGTCGCGCGGTGACCCGGGATGTGAGGGCGGCCGGGCATTACGTACTGTCCGGGACCATGGGAACCATGGACTCCGACCTCTATCTCGACATCACGCGCTTCGCCCACGACACACCGTCGTGGGTCCAGCACCTCATGGAGGTGTTCACCGAGCTCGGCCTGCTGGTCTTCGCCGCGCTCTTCGTGGTCGCCTGGTGGCGGGCCAGACGCGGCGACTCGCGGGCCCTGGCCGTCGCGGTGCTCGCCCCGCTGGCCACCGGCGTGGCGTACGTGATCAGCGAGGTGATCAAGTCCGGTATCGACGAGGAGCGGCCCTGCCGTGCCGTGACCGGGCATCTGTCTCCTCTGGTCGCCTGCCCGCCGCACGGCGACTGGTCGTTCCCGAGCAACCACGCCACGATCGCGGCCGCCGCGGCCGTGGGTCTCGCGCTGGCGTGGCCCGCGATCGGCTGGCTCACCATTCCGATCGCGCTCCTCATGGCGTTCTCCCGTGTCTTCGTCGGCGTCCACTACCCGCACGACGTGGCCGTGGGTCTGCTGCTCGGGGCGCTCGTGTCGTTCCTGGTCGTACGTCTGCTGACCTCGTCGGCCACGCGGGTCGCCGTCTCGTTGCGGAGTTCGCGGAACGGGGTCGCCCAGCTGTTCGCCGGGCCCGGTGACGGTGCCGTGCCCGTGGCCGGCGCTCCTCGTCACGCCCATCGGCGCTGATCCGGGGCGCTGCGGCGCGGAGCCCGGGCATCCGTTTGTGTAGTCAAGGGCATGTGGGCGAGCCAACCCGTTTGCGCCGCACCCTTTCCTTGCCGTGCCTGCTCACCATGGCAGGATCTCCATGCCATGACAGCGCCCACGAAGAGCAGTAACGAGTCCCTGCACGCCCCCGTCATCGACTGGTTCGCGGAGAACGCCCGCGACCTTCCCTGGCGCCGCCCCGACGCGGGCCCCTGGGGCGTGATGGTCAGCGAGTTCATGCTCCAGCAGACGCCGGTGAACCGCGTCCTCCCCGTGTACGAGCAGTGGCTCGCGCGGTGGCCGCGTCCCGCCGATCTGGCCGAGGAGGCACCCGGCGAGGCCGTGCGTGCCTGGGGCAGACTCGGTTACCCGCGCCGCGCCCTGCGGCTGCACGGTGCCGCCGTCGCCATAACGGAACGGCACGGCGGCGACGTACCCACCAGCCACTCGCAGCTGCTCGCGCTGCCCGGCATCGGCGAGTACACCGCCGCCGCCGTGGCGTCCTTCGCGTACGGGCAGCGGCACGCCGTCCTCGACACGAACGTCCGACGGGTGTTCGCGCGCGTGGTCAGCGGTGTGCGGTACCCGCCGAACGCGACGACCGCGGCCGAACGCAAGCTCGCCCGCGCGCTGCTGCCCGAGGAGGAGTCGACGGCGTCCCGCTGGGCGGCCGCCTCCATGGAGCTCGGCGCCCTCATCTGCACGGCGAAGAACGAGAACTGCCAGGCCTGCCCGATCGCCGCGCAGTGCGCGTGGCGGCTCGCGGGCAAGCCCGAGCACGTGGGCCCGCCGCGCCGCGGGCAGACGTACGCGGGTACGGACCGCCAGGTCCGCGGCAAGCTGCTCGCCGTACTGCGGGAGGCCGTCGCTCCGGTGCCGCAAGGCGCGCTCGACCGGGTGTGGCACGAGCCCGTGCAGCGGGCGCGCGCCCTGGACGGGCTGGTCGCGGACGGTCTCGTGGAACCGCTGCCCGGCGGTTTCTACCGGCTCCCCATGAGCTGACGGGCGTAACTCCTTACCCACGGCTTACGCCTGTTACACAACCGACGGACAGCCGTGCGTCCTCCGCAGGCTGAAGCGGACCCTCCCGTGACACCGCCTCCGTAGCTTCTTCCATGTGCCGCTCACCCCTCAGGTGTCGGCCGGGAAATCGCGAACTGGTCGCGAACGGGAGGCGGTTGGAATGAGTCACGGCGAGGTGCTCGAGTTCGAAGAGTACGTCCGTACTCGGCAGGATGCTCTGCTGCGCAGCGCCCGGCGGCTCGTGCCGGACCCCGTCGACGCCCAGGACCTGCTGCAGACCGCGCTGGTGCGGACGTTCGGGCGGTGGGACGGCATAGCCGACAAACGGCTCGCCGACGCCTACCTGCGCCGCGTCATGATCAATACGCGTACGGAGTGGTGGCGGGCCCGCAAGCTCGAAGAGGTGCCCACCGAGCAGCTGCCCGACGCGAGCATCGACGACTCGACGGAGCAGCACGCTGACCGCGCGCTCCTCATGGACATCATGAAGGTGCTGGCTCCCAAGCAGCGCAGTGTCGTGGTGCTGCGACACTGGGAGCAGATGTCCACCGAAGAGACGGCCGCCGCCCTCGGCATGTCGGCCGGAACTGTGAAGAGCACGCTGCACCGGGCGCTGGCCCGGCTCCGCGAGGAGCTGGAGAGCCGCAACCGCCAGGAGTCCGGCGACCGCGTGCTCGAACAGGAGGAGACGGAGCGTTGCGCGGCGTAGGCATACGTGCCGTTCGGGCGCCGAGGGCGGGGAGTACGGCTGTGGCCGCGCTCGCCGCCGTCGGCGTTTTGCTCGGCGTACTCACCGGCTGCTCGGCCGGTGGCACCGGCGCCCGCGACGAGGGGCCGGCCCGCACCGACCCGGTGGGCTCGGCCGTCCCGAAGAACGTGCCCCCCTCCCCCTCCACAGCCGCGACCAAGAAGGTCGACGCGGTCAAGCTCATCAAGAACGACCCCGAGGTGAGCTCGGACGTCAAGGAAGACCTCAAGCCCTGCGTCGGCAAGGAGTACCCGGTCGACGTCTCGTACGGGACCCTGACCGGGAACACCGCGAACGACGTGGTCGTTAACGTCATGACCTGCGGAGACGCCGTCAGCATCGGCAGCTACGTGTACCGGGACGAGGGCGGGAGGTACACGAACGTCTTCAAGGCCGAGGAGCCTCCGGTGTACGCGGAGATCGACCGGGGCGACCTGGTCGTCACCAAGCAGGTGTACGAGAAGGGCGACACGGTGGCCTATCCGTCGGGCGAGGACGTGTTGACGTACCGCTGGACGGCGGGGCACTTCGTCGAGCGGACGAAGATCCACAGTGACTACAGCAACGCCGTGAACGGGGGCTCACCCGCGCCCTCCGACAACTGAGACGAAACGTAGACGACCTAGATGGCCGGGGCGACCTGGACGAGCGACGAGGAGCAGCGGATTCGGATGGCAGAGCAGACACACGTCCTGTTCGTCGAAGACGACGACGTCATCCGCGAGGCCACCCAGCTCGCCCTCGAGCGGGACGGCTTCGCGGTCACGGCCATGCCGGACGGCCTGGCCGGGCTCGACGCGTTCCGGGCCGACCGGCCCGACATCGCGCTGCTCGACGTGATGCTGCCCGGCCTGGACGGCGTGAGCCTGTGCCGCCGGATCCGGGACGAGTCCACCGTGCCCGTGATCATGCTGTCGGCGCGGGCCGACTCGATCGACGTGGTTCTGGGGCTCGAGGCGGGCGCCGACGACTATGTGACGAAGCCGTTCGACGGGGCCGTCCTCGTGGCCCGCATCCGGGCCGTCCTGCGGCGCTTCGGGCACGCGAACGGGTCGGGTTCCGGAGCGTCCGCCGACTCCGACGACTCGGACGCGGCCATGAGTGTCCTGCAGTTCGGTGACCTGGAGATCGACACCGAGGGCATGGAGGTCCGTAAGGGCGGGGTCACGGTCGGGCTGACGCCTACGGAGATGCGGCTGCTGCTCGAATTCTCGTCCGCGCCCGGCACGGTCCTCTCCCGCGACAAGCTGCTCGAACGCGTGTGGGACTACGGCTGGGGCGGGGACACCCGCGTCGTCGACGTCCATGTGCAGCGGCTGCGCACGAAGATCGGCCAGGACCGGATCGAGACGGTCCGCGGCTTCGGCTACAAGCTCAAGGCCTGACGGCTGGTGGCGGAGTCGAGGTCGGTGGAGGTGTGGGTGACGGCGGCGGTGGCCGTGGCGGTGCCGGGTGTCCGGCGAACCGTTCTCTCGGGCGGGGGCGTGGCAGGCCGTCGGCGCCCCAGGAGCGTGATCGAGATATGAGCCGCGTCGCCGCGACCCCGCGCGCCCGGCTCGGGTGGCCGCCGCTGCCCCTGCGGCGGCTGCGCCCGGCCCTGCACACCGGTGTGCGCTGGAAGATCAGCGTCGCCATCGCCGTGGTCGGAGCGCTCGTCGCGCTCGCCCTGAGCCTCGTCGTGCACAACGCCGCCCGCGTCTCGATGCTGGACAACGCACGCGACGTACAGGACGAACGCATCCAGTTCGTGGCCCGTCAGTACGAGGCCAACGGGCGCGGCCTCCCCGTCGGCTTCAAGGTCGACGACCCAGGCATCCCCCCGGACCTGCGCGAGACGGCGATGGCCGGGCGGCGCGCCACGTTCGTCTCCGAAACGCACGGCGTGCCCGACATCTGGGCCGCGGTACCGCTGGGCGACGGCCGGCTGCTGTCCGTGCACACCCGCTTCACCGACCGCAGCGCCACCGTCATGAAGGACCTCGACCAGGCCCTGATCATCGGCTCGATTTCGGTGGTGTTCGGCGGCTCCGCCCTCGGCGTGCTGATCGGCGGACAGGTCTCGCGACGGCTGCGCAAGGCGGCGGCCGCGGCCAGGGAGGTCGCGCAGGGACGCGCCGACGTCCGGGTCGGGGACGCCATCGGCGGTGTCGTACGTGACGAGACCGACGATCTCGCGCAGGCCGTGGACGCCATGGCCGACGCCCTCAAGCAGCGCCTCGAAGCCGAGCGCCGCGTCACCGCCGACATCGCGCACGAACTGCGTACGCCGGTGACCGGGCTGCTCACCGCGGCCGAGCTGCTGCCGCCGGGCCGCCCGAGCGAGCTGGTCAAGGACCGGGCGCAGGCGATGCGCACGCTCGTCGAGGACGTGCTCGAAGTGGCGCGGCTTGACAGCGCGACCGAGCGGGCTGAGCTCCAGGACATCCTGCTCGGCGAGTTCGTGACGCGCCGGATCGGCGCGCGCCACACCGACGTACGGGTGACCGTGGTGCACGAGTCCGAGGTCACCACCGATCCGCGCCGCCTCGAGCGGATCCTCGTGAACCTGCTCGCCAACGCCATGAAGCACGGCCGTCCGCCGGTCGAGGTCAGCGTCGAGGGCCGGCTGGTCCGCGTACGCGACCACGGGCCCGGGTTCCCGGAGGATCTGCTGGAAGAGGGGCCGAGCCGGTTCCGTACGGGCTCCGCCGACCGGGCGGGGCAGGGGCACGGGCTCGGGCTCACGATCGCGGCCGGCCAGGCACGCGTACTCGGCGCACGCCTCACGTTCCGCAACGTACGCCCGGCGGGCACCACCACGGACACGCCGACGGAGGGCGCGGTCGCGGTCCTCTGGCTCCCGGAACACTCGCCGACGAACACGGGGAGTTTCCCGATCTTGCGGCTGCCGGACTGAGGCGGGCACGCCGCGGCGCGTGCCCCGGCCAGACGCTGCGGATACGGCGAAGGCCCCCGGCGCGTATCCGCACCGGGGGCCTTCCGCAGCCGGGGAGGGCCAGGAGGAGGACCTGCTCAGCTGGTCTTGGCGACCGGCTCCGGCGCTCCCTTGCCCATGTCCACCGGCTTCGCGTCGTCGGACGCGTCCGCCGTCTCCTTGACCGGCCCCGCTCCCCGCAGCGGCACCTCCTTGACGAAGAACGCCACGACCAGCGCCGCCACCGCGACCGCCGCGCCGAGCAGGAACGCCGAGTGCGTACCGGCCGACACCGCGTGCTGGTAGGCGTCGCGGGCCGCGGCCGGCAGCTTGGCCAGGCTCTTGGCGTCCAGCTGGGCGGACTTCCCCGTGAGCGCGCTGCCCATCGCGCCGGCGCGCTCGGCCATCACGTCCTGGACGCGGTTGTTGAAGAGGGCGCCCATGATCGCGACGCCGAAGGAGGAGCCGAGCGTACGGAACAGG
Organism: Streptomyces sp. NPDC046821; assembly: GCF_040645335.1. Taxonomy (NCBI): domain Bacteria; kingdom Bacillati; phylum Actinomycetota; class Actinomycetes; order Kitasatosporales; family Streptomycetaceae; genus Streptomyces; species Streptomyces sp. NPDC046821. The sequence continues at coordinate 281,482 of NZ_JBEYYB010000013.1, read as the reverse complement.
GTCGTGGAGGACGAGGCGACGCCCATGTCCTTGAGCTCGACGCTGTTCTGCGCGACCAGCATCGTGATCTGCATCAGGCAGCCCATGCCCGCGCCGAGCACGGCCATGTACAGGCCGGACGTGAGCCGCGTGGTCTCCGTGTCCATCTGCGCGAGCAGGAAGAGCCCGGCGATCATCAGGACCGAACCGACCAGCGGGAACACCTTGTACTTGCCGGTGCTGGTGGTGACGCGGCCCGCGATCAGCGAGACGACCATCATCGAGAGCAGCATCGGCAGGAGCAGCAGCCCGGAGTTGGTCGCGTCCGCGCCCTGCACGGACTGCTGGTAGAGCGGCAGGAAGAGCACCGCGCCGAACATCACGAAGCCGGTGATGAAGCCGATGAGGGACATCACGGTGAAGTTGCGGCTGCGGAAGATGTGCAGCGGCATGATCGGCTCGGCCGCCTTCGTCTGGACGAAGACGAAGCCGACGAGCGCGGCGACCCCGATGCCGATGAGCTCCATGATCACGGCGGAGCCCCAGGCGTACTGCGAACCGCCCCAGGTCGTCACGAGCACGATCGACGTGATGCCGACGGTGAGCAGCGCGGTACCGAGGTAGTCGATCTTGCCCTGCGAGCGCTTCTTCGGCAGGTGCAGGACGGCGCTCACCATGGCGAGGGCGACGGCGCCGAGCGGCAGGTTGATGTAGAAGGACCAGCGCCAGCCCCAGTTGTCGGTGATGCTGCCGCCGACGAGCGGTCCGCCGATCATGGCGAGCGCCATGACGCCGGCCATCATGCCCTGGTACTTGCCGCGCTCCCGGGGCGGTATCAGGTCACCGATGATCGCCATGACGCCGACCATCAGACCGCCGGCGCCGAGGCCCTGGATCGCCCGGAAGCCGATGAGCTGGGGCATCGTCTGGGCCATGCCGCTGAGCGCGGAGCCGATCAGGAAGACCACGATCGAGGTCAGGAAGGCGCCCTTCCTGCCGTACATGTCGCCGATCTTTCCCCAGATGGGGGTCGAGGCGGCGGTCGCGAGCGTGTAGCCGGTCACGACCCAGGAGAGGTGTTCGAGGCCGCCCAGTTCGCCGACGATCGTGGGCATCGCGGTGCCGACGATCATGTTGTCGAGCATCGCGAGCAGCATCGCGATCATCAGTGCCATCAGGACGACACGCACACTGCGCGGCTTGGGCGCACTGTCCGTGCCGCCGCCCCCTCTGCCGTCCACCGCTGTCGTTCCGGTATCCGCCGCCATCTTGCCCACTCCCCGGTCATCCACTTGTCTCGGTGCGCCGCTACTTACTTGCCGACCGGCAAGCTGGCTACACTGAGGTGAAGATAGAGCGCCAACTAGCCGGGCGTCAAGTAAGTTTGTCTTGGCACTCCCAGCCGGCCCCGCAACCAGCACTCGCCACCAGCACTAAGGAGCAGCCACACCATGGGCAGCAGCAAGCAGCGTCGCGGGAACACGCGGCAGCGCATCCAGGACGTGGCGCTGGAACTGTTCGCCGAGCAGGGTTACGAGAAGACCTCGCTGCGGGAGATCGCCGAGCAGCTGGACGTGACCAAGGCCGCGCTCTACTACCACTTCAAGACCAAGGAAGACATCGTCGTCAGCCTCTTCGAGGACCTGACGAAGCCCATCGACGAGCTGATCGAGTGGGGCCGGGAGCAGCCCCCCACCCTGGAGACCAAGCGGGAGCTCGTGGAGCGGTACAGCCACGCGCTCGCCGACGCGGCGCCCCTGTTCCGGTTCATGCAGGAGAACCAGGCCACGATGCGTGAGCTGAGCATCGGCGAGATCTTCAAGTCCCGTATGACGACGCTCCTCGACCAGCTGCTGCCGCCGGACGCGACGATGACGGAACGCGTCCGCTGCTTCAGCGCGATCTTCTCGATGCACGCGGGGCTCTTCGTCCTCAAGGACGTCGAAGGCGACCCCGAGGAGAAGCGCAATGCCATCCTCGAGGTCGCCACCGATCTCATCACCCAGGCACACCACCGCGCCTGAGCTCTCATATTCAGTTCTTGCTGGTCAGACCCAGTTCGTACGGGTCAGACCTGGTTCATGCCTTACGGGTCAGACCTTGACGCCCACGGAGTGCAGGAAGTCGACCGGGTTGACCGCCGAGCCGTAGTTCGGGGTGTTACGGATCTCGAAGTGCAGGTGCGGGCCGGTGGAGTTGCCGGTGTTGCCGGAGAGCGCTATGTGCTGACCGGTCGTGACCGTCTGGCCGACGTGCACGTCGATGCGGGACAGGTGCGCGTACTGCGAGAACTTGCCGTCGCTGTGCTTGATGACGATGGCGTTGCCGTACGCCGGACCGTCACCGGCACCGTTGCCACCGGCCTTGACGACTACGCCGGTGTGGGCGGCCATGACGTTCGTGCCCAGCGGCACGGCGAAGTCCTGGCCGGAGTGCTTGTGCGACCAGTGGCTGCCGCCGAGGCCGAAGCCGGCGGAGAGCTTGTAGGTCTGGACCGGGTCTATCCAGCTCGCGGCCTTCTTCGCGGCGGCCTGCTTGGCCTGCGCGGCGGCCTGCTTCGCCTGCTCGGCGGCCTTGGCCTGGGCCTGGGCCTGCGCCTGGACGGAGGCGGCGACGGTCTTCGGAGCCACCGCGTTCCCGGGAGTGCCGTCGGCGGCGACCGCGGCCCCGGCCCCCAGCAGCGCCGTGGCTCCCAGCGTGGCGGTCACGATGGCCGCCCGCTTACGGAGCTGGGACGAGCCGGCGGAAAGGATCATGGTGCGCTTCGACATTCGAGGGTTACCTCCGGGTTGATGGGCTTGAATCCGCCCGGCACGCATTCGCCTCGTGCCGGGCTGGCCATTCATTGGTAACCCGAACGCCCATCTCGACTCAAAGGCCCCATCTACTACCTAAAGCCGTACTAATTGATCACCACTTCAACCTCTCGACAGCCACGGATCACGCCCTGCGGCCTGTCCCTTTTGCTCAGGAATTTCGGGTTTAGAGCCACTTCGCGCCCTTACATCCAGGCCTCCACCGGGCCCCCGCTCCACTGATCCAAGAAACGGGCATTTCACTGGAGCCCGTAGATCACGTAACAAACCTCCACCCCGGCATCGCCCCCACTATTTCGCCTAGTACCGGACAAAACGCCTGTGCCGCATGTCACCAGGAGGCAAGATCCAGAGCCCCGGGAATGTGACCGGGGCTACGCTGACGGGTCCTGATCGCGGCCCTCGGGGGGAACGTCAGATGGATCCCGCAGTCCTCGGAACACGCCTCGCGTCGAGCGTGCTCTCACCCCTGGTGAAGCAGCTCGTCACCCGGGACGGTCCGGGCGCCGGCCTCGTGGACCGGCCCGTGCGCCTCTCGGGCCTCGTCAGCTTCCGGGGCGAGAAGCGGACCCTCGGCGAGAAGGACGTCCAGCGCCTGGCGGACCGGCTGGTGCGGGAAGCCCTGGACTCCCCGGGCGAGACCCCCTTCCCGGCCGACGAGCAGCTCCTCGTCACCGCCACGCTCGCCCGCCGCCTCCTCGCCCTCGGTGACCTGGACATGGACGACGTGCAGGCGGTGCGCCTCGGCCACCGGGAGCTGGCCCGCGCCCTGCGCCGGGAGGCCCCCGCGCCCGGCCTCACCGCCGACGCCGCCTACTTCCTCGACTCGGTCACCGCGTGGGCGTGCCTGCACATCCTGCATTTCTTCACCCAGCGCTCGACGTTCGTGGCCCGCACCCTGGTCGAGCAGAGCCGCTCCCAGGCCGAGCTGATCGCCAAGGTCGACGCGCTGATCGCCCGTACGCCGCCGCGCGACGCGCAGGACACCGCGTTCGAGGTCCGCTACCGCGCCCACCTCGCCCAGCGCCACAACCGCGTGACCATCTTCGGCCTCGACCTGCACGACTCCCCCGACGTCTGGCCGCTCGACGTCGCCTACCTGAGCCTCGAAGCCACCCGCAGCGCCGCCGGCGCGGGCATGGACAGCATGGGCGGCGAACCGGCCGACCCACGGGAGACCACGACCGTCCGGGTCGACGCCGAGGACGCGTTCGACGGCCACGAGCGGGTGCTGCTGCGCGGCGAGGCCGGCTCCGGCAAGACGACCCTCATCCAGTGGCTGGCGATCACCGCGACCGACCGCATCCCCTACGTGCTGCCGCTGCGCACCCTGATCCGCGCCTCGGGGCTCCCCTCCCCCGCCGCGTTCCTGAACAGCGCAGACTGCCCGCACACCCCGCCCGACGGCTGGGCGGAACGCGTCCTGACGGCGGGGCGGGGCCTCGTCATGGTCGACGGCCTGGACGAGGTCCCCTCCGCCGATCGCCCGCGCGTACGCGACTGGCTGCTGGGCCTCGTACGCGCCTTCCCCGGCAACCGCTGGCTGCTCACCGCCCGCCCCACCGCCGTACGCCCCCAGTGGCTGGCCGGCGACGGGTTCGCCGAGCTGACCCTCGCGCCCATGGAGCGCCGCACGGTCGACGCGTTCGTCCGCCGCTGGCACAAGGCGGCCGACGCACCGGAACACGAGGAACCGCTCCTGGACGCCCTGCGCACCAAGCCGGACCTCTCGCAGCTCGCGACGAACCCCCTGATGTGCGGCCTGATCTGCGCGCTCCACCGCGCGCGGCGCGGCTATCTGCCGCCGCGCCGCAAGGCCCTGTACGACGCCGCGCTCCAGATGATCCTCACCGAGCGGGACCGCCAGCGCGGCATGGGCGGGCTCGACGGCATCGAACTCGACACCGAGGACCAGACCGAACTCCTCCAGCGCCTCGCCTACTCCCTGGTCCTCGCGGGCCGCTCCGAGATGGACGAGTCGACCGCGCTCACCCTGCTCGAACGGGCCCTGCCGTCCGTTCCCGACGCCGCGCGCCAAGGCGACGCCCGCACGATCCTGCGCCACCTCCTGCTGCGCAGCGGCGTCCTGCGCAGTCCTGCTCCGCAGGTGGTCGACTTCGCGCACCGCACGTTCCTGGACCACCTGGCCGCGCGCTACGCGGTCGAGGAGGGCCACCTCGACGTCCTCCTCGGCCACGCCGACGACACACAGTGGGAGGACGTCGTCCGCATGGCGGTGGCCCACGCCCGCACCCGCGAGCGGACGACGCTACTGCGTGGGCTGCTGGCCGAGGACAGCCCCCGGCTGACCCTGCTCGCCCTGGCAAGCCTCCAGGACGCGTCCGCCGTAGAACAGGAGGTCCAGGAGGAGGTCAAGGAACGTGCCGCTTCCCTGATCCCACCCCGAACCCAACAGGAAGCGGCGCAGCTCGCGCAGGCGGGCCCGTTCGTACTGGAACTCCTCCCCGGGCCGGACGGCCTGACGGACGAAGAGGCCCTCGGAGTCGTGACCACGGCGTCTTTGGCCGGGCACGAGGGCTCGCTCCCGGTCCTGAAGCGCTATCGCAGTCACCCGTCACTGAACGTACGGCGACAGTTGGTGGGCACGTGGCGGAGGTTCGACGCTCAGGAGTACGTGGACGATGTGCTGGCTCATGTGGAGCGGGACGAACTCGATCTGACGGTACGCAGCAAGGAACAGCTGCAGGCAATGCGGACAATGACGCCGTGGGCGCGGGTCGACCTGGACGGGGCGTATCCGCTCAACACGTTCATGGACGCGCTGGATCCTCAGGACGCCCAAAACCTGGTGCTGCGCAACAACCCGCACGTGACGGATCTACGGCAACTGCAGGCCCTGCCCGCCTTGGAGTTCCTGTCGCTGATGTACTGCCCCGAGATCCGCGACCTCACGCCGCTCTCCTCCATGCGGCTGCGCCATCTGTCCGTGATCCAACTGCCGTCACTTCCGGCGCTCACAGGCCTGAACCGGCTGACGAGCCTTTCGTCGCTGAGCGTCATCCAGCCGATCCCCGGCGACTCGCTCGCGGCGGCCCTGCCGGTCGGGGCGCCGCTCGAACAGCTCATCCTCGCTGACGGAGCCACCGACATCACCGGGCTCTCCACCCTGACCGAGTTCCCGCGCCTGACTCACCTCAGCCTGGGCAACGGGCTGGCTCCCCTCGGCCCACACGACTGGCGCGCGCTCGCCACACACCCCGCCCTCACAAGCCTTTCCCTGGAGGGTGCATTGCTGCCCCCGGACGGGCCACCCACCGAACTGCCCGGTGTTCACGTCTTCACGATGCACCTGAAGACGGGCGCCGAGAACGTCGCCCCCTTTGCCCCGGCCGTCCCTGCCGCGACCACCGTCCGCATCTACGGCGCCGAGGACGCGGAACTAGCCCCCGACGAGTTCTACGCCGGCCTCTTCCCCCAAGCCGAAGTCACCGTCCACCGATGGGACAGCTGACCCGGGAACGCGAAAAAGGAGCCACCCGGGACCGAAGTCCCGGGCAGCCCCTTTCAATGGCGCACCCCGGAGGGCTACGCCTCCTTGCTCAGGTTCGGACCGGCACCGCCGGCCGCCGACTCGATCGGCGGGACGTCCGGCAGCGTGGACTTCTCCTCGCCGCGGAAGGTGAACGTCTTGGCCTCACCCTCGCCCTCCGTGTCGACGACCACGATGTGGCCCGGGCGCAGCTCGCCGAAGAGGATCTTCTCGGAGAGCGAGTCCTCGACCTCGCGCTGGATCGTGCGACGCAGCGGACGCGCGCCGAGCACGGGGTCGTAACCCTTCTTGGCCAGCAGCTCCTTCGCGGACTGGCTGAGCTCGATGCCCATGTCCCGGTCCTTGAGGCGCTCGTCGACCTTGCCGATCATCAGGTCGACGATCTGGAGGATGTCGTCCTGCGTCAGCTGCGGGAAGACGACGACGTCGTCCACGCGGTTGAGGAACTCGGGGCGGAAGTGCTGCTTGAGCTCGTCCGAGACCTTGTTCTTCATGCGCTCGTAGTTGGACTTCGTGTCACCCGTGGCGGCGAAGCCGAGGTTGAAGCCCTTCGAGATGTCACGGGTTCCAAGGTTGGTCGTCATGATGATGACCGTGTTCTTGAAGTCCACGACGCGGCCCTGGGAGTCGGTCAGGCGACCGTCCTCCAGGATCTGCAGCAGCGAGTTGAAGATGTCCGGGTGGGCCTTCTCGACCTCGTCGAAGAGGACCACCGAGAACGGCTTGCGCCGCACCTTCTCCGTCAGCTGGCCGCCCTCTTCGTAGCCCACGTAACCGGGGGGCGAACCGAAGAGACGCGAGACCGTGTGCTTCTCGCTGAACTCCGACATGTCGAGGGAGATCAGCGCGTCCTCGTCACCGAAGAGGAACTCGGCGAGCGCCTTGGACAGCTCGGTCTTACCGACACCGGACGGGCCGGCGAAGATGAACGAACCACCGGGACGCTTCGGGTCCTTCAGACCGGCGCGCGTACGGCGGATCGCCTTCGAGAGCGCCTTGACGGCGTCCTTCTGGCCGATGACGCGCTTGTGGAGCTCGTCCTCCATGCGCAGCAGACGCGAGGACTCCTCCTCGGTCAGCTTGAAGACGGGGATGCCGGTCGCGGTCGCGAGGACCTCGGCGATCAGCTCGCCGTCGACCTCGGCGACGACGTCCATGTCGCCGGCCTTCCACTCCTTCTCGCGCTTGGCCTTCGCGGCGAGCAGCTGCTTCTCCTTGTCGCGGAGCGAAGCTGCCTTCTCGAAGTCCTGGGAGTCGATGGCCGACTCCTTGTCGCGGCGCACGCCCGCGATCTTCTCGTCGAACTCGCGGAGGTCCGGCGGCGCGGTCATCCGGCGGATGCGCATCCGGGAACCGGCCTCGTCGATCAGGTCGATCGCCTTGTCCGGGAGGAAGCGGTCCGAGATGTACCGGTCGGCCAGCGTCGCCGCCTGGACGAGGGCCTCGTCCGTGATGGAGACGCGGTGGTGGGCCTCGTAACGGTCGCGCAGACCCTTGAGGATCTCGATCGTGTGCGGCAGCGACGGCTCCGCGACCTGGATCGGCTGGAAGCGGCGCTCGAGCGCGGCGTCCTTCTCCAGGTGCTTGCGGTACTCGTCGAGCGTGGTCGCACCGATGGTCTGGAGCTCACCGCGGGCCAGCATCGGCTTCAGGATCGAGGCGGCGTCGATGGCGCCCTCGGCGGCACCCGCACCGACCAGCGTGTGCAGCTCGTCGATGAACAGGATGATGTCGCCGCGGGTGCGGATCTCCTTGAGGACCTTCTTCAGGCGCTCCTCGAAGTCACCGCGGTACCGGGAGCCGGCGACCAGCGCGCCGAGGTCCAGGGTGTAGAGGTGCTTGTCCTTGAGCGTCTCGGGCACCTCGCCCTTGACGATGGCCTGCGCGAGGCCCTCGACGACGGCGGTCTTGCCGACGCCGGGCTCGCCGATGAGGACCGGGTTGTTCTTCGTGCGGCGGGACAGCACCTGCATGACCCGCTCGATCTCCTTCTCGCGCCCGATGACCGGGTCGAGCTTGGATTCGCGGGCGGCCTGCGTGAGGTTCCGGCCGAACTGGTCGAGGACCAGGGACGTGGAGGGCGTGCCCTCGGCAGGACCACCGGCTGCGGCGGTCTCCTTGCCCTGGTAGCCGGAGAGCAGCTGGATGACCTGCTGCCGCACCCGGTTGAGGTCGGCGCCCAGCTTGACCAGGACCTGGGCGGCGACGCCCTCGCCCTCACGGATCAGGCCGAGCAGGATGTGCTCCGTGCCGATGTAGTTGTGACCCAGCTGAAGAGCCTCGCGGAGCGAGAGCTCCAGGACCTTCTTGGCACGGGGGGTGAAGGGAATGTGCCCGGACGGGGCCTGCTGGCCCTGACCGATGATCTCCTCCACCTGCTGGCGGACCGCCTCGAGCGAAATCCCGAGGCTCTCCAGGGCCTTAGCGGCGACACCCTCACCCTCGTGGATCAGGCCCAGGAGGATGTGCTCGGTGCCGATGTAGTTGTGGTTGAGCATCCGGGCTTCTTCCTGAGCCAGGACGACAACCCGCCGCGCGCGGTCGGTGAACCTCTCGAACATCGTTAATCGCTCCTCAGAGCGGTCAGGCAGTAAGGGGACGCTCCCCTCCCTGTCCTTCCGCAGCTTAGTCCCGCAAGCGGGGACCGCTCATTCCAACTGCCGACACCCGGACCCCCATCTCAGAGGTTCTCAGAGGTTCTCCTGAACCGAACGCCGACAACTGCTCCAACACCGATGGTGCGAGACGATGTTCCCGCAGGCCAGGCAGTTACCCCCACCATCAGTACGCCGATGGCGAACGCAAGAGCCCCAGAAACCGCGTGTCGCCCCTCTTCACTAGGGATGTCTTACCCGCCGGGACTGACACTCCATGCGAAGCACCTCGGTTCCCTCCGCTACGGGCGAACACCCTTGCGCCACCCAACACCTCCGCCCGGTCGCATTCATAAAACTCTACGCATACACCGGTCAACGCTGCGTAACTCCGCGCGGTTCCCGGCTGTTGCTCCGAACATGGTCTCCATGGTTCCCACCGTGCCCCTGCCCCGCCGACCTCTCAACACGGGCGGCCCGGGCGCCCAGGACGGCCAGGTCAGAGAGTGGTACGAGAACGCGCTGGGCTGGGCCACCGCCCCGGGCCCGCTGGGCCTTCAGCTCCTGACCGGGCTGCGCTTCGACGTACTGGAGCTGCCCGCGGAGGCGGGGCGTGCCGTACTGGAGCGTCTCGACCCCCGCTGTCCGGTGGCGCTGCAGGGGGAGACGATGCGGCTGCTGGTGGCCGCGGGCAGTGCCGAGGAGTTGCCGGGGCTGCTCGACTGGCTGGAGTGGGGGACGCTGCCCCTCGATCTCACCGCGGTCGGCGTCGGCGGGCGGATCGACGCGCCCGTGCCCCCGGGGCGGCAGCACCCGCAGGAGGCCGCTGCCTGGCTGCGGCCTCCCGAGCCCGGATGCGACATCGAGCCGACTCTTCCGGCCCTGACGGCCATTACTGCCGTGGGGGGCGGTGGGGGCGCCCCCGGTCTCGTACGGCTGGTGGACGCAGCGGCGACCCAGTGTCACCGGGTCCGGCTGCGGCGTACCAGCGCTCAGCCGTTGGCCTTCTCGTAGGCCTCGCGGATGGACGCGGGGACGCGGCCGCGGTCGTTGACCTCGTAACCGTTCTCCTTCGCCCAGGCGCGGATCTGGGCCGTGTCCTGGCTGCTGCCGGCGACGGCCGCGCGGGCCTTGCCACGCCCGGCGGCGGCACGGCCTCCGGTACGACGGCCACCCTTGAGATACGGCTCAAGAAGTCCGCGGAGCTTGTCCGCGTTCGCAGTGGTGAGGTCGATCTCGTAAGTCTTGCCGTCCAACGCGAACGTCACGGTCTCGTCCGCCTCGCCACCGTCGAGGTCGTCGACAAGAAGGACCTGAACCTTCTGTGCCACCGGATTTCCTTTCATCGATATCTGTAGGGCCGGACCCCACGACCTCAGCCGTTGATTCGCCGTCCCCTTGTTATATGCAGTGCTGCAGTACGTCGGAAAGCAAACCGCTTTTGCTGGAAAAACACAAACCCCTGGGAGAGATCCAGGAGAGGCCCTAGGATCGGGAAGCCCGGAAAGCTGCGCGTTTCGGACATAGGGCACCTGGGCAGGGTGCTGCTCAGGAATAGCGGATGCCGATGATGACGATCACAGATGGAGAAGCATCCGGCTGTTGCCCAAGGTGTTCGGTTTCACTCGTTCGAGACCGAGGAACTCCGCGACACCCTCGTCATAGGAACGCAAGAGCTCGCTGTAGACATCTGTGTCGATCGTATCGACGGGTGCCTCTCCGATCTCCACGAAGCCGTGCTTCTGGAAGAACTCCACTTCGAAGGTGAGACAGAAAACCCGGCGAACACCGATCCAGCGCGCGGTCTGCAGCAACTTCTGCAGGAGTTGGTGACCGACGCCCGCTCCCCTGACCACCGGATTCACCGCGAGGGTGCGGACTTCCGCGAGGTCTTCCCACATCACATGCAGGGCGCCGCAGCCGACGACCTCCGCGTTGTCGTCGCGTTCCGCGACCCAGAACTCCTGGATGTCCTCGTAAAGCGTCACGGTCGCTTTGTCGAGCAGGATGCCCTCACGGCTGTACGCGTCCAGGAGTCGGCGCACGGCCGGCACATCGGCCGTCCTCGCCCTGCGTACGGTGAGTGCTTTTGCGGTGGCGTCGGGAGGCTGTGCTGGCATGAGCGGACGTTATCGCCCGGAGCCGGTGTCCGCTCCCCCGGGGGCTTCGGGTTCTTCCGGGTCTTCGGGGTCGCGTGTCCCGGAGGCCGGTCCCTGCACCATGCGTACCGCGTCGTTCAGCGCTTCGCGTTGTTCCGGCGACATCATGCCGAAGAAGGCGACGAGAGCCGCGGCGGGGTTGTCGCTCTGGGACCAGGCGTCGTTCATCAGCGCGGCGGAGTAGGCGGCGCGAGTGGAGACGGCCTCATATCGATAGGCCCGGCCTTCCGCTTCGCGGCGGACCCAGCCCTTCTGGTGGAGGTTGTCCAGAACGGTCATGACCGTGGTGTACGCGATGGACCGTTCCTCCTGGAGGTCTTCCAGGACCTCGCGAACCGTCACGGGGCGGTTCCACTCCCACACCCGTGTCATCACGGCGTCTTCGAGTTCTCCCAATGGGCGCGGCACGAACAGCACACTAGTGGCAGAAGTCGGAAAAGGAACGCCGGACGTGGCGAAAGGTGCCGGACGACGACAAAAAGGGCGCCCGCGTGGGGCGCCCTTCTCAGCTGTCGCTCGGCTGCGCGGTGGCCTGGCGGGCCGCCTCGGCGCGGGCGAACGCGGCGTCGACGGCCGCGTCCTCCTTGCCCTTCCGGTCGCCGCCCTGGGACCGCACGATCGTCACGATGAGGCCGATGAAGAAGACGGCCATCACTACGGGGGGCACGAGCGCGGAGACATAGTCCATGCCCTCCAGAGTAGCTATCCGACGGCGAGCTCCTTCGACGGGGCCGGGGGCGGCGCGGGGCGGCGCTTGGGCGGGAAGACCTCGGCCGGGGTCGGCATGGGGCGCGGCCGGGCCGGGGGTTCGGCCGGGGGCTTGGGGTCGGTGCCGGGTTTCGCGTCGGCACAGAGGCCGCCGGGCAGGGCGAGCAGGCGGACGCGGGAGCCGGGTACGCGGGACTGTGCGCGCACCTCGGCGGGCGCCGGCACGCGGCCTTGGAGGCGGGCCCGCACGTCGCGCTCGGCGAGCGTGCGGCAGCGTTCGAGGAGGGTGGCGGCGGACGGGTTGCCGCGCAGCGCGCGCAGGGCGGCGAGGTCGTCGGCGCCCGGCTTGTAACCCGCCGCGAGGGCGTCGTCGAGCAGGCTCAGGTAGCCGGTGACGCTGCCGGGCAGGGCGGCCCGGTAGCGGGCGAGGTCGGCCAGCAGGAAGGCGCGCAGACGGTCGCCTTCGACGGCGGCCTGGTCGACCGATTCGGCGAGCCGGAGACAGTCCTGGACGTCCTGGGCGGAGACGGGGGTCGGGTGAAGGGCGAGGGCGAGGGCGCGTCGGAGCACACGCAGCTCTTCAGCGCCGAACGCCATGCCGCCGCGGTTTCCGTATGGCGTGGGCATGAGCTGAAGATACGCAACAACCCGGACAAAATCGGCTTAACCGCCAATTCGCGGCGTGGCTCGGGGTGGGGTATTGCCCCTTCGGCGGAGACGTCTGCGGTGAACGGCCGGTGCGGGCCGGTGAGTTCAGAGGCGTTCAGGACGATGCCCGCAGCCGATGAGCACCGCGGCTGTACCGCAGGCGGCGGGCGTGAAGTCCTGCTCCTGGCGGAACGGAGAACCACACGTCCGGCCGTCACCGCCGGGTCACCGAGACCGCCCGGCGGCACGGACCGTCGCCCCCTTCGCGCACCCCGCCCTCAGGCAGCCGTGCGCGAAGGGGCGAGCCGTGTCAGGTGCGGGACACGTTGCGGTCGTAGACCAGGCGGAGGCCCTTCAGGGTCAGCCAGGGCTCGTGTTCGTCGATCAGGGCGGCCTCGCCGAGGACCATCGGCGCGAGGCCTCCGGTGGCGATGACCGTCACGTCCTCCGGGTCCTCGGCGAGTTCGCGGGCCATGCGGCTCACGACACCGTCGACCTGGCCGGCGAAGCCGTACAGGATGCCGGACTGCATGGCCTCGACGGTGTTCTTGCCGATGACGCTGCGCGGGCGGGCGAGCTCGATCTTGCGGAGCTGGGCGCCCCGTACGCCCAGGGCCTCGACCGAGATCTCGATGCCGGGGGCGATGACGCCGCCGGCGTACTCCCCGCGCGCGGAGACCGCGTCGAACGTGGTCGCCGTACCGAAGTCGACGACGATCGCGGGGCCGCCGTAGAGCTCGACCGCGGCCACCGCGTTGATGATGCGGTCGGCGCCGACCTCCTTGGGGTTGTCCATGAGGATCGGGACGCCGGTCTTGATGCCGGGTTCGACGAGGACGGCGGGGACGTCGCCGTAGTAGCGGCGGGTCACCTCGCGCAGCTCGTGCAGGACCGAGGGGACGGTCGAGCAGATCGCGATGCCGTCGATGCCGTCGCCGAGCTCGTCGCCGAGCAGCGGGTGCATCCCCATCAGTCCCTGGAGGAGCACGGCGAGTTCGTCGGCGGTGCGGCGCGCGTCCGTGGAGATGCGCCAGTGCTCGACGATCTCCTCCCCGTCGAACAGGCCGAGGACCGTGTGCGTGTTGCCTACGTCGATGGTGAGCAGCATGGCCGCTACTCCGCCGCGCGCAGGTCGAGGCCGATGTCCAGGATCGGCGAGGAGTGGGTCAGGGCGCCCACCGCGAGGTAGTCGACGCCCGTCTCCGCGTACGCGCGCGCGTTGTCGAGGGTCAGGCGGCCCGAGGACTCCAGGAGCGCGCGGCCGGCGACGATCTGGACGGCCTCCGCGGTCTGCTCCGGCGTGAAGTTGTCCAGGAGGATCAGGTCGGCGCCCGCCTCCACGACCTCGCGCAGCTGGTCCAGGGTGTCGACCTCGACCTCGATGGCCAGGTCCGGGAACGACTCGCGTACGGCCTTGAAGGCCTCGGCGACGCCGCCGGCGGCGACCACGTGGTTGTCCTTGACGAGGGCCGCGTCCGAGAGGGACATGCGGTGGTTGACGCCGCCGCCCATGCGGACCGCGAACTTCTCCAGGGAGCGCAGGCCGGGCGTCGTCTTGCGGGTGTCGCGAACGCTCGCCTTGGTGCCCTCCAGAGCGTCCGCCCACGCGCGCGTGGCCGTCGCGATGCCGGAGAGGCGGCACATGATGTTGAGGGCGCTGCGCTCGGCGGTCAGCAGGTCACGCGTGCGCGTGGTGACGCTGAGGAGCTTCTGGCCGGCGGTGATCCGGTCACCGTCCTCGGCGTGCCGCTCGACCTCGAACTCGTCCGTGCAGACCACGGAGAGGACGGCCTCGGCGACGCGCAGGCCGGCCACGACGCCGTCCTCGCGCGCGGTGAAGTCCGCAGTGGCGACGGCCTCTTCGGGGATGGTGGCGACGGTGGTGACGTCCACGCCGCCGTCCAGGTCCTCCGCGATGGCCATGTGCGCGATGTCCTCGACCTCCACGGGGTCGAGCCCCGCGTCGGCCAGGAGTTCGGCGAGCGCGGGGTCGAGCCCGCACTCCATCAGGTCGGCTTCGGCTCCGTCGCCACAGCCGCAGCCGTCGCCGCAGCCGCCGCTCTCGGCGAGGGGGAGGTCGGAGGTACTCACGTCGTTCACTGCTCCTGCTGGTGGTGTGTGCGGCTGTCGGGGCGGGTCGGGGGGAATTCTGCGGTGGGCGTGGTGTGCGCGGCCAGCGTGCGGTCGGGATTCAGCCGTACGACGATGTGGCGGCGCCAGGCCGCGTCGTCGCGGTCGGCGTGGTCCTCGCGCCAGTGGCAGCCGCGGGTCTCCTCGCGGCGGCGGGCCGCGGCGACGAGGACGCGGGCGACGCACAGGAGGTTGGTGGCCTCCCACGTGTCGACGCCGGGTTCCGACGTCTTGCCGTTCTCCGCGAGGGCGCGGGCCGCGTCGGCGTGGACGCGGCCGAGCCCGGCGGCGGCCTCGGCGAGCGAGTCCGCGCTGCGGAGCACTCCCGCGCCCCGCGTCATGACGCGCTGGATCACGAACCGGGCCTCGGGCGGCATCAGGGGGTGCGTCGGCGTCTCCGGGTGCTCCACGGGGGCGGGCACGCGCGCGGGGAGGCCGCCCTCGCGGTGGCTCGCGGCGATGTCGTCCGCGATGCGCTCGGCGTAGACCAGGCCCTCCAGGAGGGAGTTCGAGGCGAGCCGGTTCGCGCCGTGGACGCCGGTGCAGGCGACCTCTCCGCACGCGTACAGGCCGGGCACCGTCGTACGGCCCAGGAGGTCCGTACGGACGCCTCCGGAGGCGTAGTGGGCGGCCGGGGCTACGGGGACGGGCTCGGTCACCGGGTCGATGCCGTGGGCGCGGCAGGCGGCGAGGATCGTGGGGAACCGGTGCTCCCACATCTCGGCGCCGAAGTGCCGGGCGTCCAGGTACATGTGCTCGGCGCCCTGCTCCTGCATACGGCGCATGATGCCCTTGGCGACGATGTCGCGGGGCGCGAGCTCGGCCAGCTCGTGCTGACCGACCATGAAGCGCACGCCGTCGGCGTCCACGAGGTGGGCGCCCTCCCCGCGTACGGCCTCGGAGACCAGCGGCTGCTGGCCCTCCGCGTCCGCGCCGAGGAACAGCACCGTCGGGTGGAACTGCACGAACTCGATGTCGGAGACCTCGGCGCCCGCGCGCAGGGCGAGCGCGACGCCGTCGCCGGTGGAGACGTGCGGGTTCGTGGTCGCCGAGAAGACCTGGCCCATGCCGCCGGTCGCGAGGACCACGGCGGGGGCGAGCGCTGCGCCCACGCCGTCGTGCTGGCCCTCTCCCATGACGTGCAGGGAGACGCCCGCCGTGCGGCCCTCCTCGTCGGTGAGGAGGTCGAGGACGAGGGCGTTCTCGACGGTCTTGATGCCCCGCGCGCGTACCGCGTCGACGAGGGCGCGGGAGATCTCGGCGCCGGTCGCGTCGCCGCCCGCGTGCGCGATACGGCGGCGGTGGTGGCCGCCCTCGCGGGTGAGCGCGAGGTCGCCGTCGGCCGACTCGTCGAAGTGCGCGCCGGTCGCGATGAGGCGTCGTACGGCGTCGGGGCCCTCGGTGACGAGGGTGCGGACCGCCTCTTCGTCGCACAGGCCCGCGCCCGCGACGAGGGTGTCGTCGAGATGCTGCTCGGGGGTGTCGCCCTCGCCGAGCGCCGCGGCGATGCCGCCCTGCGCCCAGCGCGTGGAGCCGTCGTCGAGGCGGGCCTTGGTGACGACGACGGTGGTCAGGCCGGCCGCCTGGCAGCGCAGCGCCGCGGTGAGCCCGGCGACGCCGGACCCGACGACCACGACGTCGGCGGTGACGGACCAGCCGGGCGCGGGCGCGTGCAGGCGTATGCCGGTGGATGTGTTCCCTGTGCCACTCATACGGGGGCTCCGAAGGTCAGGGGGATGTTGTCGATCAGCCGCGTCGTGCCGACCCGGGCGGCGACGGCGAGCACGGCCTCTCCGACGTGGCCGTGCTGCACCTCGGAGAAGTCGGCCGGGTCGACGAGCGCGAGGTAGTCGAGCCGGAGCGGCGGCGTGACGCGGGCGGCGTCGTCGAGGACCTGGCGGGCCGCGGCGCGGACGGCCTCGGGGCCGCCGGGCGACGCCTGGGCGACGGCGTGCGCGTCGGCGGCGGCGCGGGCCTCGCCGAGCGCGCCGAGGGCGTCGGCACGCGCGTGCGTGGAGGGCGCTTCCTGGGCACGCGCGCGCAGGGCCTCCTGGGCGGCGTGCCGGTCGCGGCCCGCGAAGAGCGCGCGGGACAGGGCGAGCGCGGTGCCCCGCTCGGCGGGCGAGAGGTAGCGGTTGCGGCTGGAGAGGGCGAGGCCGTCCTCCTCGCGCACGGTGGGTACGCCCACGACCTCCACGGGGAAGTTCAGGTCGCGCACCATGCGGCGGATCAGGGCGAGCTGCTGGGCGTCCTTCTGCCCGAACAGGGCGACGTCGGGCGCCGTCAGGTGGAGCAGCTTGGCGACGACGGTGAGCATCCCGTCGAAGTGGCCGGGGCGCGAGGAGCCTTCGAGGCGCTCACCCATGGGGCCCGCGCTGACGCGGACCTGGGGCTCGCCGCCGGGGTAGACCTCGTCCGCGGAGGGCGCGAACACGACGTCGGCGCCGGCCTGTTCGGCGATCTTGACGTCGGCGTCGAGCGTGCGGGGGTAGCGGTCGAGGTCCTCGCCGGCGCCGAACTGGAGCGGGTTCACGAAGACGGTTGTCACGACCTCGCCGTCGGCTCCCGCGATCGTGCGCGCGGTGCGGATCAGCTCGGCGTGGCCGTCGTGCAGGGCGCCCATCGTCATGACGACGGCGCGGCGGCCGGTACGCGTGCGTGCGCGGAGTTCGTCGGCGGTGTGCAGGACGGTGGTCATCGCGGGCCTCCCTCGGCGCCGTCGGCCAGGACCCCGAGCAGGTCCTCGGCGAGTTCGGGCTTGAGCAGACCGTGCGCGAGGGCGCGGTCGGCGGTGGCGCGGGCCATCGCCAGATAGCCCGCGACGGTCTGGGGCGCGTGCTTGCGCAGCTCGGACACGTGGGCGGCGACCGTGCCCGCGTCACCGCGCGCGACGGGCCCGGTGAGCGCCGCGTCACCCGACCTGAGGGCGTTGTCCAGGGCGGCGCCGAGCAGCGGGCCGAGCATCCGGTCGGGGGCCTCGACGCCCGCCTCGCGCAGCAGCTCCATGGACTCGGCGACCAGCGTGACCAGGTGGTTCGCGCCGAGTGCGAGGGCCGCGTGGTACAGCGGGCGGGACTCCTCACGGATCCATTCGGGCTCGCCGCCCATCTCGATCACGAGCGCCTCGGCCGCGAGCCGCAGCTCCTCGGGGGCGGTCACGCCGAAGGCGCAGCCGGCCAGCCGCTGGACGTCCACAGGGGTGCCGGTGAACGTCATCGCGGGGTGCAGCGCGAGCGGCAGGGCGCCGGCCCGCAGCGCGGGGTCGAGCACCTTGGTGCCGTAGCGCCCCGACGTGTGGACGAGGAGCTGGCCGGGGCGTACGGAGCCGGTCTCGACTAGGCCTTCGACGAGGCCGGGCAGCGCGTCGTCGGGCACCGTGAGGAGGACGAGTTCGGAGCGGCTCAGGACCTCGGCGGGCGTCACGACGGGCACGTCGGGCAGCATCAGGGCGGCCCGGCGCACGGAGGCCTCGGAGACTCCGGAGACGGCGACGGGGCGGTGGCCCGCGAGCGCCAGGGAGGCCGCGAGGGCGGGGCCGACACGGCCCGCGCCGACCACTCCGACGGTGAGCCGGGCGGGGCGGTCCCTGGGGTCGGTGGGTTCTGGTCGAGGGGGTGCGTTCATCAGGACGGCGGCCTTCCGTTCCAGTCCGCTCGGGGTACCGGACGATTTCTCGTCATGTTAACGCGATCTGCCGCGCGGGCCCGGGCCGTCCCACGCCCGCCCCTGTCCTTCCACGGTTCGTCCACAGCCTGTGGGCAACCGCACGCGCGTACGACATGATCGCGGGATGAGCGACAACAGGGACATGGGAATCGACGAGCGGGAGACCCCCGCGGACACCTCCTCAGACGCCGGCGCGGACAAGGCGCGGGAGCGGCGGTTCGCGGCGTTGCGCGGTGCCGAGCGGGTGCTGGCCGTACAGGGCGTCGACATGACCATGGGCGAGCGCCTGGCCGCGCTCGCGGACAGCGCGTGGTCCGTCGCCGAACCCGGTCGGACGGCCGACCTGTACGGCGACGCCATCGTGGCCGACCTGGAGGAACGCGTCGCCGGACTCCTCGGCACGGAAGCCGCCGCCTACTTCCCCACCGGCACGATGGCGCAGCAGGTCGCGCTGCGCTGCTGGGCGGGCCGTACGGGGAACCCGACGGTCGCCCTGCACCCCATGGCGCACCCGGAGCGGCACGAGCGGGGCGCCTTCGCAGCGGTGAGCGGGCTGCGCACCGTTCATCCGACGCAGGAGCGGCGGCTGCCGAACGCCGACGAGGTACGCGACTTCGCCGAGCCCTTCGGCACGCTGATGCTCGAACTGCCGCTACGGGACGCCGGTTACGTGCTGCCCACCTGGGACGAGCTGGTCGCTGTCACCGAGGCCGCCCGGGAGCGCGACGCCGTCGTGCACTTCGACGGCGCGCGCCTGTGGGAGTGCACGACGCACTTCGGGCGCCCCCTGGACGAGATCGCCGCGCTCGCCGACAGCGTGTACGTGTCGTTCTACAAGACCCTCGGCGGCCTCAGCGGCGCCGCGCTCGCGGGCCCGCGGTCGTTCGTCGACGAGGCGAAGACGTGGCGGCACCGGTACGGCGGCCAGGTCTTCCAGCAGTTCCCGGCCGTCATCTCGGCCCTGGTCGGCCTGGACCAGGAACTGCCCCGCGTGCCCGCTTACGTCGCCCACGCGCGCGTGGTCGCCGAGGCGATGCGGGAAGGGTTCGCGGAGGCGGGCGTTCCGTGGGCGCGGGTGCACCCCGAGGTGCCGCACACGCACGAGTTCCAGGTCTGGCTCCCGTATCCGTCCGACGCGCTGGACGAGGCGTCCGTGACGCAGGCCGAGGAGACGAAGACGCAGTTGTTCCGGCGCTGGTGGGAGCAGGGGCCTCCGGGGCTCTCGGTCACCGAGGTGACGGTCTCCGCGCGGGGCCTCGAGTGGACCGCCGACGACGTCCGCGCGGCCGTCGCGGACTTCGTGGGGCGGATTCCTTCGGGGACTGCGTAGGCCCTTCGGGGGCGGCGTAAATCCCTCGGTGGCCACCAGGTAGGCCGGCCTGAACCGACTACCGGGTTCAGCAGCCCGCCGCTCCGCGTCGTACGTGGAGCAGGCGGGCCAGGGCCGCGCGGAACCTGTGGCGCGCCGGGCGGCCGGCGATGACCGCCTCGAAGCGGCCGTAGTCGCGCAGCTCGCGGACGGTGCGCCAGTCGTGGCGGCCCGGCGCGGGCGGGGCGGGCTCGCCGTGCAGGGAGGCGCGGTAGACGTCCAGTGCGTACTGCTGGGTGATGCTCATGACGTACCCCTCGCTCTTCGTCGTGATTGTCACGCCGCGCCCTCGAATGCTGCGCTTTGTGCGCTTACGTGAGGTCCGGCCCTACGAGAGTCCGCCCGGCGGCGCCGCCGGGTCACGTCGATTGACGGGAGCCGTCAATCGGGCAGCCGGTTGTCAGAGCGGGCGGGCACCATGGGGTCATGAGCGTGAGCATCGACATCAGCGGGCTGACGCCCGAGCGGATCAGCGTCGTGCCCTCACCCCTGGGCGAGCTGGGCATGGCCCTGCACGCGCTGGCCGAGCCCGCGCACCACCCCGGGCTCCAGGGGTGGACGACGGCGGTGTCCGCGCGCCTCGACCCGGGCCTCGCCGACCGGCTCTGCGAGGCGGACTTCCTGTGGCGGGCGACGTTCTCGGACGTGTTCGCGCCGTTCGCCGGGATCCCCGGCCGGACCACGCTGCCCGGCGCCACGCTCGCCGACGAGCTGGACCTCCTCGACAAGCTGACGGACCGCCAGTTCGTGGACGCAGCCATGGAGTTCACCTGCCAGACCACGTACGAGGCGCGCGAGGCGAACCCTCTGGACGACCCGGACACGCGCCGCCGCGCGCTGGAGCTGGCGGCCACGCGCGGTCAGCCCCAGGTCGAGTTCACGCGCCGCCTCCTCGACGACCCGCCCGCCGTACGCGCCTGGTTCCGGCGCCTCGTGGAGGACTGCGACGAGGCGTTCTTCGCGGACGTCTGGGCCCGTGTGCAGCCTCAGCTGGCGGCCGACGCGCGGCACAAGACCGAGCTGCTGAGACGCAAGGGCCTGGCCGAAGCGCTTGCGGCGGTCTCGTCGGTCGTCACGCTCGACGAGCCGGCCGGGCTGATCACCGTCGACAAGCTCACCGAGGGGCGTACGGCCACGGAGGACGGCGGCCTCGTCCTCGTGCCGACCAGCCTCGGCTGGCCGCACCTGCTTGTGCTGCACCGCTACGGCTGGCAGCCGGCCTTCACGTACCCCGTCGCCTCGCCCGGTCTCGCCACGCCGCCCACGGTGGAGCAGCTGACGCGCCGGATGGCTGCTCTCGCGCACCCGGTGCGGATGCGTCTGTGCCGCCATCTCGCCCGGGGCGCGTACACGACGAGCGAGCTGGTCGACGCGCACGGGATGACGGCGCCGGAGATATCCCGGCACCTGACGGTGCTCAAGAAGGCGGGCCTGATCACGGCGCGGCGGCGCGGCCGCTATGTACAGCATCAGCTGGATCTGACGGCGGTCGCGCGCCTCGGCAGCGACTTCATCGAGGGGGTGCTGCGCTAGCCGCCTCTCGTTTGGATCATGCCGGGCCCGCGCACCGCGTCAGCAGGACTCAGCCTCAGCCGAACTCAGTCGAACCGGATGTGCCGCGCCCCCGTCCAAGCCCGGCGCACCCGCGCCCGCACCACTCCGTCCGTGTCCGGCCTGAGCCGTAGCCCGGAGAGCACCGCGATCCGGTCGGCCGTCTTCGCGACCGTCGTGTCGTCGGTCCACAGGTGCTCGGCGAACTCGTCCTCGCGCAACCGCTCCAGGCAGTCGTCGAGGCGCGACACCGCGAAGCTCTCCCTGCGCAGCGGCGCGTCCTTGCCGCGCACCAGCTGGAGCGCGCGCCCGAAGCCGCGTTCCCGCAGGCGCCGCAGCACGGTCTCGCGGCGGGCGAGAAGCGTGAAGTGCCGTACGTCGTGGCCGCGTTCGCGCAGCCGGCCGACGGTCTCCTTGAAGTACGCGGGTTCGGTGACCGTCATCGGCACGATCACCGGGCCGTCGTGCCCAGCGAGCGCCAGGTCGAGGACTTCGTACACGCCCTCGCGCCACGCGGCCAGGTCCTGGAAGTCGCCGCGCAGCGCGGGCGGCAGTGTGCGGTGCAGGCCGAAGCCGATGTGTTCGGGGTCGCAGACGACGCTGCCGGGCAGCCGCCGCCGGATCTCGTACGCGGTCTGCGTCTTACCGCCCCCGAAGGGGCCGTTGATCCACAAGAGCATCCGGTCAGGCTGCTCCCCCACCGCCCGCCCGCACAAGACCTGTTTCGTAGGCAAGTACGACGACCTGGACGCGGTCGCGCAGGTTCAGCTTGGTGAGGATGCGGCCCACGTGCGTCTTCACGGTGGCCTCCGACAGGACGAGCCGGGCGGCGATCTCACCGTTCGACAGGCCGTGCGCGACGAGGATCATGACCTCGCGCTCGCGCTCGGTCAGCCGGTCGAGCTCGGCGCGCCGCGGCTCCTGCGCGGAACTCGGCAGCATCGGCGCGAAACGGTCGAGCAGCCGCCGCGTCGTCGACGGCGCGACCACCGCGTCGCCGCTGTGCACGGACCGGATCGCGGCGAGCAGCTCCTCCGGCGGCACGTCCTTGAGCATGAACCCCGAAGCGCCCGCCCGCAGCCCCGAGAAGGCGTACTCGTCGAGGTCGAACGTCGTCAGGATCAGCACCTTCGGCGGGTTCGGGTCCGAGCAGATCCGCCGGGTCGTCTCCACGCCGTCCAGCTTCGGCATCCGTACGTCCATCAGGACCACGTCGACCTCCGCGCCGCGCAGCACCTCCAGGGCCTCGACCCCGTCGCCCGCCTCGGCGACGACCTCCATGTCCGGCTGGGCGGCGAGCACCATCCGGAAGCCGGTGCGCAGCAGCACCTGATCGTCGACGAGCATCACGCGGATCGGCATCAAGGGGGTCCCTCTCGGTACGTGTACGACCTCAGTACGTATGCAGGTCGAGGTTCAGTGGGCGGGCTTGAGCGGCAGCAGCGCGCTGATCCGGAAGCCGCCGCCGGGACGCGGGCCCGCGTCGAGCGTGCCGCCGACCATACCGACGCGCTCCCGCATCCCGATGAGCCCGTGCCCGCGGCCGTCGGCGCCCCCGTCCTCGTACATCTCGTGCGGGGCGCCCTTGCCGTCGTCCTCGACGAGCAGGCCGAGGCCGTCGTCGAAGTAGACGAGCCGGACGCTCGCACCGGCCTCCGGGCCGCCGTGCTTGCGGGTGTTCGTGAGCGCTTCCTGGACGATGCGGTACGCGGTCAGCTCCACGCCGCTGGGCAGCGGGCGCGGGGTGCCCTCGACCTTGAAGTCGACGGGCAGGCCCGCGACGCGTACCTGCTCGATCAGTTCGTCGAGCTGTTCGACGTCGGGCTGCGGAACGTACTCGCCGCTCTCCTGGTGCTCGCCGGTGCGCAGGACGCCGAGGAGGCGGCGCATCTCGGCGAGTGCCTGGCGGCCGGTCCCGGAGATCGTCTCCAGGGCCTTCTTCGCCTGCTCGGGCGCGGTGTCCAGGACGTACGCGGCGCCGTCCGCCTGCACCACCATCACGGAGACGTTGTGCGCGACGACGTCGTGCAGTTCGCGGGCGATACGGGCACGCTCGGCGGCGACGGCGACCTTGGACTGGGCCTCGCGCTCCTTCTCCAGGCGGGCGGCGCGCTCCTCCAGCTGCGCCCAGTAGGCGCGGCGCGTGCGGATGGAGTCGCCGAGCACCCAGGCCAGCGCGAAGGGCACCATCTGGAAGATCGTGACGAGGATGCTCCCCGCGACGCTCGACTGGTCCGTCGGCCAGCGGAGCTGCGAGAGGGGCGCCGCCACGAGCCCGCCGGCCAGGGCGAATCTGGACGCCCAGCGCGGACTCTCCGCCGCCACGGTGTAGATGACCACCAGCATCGCGAAGTCGGCCGGCTGCACGCGGACGTCCGCGACCAGCTGGTAGAGGCCCACGAGCGCGACGAGGATCAGCATCCGCTCGGGCACGCGCCTGCGCAGTGCGACGGCCAGGCCCAGCGCCAGGACGGCGGGGATGTCGAGCAGGCGCTCGCGGAACCCGTCCCCCATGTGCCCCGCGACCAGACCCATGCCGGCGACCCCGAGCAGGACGACGGCCCAGAAGGCGTCGACCCCGGTCGGGTGTCTGCGGAGGAAGTCATAGAAGCGCTGCACGTAACCCAGCGTAAAGACGCGTACGAGGCGCGGGGGTCAACCGGAGGTTCGATCCACGTACGGCTCTCCTACTCCCCAAGGTGGAGGCGGCCCCGTCCTTTCCGCTTAGCCTTTCGGCGGGGTCGCTTAGCCTTTCGGCGTGGTCAGTGAGCGGCGGGGTGCGGGACGTGGGTGGCGCGAGGCGACCGAGGAGGCGCTGTACGGGGCCGGTGGCTTCTATCGCAGGCCCGAGGGTCCCGCCGGGCATTTCCGCACGTCGGTGCACGCGTCGCCGCTGTTCGCCGGGGCCGTGGCACGCCTGCTGTGCCGGGTCGACGACGCGCTCGGGGCCCCGCCCGAACTCGCCTTCGTCGACATGGCCGCGGGCCGGGGCGAGCTGGTGACGGGCGTCCTCGCGGTACTGCCCACCGAAGTGGCGGCCCGCACGCGCGCGTACGCGGTGGAGAAGGCGGAGCGTCCCGCCGGCCTCGATCACCGCATCGAGTGGCGCGCGGAGCCCCCGAAGGGGATCACCGGGCTCCTCTTCGCGAACGAATGGCTCGACAACGTGCCCCTGGACGCCGTCGAGATCGACGCCCACGGAGTGGCCCGCCACGTCCTCGTACAGGACGACGGGACGGAGGCGCTCGGGGAGCCGGTGGCCGACGGGCCCGAGGCGGACTGGCTGTCCCGGTGGTGGCCGCTTCCTGCCGAACCGGGCCTCCGCGCGGAGATCGGGCTTCCCAGGGACACCGCCTGGGCGGCGGCCGTCACGACGGTCGAGAGGGGTGCGGCGGTCGCCGTCGACTACGCGCACTCCCGATCGACCCGGCCACCCTTCGGGACGCTCACCGGCTTCCGTGACGGCCGCGAGACGGCGCCCGTGCCGGACGGCTCGTGCGACATCACGGCCCACGTGGCGCTCGACGCGTGCGCGCTCCCCGGCGCCCTGCGGCTCACGCAACGCGCGGCCCTGCACGCACTCGGCGTGACCGGCGGCCGTCCCCCGCTGGCGCTCGCGTCCAGCGATCCGGCCGCCTACGTACGGGCCCTGTCCACCGCCGGCGAGGCCGCCGAGCTGACCGCGACGGGCGGGCTCGGCGACTTCGGCTGGCTGGTCCAGCCGGTGGGCCTCACCCTGAACGCCGATCTACTTGTCGATGTCGCCGACGACGAAGAACAGTGACCCCAGGATCGCCACCATGTCGGCGACCAGCGTGCCGGGCAGCAGCTCGGTGAGCGCCTGGATGTTGTTGTACGAGGCGGACCGCAGCTTGAGCCGGTACGGCGTCTTCTCGCCCTTGCTGACCAGGTAGTAGCCGTTGATCCCGAGCGGGTTCTCGGTCCACGCGTACGTGTGGCCCTCGGGTGCCTTGAGGACCTTCGGGAGGCGCTGGTTGACGGGGCCCGGCGGCAGCTCGGCGAGCCGGTCGAGGCAGGCGTCGGCGAGGGCCAGGGCGTTGTGCGTCTGCTCCAGAAGGACCTCGAAACGGGCCAGGCAGTCGCCCTCGCTGCGGGTGACGACCTTCAGGGTGTCCTGGAGATCCCCGTACGCGAGGTACGGCTCGTCGCGGCGCAGGTCGAAGTCGACTCCGGAGGCGCGGGCGATCGGACCGCTCACTCCGTAGGCGTGCACCGCGTCCGCGGACAGCACGCCGACGTCGCGCGTGCGGCCGCGGAAGATCTCGTTCCCGAGGACCAGGTCGTCGTAGACGTCCATGCGCGAGCGGACGGAGGCGACGGCCTCGCGCGCGCGGGTGGTCCAGCCGGCCGGCAGGTCCTCCTTGAGGCCGCCGACGCGGTTGAACATGTAGTGCATACGCCCGCCGGAGATCTCCTCCATGACGTTCTGCAGTTCCTCACGCTCCCGGAACGCGTAGAACACCGGGGTGATACCGCCGAGTTCGAGCGGGTACGAACCCAGGAACATCAGGTGGTTGAGGACGCGGTTCAGCTCCGCGAGCAGTGTCCGCAGCCACACCGCGCGCTCCGGGACCTCCATGCCGAGCATCCGCTCGACGGCGAGGACGACCCCGAGCTCGTTCGAGAACGCGGAGAGCCAGTCGTGGCGGTTGGCCAGCATCACGATCTGCCGGTAGTCGCGGGCCTCGAAGAGCTTCTCCGCGCCGCGGTGCATGTAGCCGATGACCGGCTCCGCGTGCTGGACGCGCTCGCCGTCGAGCACGAGGCGAAGACGCAGCACCCCGTGCGTGGACGGGTGCTGCGGGCCGATGTTGAGCACCATGTCGGTGGTCTCGGCGGCGCCGCCGATGCCGACCGTGGTCTCCCTCGTGGGCGTCATGGGAACAGTGTCTCGTACGTAGGGTGGGCGCATGGAAACGGGGACCGAGGAGATGGCGGAACCAGGGGCGGGAACCGGGGGCGAGCCGGTGTGGACCGGGCTTCCCAGGGGGCTGCTGAAGTTGCGCAGGCTGCTGCTCGTGCTGTGGCTGGTGCCGATGACCGTGGTGGTGGGGGTGCTGCTCGGCGTGTTCGCCGGGGGCACGTGGGCGGCGTTCGCGCTGCTGCCGCTGGCCACGCTGGCGTGGGGCTGGGCGATGCTCGGGCGGAACTGGCGCTCGTGGCGGTACGCCGAGCGCGCCGACGACCTGCTGATCAGCCGGGGTGTGCTGTGGCGTGAGGAGACGGTCGTGCCGTACGGGCGTATGCAGCTCGTCGAGGTCACGTCCGGACCGCTGGAGCGGAAGTTCGGGCTGGCCAGTCTTCAGCTGCACACGGCGGCCGCGGCGACCGACGCGACGATCCCGGGCCTCACGCCGCCCGAGGCCGAGCGGCTGCGGGACCGCCTCACGGAACTGGGCGAGGCCCGATCGGCGGGGCTGTGAGTACGCCGGAGGTTCCTGGGGCGGAGGATGTGCTGGCCGGTGCGAGCGTGCCTGAGGCGGGCGTGCCCGAGGCGGGTGTGCGCGGCTCGGGTGTGCCTGGTTCGGGCGTGGCCGGCGCGGGCGCGCCTGGTTCGCGCGTGGCCGATTCAGGCGTGCCCGGGGAAGGTGACGCGGCCGCCCGGGAGCGTCGGCTGCACCCCGTAACCCCGCTACGCCGCGCCTGGGCGCCCGTCGCGATCGTGCTCGGCTGGGCGGCCCACGACCTGAACCAGGCGCAGCGCCAGCTCGCCCAGCTCACCGCGAGCACGGTGTACCTCGGCCTCGCCGTACTGATCCCGGCCGCCGCCCTCTACGGGTTCCTGACCTGGTGGTTCACGCACTTCTCCGTCACCGGCACCGAACTGCGCATCCGCACCGGCCTGTTGTTCCGGCGGACCGCCCACATCCGGCTCGACCGGATCCAGGCCGTGGACGTCACCCAGCCGCTGCTCGCCCGCTTCGTGGGCGTCGCCAAGCTCAAGCTGGACGTCGTCGGCGCGGAGAAGAAGGACGAACTCGCCTACCTCGGCGAGCGCGAGGCCCGCGACCTGCGCGCCGAACTCCTCGCCCGCGCCGCCGGGTTCGCGCCCGAGACCGTACGCGACGTCGGCGAGGCACCGGCCGAGCGCATCCTGCGCGTGCCGCCCCGGATGCTCGCCGTCGCCGTACTGCTCACCGGCGCGCCTTGGGCGATGCTGCTCGCCGCGGTCGTGGTGCCGGGCCTGCTCTGGTTCGCCACGCACAACCTGTGGACGGTGCTCGCGGTGGCGCTCCCCCTCGTGGGCGGCGCGGGCACGAACAGCCTGGGCCGCTTCGTCAAGGAGTACGACTGGACGGTCTGCGAGTCGCCGGACGGCCTGCGCATCGACCACGGACTCCTCGACCGCGACCACGAGACGGTGCCGCCGGGCCGCGTACAGACCGTGCGCATCGTGGAACCGCTGCTGTGGCGGCTGCTCGGCTGGGTCCGCGTGGAACTGGCCGTCGCCGGCTCCAGCAACACCGTGCTGGTGCCCGTCGCGCCGCGCGAGACCGCGCGGATGGTGGTCGAGCGGGTGCTGCCGGGGGTGGCGGTGCCCGGCGCGGAGGACTTCACCCGGCCGCCCCGGCGCGCGGCATGGTGCCTGCCGCTGTGGTGGCGGGGGCACGGGCTCGCGACGACGGACGCCGTGTTCGCCGCGCGGCGCGGCCTCGTCCAGCGGCAGCTCTCCCTCGTCCCGCACGCGAAGGTGCAGAGCGTGCGGCTCACCCAGGGGCCGTGGGATCGCCTGTGGGGCGTGGCCGGCGTCCATGTGGACACGGGCGCGAACAAGACGGTGACGGCGGGGCTGCGGGACGCGGGCGAGGCGGCGCGGGTCCTGCGGGCGCAGGCGGACCGGTCACGGACGGGACGCAGGGGGGCCCGGCCGGACCGGTGGATGTCGTCGTGAAGCTGCCTTAAAACGGGGCATGAAAAGGGGCGGGGCCCTGGTGTTCACCACACCAGGGCCCCGCCCCGTTTCGCTTCGCGATCACTACGCCTGGAGCGCCGACCGCAGCTCGCCCACGTCGATCTGTTCCGTCTCGTCGTGCGCCGTCAGGTCGATGACCTGGCTGACGGCTTCCCCACCGGGCGTGGCTTCAGTCGAGGCGTCGGCCTGCCCGGACTCGGCCTGGGCATCGGTCGAGGTGCCGGCCCGCTCGGACTCGGCCTCCGCCTTGTGCAGCGCCATCGCCTCCTCGCCGACGACATCCGCGAGGTCCTGGTGCTGTACGGCCTCCAGGGCCGCGGGTGCCACACCCTTCGTCCCGAAGTAGTCGAAGCCGCCCTGGACCGGGGGCCGCCGCACCGCCGCCGGCGGCACGACAGCGGCCGCGGCCGGAACGGTGAAGTGACCGGGTACGCCGGACGAACGGGCGGCCGCGTGCTCCTGCACCTGTGCGCGGGCCGCCTCGGACTTCCCCTGCGGCGCCTCGCCCTGCCCCTTCGGGTCACCGCCACCGCGCGGGCTCGCGCCGCCGCGGGCCAGCCGGTCGAGCGCCGCGTTGGCCCGCAGGTACAGCACCGGGGACGTCGCCGGGGCGGCGGCCGACGTGGCGCGCTGGGCGGGGACCAGGTCGGCGGCGGGCTGCGGCGCCGCAGGCAGCGCACGCGCCGGGACCGATGCCTCTATCGCGAGCTGCCTACGGCCCTCAAGGGCGCTGGCGCGCTCCGTCTCCGCCGTCGCGTACCGCCGCAGCAGGGCCGCGTGTTCGTTGCGCAGGGCCGCCAGCTCCGTGCGCTTGGCCCGCAGCTTCGTCTCAAGGCGGCCGCGCAGCTCACGCGACTCGTCGAGGTCGGACTCGAGTTCGGCGACCCGCTCGTCGTGGCGCCACTCGGCGCTCGCCTTCGACCGGTTCAGATCGGCGACGCTCTTGCCGGCCAGCCGGTCCCAGCGGCGCATGACGACCGCGCCCACCACGGCGACGCACGCGGCGACACCGGCCAGGCCGCGCAGCACGAAGGGCTCGTCGGTCAGCCAGGCGCCGGCCGCGCACACGAGCGGGACGCCCGCGATCGCCGAAGGGGGAAGCAACCTGTGCAGGGGTGGGGAATGGCGGTGACGTCCACGTGGCATGGCCAGAAACTTACCGCGCGTAGGCGAATCGTGGAGCCCCCGGCCGTCAAAAAGCCGCGCGTTCCACCCCGCCACTCCCCTTCTCCGACGCTCACTCAGTTTTTGAGGAGGCCCTTCGACTGCAGGTACTCCTTCGCCACATCGGCTTCCTTCTGGCGTTCCGCGTCGACCTTCCGGTTGAGCTCGACGAGATCGGCGGTCGTCAGCGTCTTGGTGAGCTTCCCGAGTACGCCGGCGATCTCCGTATCGCCCGCGTCCTTCGTGTTCACGACCGGAATGATGTTGTCCGCATTCTGGAGCTTCTTGTCGTCCTCCAGGATCACCAGATCGAAGTTCTTCAGCGTGGCATCCGTGGTGGTCGTCAGGACCAGCTGGTCCTCGCCGTTCTTCACGGCCTGCTTGGCCTGCGTGGTGCCGACGCCCTTGGGATCGATCCCCGCGACCTTGATCCCGTACGTCTTCTCGAGACCCGGCGCGCAGAACGGCCGCTTCTCGCATTCGTCACCGGCCGCGATCTTGACCTTCTGCCCCGACTTACCGAGATCGGAAAGCGTCTTCAGGTGGTGCTTCTTCGCGTAATCCGCGCTCACCGCAAAGGCGTTCTGGTCGACTGCCTGTCCGGCGTCGAGCGCGGTGAGTCCCTCGGGTCCGGCAAGTCCGCGCAGCGCGGTGACCGTCGCATCAAGATCACTCGAAGCAACGGGCTTGGCGTCGGCGCCGTTCTTCTTCAGATTCAGGAATTCCGCGAGCGTCGCCGCGTATTCCGGTACGACGTCGATCGCGCCCTTGGCGAGCTGGGGTTCGTAGATCTCGCGGTTCTCCACGGTCTTGACGGAGGCGGAGTAACCGGCGTCGTCCAGGGCCTGCTTGTAGAGCTCGGCGAGGACCTTCGACTCGGTGAACCCGGCGGCCCCGATGACGACCGCGCCCTTCTTGGTGCCGCCCTGCGCGGCCGCGCCCGATCCGTCCTTCTTGCCGCTCTCCAGGCTGTCACCGCCGCACGCGGTGAGCCCGGCGGTGAGCGCGCCGACGGCGACCGCCGCCACGGCGATCCGTCGCGTTCTGCTGTTCATGGTTGTCCACCCAATCGAGAGCCGAATTGATCTGAAGCCTGAGGAATTTGAGGGGAGGGGAGGTACGTACGGGTGCGGGGAGGCCACGTGCCGCGCGTTCCGGCGCACCGCCGCTTCTCGTACGTCAGCGCGCCGCGGCCGTGCGGCCCCTCATCGGGTTCAGCGCCCGCCCCAGCCCCGCCAGCACGCCCTCCACGAGCAGTGCGAGGACCGCCACGAGGAGCGCGCCGGCGACCACCTGCGGGGTGTCCTGCAGGTTGAAGCCGGCCGTGATGATGCGTCCGAGGCCGCCCTTGCCCGCCATCGCGGCGAGCGTCGCCGTGGCGATGACCTGGACCGCCGCCGATCTGATCCCCGTCATCACCATCGGGTAGGCCAGCGGGAGTTCGACCCGGCGGAACACCTGACCGCCGCTCATCCCCATCCCCCGCGCCGCCTCGACGACGGACCGGTCCACCTCACGCATCCCGATGTAGGCGTTGGTCAGCAGCGGCGGCACGGCGAACAGGACAAGGGCGATGAACGTCGGCAGGTCCCCGTGTCTGCCCAGCGGCGTCAGCGTGAGGACGACGAGCACCGCGAGCGTGGGCACGGCACGGCCCGCGTTCGACACGTTGACCGCGAGGCCGCCGCCCTTGCCGATGTGCCCGAGCCACAGGGCGAGCGGCAGGGCGATCAGGCAGGACACGAGGAGCGTGACGCCGCTGAAGTACAGATGCTCGGCGAGCCGGTGCCACACCCCCTTGTCGCCCTGCCAGTTGGCCCCGGTCGTCAGCCAGTCGTAGGCCCCCGAGATCGCGCTCATGCCGTCCGCACCGCCTTCTCCGCCCGCCCGTTTCTTCGCCGCGCCTTCGACGTGGCGCGCGTCCACGGAGTGAGCCAGCGCTGAAGGCCCAGGAGCAGCAGGTCGGCGACGACGGCGAGGAGCACGCACAGCACGGACGCGGTGAGGACCTGGGCCTTGAAGTCGCTGTCGAGCCCGTCGAGGATCAGCGTGCCGAGGCCCCCGTAGTCGATGATCGCGCCGACCGTCGTCAGGGCGACCGTGGAGACCGTCGCGATCCGGACGCCCGCGAGCAGGGCGGGCAGCGCGAGCGGCAACTCGACCTCCCAGAGCAGCCGGACGGGCCCGTACCCCATGCCGCGGGCCGCCTCTCTCGCCTCGTCCGGCACGGCCTGGAGGCCCGCCAGGATGTTCCGCACGAGGATCGTCAGGGAGTAGAGGACTAGTCCCGTGATCACGAGCGAGGCGGAGAGCCCGAACAGCGGGAGCAGCAGGGAGAACATGGCCAGCGACGGGATCGTGTAGAACACCGTCGTCAGGCCGAGGACCGGGCCCGCGAAGGCGCGCCGGTGCCGGGCCAGCAGGGCGAGCGGGAAGGCGACGAGCACCCCGATCACGACGGCGGCCACCGTGATGCCGACGTGCTGGACGACCGCGTCGACCAGTTCCTGCCTGCGGGAGCGGAGGTACTCCCCGCACACCCACTCATTGGTCACCATGCAGTTGGGACTGCTCACCCGCCCCACCTCCCCCGAATCCCCGGACGTATGTCTGCGAACCGCGCCCGCGGGCACCTGACTTGAACGCCGACTCCGACTGCGGACGACCCTAACCGCCGCCACTGACAATCGCCGAGGCACGGGGTCCCGGCGCAACAATGCCTTCACACGGCGGCCGCCCACGGGCCGTCGCCGCCCGGCACAATGGGGACCCATGATCCGGTTCGAGCACGTCACCAAGCGCTACGCCGACGGGACGACGGCCGTCGACGACCTGTCCTTCGAGGTGAACGAGGGGGAACTCGTCACCCTGGTCGGCCCGTCGGGCTGCGGCAAGACCACCACGATGAAGATGGTCAACCGGCTCATCGAACCGAGCGCGGGCCGGATCCTCCTCGACGGCGACGACATCGCGGGCATCGACCCGGTCCAGCTCAGGCGCCGCATCGGGTACGTCATCCAGCAGGTCGGCCTCTTCCCGCACAAGACGGTCCTCGACAACACGGCGACCGTCCCGCACCTGCTCGGCGTCAAGCGCGCCAAGGCCCGCGAGCGCGCCGCCGAACTCCTCGACCTGGTCGGGCTCGACCCCGCGACCTTCGGCGACCGCTACCCCGACCAGCTCTCCGGCGGCCAACGCCAACGCGTGGGCGTGGCACGGGCGTTGGCGGCCGATCCGCCCGTACTCCTGATGGACGAGCCGTTCGGCGCGGTCGACCCGGTCGTGCGCGAGCACCTGCAGAACGAGTTCCTGCGGCTCCAGCGGTCCGTGCGCAAGACGGTCCTGTTCGTCACGCACGACATCGAGGAGGCCGTCCGCCTCGGCGACCGGATCGCCGTGTACGGGCAGGGCCGGATCGAGCAGTTCGACACCCCGTCGACGGTCCTCGGGGCGCCCGCGACGGACTACGTGGCCGAGTTCGTCGGCGCGGACCGCGGCCTCAAGCGCCTCTCCGTCACGCCCATCGAGGAGAGCGACCTCGAACAGCCGCCCGTCGTGCATCTCGACGACCCGCTGCCCGCGACGCTCGACGCTCCGTGGGCGGTCGTCCTCGACAGCGAGGACAACCTGCATGGCTGGATCTCCGCGGAGCACGCGCGCGTACAGAGCGGCACGGTCCGTGAGCACGCACGCCGGATGGAGGCGTGGCTGCCCGTCGGCGCCTCCCTGAAGCAGGCGTTCTCCACGATGCTCCAGCACGACGCGGGCTGGATCGCGGTGATCGACGAGCACGGAGAGGGACGTTTCCTCGGCGTCCTCACCCCGGCCCGGCTGCACGAGGCGCTGCGCCGCTCGACGGCGGCGGACGCCAGAGCCATCACGCGCGCCGAGGTCGAACTGGAGACGGTGACGGGGGCCTGAGGGGCCGCCCCGTAGAAACCCGGCGGCCCCTCAGGAGTCCTGAGGGGCCGCCGGCCGTCACTGCTGAGGGGCCGCGAAACGTCACTGCTGAGGGTCTGTGAACCGTCACTGCTGAGTGGCGCTGAACCGTCACTTCTGAAGGGCCGTGAACCGTCAGCCCTCCGCGATCCGCGAGCTCATCCAAGCCAGCGTCGCGGGGATCTCGCGGCGCCACGTGTTGAAGTTGTGGCCGCCGCTGTCGAGCACGATCGACGACACCTGCGTGGGCGGCTTCACCGCCTTGATGAAGCGCATCGTCGCCCCGTAGTCCTTCTCGCCGTGCTTGCTCGTGGTGACCAGGAGCGACGTGTTGGGCGGCGCCCCGTGCTTCAGGCTCCACATCAGGTCGGCCTGCTGCTTCAGGGCCGTGTTCCCCTGGAAGAGGTCGCCGGTCGTGGGGTCGATGGGCGCCTTGTAGTACGGGGACAGGCCCGCGCCCGCGCCGTAGACGTCGGGGTGATGCATCGCGAGCTTCAGGGCGCAGTAGCCGCCCGTGGAGTCGCCGACGATGCCCCAGCCGCCGCGCTTGTGGTCGACCCGGTAGTGCTCGGAGATCACCTGGGGCAGGTCGCGGGCGAAGAACGTCTCCGACTGCGGGCCGTGCGGGATGTCCACGCACTCCGTGTCGCGCGGCGGCGCAACCGTCGGGCGCAGCATCACGAGGATCATCGGCTTCATCAGGCCCGCCTTGGCCTGCTGGTGGGCGGTGGTCGGGTAGTGCAGCCCCTTGATGAGCGCCTCGGCCGTGCCCGGGTAGCCGGTGAGGACGACCGAGGCCGGGAACGTCTTGCGCGCGGCGGCGCCCGCCTGGAAGTACTCGGGCGGCAGATAGACGTACGCGGACGTGGCGATGTGGGAGGTCTTGCCGAGGATGTCGATCTTCTGGATCTGGCCGCCGACCGCGGGCTCGGAGCCGCCGGGCACGTTCACGTACTGCGTGTCGACGACGTGGAGGGGGCCCCGGCCGGCGGCGATGTTGAGGTCGGACACGACGCCCTGGCCCTGTTCGCGGCCGAGGAGGTCGTTCCACGTCGCGTAGAAGCCGAAGGACTGGTTGACCGCGAGGCCGAGCGAGACGAAGAGCGAGAGCTGCACCGCGAGCAGCAGCCCGACCCGTCCGGCGACGGACCCCAGCGTGCGGCCCGCGAGCCGCGGCCACAGCCAGACCGTGCCGAAGAAGAGGAGCACGGCCAGCATGACCGCCAGGGCAAGGACTTTCGTGCTTGTGAGACCCATCGTGCTGAACTCGCCTGCGCTTTCTTGCTTCCTGAACCTTTTCCACCGGTTTACCTGGCCGAGTGAACCCACTACCCCGAAGTTCCGTCCTAGAGGGCGCAATAGGACCGGATGCCGGATGGCACCGTCTTCAAACCCTCTCGCGGAATTCGGGATGCGATGTCTGTCAGGATAGATGCCGATATTTCAGGCGAGGTTCCGGACAGGGCGCGGCGACTGCGCCGAATTCTTCGCGGTCCGCGCCCCGAGTCCGTCCCCTCCTTGATCGCCAGTGCCTGTGTCCTCGTCGGACTCCTCGACGTCGCGGCAGGCGTCATCCCCCGGTTCCGGCACAGCCGAATGCACCGGCTGGCCGAGGTCCTGCCGGGCGCCCTCGGCCCGTACGCGGCCGCGCTCGCCCTCAGTACGGGCGTCCTGCTGCTGCTCCTCGCGCACGGTCTGCGCCGGCGCAAACGCCGGGCGTGGCGCGCGGCCGTGGCGCTGCTGCCGATCGGCGCGGCGGCCCAGTTCGTGTACCGGCACTCCGTGGTCGGCGTGCTGATCCCGCTGGTGCTCCTCACGCTCCTCGTGCTCCACCGGAGTGAGTTCGCGGCGCTGCCCGACCCGCGCAGCCGCTGGCGCGCCCTGACGAACTTCGTCCTGATGGGTGCAGGTTCGATCGTGATCGGTCTCACCATCGTCAGCGTCCATCCGAGGCGGCTCGTGGGCGACCCGAGCCTCTCCGACCGGCTCCAGCACGTCCTGTACGGCCTGTTCGGCGTCAGCGGACCCGTCGACTACACGGGCCCCGCCTCCTGGACGGTGGCCTACTCGCTCGGCTCGCTCGGGCTCCTTACGGCGCTCACGACGATCTACCTCGCGCTGCGGCCCGAGCACCCGGCCGCACGTCTCACCGAGGACGACCAGGTGCGGCTGCGCGCCCTCCTGGAGAAGCACGGCGCCCGCGACTCGCTGGGGCACTTCGCGCTCCGCCGCGACAAGGGCGTCGTCTTCTCGCCCAGCGGCAAGGCTGCGGTCTGCTACCGCGTCGTGTCGGGCGTGATGCTCGCGAGCGGTGACCCGATCGGCGACGTGGAGGCGTGGCCGGGGGCCATCGAGCGGTTCATGGACGAGGCCAAGGCCCACTCGTGGACGCCGGCCGTCATGGGCTGCTCCGAGACGGGCGGCGAGGTCTGGACCCGCGAGACCGGCCTGGACGCGCTCGAACTGGGTGACGAGGCGGTGGTGGACACCGCGGATTTCTCCCTGGCCGGGCGGGCGATGCGCAACGTACGCCAGATGGTCAAGCGAATCGAGCGCAATGGCTACGAGACCCGGGTACGGCGCGTCCGTGACGTGGGCGAGCAGGAGCTGGCGCGCATCCGGCGCGCCGCCGACGCCTGGCGCGGCACCGACACCGAGCGCGGCTTCTCCATGGCGCTCGGCCGCATCGGCGACGCCGCCGACGGTGACTGCCTGATCGCCACCGCCCACAAGGCCGACGATCCGGCGGGCCCGCACGGCGACCTGAAGGCCGTACTCCACTTCGTGCCGTGGGGCACGGACGGGGTCTCCCTCGACCTGATGCGCCGCGACCGCGCCGCCGACCCCGGCATGAACGAACTGCTGATCGTGGCCGCCCTCCAGGCCGCCCCGAAACTCGGCATCACCCGGGTCTCGCTGAACTTCGCCATGTTCCGCGCGGCGCTCGCGCGCGGCGAGAAGATCGGCGCCGGCCCGGTCCTGAAGGCCTGGCGCGGGCTGCTCGTGTTCCTGTCCCGCTGGTTCCAGATCGAGTCGCTGTACAAGTTCAACGCGAAGTTCCAGCCGCGCTGGGAGCCCCGTTTCGTGGTCTACCGCTCCTCGCGCGACCTGCCCCGCATCGGCTTCGCCGCGATGCAGGCCGAGGGCTTCGTGCACCTGAGCGCGCCGCGCCTGCTGCGACGGCGCGCGGCGGCGCCCCGGCCCTGCGCCCACGACATCCACGAACGGGAGGCGAGCGCCGCCTGACGGTTTCCGGCGTCCCGGCGTGCACGGCCATCACGCGTCCGGGCCTACGCTTGAAGGCATGAGCACGTCGCAGGGCCACCGAGGCCACGTCACAGGCCTTCCCGAATGGGACCGCTGCGCGGTCATGGGAGTCGTCAACGTGACGCCCGATTCCTTCTCCGACGGCGGCCGCTGGTTCGACACGACGGCCGCCGTGAAGCACGGCCTCGAACTGGTCGCGCGCGGCGCCGACCTGATCGACGTCGGCGGGGAGTCGACGCGTCCGGGCGCCACCCGGGTCGACGAGGACGAGGAGCTCAAGCGCGTCATCCCCGTCGTGCGGGGCCTGGCCTCGGAGGGCGTCGCCGTGTCCGTCGACACGATGCGGGCCTCGGTCGCCGAGCAGTCCCTCGCGGCCGGCGCCTCCCTGGTCAACGACGTCAGCGGCGGCCTCGCCGACCCGGCGATGGTCCCCGTCGTCGCGGCGGCGGGCGCCCCCTTCGTCGTGATGCACTGGCGCGGCTTCCTGGAGGGCGGCAACGTCAAGGGCACGTACGAGGACGTGGTCTCCGAAGTCGTCGCCGAGCTCCACGCGCGCGTGGAAGCCGTCATCGAGGGCGGCATCGCCCCCGACCGCGTCGTCGTCGACCCGGGCCTCGGCTTCTCCAAGGAGGCCGGGCACGACCTCCAGCTCCTGGCCCACCTCCGGGAGCTGCGCGCCCTCGGCCACCCCCTCCTGGTGGCCGCCTCCCGCAAGCGGTTCCTCGGCCATGTGCTCGCCGGCGAACAGGGCGCGCCGCCGCCGGCCCGCGAACGCGACGCCGCCACGGCCGCCGTCTCCGCGATCGCCGCCCACCAGGGCGCCTGGGCGGTCCGCGTCCACGAGGTCCGCGCCACCGCGGACGCGGTCCGGGTCGCCCGCGCCGTAGAAGGAGCCAAGTGACCCCTCCGAGGGAGCCCGACGAGCCGACCGGCGCGACCGGCAGGCGCACCGACACGGACGCCGTGGACCGCGCCAACCGCGCCTTCTACGAGGCCTTGGAGCGTGGCGACTTCGAACTCCTGACGACGCTCTGGCTCGCCCCGGAGGACGTCAGCTACACCGAGGACTCGGACGAGGCCGACGACACGTCGGTGAGCTGCGTGCACCCCGGCTGGCCGGTCCTCACCGGCCGCGGCGAGGTCCTGCGGTCGTACGTGCTGATCATGGCGAACACCGAGTACATCCAGTTCTTCCTCACGGACGTCCGCATCAGCGTCGTCGCCGACACGGCTCTCGTCACGTGTACGGAGAACATCCTCAGCGGCGGTCCGGCGCCCGAGGAAGGCGGCGAACTCGGCCCGCTCCTCGGCCAGCGCGTGGTCGCCACGAATGTGTTCCGCCGCACACGTGACGGCTGGAAACTCTGGTCGCACCACGCCTCCCCCGTCCTCGCCGAGGACGCTCCGGAAGACGGCCCGGAGGACGAGGACACGCCTTCCTGAGCCCTTCCTGAGCCCTTTCTGACCGGCTTCCGGCGGGTCGAAAGGGTCCCCGGGGGCGCCTTCGTGGTTGCCCGGGGCCACCATTGGGTAGGGACGGCTACCAGCGCTGAGCGGCCCTGTCCATCACCCCCGCGGGCGAGAGCTGTCGGTGCTCGCAGGTAGATTCGATCGAGGCTGGTGCACCGACCGCACTCGGGACGAACCCGCCGCTACCGACGATTGCAGGAGTGATTCGCGTGGATCGTGTCGCGCTGCGCGGCCTCAAGGCCCGCGGGCACCATGGCGTCTTCCAGAAGGAGCGCGAGGAGGGCCAGACCTTCATCGTGGACCTGGTGCTCGGACTCGACACCCGCGCCGCGGCGCGCGACGACGACCTGGCGAAGACCGTCCACTACGGCATCGTGGCGGAGGAGGTCGTGGCCATCGTCGAGGGCGAGCCGGTCGACCTCATCGAGACGCTCGCGCAGCGCATCGCCGACGCGTGCCTGAAGCACGAGGGCGTCGAGGAGGTCGAGGTCTGCGTCCACAAGCCGGACGCCCCGATCACCGTCCCGTTCGACGATGTGACCGTCACGATCACCCGGAGCCGAGTATGAGCGCATCCTTCACCGAGGGCCCCAGCGACCCGACCGTACAGCCGGTGCCCGCCTCCGTCGTGGAGCAGGTGGACGCCGCCGACACCACGCTCTCCAACCCCAAACGCGCGGTCATCGCCCTCGGCTCGAACCTGGGGAACCGGCTCGAGACCCTCCAGGGCGCCATCGACGCTCTGGAGGACACCCCCGGCGTCCGCGTGAAGGCCGTCTCGCCCGTCTACGAGACCGAGCCGTGGGGCGTCGACCCGGGCAGCCAGCCCGCGTACTTCAACGCGGTGATCGTCGTGAAGACGACGCTGCCCCCGTCCTCCCTCCTGGAGCGCGCGCACGCCGTCGAGGAGGCCTTCGACCGCGTCCGTGACGAGCGCTGGGGCGCCCGCACCATCGACGTCGACATCGTCGCGTACGCCGACGTCGTCTCCGACGACCCGGTCCTCACGCTCCCTCACCCCCGCGCCCACCAGCGGGCCTTCGTCCTCGCGCCCTGGTACGACGTGGAGCCCGAGGCCCAGCTGCCCGGCCACGGACCGGTCGCCGAGCTGCTCGCCAAGGTCACCCGTGAGGGCGTCACGCCGCGCGCCGACCTGGAACTCCAGCTGCCCGAATAGTCGTTAGGGTCGTGCGGACAGACACAGACGGCGCGGGGACTGAGGGGCGACCACCGGAATGAAGCAACTGCGGATCAGGGTGCTGGCCGGCCTCTTCGTGGCCGCCGGCGTGCTGAGCTGGGCGGCCGCCCGGCTCTGGGACGCGATCGGCACGCTGCCCTCGGTTCCGCTGGCGGCGCCGATCGTCCTCGCCGTGATCGCCGTGATCCTGCTGGCTACGGCGCTCTCCATCCGCGCCCGGCTGCGCGCCCAGCGCGAGCGCCGCCCGGAGGCCAAGGGCGTCGACCCGCTGATGGCCGCGCGCGCCGTCGTCTTCGCCCATGCCAGCGCCCTCGTCGCGGCCCTCGTCGCCGGGCTCTACGGCGGCACGGGCGTCTTCCTCCTCGAGCGCCTCGACTTCCCGGCCCGCCGCGAACAGGCGATCTACGCCGGCTTCTCGGTCCTGGCCGGCATCGCCGTAATAGCAGCCGCCCTCTTCCTGGAGCGAGTCTGCAAACTCCCGGAAGACGACGACGAAAACCACGGCAACGCGGCCCGCACGACGTAGGCCTCGCGCCGCGTGGGCAGCGTGTGGGGTTGCGCCGCGTGGGGCTTGCGTCGGGCGATTTGGCCTGCGCCGCGCGGGTCGCGCGTGGGGCTTGCGCCGGGCGATTTGGCCTGCGCCGCGTGGGCCGCACGACGTGAGGCTTGCTCCGAGTGAGGTTGCGCCGCGTGACGCCTGCCCGCCGTGAGGCCTGAGCCGCATGAAGCGCCCGCCACGTGAGGCCTGGGCCACGTGAACGCTCGCGCCGCGTGAGGCTTGCGCCGCGTGAGGCTTGCGCCGCGTGAGGCTTGCGCCGCGTGAGGCTTGCGCCGCGTGAGGCTTGCGCCGCGTATGGCTCGCCCCACGTAAGGCCTGCCCCGCGTCAAGCGCGCCGCATGAAGCCCGCGCAGCGTGGGGCCTGCCTGCCCGCGTGAGGCCTGACTCGAGTAAGGCACCCGCCGCGCAGAGCCTGCGCCACAAGAAGCGCGCCGCTTAAGGCTCGCGCCGCATGAGGCCTACCCGCGTAAGGCCTGCCCCGGGTGAAGCTGGCACAGCGCAAGGCGTGCCCCGCGTAAGAGCTGCCCCGCGTGCGGCTCGCCCCGCGTGACGCTCCCACCGCGTAAGGCCTAAGCCGCGTAAGACTCACGCCACATGAGGCCGACGCCGCCTGAGGCCCGCGCCGCGCAAGGCTTGCGCCGCGCAGCGGTGAGGCGCCAACCCCTCGGGCACACGCCACACGCCCCCGGCAAGGATCAGTGGCCGATGATCAAGCTCATCGCCTCGTTGCGCGTCGCGGGGTCGCGGAGTTGGCCGCGTACCGCCGACGTTATGGTCTTCGCGCCCTGCTTGCGTACGCCTCGCATCGTCATGCACATGTGCTCGCACTCGATGACGACGATGACGCCGCGCGGCTCCAGGATCTCCATCAGGGAGTCGGCGATCTGCGTGGTCAGGCGCTCCTGGACCTGCGGGCGCCGGGCGTAGACGTCCACGAGGCGGGCCAGCTTCGACAGGCCGGTGATCTTGCCGTCGCTCGACGGGATGTACCCGACGTGGGCGACACCGATGAACGGCACCAGGTGGTGCTCACAGCTGCTCTGGACCTCGATGTCCTTCACCAGGACCATCTCGTCGTGACCGAGGTCGAACGTCGTCGTCAGAACATCCTCGGGCTTCTGCCACAGACCCGCGAATATCTCCTTGTACGCGCGCGCCACCCGGCCCGGGGTCTCCCGCAGGCCCTCACGGTCCGGGTCCTCCCCAACCGCGATGAGCAGCTCACGCACGGCGTTCTCGGCGCGCTTCTCGTCGAACTCGCCGATTCGGCCCTCGCCGTCCAGCGTCACCGGGTCGGTCATCTGGTGCCTCTTTCTTGAACATAAAACCGCGTCCCCCACACCGTAAGGCGTGGGGGACGCGTTCATCCATTCCGGGGTGATCAGGCCTCGGGGCTGTCCGTGGGCGCGATCTCCAGACCGGGCTCCGCGACCGGGGCCGCGTTCGCACCGTTCGTCAGCGACAGCTCCTTGGGGGAGAGCACCGGCGGACGGGTCGACGGGGTGCGCCGGGAGGAGCCGGTCCACGCGGGACGGGCCGGACGCTTCACGATCGGAGCGAAGATCTCGGCGATCTGCTCCTTGTTCAGCGTCTCCTTCTCCAGGAGCGCGAGGACCAGGTTGTCGAGAACGTCACGGTTCTCGACAAGGATCTCCCAGGCCTCGTTGTGCGCGTTCTCGATGAGCTTCTTGACCTCTTCGTCGACGAGCGCGGCAACCTCTTCCGAGTAGTCACGCGGGTGCGACATCTCCCGGCCCAGGAAGGGCTCGGTGTTGTCGCCGCCGAACTTGATCGCGCCGAGCCGCTCGGTCATGCCGTACTGCGTGACCATGGCCCGCGCGGTCGCGGTCGCCTTCTCGATGTCGTTCGCCGCACCCGTGGTCGGGTCGTGGAAGACCAGCTCCTCGGCCGCGCGCCCGCCCAGCATGTAGGCGAGCTGGTCGAGCATCTCGTTGCGCGTGGTCGAGTACTTGTCCTCGTCGGGCAGGACCATCGTGTAACCGAGGGCACGGCCGCGGGACAGGATCGTGATCTTGTGCACCGGGTCGGAGTTGGGCGAGGCCGCCGCGACCAGGGCGTGTCCGCCCTCGTGGTACGCGGTGATCTTCTTCTCCTTGTCGGACATGATCCGGGTCCGCTTCTGCGGGCCCGCCACGACGCGGTCGATCGCCTCGTCCAGCATCGAGTTGTCGATCAGCTTGCGGTCGCTGCGCGCCGTGAGGAGCGCCGCTTCGTTCAGCACGTTCGACAGGTCGGCGCCGGTGAAGCCCGGGGTACGCCGGGCGACGGCGGACAGGTCGACGTCGGGCGCGACCGGCTTGCCCTTCTGGTGGACCTTGAGGATCTCCAGACGGCCCTGCATGTCGGGGCGGTCGACCGCGATCTGGCGGTCGAAGCGGCCCGGACGCAGCAGCGCCGGGTCGAGGATGTCGGGCCGGTTCGTGGCGGCGATCAGGATGACGCCGCCCTTCACGTCGAAGCCGTCCATCTCGACGAGCAGCTGGTTCAGCGTCTGCTCGCGCTCGTCGTGACCGCCGCCGAGACCCGCACCGCGGTGCCGGCCGACGGCGTCGATCTCGTCGACGAAGACGATCGCCGGAGCGTTCGCCTTGGCCTGCTCGAAGAGGTCACGCACACGGGAGGCACCGACACCGACGAACATCTCGACGAAGTCGGAACCCGAGATCGAGTAGAACGGCACCCCGGCCTCACCGGCGACGGCGCGCGCGAGGAGCGTCTTACCCGTTCCGGGCGGGCCGTAGAGGAGCACGCCCTTGGGGATCTTGGCGCCGACTGCCTGGAACTTGGCCGGCTCCTGCAGGAACTCCTTGATCTCGTGGAGTTCCTCGACCGCCTCGTCCGAGCCCGCCACGTCGGCGAACGTCGTCTTCGGGGTGTCCTTGGTGATGAGTTTCGCCTTGGACTTCCCGAACTGCATGACGCGGGAGCCGCCGCCCTGCATCTGATTCATCAGGAACAGGAAGACGACGACGATCAGGACGAAGGGGAGCAGGGAGAGCAGGATCCCCACGAAGGCGTTCTGCTTCGTCGGGGAGACGGTGTAACCGTCAGGAATCTGCTTGCTCTCGAACTTGGCCTGCAGATCCTTGGCCACCGCGACGCCCTGGTCGCCGATGTAGCTCGCCTGGATCTTGCTGCTGCCGTCCACCTTCTGGCCGCTCTTGAGAGAGACCTTGATGGTGTTCTCGTCGCCGGTGGTGACCTTGGCCGACTGCACCTGGTTGTTGTCGATGGCCTGAATTACCTGGCCGGTGTCCACCGTCTTGTAGCCGCCGGACGAACCGACGACCTGCATCAACACGACCACGGCAAGGACGGCCAGCACGATCCACATGACCGGCCCACGGAAGTATCGCTTCACGTCCATCCATACGGAGCGATGCCGCCCCGTCCCTCCTGCCATAGTGAGTTTGATAAGGCTGTTTTGAAGACTGTTCCTCGGACGGTACCCCAGCTTTGTGGCCCGAAGCCGCAGGGGACAGCCGAGAATCTCGCCCTCGAATGCTCAACGGCGGGAGACCCGCAGGGGTTCCCGACCGTCTCACACAGGTTCGGGCGCCGTTCAGCCGCCGTAGACGTGGGG
This sequence comes from Streptomyces sp. NPDC046821, assembly GCF_040645335.1. Classification (NCBI taxonomy): domain Bacteria; kingdom Bacillati; phylum Actinomycetota; class Actinomycetes; order Kitasatosporales; family Streptomycetaceae; genus Streptomyces; species Streptomyces sp. NPDC046821. The sequence continues at coordinate 238,216 of NZ_JBEYYB010000013.1, read as the reverse complement.
CGCCAGAGTGCCGACGAACGGCAGGTTCCGGTACTTCTCCGCGTAGTCCAGGCCGTACCCGACGACGAACTCGTTCGGGATCTCGAAACCGGTCCACTTCACGTCGATGGCGACCTTGGCCGCCTCCGGCTTGCGCAGGAGGGTGCAGACCTCGAGGCTCGCGGGCTCGCGGGTGCCGAGGTTGGTGAGCAGCCACGACAGCGTGAGGCCCGAGTCGATGATGTCCTCGACGATCAGGACGTGTCGGCCCTTGATGTCCGTGTCGAGGTCCTTGAGGATCCGCACGACGCCGGACGACTGGGTGCCCGCGCCGTACGAGGACACCGCCATCCAGTCCATCGTGACGGGGGAGGACAGCGCGCGCGCCAGGTCCGCCATGACCATCACGGCGCCCTTGAGGACACCGACGATCAGCAGGTCCTTGCCCGCGTACTCCGCGTCGATCTTCGCGGCCAGCTCGGCCAGCTTCGCGTCGATCTCTTCCTTGGTGATGAGCACCGACTGGAGGTCGGTGCCCATGTCTTTCGCGTCCACCCGCATCACTTTCGGTCGTCCCACCGGCTGCGTGAAGGGCGCGCCTTCGTCAGCCTTGCCGGATGACCAGTCTGCCACCCTGCCGCTGAGCCACTACCCGGCCGGGGAGGTTGATCTCCCCCTGGCCGCGCCAGCCGGTGATCAGACGGTCGACCTCTTCGATGTGCCGGGCGAACAGGGAACCCGCGGGAGCACCGGCCTCGATGGCCGCTCGGCGCAGGACCCGGCGGCGTACGGCGGGCGGCAGCGCGAAGAGCTTGGCGCACTCCAGGAGGCCTGCGGCATCACGCACCGTGGCCTCGGCCTGCGCGGCCCAGCTGTCCAGGGCGTCGGCATCGTCCCGGGACAGCTGGGCCGTACGGGCGAGCGCCTCGACGACACCTTTGCCGAGGGCCTTCTCCAGGGCGGGCAGCCCCTCGTGGCGCAGCCGGGAGCGGGTGTACGCCGGATCGGTGTTGTGGGGGTCGTCCCAGACGGGCAGCGACTGGGCCAGGCACGCGGTGCGGGCGGTCTGGCGGTCGATCTGGAGGAAGGGCCTGCGGTAACGGCCGCCGGCCCCCGAGGCCGCGGCCATGCCCGACAGGGAGCGGATGCCGGAGCCGCGGGCGAGACCGAGGAGAACCGTCTCCGCCTGGTCGTCGCGGGTGTGGCCGAGCAGGATCGCGGCGGCGCCGAGGCGGTCCGCGGCGGCGTCCAGGGCGGCGTACCGGGCGTCCCGCGCGGCGGCTTCGGGGCCGCCTTCGCGGCCGACCCGCACGGCCGAGGACTCGACGGGATCGAGGCGCAGGGCCCCGAGCCGCGCGACGACGTCGGCGGCGCGGAGGTCGGAGCCGGGCTGCAGACCGTGGTCGACGGTCACGCCACCGGCGCGGACACCGAGTTTGGGAGCCTCGAAGGCGAGGGCGGAGGCGAGCGCCATGGAATCGGCACCGCCGGAGCAGGCGACGAGCACCAGCGGCTGGCTATGAGGGGCGCCGTGCGGAGCTGTACGCGGGGCGCTGTGTTCATTGAGTACGTCATGGAGTACGCGGCGGACCGCCAGGCGTATCGCCGCGACCGCAGGATGGGGACCCATGTCCGGTTCCCTTCATGAAGTTTTCGGTGGGGGTGAGGCTCGGACTACACACTCATCGGACTGCTCACTCAACAGCGACCCGGTGACTTCGGTCACTCAGAGTGTGTCGATGGTGACAGAGCCGAGCCGTTCCCCGAGCATTGCACGCCTACTCGCGGCTCACGGTCCCTCGGATGGGTGATTACGGGGGCGTTCCCCTGCCGTTGGCCGTATTTGTTTCACGACCCTGCTTTACGGTGCGCCTTCGGCCTTACGGTGCACCCTCGCGACCCAGTCCGCCGGTTTGGCGATCTCCGACTTGGTGGGCAGCGTGTTCGGCGATGTCCACACGCGATTGAATCCGTCCATACCCACCTCGTTCACCACGGCCCGGACGAAGCGCTCCCCGTCACGGTACTGGCGCAGTTTCGCGTCGAGGCCGAGGAGTTTGCGCAGCGCCAGATCCAGGCGGGACGCGCCCTTCTGCCGGCGCTCCTTGAACTTCTCCCTGATCTCGGCGACCGACGGCACCACCGCGGGCCCCACGCCGTCCATCACGAAGTCCGCGTGCCCTTCGAGCAGCGACATCACGGCCGTGAGCCGGGCGAGGATCTCGCGCTGAGCAGGCGTCTGCACGAGCTCGACCAGGGACCGTCCTCCCTCGTCGCCCTCACCCTGCTCGCCCTCCGGACGCGCGCCCGCCAAGGACTGCGCGGCCTCCCGGATGCGCTCCAGGAACGTCATCGGATCGACGTCGGTCTCGCCGAGGAATGACTGGATCTCGCCCTCGAGATGGTCCCGCAGCCAGGGCACGGCGGTGAACTGCGTGCGGTGCGTCTCCTCGTGCAGGCACACCCAGAGTCTGAAGTCGTGCGGCGCCACGTCGAGTTCGCGCTCCACGTGCACGATGTTCGGCGCGACGAGGAGCAGTCTGCCGCCGCCCTCCGCCGAGCCCGGCAGGTCGCCGGTCGGCGGGGCGAAGGTCTCGTACTGGCCGAGGACGCGGGAGGACAGGAAGGAGAGCAACATGCCCAGCTCGACGCCCGTAACCTTGCCGCCGACGGCGCCGAGGACCGCGCCGCCGGGGCTCGAGCCGCGCCGCTCCTCCATCTTGTCGAGGAGGGGCTTGAGGAGTTCTCTGAATCCAGCCACGTTCGCCCGGACCCAGCCGGGGCGGTCGACGACGAGGACAGGGGTGTCGTGCGCCTCGTCGGTGGCCAGGCGCGTGAAGCCGCGGACGTGTTCCTCGGAGGCCTTGGCGTGCCGGCGCAGCTCGGCGACGACGGCCCGCGCCTCGTCCCGGCTCACCTCCGGCCCCGGCCGCACGAGTCGGGTCGCGGTCGCCACCGCGAGATTCCAGTCGACCATCCCAGACGCACCACCGAAGCTCGTCATGCGTCAACCGTACGTGCTCGGCCCCCGGCGCACAGGGGGCTTGCCCCGGACGCCGCCCTGGTTGCGCCCCCTAGGGGATCACGGGCGGGACGACCGGGCGCGGGAGCCGGGCGAGCGGTGGGCGATGGGCCGAGGCGACGGGCTGAAGCACACAGCTGAGCCGCTCGCGCCGGTCAGCGGCAGCCGCAGTCCGCCACCGTCGACGCGAGGCGGTCCAGGGCCGACTGGGCGCCCATCGGGTTCGCGGTGCCGTCCGTCATGAACGCGAAGACCAGAAGCCGCCCGTCCGCGTCGACGACCGCCCCGGCCAGCGTGTTCACCCCGGTCAGCGTGCCCGTCTTGGCCCGTACGAGGCCGATGCCCGCCGCGTCGGCCTCGTCGGTGTAGCGCTTGCTGAGCGTGCCCGTGAAGCCGGCGACGGGCAGCCCGGTGAGGACGGGGCGCAGACCAGGGCGCTCGCGGTCGGCGGCGCGCGCGAGGACCTGGGTCAGCAGGTCGGCGGAGACCTTGTCGGAGCGGTCGAGTCCGCTGCCGTCGGCGAAGTGCGTGCCGGAGAGCGGGAGTTCGAGCTTCTCCAGTTCCTTGCGGATGCCCTTGCCGGCACCGTCGAAGCTCGCCGTCCCGCCCGTCGCGAGGGCCACCTGGCGGCCCAGCGCCTCCGCGATGTCGTTGTCACTGTTCGTGAGCATCCGCTCGACCAGGGCCGACACCGGCGGGGACGACACCTCGGCCAGCTCGTCGGCGTGGTCCGAGGCGTGGCCGGAGCCCGGGTCGCCCTTCGTCCTGATGCCCTGGTCCTTCAGGAAGCCGGCGAACTTGCGCGCGGCGGCGGCCGCCGGGTCCGACTCGCGTGGGGCCGTGCCGCTGGTCGAGTCGTCGAGGCGCGCCTCGTCGGCCATGAGGGCGCTGACCGGGGCGAGGTTCTCATTGGGCCCGATCGAGTGCAGGACGGGTCCGGAGTAGAGCGAGGTGTCGTACGAGAGGGTGATCTCTTTCGTACCGCGGTCCTTGAGCTTCTTCGCGGTGGCGTCGGCGAGGGTGCGCAGGCTGGCGTTGGGGCCCGCGTCCTTGCGGGCGGTGAGTGTGGGGTCGCCGCCGCCGACGAGGACGACCTTGTTCTTGTCCGAGTTCTTGTCCGAGTTCTTGTCCGAGCCGGGTTCCAGGACGGTCTTCGTGACGATGCGGTGGTCGGATCCCGGCATCGAGAGCGCGGCGATCGCCGTGGCGAGCTTGGTCGTGGACGCGGGCGTCAGGGCGTCACCGGAGCTCTTGCCGTAGAGGCGCTCGCCGGTGGCGGCGTCGACGACGGCCGCGGTGCGGCGCGAGCCGAGGGCAGGGTCCTTGAGGAGCGGGTCGAGCACCTTGGCGAGCGCGCTCTTCGTGGGGCCGGCGCCCGAGACGGCGGGCGCCGCGAGCACGGAAGGGGCGCTCGGGGCGGCGTCGGGCTCGTCGGAACGCCCGCTCCGGCCGTGATCTGTGCCACCCCCGGCGTCCAGGGAGGCGGCACGGCGTGCCTCCGCCGTACGCTGACCGTCGGAGTCCCAGGGACCGGCCGAGGCCACCGCCACGGCAGAGAGTGCCAGGCCCAGGGTGGCAGCGCCCGCCGTGAGCTGCCAGGTCTTGATCTTCGCGAGCGTCCTCACTGCCTGTGAGAGCACCTGCGAAGCCTTGAGCTCGGGCACCACGTACCAGCCCCTTTCGCGATCACACACCTGCGTGAGGGACACTTAATCACTGCGTCCTGCCGTGGGAGCACACCCACGGGCTCGGGCCGGACGAATCCGGCGGACGCCCGGGGGTTATCCCTCGGGAGGACGCAGCATCACCAGTCAGATGTGTTTGATCATGGAGGAGCCACCGGTGGAGTTCGACGTCACGATCGAGATTCCGAAGGGTTCGCGGAACAAGTACGAGGTGGACCACGAGACCGGTCGGATCCGCCTGGACCGTCGACTCTTCACCTCGACCAGCTACCCGGCCGACTACGGATTCGTCGAGAACACGCTCGGTGAGGACGGTGACCCGCTGGACGCGCTGGTCATCCTGGAGGAGCCCACCTTCCCCGGCTGCCTCATCAAGTGCCGCGCCATCGGCATGTTCCGCATGACGGACGAGGCGGGCGGCGACGACAAGCTGCTCTGCGTCCCGGCCTCGGACCCGCGCGTCGAGCACCTGCGCGACATCCACCACGTCTCCGAGTTCGACCGCCTGGAGATCCAGCACTTCTTCGAGGTCTACAAGGACCTGGAGCCCGGCAAGTCCGTCGAGGGCGCCGACTGGGTCGGCCGTACCGAGGCCGAGGCCGAGATCGAGCGTTCCTACAAGCGCTTCAAGGACGAGGGCGGTCACTGATCACCCCCGCGCCACACGGGCCGTCCGACTCCTCAGGGGGTGGGGCGGCCCGTCGCCGTTTATGTGCGCATACTGAGGCGTACCGGAGGAGGGCAGGCGGCGTGCGAAGGGCGAGTCGGTGACGGAGCGGGAGCCGGAGGCGGAGGAAGACCGCAAACCGCAGTCGGACGAGGCGCGCAGCGCCTTCACCCCGCCGCCGGGTGTCGTGCCGCACACGCCGGCGCCGGAGCAGGACGAGTCGCAGACGACGTCCGAGTTCGCGCTCCCCGAAGGAGTCGGCGCCCCGGCCGGAACCCCCGCCGACACCGGCGGTTCGGCCTTCACTCCCCCGCAGACCTACAGCGCGAAGCAGGCCCCGCCCGCGTTCACGCCCGCGCACGGCTTCCCCATGGTCAAGCTGGCCAAGGAAGCGCCCTGGCACGACCGGATGCGCACGATGCTGCGGATGCCGGTGGCCGAGCGCCCGGCGGCCGAGCCCGCGCAGAGGCATGACGAGGAGGCCGGGCCCGCGGTGCCGCGCGTCCTCGACCTGACGCTGCGTATCGGCGAGCTGCTGCTCGCGGGCGGTGAGGGCGCCGAGGACGTGGAGGCGGCGATGTTCGCCGTGTGCCGCTCCTACGGGCTCGACCGGTGCGAGCCGACGGTGACGTTCACGCTGCTGTCGATCTCGTACCAGCCGTCCCTGGTCGACGACCCGGTGACCTCGTCCCGGACGGTGCGGCGGCGCGGCACCGACTACACGCGCCTCGCGGCCGTCTTCCACCTCGTCTACGACATCAGCGACGAGGAGGTCGACGTCTCCCTGGAGGAGGCCTACCGGCGCCTCGCGGAGATCCGCCGTAACCGCCACCCGTACCCCGGGTGGGCCCTCTCGACGGCCACCGGGCTGCTGGCGGGCGCGGCCTCGATCCTGGTCGGCGGTGACGCGTTCGTGTTCGTCGCGGCGGCGCTGGGCGCGGTCCTCGGTGACCGGCTCGCCTGGCTGTTCGCCGGGCGCGGGCTGCCGGAGTTCTACCAGTTCACGGTCGCCGCGATGCCGCCCGCCGCGATAGGGGTCGCGCTGACGCTCGCCCACAACGTCGTGAACGTCAACGCCTCCGCTGTGATCACCGGTGGACTGTTCGCACTGCTGCCGGGGCGGGCCCTGGTGGCGGGCGTGCAGGACGGTCTGACCGGTTACTACATCACCGCGTCCGCCCGCCTGCTCGAAGTCCTGTACTTCTTCGTCGGCATCATCGTCGGCGTCCTGGTCGTGCTCTATCTCGGCGTCCAGCTGCACGCGCAGCTCAACCCGGAGATGGCGCTGCAGGCCATCGAGCGCCCGTACTGGCAGATCGCCGCCTCGATGGCGCTGTCGCTCGCCTTCGCCGTCCTGCTCCAGCAGGAACGCTCCACCGTGCTCGCGGCGACGCTCAACGGCGGTGTGGCGTGGGTCGTGTACGGGGCGATGCACTTCACCGGCGGGATCTCGCCGGTCGCGTCTACGGCGGCGGCGGCCGGTCTCGTCGGCCTGTTCGGGCAGCTGCTGTCGCGCTACCGGTTCGCGTCCGCGCTGCCGTACGTGACGGCGGCGATCGGGCCGCTGCTGCCCGGTTCCGCGACGTACTTCGGGCTGCTGGCCATCGCGAACAACGACATCAACGCGGGTCTGGTGTCCCTGTCGAAGGCGGCGGCCCTGGCCATGGCCATCGCGATCGGGGTGAACCTCGGGTCGGAGATCTCCCGCCTGTTCCTGCGCTCGCCCGACGCGGCGGGGCGCCGGGCGGCGAAGCGGACCCGAGGGTTCTAGCAACCCTCGGGCCGAATTGGTCAGCGCTTCGCGTGGCGTCCGCGCTGGCCCTGAGCCGGCGCCGCCGACTCGGGCCCGGCCGCCGCGGCCTTCTTCGCCTTGCCGCGGGCCCGCAGGAACTCGATCGCGATGGGGACCACCGAGACGAGGACGATCAGGATCAGGATCGCTTCGATGTTCTTGTGGACGAACGCGATGTTGCCGAGCCAGGAGCCGAGCAGCGTGACGCCCGCGCCCCAGAGCACACCGCCGATCACGTTGAACGTGATGAAGGAGCGGTACTTCATGCCGCTGACGCCCGCGATGATCGGCGTGAACGTGCGCACGATCGGCACGAAGCGGGCCAGTACCAGGGACTTGGGGCCGTACTTCTCGAAGAACTCGTGGGCCTTGACCACGTTCTCCTGCTTGAAGAGGCGGCTGTCCGGGCGGTTGAACAGCGACGGGCCGACCTTCTTGCCGAAGAGGTAGCCCGCCTGGTCGCCGATGATCGCGGCGAGGCAGATCAGGCCGATGGCCCCCCACAGCGGGAAGTGCAGGGTGCCGGCGGTGATCAGCAGGCCGCAGGTGAACAGCAGCGAGTCGCCCGGCAGGAAGAAGCCGATGAGCAGGCCGGACTCGGCGAACACGACGAGGAGCAGGCCCCAGATGCCGAACGTGTTGAGCAGGTGGTCCGGGTCCAGCCAGCTTGGTCCGAGAGCAAGCGTCGTCACGGTTCCGGACTCCTGAGGGGGTGGTGGTGCGAGGGCAATGGCGGTGCAAAGTTATCAACGCCAGATGACGTCACCGGGTTCCAGTGGCTTCCGGTGGCTCTCTCAGGATGCATGGTGCGGCGACACTGGGAAACCTGTGTCCATGGGTATCGAAGACTTCGGCGGCGGCCAGAACCCGCAGACGGACGTGCTCGTCGTCACCACGAACGACGTGCCGGGCTACCACGTGGACCAGGTGATCGGCGAGGTGTTCGGCCTCACCGTGCGCTCGCGGCACCTCGGCAGCCAGATAGGCGCGGGCCTCAAATCCATGATCGGCGGCGAGCTGAAGGGCCTCACCAAGACCCTGGTGGAGACCCGCAACCAGGCCATGGACCGGCTCGTCCAGCAGGCACGCGCGCGTGGCGCCAACGCGGTCCTGATGTTCCGCTTCGACGTGACCGAGGCCGCCGACGTCGGTACGGAGGTGTGCGCCTACGGGACTGCGTGCGTGATCAGCCCGAAGCCGTAGGCGCTGACCTTTCAGTCCTGAGCCCGTCAGGCGCGGCGCACCGCATTGGCATAGATGGCCTCCTTAAGGAAGGCGGCCAGGCCCTCCTTGTCCTTGTCGAGGTTGCGCCGGTAGCGCTCGTCGGCGACGAACATGTCGGCGAGGTTGGTCTGCATGTCGTAGGAGCACCCGTAGTGGAACTCGCAGATCTGCTGCCGGTGCTCCTCGGCGAGGTCCATCGCGGCCTCGGACTCGGGCTCCTGGCCCGCCTCGATGACGGCGACGAGGCGACGCATCCAGTCGTCGTACGCCTGCCTGATCCGCAGCCAGTCCTCCTTGGTGTACGAGGCCGCCTTGCGCTGCGACTCGGCGTAGGCGTCGGTGCCGCCCCAGCGTTCCTGGACCTCGTCGGCGTAGGCCTCGGGGTCGTGGTCCCCGAAGACCTCGAACTTCTCCTCGGGCGTGAGATCGATGCCCATCTTCCGTGCCTCCATGGCGTTCCGGACGGCGGCGGCCATCTTCTGGAGTCTGTCGATCCGGGCGGAGAGCAGTTCGTACTGCCGACGCAGCTGCGCCTGCGGGTCCGCGTCCGGGTCGTCCAGGAGTGCCGCCACCTCGTCGAGCGGAAAGCCGAGTTCCCGGTAGAACAGGATCCGTTGCAGCCGGTCCAGGTCGGCGTCGCTGTACCGCCGGTGCCCCGCGCCGCTGCGCCCGCTCGGTGTGAGCAGCCCGATCTCGTCGTAGTGATGCAGCGTGCGCACCGTCACCCCGGCGAACCCGGCGACCTGCCCCACGAAGTGGCCCACGGCTCCCGCCCTCTCCTTCGGCTCGGCTTCGTACGGGTCTCAGCGTGCCGCCTCACGCCACGTGAGGTGCAAGCCATGCCCCTCAAGCCATGCCCCTCAGGCCATGCCCTTCAAGCCATGCCCGCGAAGACCTGGTCAACGGTCCCCGGGATGCGGCTCCCCTGTGGCGTACGGGTTCTCCTGTCCCTCGGTAAGCACCCCTACGAAGGGCTCGCCCTCGCCCGCGAACGTGTAGGCCCCGCCCTCGATCCGGCCGATCAGCCCCCGCGTCCACAGCGCGCCCGCGTCCGCCGAACTCACCCAGTAGTTCATGATCTCGCCGATGTGCCCGATGCTCTCGGGACCTTCCTCCGGCGTGTAGTACTCGGTGACCGACCGGCGCCACTCCTCGATGCCGGCCACCCGGCGCCGCAGCAGCTCCACCGCTTCCGCCCGCGGCAGGTCGACGATGAAGCCGAGCGCGGCCGACAGGACGTCAGGCTTCTGGTCGTGCGCGACCAGCGCCTCACGGAGCAGCTCGAGGAACTCGTCGGTGCCCTTGTCCGTGATCTCGTACTCGGTGCGCGGCGGGCCGCCGGCCGTGGACGGCGCGATCTCGTGGGCGACGAGGAATCCCTGCTTCGCCATCTGCTTGAGCGCGTGGTAGATCGAGCCGGGCTTCGCGTTCGACCACTCGTGCGCGCCCCAGTACTCCAGGTCGTTGCGCACCTGGTAGCCGTGCGCGCGGCCGTGCTGCCGCACAGCCCCGAGAACCAGGAGTCGGATCGCTGACATGAGGCCCAGCGTAGGACGTCACTCCCCTGCCATCGCCACCAGTTCGAAGGCCGTCTTCCCGTCCAGGGACTCGCGGATGATGTCCGCGTGCCCGGCGTGCCGGGCTGTCTCCCGGATCAGATGGAGCAGCAGCCAGCGCATCGACACCGACTCCTCGTCCGGGAACCAGGGCCGGTCGGGCAGCGGGAACCTGTCGTCCAGGCTCGGCACCGACCGTACGAACTCCTCGGTCCGCTGCGCCACCTTCTGCCAGTAGGCGAGCGTCGACTCGACGGTCTCGTCACCGACGAGGCGGAAGCTGTCGGCCCAATTCGCCTCGGAGCGCTGGATGTCGGGGGCGACCTGCGCGGCCCGCGCCACCCAGCCCTGCTCCATCTCCGCGACGTGCTTGAGCAGCCCGGACAGCGACAGCGAGCTCGCGCTCGGCGTCGTCGCCGCCTGCTCGTCGGTCAGCCCGAGCAGGGTCCGGCGGATACCGCCGCGCTGCTCCTCGAGAAAGGACAGGAGCGCCCCTCGCTCGTCTCCGGGAGCCTCCGCATTCACGTGCGTCACCATCGTGGGCCACCTCTCACAGGGGATCCGTGCCGGCACTCTCGCCGTCCGCGCTGACGACGGTACGAGGCATCGAGGTCAGTTCTTGTCCTATAGGGACAGACCTGGCGCCCGGATCCGGCCATTTCCTGGGACTGGACCATTACAGGAGCCCCGTAGCCCGCATGTCGTACCGGCGCCGGGGCAGGCGACCAGCGACGGAGGAGTGGCGAGCGCGGATCTGTAACCACGGGAACACCCCGCGTGCACGTGCATCTGCCCATGCAGCGGCATGTGAACGCAGCTATGATCCAGGACTGTTGACCGCTACACCTGAATCACGAGCCACTCGAGCCACATCGGCCACAGCACGACCGGGGAGCGACCTGTGCACCACGTGTACAACGGCATGGCGGCCACGGAAATTCACGGTGTGGTCTGGCAGAAGAGCAGGCACAGCAACTCGCAGGGCTCCTGCGTGGAGTTCGCGAAGCTGCCCGGAGGCAGAGTCGCCATGCGCAACTCGAACTTCCCCGAGGGCCCGGCGCTCGTCTACACACCGGCCGAGATAGAGGCACTGCTCCTCGGCGTCAAGGACGGCGAGTTCGACCACCTGATCGCGGAGAGCTAGAGCCTGCTGATCGCGGAGAGCTGGAGCCTGCCGGCTGCGGGGCCGAATACGAATACTGAGTACGACCCCACAACCATCCTCACCTCAGAGCCGGAACAGCGCCCAGACCACCTTGCCGCCGATCGCCCCCACGAGCGGGTGCCAGCCCCAGCTGTCGCTGAACGAGTCGACGAGGAACAGGCCGCGGCCCGACTCGGCGTTGAAGTCGTCGTCCGCGTCACGCGCGACCGGGCTCTCCTCGCTGGGGTCACGCACCGCGCACACCAGACGCGAGGTCCAGCGCATCAAGTGCAGCCGCACCGGCGGTTCCTGACCGCGCGGGGTGTCCGAGGGCAGCGCGTGCCGCAGCGCGTTCGTGACGAGTTCGGAGACGACGAGACAGACGTCGTCGAACCGCTCCCCCACCTCCCAGCCGTCGAGCGTCCCGCGCGTGAACTGGCGGGCGCTGCGCACCGCTTCATAGCGGGCGGGCAGAGCGCACGACGCGGAGCCGGAGACGGCAGAGGGATCGAGTGGCGGAAGCCCCTGCCTTAACGGCTCGAGCATGGCCGGTCCATTCGTCCCCATGCGAGGCACTCCCGGGATTCGCGGTACGTGGCGAGTGGAGCGATGGTGCGTGACCATCGTTCCGAATGCCTACAGCAGATGCAAGGGCAGATGCACGTGCACGTGCCCGGCTTGGGGCACCGCGTACCACTTGTTGCTCATTTCTTCCCACGACTTCTTGTACCGGCCTTCCGCAACCTTTCCGTTTCCGTAACCGAACGAGTACAGGCCGAAGCGTTTTAATGGCAGACTTCGTAGTCCGGAGCTATGGGGAGGGCTGGGTGACGTGAGCGCAGGAGAGTCGTGGGGGTCCCCCCAGACGCTGAGCCCCGGGGGTGGCTCGGTGGTGCGGCGCATCCTGCTGGGCTCGCAGCTGAGACGTCTTCGCGAGTCGCACGGCATCACCCGGGAAGCCGCCGGCTACTCGATCCGCGCATCCGAATCGAAGATCAGCCGCATGGAGTTGGGCCGGGTGAGCTTCAAGTCCAGGGACGTCGAAGACCTGCTGACGCTGTACGGCGTCGCCGACGAGGCCGAGCGCGGCGCGCTCCTCTCCCTCGTCAAGGAGGCCAACGTCGCGGGCTGGTGGCACACCTACTCGGACGTGCTGCCCGGCTGGTTCCCCACGTATGTCGGCCTGGAGGGCGCCGCGTCCTTCATCCGCGCGTACGAGGTCCAGTTCGTGCACGGCCTGCTGCAGACCGAGGGGTACGCGCACGCGGTCGTCGCCCGGGGCATGAAGGGCGCCGGCAAGGCGGACATCGACCGGCGCGTGGCGCTGCGTCTGGAGCGCCAGAAGCTCCTCGTCTCCGAGCACGCCCCCGAGTTCCACATCGTCCTCGACGAGGCCGCGCTCCAACGCCCGTACGGCGGGCGGAAGGTGATGCAGGCTCAGCTCCAGCACCTGATCGACGTGGCCGAGCGGCCGAACATCACGCTCCAGGTCATGCCGTTCGCCTACGGCGGCCACTCGGGCGAGACCGGCGCCTTCACGATGCTCACGTTCCCCGAGTCCGACCTCTCGGACGTCGTGTACGTGGAGCAGCTCACCAGCGCGCTCTACCTCGACAAGCGCGAGGACGTCGGGCAGTACGCGTCCGCCATGGAGCAGCTCCAGGCGGAGTGCCCGACGCCCGAGCAGAGCGTGGACCTGATCCGGCACCTGCTGTCCGAAACCGACCGGTAGCGCTCGCTCCGCCGCCGGTCACGACCGCCCTTTGCTGCAACTCCCCTATGGCGTACGTAAGATGACGCGCCACTAGGTGTCGGCCGGCAGCAAGGGGTCTCATGTCCTTCTTCACCGAACTGGCTCAGCAGTACATCGACGGTTCATGGCGCCCCGGCCGCGGGGCGTGGGACATCATCGACTTCAACCCGTACAACGGCGAGAAGCTGGCGGCCATCACGGTGGCCTCGGCCGGCGAGGTCGACGAGGCCTTCCGCGCGGCCGAGCGCGCGCAGAAGCCCTGGGCGGAAACCAACGCCTACACGCGCCGCCTCGTCTTCGAGCGGGCCCTGCGCATCGTCGAGGAGCGCGAGGACGAGATATCCGACGCGATAGTCGACGAACTCGGCGGTACGCGGCTCAAGGCCGGGTTCGAGCTGCACCTGGCCAAGGAGTTCCTGCGCGAGTCGGTCCAGCTGGCGCTGCGTCCGCAGGGGCGGGTCATCCCCTCGCCCGTCGACGGCAAGGAGAACCGGGTCTACCGCGTTCCCGTCGGTGTCGTGGGCGTCATCAGCCCGTTCAACTTCCCCTTCCTGCTCGCGCTCAAGTCGGTCGCGCCCGCGCTGGCCCTCGGCAACGGCGTCGTCCTCAAGCCCCACCAGGACACCGCCATCTGCGGTGGCGCGCTCGTCGCGAAGATCTTCGAGGACGCGGGCCTGCCGCCCGGACTGCTCAACGTCGTCATCACCGACATCGCCGAGATAGGCGACGCCTTCCTGACCCACCCCGTGCCGAAGGTCATCTCCTTCACCGGGTCGGACGCGGTGGGCCAGCACGTGGCGACCGTGTGCGCCTCCCAGTTCAAGCGCGCCGTCCTGGAACTCGGCGGCAACAGCGCGCTCACCGTGCTCGACGACGCGGACGTGGACTACGCGGTCGACGCGGCGGTCTTCAGCCGGTACGTGCACCAGGGCCAGGTCTGCATGGCCGCCAACCGGATCCTCGTGGACCGCAAGGTGGCGAAGGAGTTCACCGAGAAGTTCGTCGCCAAGGTCAGGTCGCTGAAGGTGGGCGACCCTCGCGACCCGTCGACCGTCATCGGTCCGGTCATCAACTCCACGCAGGCGGACGCCATTTCGGGCGTCGTCGACCAGGCGCTCGCGGAGGGCGCGACCGCGCTGGTGCACGGCAAGACCGTCGGCAACGTCGTGGAGCCCAGCGTCCTCACCGGCCTGCCGGCCGACTCGCCCGTGCTGCGGCAGGAGATCTTCGGGCCGGTCGCCCTCCTCATCCCGTTCGACGGGGACGAGGAGGCCGTAGCGGTCGCGAACGACACCCCGTACGGGCTGAGCGGAGCCGTGCACACGGGGGACGTCGAGCGGGGCGTGGCGTTCGCGCGTCGCATCGACACGGGGATGATCCACGTCAACGACGGGACCGTGCATGACGAACCGCTGGTCGCGTTCGGGGGCGAGAAGCGGTCGGGGCTCGGGCGGCTGAACGGGGAGGCGACGGTGGAGGCGTTCACCACGCAGAAGTGGATCTCGGTGCAGCATGGGCGGAGTGCGTTTCCCTTTTAGGGGGTCCTGGCCGGGGCCCGAGCGCGTGCGGGGTGCCCTGGGCGGGTGCGGGGTGGCTGATAGCTTGCCGGGGGTCGGCCACTTACCGGCCGTCACATCCGCAACGTAGGGGGATCTTGTGCTCAAGCGCGTACGGGTCGGCGCCGCCGCGGCGGGAGTCGCCGCGGCACTCGTGATCACCGGGTGCAGCAGTGACAGCGGGGACGGGGGCGGCAAGGCGGCGAAGTCGCCGGAGGCGTCGTCGTCGGCACCCACTGAAGGCTCCGCCTCGAAGTCCGTGAACCTGGAAGGCAGTTGGGTCGCGAAGGCCGGGAGCAAGAGCATCGCGCTGCTCGTCACCGGCAAGAAGGCGGCCCTCGTCGGCGAGCACGTGTGCAGCGGGACCGTCGGTGAGGAGGCGGGGACGCGGGTGCTCGCGCTCAAGTGCCCCGACGGGAACACCGACCGGAACACGGGCAAGGTCACGTCCGTCGACGCCACGACCCTGACCGTGTCGTGGGGCGCCGTGACCGACACGTTCCGCAAGGCGGAGAACGGGAAGCTGCCTTCGGGGTTCCCGACGATGGGGCTGCCTACGTCCTGACGGGGTTCCCTGGCTTACGTATGTAGCAAGGCGTCACCGGGGCGTGGCGCCGCCCCGTACCTCCGCCCGGTCCGAGACGCGGGCGCGGTCGGCCGCCGCCACGCCCTCCGCCCAGCCGGCACCGTCGCTGACACCCCGCACCCGCGTGGTCACGACCTGCGGAAACATGTCGTCGGTCCGGTCCGCCACGGCGACGTCACGCGCGGCCAGGACCGGCAGCAGCCCGCCCTCGTCACTCTCGCCGGTGACTTCCTCGGCCACTGCCGCGAGCCGGTCCCCTATGCGGTGCGCGTACGCCGCCAGGAACGCCTGCCGGAACGTCTTGGTCCTCTTGCGTCCCCCGGCGCGCTGCTCGGCCTCCGCGCGCGTCATCGCCGCCGTGCCCTGCACCAGTAGCGACGTGTGCAGCAACTCCACCGCCTCCAGGTCCGACGCGAACCCGACGACCGTCGAGAAGCCGAAACCGCTGTTCCACACGGCACGGCAGCGGTTCGCCGACGCGACCGCGTCCAGGAGCGCCGCCTTCGCCGTCTCGTACGGGGCGTCCACCCCGATCCGGCACGCGACCGGCGTGTCCTTCGCGTGCGTACGGGCCGCGAGGAGCGCCGCGTCGACGCTGTGCCGGGCCATCAGCTCCTGCGCCTTCGCCGACAGCGCCTCGGCCTCCGGCGGGTAACCCGTCGCCTCGGCCTTGGCGAGCAGCGCGCGGATCCGGGCGAGCTCACGCGGCTCCCCGGCGACGGGCGCGGCCACGGACTCGCCCGGCACCGGCCCGACGGCCTCGATCGGCGGGAGGCGCAGCAGCAGCCGGTACAGCTCCAGGACGGCGGTGGCGTACGAGAAGCGGTCGAGGCGGAGCGTCGTGTCCTGCGGGAGGTCGGCGAGCTGGGCGTCCCAGCGGGGCGGCAGGTGTGCGTAACGGGCGGTCTCGGCGCGGATCAGGCGGGCGGTGATGAGCCCGTGCGGGGTCTCGTCGAGGTCGCGTACGACGATGCGTACGACGTCGGCGGGCTGCCAGCCGCGCTCCCAGGTGCGCCGTATGAACTCCTGTCCTCGCAGGGCGAGTTGGGTGTCGGCGGACGGGTCGGCGGCGAGCAGGGAGGCGCCGGTGTCGAGACCGGCCTCGGCGCCTTCTCCGTAGAGGGCGGCGGCGAAGGCGTGCTCGACGGTGGTCTTGGTCGTACGTTCTGAACGTCCCGTACCTTCTGCCATCGGTGCCCCCGCCTCCTCACGTCCTGCCATGGCCCTGGCCTCCATGGTCTCAGGCGCCGGAACCGGCCCCCTGGCGGGAAGCGGCTCCACCGGCGCTGTCAGTGGCCGGTGCAAGACTTTCGGCATGACCGAGAAGTGGGCCGTCGCGGCCACCGAGGACGGCGGCGCCCAGCTCGCGCCGCTCGGTGGCGACGGCACGCTCGCCGGGCCGGTCCTCCGCGAGCCGGACCTCGTCGCGGCGGTCCGCTCCCGTCCGGACGTCACGCGCTGGGTCTGGCGTTCGACGGCCGCCGTCTACCCCCGACTGCTCGCCGCAGGCGTCCGCGTACCCCGGTGTTACGACATCGAGGACGCCGAGACGCTCCTCCTGGGCCACGCCGGGCGGTTCGGCGAACCGCACTCCGCTGCCGCCGCCCTCGCCCGGATCCGCGGCACGGCCGTCCCGCCGGACCCCCCGCAGCGCGCCGCGACCCCCGGCTCCCAGTCCTCCCTCTTCGAACCCCAGCCGGTCCACATCCCCCTCGAAGACCTCGCCGAGGTGTACGCGGACCAGCAGCGCCGGCACGACGCGACCGCCCACCCGGGCCGGATGCGGCTGCTCACCGCCGCCGAGTCGGCGGCCATGCTGGTCGCGGCGGAGATGAACGCGGCGGGTCTCCCGTGGAGTGCGGACGTGCACCGTTCCGTGCTGCGGGAGCTGCTGGGCGAGCGGTACGGGGGCGGCGGCGAACCGCGTCGGCTCGCCGAGCTGGCCGACGAGGTGTCGGAGGCGTTCGGGCGTCGCGTGCGGCCCGATCTGCCGGCGGATGTGGTGAAGGCCTTCGCGCAGAGCGGGGTGAAGGTGACGTCGACGCGGCGCTGGGAGATCCAGTCGATCGACCATCCGGCGGTGCGGCCGCTGATCGAGTACAAGAAGCTGTACCGGATCTACACCGCGCACGGCTGGTCCTGGCTCCAGGACTGGGTGCGGGACGGCCGCTTCCGGCCCGAGTACCTGCCGGGCGGCACGGTCACCGGGCGCTGGGTCACGAATGGCGGCGGCGCGCTCCAGATCCCCAAGGTCATCCGCCGCGCGGTCGTCGCCGACCCGGGCTGGCGGCTCGTCGTCGCGGACGCGGACCAGATGGAGCCGCGCGTCCTCGCCGCGATCTCCCGCGACCCGGGCCTGATGGAGGTCGCCGGGCGCGAGACCGACCTCTACCAGTCCGTCTCCGACCGCGCCTTCTCCGGCGACCGCGACAAGGCGAAGCTGGCGGTGCTGGGCGCGGTGTACGGCCAGACGTCCGGCGACGGCCTGAAGAACCTGGCCGCGCTCCGTCGCCGCTACCCACGGGCGGTGGCCTACGTCGACGACGCGGCCCGCGCAGGCGAGGAGGGCCGCCTCGTACGCACATGGCTGGGCCGCACGTGTCCGCCGGCGGCGGGAGCGGGGGACCAGGAGGAGGCGGGAATCCCCCAGGAACCCGAACAGACCTCCGGCGACGGCGAGTTCACTCCCGACATGGCCTCCGGCTTCACCCCGGGCTACGCGTCACCGAACACCCGCGCCCGGGGCCGCTTCGCCCGCAACTTCGTCGTCCAGGGCAGCGCCGCCGACTGGGCCGACCTGATGCTGGCGGCCCTGCGCCAGGCCTGCACGGGAATGGCGGCGGAACTGGTCTTCTTCCAGCACGACGAGGTGATCGTGCACTGCCCTGAGGGGGAAGCGGAAGCGGTGACGCAGGCAATCCGCGAGTCTGCGGACCTGGCGGGCCGCCTGACGTTCGGGGACACCCCGGTCCGCTTTCCGTTCACTACGGCGGTGGTGGAGTGCTATGCGGAGGCGAAGTGAGGGGGGTCGGTGCCGGGGGTGACTGCCGCGTCCCACACCTCCACCCCACCCCAATCACGAACCAATCGAGGTGTTCCCCCGTGCCTGGCTCCTGGCAGCCGAGCCCCGAGTTGAGGGCGTTGCTCTTCACCGATTTCGACGGCTGCCCGGCCGATCCGGACGATGTGATCGCCGACGCCCTGGACGACGGCGGCTACCTCGAACGGACGCCCGGCCTGACCGAACTGCTCCAGGACGTGACAGCCGACCCGGCCGAGCGTCTGCTCGCCTGCTGCGCACTCTCCGGCTGGGCGGATCCGCTCGGCTACGACGTTGTCGTCCAGGCCGCGGCACACCCCGACGACGTCGCCTGGCGCGGCCGGTCCGCCGACCGCTTCTTCAGCCAGGACGACACCTTCGGCCTGCTCGCCGACTCGGTGGGCGCCAGCCGGGACATGGTCGACGAACGCGGCACGGCGGCTCGGCGCATCGAGGCGGGCCGATCACTCCTCTCGATCGCCGACCGCGTGCAGTTCGACCGGCACATCAGCTCGCTGCTGTACCCGGAGATCGTCGCGGCGTCCCACGAGGAGATCAGAGTCGCCGTCGACCGAGGCACCGCCCGCCTCGCCGCGAACGAACGCGTCGGCTACGAACTCGGCCTCCAACTCGCCCTGCTCACCGTCGCGATGAAGAAGTACGACGATGCCGGGGCGAACGACGCGATGCTCCGGCTCGCCGCGGCCCGCCCCGGCAACCGCGCCCTGCGCGAACTCGCGGACGGGACCAGTAGCTCCCTCGCCCAAGGCCAGTAGCCCCCTCGGCTGAGGCAGGTTCACACCACCCGTACGTGGCTCGTCAGGTGGTCGCGCTCGTGGTCGTAGAGGTGGAACGTGAGTGAGGGTGGGGCGTCGTGTGTCTTCCAGGCGTCGTTCGGGCCCTGTTCCCACGGCATCAGTGCCGTCGAGATGATGCCCGGGGCGCACAGGAGCGGGCGGCCCGCGAACGTGGTCGCCGCCGCTGTGTGAGCGTGGCCGCAGAGTACGGCGACCACGTGGGGGTGGCGTTCGATGACTCTCGCCAGGGCGTCCGGTTCCCGCAGGCCGATGCGGTCGATGTACGGCAGGCCGAGCGGTACGGGCGGGTGGTGGAGGGCGACGAAGGCCGGCCGGTCGGGCGCGGCGGCGAGTTCGTCGTCCAGCCAGCGCAGCGTCTCCGGCGACAGCAGGCCCTCGGACCGGCCGGGTATTGAGGAGTCGCACATCAGCACCCGGGCGCCGGCGATGTCCCGGGCTTCGTTGACCGGAGCCTCAGCCGCGTCGGCCCCGCCTCCGCCGAGCAGCACCTCTCGGTACGCACCCCGCGAGTCGTGATTCCCCGGGCACATCAGCACCGGAAAGCGTTCATGCAGCGGAGCGAGAACCTCACGGGCCTGCCGGTACTCCGCCTCCGTACCCCGATCCGCGATGTCCCCCGTGATCAGCACGGCGTCGACCGTGCCCGGCAGCCCCACCAGGTGGGACACCGCCCGGCGCGTGCGCTCGGCGGTCTCCGGGGTGCCGTCCAGGTGCAGATCGCTGAGGTGGGCCAGTACCAGTGCGGTCACGCCTGCACCTCCTCCCGCGCCGCCAGCCCGTCCTCACCCTGATCAGTAGCCTCCGCGCCCCGCCTGTCCGCCCGCCACCGCGCCCACGTACCCAGACACATCGCCAGCGAGATCGCGACGATGCCGTAGAACGTCGCCTGCGACTGGTGCAGCCGCGGGTCCACGAACTGGACGACGTACGTGATCACCAGGTTCGTCCCGAACAGCATCGAGACCGTGATCGGCTCGGTCCGGACGATGCCCTGCTGGAGCAGGTACAGCGAGATGATCACGCCGACGAGGCTGATCGCGAGCATCGCCCCGACGTTGCCCGGCGAGTACGCGCCGAAGCTGTCGCGCGCCACCAGGATGACGAACGTCGCGACGATCAGCACCACGAACCGGGACGCCATCATCTGCCGCACCGTCATCCCCGCGTCCCCGAGCCGCTTCGTGTAGTACGTCACCCCCGACAGCGAAATAGTCGTCAGCACACACATCACAACACCGAAGACGATCTTTCCGGTCGGCACGTCCCCGATGGCCGAGTCCCCGTCCGAGGCCACGACCAGCAGGTACGCCATCGTGACCAGCATCGCGCCGGCCGCCACCACCTCCAGCGGAAGCGCCTTCGTACCGGGCCGGAGCCGGAAGCCGAGGGCGATGGTCACCGACGGGCCGAGGCCGATGATCATCGAGTTGGCCATGGCCGGTTCGAAGACAGTGAAGGCGTAGAGGACCGCGATCCAGCACACCGCGGTGGCGATGTTGAGCATCACGACGTCAGACAGACAACGCCTGATGACAGCCTTCAGTTCCCGCTTGTCTCGCAAGGTGAAGAAGTAGAAAGCCTGCGCCACGACAAAGGAGTTGAACGCGATGAACTCCGGCGAGAGGTCCTGGACCAGGGCCCCCTCGAACACCGACTTGGTCGAGTTGATGACGCAATAGCCGAGGACCAGCAGGGGGCCGGCGGCCACGAGGAAGCGGCGCCCGGACGCCCCACCAGGCCTATCAGAGGTGGACGAACTAGACGACATCGTAGAAACCCTCTCCGTCCAGGTGGCGGGCGGTCATGTAGTCGTGCGTCACCACGCCCTCCACCTCGTGGAGCAGGTGGACGAGCATGGGGTACGTGATGTCGTTGACCGTCCGCGAGATCTCGTCGCCGGGCCGCACCTTGAGCAGGACGTCGTGGAAGCTCTCCAGCGCGCGCAGGTCGTCCAGCTTCGGGTAGCCGGCGAGCTTGCCGGACTCGGGCGAGACCATGTTCACGCACACGGCGTGCCGCGCGACCTCGTACTCGGCGTGCCGACGCGCCTCGAAGGCCTCCGGGTCCGTGTACGCGAGCACCGTCCACTCCAACTGGCTCTCGCCGATGGCCGCCCGGGTCAGCAGCGGGAGCATCGCCCCGCACACGCGGGCACCGGTCTCGACGAGCCGGGGGCCCTGCGGGGTCAGCTTCAGCTCGGTGTGGGCGGGGCCGTTGCGGATGCCGAGCGCGTCGAGGACGGAGAACGCGTACTCGGTCAGCAGGTCCTGCTCGGGGCCGCGGCGGACCATCAGCGCCGACCCGCCCAGCAGGTCGCGTACGCCGTTGACCCCGAGGTGCTGGGTCTTCCACAGGTCGCAGACGTAGTGCTTGCCGTCCAGGCTGACCGTGTTGACGTAGTACTCGGCGCCGACCAGGTACTCCTGGGCGACGACGGCGTCGTTGCGCAGCCCGAGCGCGCTGTCGGCGCCGACGAGCGACTCGAACGCGGCCCGCACCTCGGCAGCCGTGCTGCAGAAGGACACCCCGTCGTTCAGGGCGCTGCGGACCGGCTTGAGCACGACGGTCCGGTCGGTCTCGCCGTACCAGGCAAGGAGGGTGTCCAGGTCGGTGGCGAGGATCTGGTCGGCGGCCGGCACCCCGGCGGCCTTGACCGTCTCGACCATCCGGAACTTGTCCCGCCGCGCGGCGGTGAGCGCGGTGCCGTTGCTCCGCAGCCCCAGCCCCTCACTGAGTACGTCGGCCAGCTCGACCCCGATCTCCGCACCGGCCAGCAACGCGACCGGTGCGTACGCGGCGACGGCGGCCAACGTCTCGGCCACGTCCCCGCGATGCACGACACCGGCGAAGAAGTCACCGGCCCGGAAACTCGCGCCGAAGACGACAGGCGGCTCCTCCAGACTCTGCACGTGCAGACAGTCGTAACCCTTGGCCTGGAACAGCGGGGCGAGGTGACTGGCGGTGGAAAACGCGTCGACTATCGCGACGACGGGGCGACTTCGGCCCTGGGGGGTGCTCATGCGGGGGCTCCTTCAGCCGTGTTGAGGGGTGTTACCGGTGTGCGGGTGTGGCCGGGGAAGGGGTGGCGGTGATGCGTTCGACGGCCGCCTTCACCAGGCCCGCGAAGAGCGGGTGCGGGCGGGTCGGGCGCGAGCGCAGCTCGGGGTGCGCCTGGGTCGCGACGAGGTAGGGGTGGACGTCGCGCGGGTACTCGACGTACTCGACGAGCTTGCCGTCCGGGGAGGTGCCGGAGAACTGGATGCCGGCCTTCTTCTCCAGCTCCGCGCGGTAGGCGTTGTTCACCTCGTAGCGGTGACGGTGGCGCTCCTCGATGTACTCCTTGCCGTCGTACACCTCACGCACGATCGAGCCCTCGGCCAGCTTCGCCGGGTACATGCCGAGCCGCATGGTGCCGCCCATGTCGCCCTCACCGGCGACGATGTCGAGCTGCTCGGCCATCGTCGAGATCACCGGGTGCGAGGTCGCCGAGTCGAACTCGGTGGAGTTCGCGTCCGGGATGTCCGCCAGGTTCCGCGCCGCCTCGATCACGATGCACTGCAGACCCAGGCACAGGCCCAGCAGCGGGATCTTGTTCTCACGGGCGTACTGGATCGCACCGACCTTGCCGGACACACCACGGTCACCGAAGCCGCCCGGGATGCAGATGCCGTCGACATCGGCCAGTTGCTTGGCCGCGCCGACCTGGGTCGCGCATTCGTCCGAAGCGACCCACTTCACCGTCACCCGAGTCTTGTTGGCGAAGCCGCCGGCGCGCAGCGCCTCGGTCACCGAGAGGTAGGCGTCCGGGAGGTCGATGTACTTGCCGACCAGGGCGAGGGTGACTTCGTGGTCGGGGTTGTGGACGCGGTCCAGGAGGTCGTCCCACGTCGTCCAGTCCACGTCACGGAACGGCAGGTCCAGCTTGCGCACCACATAGGCGTCCAGACCCTCGGTGTGCAGGACCTTCGGGATGTCGTAGATCGACGGGGCGTCGATCGCCGCGACCACGGCCGCCTCGTCCACGTCACACATCAACGAGATCTTGCGCTTGATCGCGGTCGGCACCTCACGGTCCGCGCGCAGCACGATCGCGTCCGGCTGGATACCGATGTTGCGCAGCGCCGCGACCGAGTGCTGGGTCGGCTTCGTCTTCAGCTCACCCGACGGACCGATGTACGGCAGCAGCGAGATGTGCACCACGAACACGTTGTCCCGGCCCACCTCGTGGCGGACCTGACGCACGGTCTCCAGGAACGGCAGCGACTCGATGTCACCGACCGTGCCACCGACCTCCGTGATCACGACGTCCACGTCGTCCGTCGCCATGCGCCGGATCCGGGACTTGATCTCGTTCGTGATGTGCGGGATGACCTGCACCGTGTCACCCAGGTACTCGCCCCGCCGCTCCTTGGCGATCACCTGCGAGTAGACCTGACCCGTCGTGACGTTCGCCGAACCGTCCAGATCCACATCGAGGAAACGCTCGTAGTGGCCGATGTCCAGATCGGTCTCGGCCCCGTCGTTCGTGACGAAGACCTCACCGTGCTGGAACGGGTTCATCGTCCCGGGGTCGACATTCAGATACGGGTCGAGCTTCTGCATCGTGACCCGAAGACCACGCGCCTTCAGGAGCGCACCCAGGCTGGAGGCCGTCAGGCCCTTGCCGAGGGAGGAGGCCACACCCCCGGTGACGAAGATGTGCTTGGTCGTCGTGGACGCCAGGGATCGGGGCTGCGTGTCCAAAGGGAGACTCCCGTAAGTCGCGGGACGGAGGGGGAAAGGAGACGTCGGGCGGGTCAGCCCGCGTTCGCGTCCACAGGTTTCTCGGCTCGCCGGTCATGCGGCCGCGGCTCGGCCGGGACGCCCTCCGTGGCGAACGCGCCCCGGGACACGGCCCGTTCCAGCCACCAGCCGGCGATCTGCGAGGTGACGATGGCGGTGAGCACCAGGGTCGTGAAGAGCGAGGCGCTGACGATGCCCGCGTCGAACGCGACCGTGGCCAGCACGATGCCGGGGCCGCCCCGCGCGTTCAGCGCGACCGCGAGGTCGAGGGACTCGCCCTTCGAACGGTTCGTCAGCCGCGCCCCCGCGTACGCGCTGGCCGCCTTCGCCAGGCAGGCGACCAGGATGAACGACACGGTGAACCATGGATCGAAGGAATGCACCAGGTCGAGCTTGAGACCGACGGTCGCGAAGTAGACGGGGATGAAGAAGCCCGAGGCGAATCCCCTCAGCTGGCCCAGGGGTTCACTCCCCGAGCCGAGCGGGCCCTGCAAGCCCTCCGTGCTCCCCGAACCGAGCGGGCCCTGCGAGCCCTCCGTGCTCCCCGGTCCCTGCGAAACCGACCCCGGCGACCCGTGCGCGACCCGCGAAACCCCTGCGCCCCGTACGGACATACCCGAGAGCAGCCCGACCACGAACGCGCCGAACATGGGCGCGACACCCAGGAACACACAACTCGCCGCCGCCGCCAGAATCACGGCCATGCGGACGGCGATCGCGCCCGTCGGACGGTCTGCCCCGCGGGCCGTGCCGCCGGGCCGGCGCCGCAGCGCCACGGCCACCAGCGCCATCAGCCCGAAGAAGGCCACCGAGGCCACCGAGTGGTACGCCGCCGAGGCGCCCGCCGACGTGACCCCCAGGATGTGGGCCAGGCCGAAGCCGCCCTCCTCGCCACCCGCCACCATGCCGAGCGCGACGGAAAGGATCACGTTCAGGACGACGTCCTCGACCACGGCGACCGAGAGCACGACCCGCGCGAACCGGGTCCGGATGATGCCCAGGTCGAGCATGATCCGGGAGATCACCGGGATGCTGGTCACGGCGATCGCGCAGGCGAGGACCAGAGTGAGCGCGGGCACGTCACCGGCGCGTCCGAGCAGGTCCCCGGTGCCGGCGACCTTGACGGCCAGCAGGCCGAAGGCGAAGGGCACGGCCATCCCCACCAGGGCGACCACGGCGACGGACCGCCCGTCCTGCCGGGAGAAGACCGTACGCATCTCCACCCCCGCCGTGAACATCAGCAGGAGCATCCCGATCTGGTAGACCAGCGCGGTCCCGGAGGCCACCGGTCCCGTGGCGGGGAACAGCCAGGACTCGGCCCGGGGCAGCAGCTGCCCCAGCACGGTCGGCCCCAGCAGCAGCCCGCCGAGGATCTCCCCGATCACGGGCGGCTGCCGGAACCTGGCGAAGAGCCGGCCCATGACATGCGCGGCGCAGAGCAGCAGGGCGAGCGCCGCCAGGACACGGAACAGGTCAGTCTGAGGCACGGGCGTCCAGACTGAAGCGGGACGCCACGGCGGAGGTGGAGCCCGTGTACTTGCCGTCGTAGCCGACGGACTCGCCCTGCATCGACCAGAAGGCCAGCTTCCCGATCATCATGCCGGGATAGACCCGCACCGGGTGCGCGACCTTCATCTCGAGCGTCCAGGGGAAGACCGCGCCGCTGTGCCCGAGCGGGGCCGAGAACTGGATCCAGATGCCGAGGGTCGACGCGGACCGGCAGGCGTAGAGGGTGGCCGCGTAGTGCGGGCTGCCCATCGCCTCCATGGTGCCGCCGAGGTAGAAGCGGCCCGGTTCGAGCACCATGCCCTCGGGGCCCATCTTCACGTGCTCCGCCTGCGGCGGCTCGA
Source organism: Streptomyces sp. NPDC046821 (assembly GCF_040645335.1). Classification (NCBI taxonomy): domain Bacteria; kingdom Bacillati; phylum Actinomycetota; class Actinomycetes; order Kitasatosporales; family Streptomycetaceae; genus Streptomyces; species Streptomyces sp. NPDC046821. Next base: position 212,762 of record NZ_JBEYYB010000013.1, on the reverse strand, counting down.
AGCAGTCGATGACGTCCTGCTCGTACCAGAGGATGTCGTCGGCGAGCCGGAAGCCGTAGCTGTTCGGCTCCAGGCGCTCCGGGTCGAAGTCGTCGATGTGGATCCGGCCGGCGCGCACCTCGGACAGGATCTCGGGTCCGCTCAGGATCACAGCCAGCTCCCCAGCAACTGATGGACGGCGGCCCGGTATTCGTCCAGTCCCGCGCCGTTGTCGAGCACCGCGTCGGGGGTGATCAGGTCGATCTCCCGGGTCGAGCGGTCGGCGCGGGACGGGTCGCCCCGGCCGGCCAGGCGCTGCTGGCGCAGCTCCTCGTCGCAGGTGATGCGCAGGACGCGGAAGCCGTGCCCGCGCAGGGCCGGGGCGTCCACGTGCGGGTCGCGCAGGTCGTCGTTGACGACGAGGTCGGCATCCGTGGCCGCGAGGCGGGCGCCGAAGTCGGCGGCCAGCGAGTCGGGGCGGATGCGCCGCATCGCGTCGGCGAGCGCCTCCATCAGGATCTGGTCCTGCGCACCGTCGTGGAGCGAGCCGCCCGCCGTCCGGTACACCTGTTCCTGCAGGTCGTACAGCGGCTTGGCGAGCTTGATCCGGGTGTGGGTCAGGCCCTTGTCCCTGGCGAACTCCTCGATGAGGGAGGCGCAGGTGGACTTGCCCGCGCCGGCCAGGCCCACGACGGATATCCGCAGGGTGCGGCGGGCTTCGGTGGTCATCGTGCGTTCTCCTTCTCGGTGGTGCGCTTCAGGACGGCGTCCGGGTCGACGTCGAGGGTGCCGCGCAGCCGCACCATGTCCACGGAGCCGAGGACCGTGCGCAGTTCGGCCAGACCCCGGTAGAACGCCGTGTAGTCGGGGACCAGGTAGGTCTGCCAGGTGAAGAAGGTGGTGTCGACCTGACGGTCGACGATCTTGTTCAGGTGCGCCCAGCGCTCGCCCGCGTCCGTCAGGTGCCGTACGGTCAGCGGCTCTCCGGGCTTGACCTCGGGCAGCAGCAGAGCCGCCAGCCGCTTGGGCTCGGCGGTGAACTCCGCGCCGAGCCAGGACTCGAAGACGTCGGGGTCCATGAGGATCTTGTGGCCCGGCTCGTACGTGTCGATCCGCTCGTCGACGCTGTCGCGGACCAGCTGCTCGAGCCGGGCGTCGGCCCGGATCGTGCCGACACCCACGTACGGGTAGTCGCGCCAGGGGTGGACGAGGATCTCGCCGTCCTCGATGGTGCAGAACAGCTTGTCCCCGGTGAAGTACTTCCAGCCCGGCCGGCGCAGCGCGGACAGCAGGGTGGTGGTCTTCCCCGCGCCCTTCGGCCCGGCGATGATCACGGCCTCGCCGTCCCGGTGCAGGCCGGAGGCGTGCAGCACGACCGTGCCGAGGTTCTCCTCGTGCCGGATGACGAGGTCGCGGACGAAGTCGAGGATCTGCACCGTGGACCGCTCGGTGATCCGGACCATGAAGGCGGTGTCCTTCGCGGTGTCGGCCGGCGCGTCGAGCAGGGTGGCCCGGTTGATGTACTGCCGACGGCCGTCGGAGTCGACGATGTGCGCGTCGAAGTTGAACTCGGCGGCGTTGCTGCGCCGGATGACCGACTGCGGCAGCTCCCAGACCTCGGGGGCGACGTCGGCCTCCGGGTCGTAGGAACGCACGTCGACGGAGAAGGTGACGTCGCCGGCCGGGGCGGGCGACATCAGGTGCCGGAAGAAGCGGCGGACGGGCTCGAACACGCCCTCCGCGTCCTCGGCCACGTCGAAGCGCACGGTGGTGTGCAGGAAGTTCAGGTAGAGACTCATGCTCAGGTCGCTCTCTGTTACGCGGCGCAGGCCGTGAGGGCTCGCAGCATCTCGTTCACATGGGCTTGGAAGGACTGGGACCAGATGGGTTCGAGCAGCGGCGCGAGGCCGTCGACCCCCAGCTCGTAGCCGAGGGCGAGCGAGATCCGCGTACCGGTGCCGTCCTCGGTCAGGGACCACTCCCCGGACAGCTCTTCCAGGTCACCGGCGGTCTGCTCGAAGCGCAGCCGCAGTCCTGGCCCGGCGGCCTCCCGCTGCCGCCACGTCACCTCGCTGCCGTTGAGCAGCACGGTCCACTCGCTGACGCGGAAGGCGTCGCCCTGGTCGGCCCCCGGGCGGACGGCCACCACGTGCCGGGCCTGGGACGCGACGCGCGAACTGTCCTTGACGATCGCCCACACGTCGTCCGGGGTACGTCCCTCGATCAGCGTGTCCGCCTGAATCTCAGGCATGTGCACCTCACTTCTGTGTTGCGGGCGGTTTCAGGCGGCCTTCATGAACGGGGCCAGGAATCCGATGTCGAGTCCGGCGCCCCGGGCCAGCTCCGCCCACACGCGCAGGGTCCGCAGCATGTCCCGCTGTCCCTCGGCGACCAGCCGGTCGGGAAGTTCGCCGGGGAAGGCGTCCAGCAGCCGCTCCCACAGCGCGTGGATCCCGTCGACCTCGCAGCTGTCGCCGCCGAACTCCTCGTGCAGCCCGAAGACACTCGCCAGTTCGGGCCCGGTCGCGTCGACGACCTCGCGCATCCCGTACTCGAGCGCGAGCGCGAGGCAGTGGGCGTCGTCGACGGCGACCCGCCCCGCCAGGCGCTGGTCGATGTCGAGCAGTTGCTCGAGGAAGCGGAGCTTCGCGGCCTGCTGCATCTGCGGCTGCTCGCCGCCGCCTTCGAGGTCCTCGATGTACGCGCGTCCCTCGGCCAGCATCAGCCAGGCGGCCTGCACCCAGACCTCGACGGCCTGCGGGCCCGCCATGACGTGCCCGGCCCGTACCGAAGGGAAGGCCGTGAGCTCGTCCGCGTCACGCGTCGTACGCGGTGCCCGGCCGTGGTCCTCGGTCATGTCCTGGTGGCCCCTGTCTGTCGCGGTGTACGTCGTCATCGGCCGGCCTCCCCGTCCGCGTAGCCGATCCGCAGCCGGGCGGTGCCCGCCCGCAGCGCCCTCAGCAGGGAGGCGGCGGTCGGCGCGTCGAGCCCGGTCAGTTCGCCGAGGCCCACCGGGGCGCCCGTGAAGGGCAGTTCGGCGTCGGGGGCGAAGCCCGGCAGCACCACGCCGCTGGCCGCCCCGGCCCCCAGCACGACCGAGGCCCCGGGCAGGAACGCCCGCACCTGGCCGGCGAGTTCGACGCCCACCGTCACGCCCTGGGCGATGCCCGTGGCCTGCGCGGCGTCGATGACGAGTTCCGTGAACGGCGCCGCCAACGGCTCGCCGGCCCGCGACGGGTCGAGGAACGTGTGGGCGTCCTTGCGGAGTCGTTCCAGGCCGGCGGCCACCGACTGGAGCCGGTCGTCGTGCCAGCCTCCTTCGGCCATCAGCCGGGTCCAGCGCAGGACGTACCACTTGCGGGTCGTGTACACGTCGCCGTGGTGCGAGAGCAGGGCGTCCATCAGGTGCAGCAGGACGTTGTACGCGTAGCCGAGGCGTCCCCGGGTCTCGCCCGCGGCTTCGGCGAGGGCGGTGTGCGCGACCTGCTCGACGGCGGTCTGCAGTGCGGCCCGGGCCCAGACCCGGCTGAGTGCGGGAAGCGAGCTCAGGTAGGGCGCCGAGCCGTCCATCGCGATGCCGTTGACGATGCGCTCGGTCTGCTTCCGGCGGGGTTCGCGCTGCTTGTCCCAGGCGCGGAATCCCGCCACCGTCTGCTCGGGCGCGACGTCGGCGAGCCGGTCCAACTCCGCGAGGTTGGAGGCGAGTTCGGCCTCGCTGAACGACACGACCTCCAGGTGGTGGCCGTCCTCGAAGATCTTGGTGGAGATCCGGGGGCCGTCGATGGGGGCCTCCTGGATCCGGATGAAGTCCAGATCGCTGGTCGGGTTGGCCAGCCCGTGCACGGGAGAACTGGTCAGGAGCAGCAGGCCCTCGCCGACGCGCTCCCGCATCAGCTCGGACAGCCATACGGGGTCCAGGTCACGGCTCGCGAGGAAGGCTGTCACCTGCGCATGGCGACGTGCTGTCAGTTCGTCGGGGGAAAGGAAGTGGGGAAAGCCGGTCGGCATGACCTTCATCTTTCGTGGGTCGGTTCGAGGGGACCGGTGGGATACAGGCGGCGGGTGTCCGGACCGAGGCCCAGCTGACCGAGGACCAGCGCGGCCGGCAGGGTGTTGTCGACGACGCCGGCCGCGGTGCCGGGCCGGATGTCGGGTCCGACCGCCGCGTGGATCGCGTGGAGCCTGCTGTCACCGGTGTTGACGACGTGGGCACCGGGCTTGGGGACCCGGCGCACCACCGGCCCCTCCCCCAGCAGCTCGGCACTCGGCTGGTAGTCGTCCGCGAGCGCGAGATACGACACCGCGTGGTCCGCCCCCGCTTCGGCGAGCGGCCGGCCCTCACGGTCGAGGAAACCCGCCACCACCGTGCCGCCCGTCTCGGGGTCGGTGATCGAGGACAGGACCGCCCGCGCCCGCGCCATGGCCTGGCGGGCACGTGCCGGATCCGCGGCCGTACTCTCGGCGGCCCACAGGGAGCCGTTGTTCGCCGGGTGGTAGAAGACCTGGGAACCGTCCGGGTCCAGGCCTCCGTCGGCGCCGCGCGCCGCGAGGCCCGCCCGCACCAACTGGTCGTTGACGTGCACCAGATGGGTGCTGCCCACCATCCCGTGGTCCGCGCCGAGCACCACGGTGTCCTCGGGCCCGGCCCGGTCGAGCACCCGCCCGAGCAGCGCGTCCGACCAGGAGTAGCAGCGCCGGATGTACGACCACACCCGCTCGGCGATCTCCGGGCGGTGGGCCGCGCTCCGCTCGTCGCACCAGCCGAGGAACTCGTGGCCCACGTCGTCGGTCATCGGCAGGTAGATGACGACCAGGTCGGCCTCGTGGGTCTCCAGGACGACATCGGCCGCATCGCCGATGGACCGGGCGACGCACTCCACCGAGGACAGGAAGACCTCCTCGGCCGAGCCGTCCCCGCCCTCGGCCAGACGTGGCCCGAACTCGCCGCGGCGGTAGAGCGGGCCGACCCCCTCGCCCGCGAACGGCGGGCACTGCGCGAGGCGTTGCAGCGTCTTCGGGTTGCGCCCTGCGGTACGCGTCCGCCAGACGCCCGTGTGCACCAGCGTCAGGCGTTCTCCCACCCGGACACACCGCATCCAGGTGCCGTGGTACCGGTCAAGGCTCAGGGACTGCCACCCGCTGTCAGGGCTGAGCAGCACGCTTTCCCCGCCGGTGACCTTCACCCGCTCCGGCACGCCTCGGTGCTCCTCGACCGCCACTTCGACGCGGTGTCCGCCGATGTCCCAGTGCTGCGCCTCGGGACCGGATTCCAGCGTGAGCAGCGCGTGCCGGGTCAGCCTGCGGCTGTACGCCTCGACCGCGCTGTCGATGTGCGGCCCGACGTGGCCGTCGGCGCCGAAGACCCAGGGGGCGTGCACCAGCGCGCTCGTCAGGTCCTTCTCGGACATCGCCTCCCACACCGGGGGCACCGCGGGGAAGTCCGGTGAGAAGCCGCTGACATGGCTGGCGACGCCCTCCCCGGCACCCGGCACGGTGAAGCCCGTGACCTGGTGTTCGGCCGGCCAGGTGCCGGTGAACAGGGTCGCGAGGGAGGGCGGGGTCTGGCAGTTGGGGCGCGCGGGGCGTGCCGCCGCGAAGGCACCGCGCTCCCGCATCCGCGTGACGGCGGGCAGCGCTCCCTCGCGTTCCAGCCGGTCCACGACCCAGTGCGCCCCGGCGTCCCAGACCACCCAGTAGACCGTCATCCGACGCCCCACTCCCGGATGAGTTCCGGCAGCCCGGCCACCGAGTCCAGCTCATGGGTGGCCTTCCCGGTCAGCCCCTCGGCCCGCTGGTCCTCGTACTTGCCGGTCCGCACCTGCACGGCCTTGAGCCCGGCCGCACGACCGCCCGCGATGTCCGTCGTGGCGTCGTCGCCGACCACCACGCACGCGGAGACCGGCACCCCCAGGGAGTCGGCCGCGAGGGCGAAGAAGTCGGTGGCCGGCTTCCCCAGCACCCTGGCCTCGGCTCCGGAGGCGTACGCGACCGCCGCGACGACCGCCCCGGTGTCCAGGTGGTCCCCGTCGTCCCGCTTGAAGTAGCGGCCCGTCTGCAGGGCGAGCAGCTGGGCCCCGCCCCGTACGGCACGGAAGGCACCGTCGAGCGCGGCGTAGTCCAGCGTGTCCCGGCAGTCCCCGATCAGCACATGGCTGTACGGGGGTTCGGCGGCCAGGGTCGGCAGCACCTCCCGCAGCTCCCGCGAGACCAGCGGGTAGGTGCGGGCGCCGGCGGCCGTCAGCAGCCGGGCGGCCGCCACCACCGGCGTGAACAGTTCCTCCGGCGCCACCGCGAGGCCGTAGCCGGCCAGTTCGGCCCGGATCCGCTCCGCGGGCTTGGAGTCGGTGTTGGTCAGGAAGCGCAGTCCCACACCGAGGTCACGCAGCGCGGCGACCGCTTCCACCGCACCCTCGATCACGGCCCCCCGGGCGTACAGGGTGCCCTCCAGGTCGAGCAGGACCGCCCGCACGGCGGCGCCCGTCATCAGCCGACCTTCCGGGCCAGTTCGGGCCGGGCGGCGACGGCGTCCTTGAGGAAGGTGCGCTTGGAGTAGAAGCCGCGCTGGTCGTTCAGGCCGCGCGCCCGCAGGAACGTCTCCAGCCAGGCGACGATCTCGTCCATCTCGGCCAGCACCTCGGCCTCGTCGGGCTCGACGGCCACGCGGCTGCGCAGGTACTCCAGCTCGCACTGGTTGAGCGTCACCTCACGGGCGTCCACCAGGCTGCAGTGGTCGAAGAAGACGCCGTAGACGTGACCGGTGCGCACCGACTCGAAGTTGATGTCGTAACGCACCCGGCGGAAGGACGGCAGGCGGACGGCCTGGACCTTCAGCTCGTCGCGGATGTACGCCTCGAAGCCGCCGTCGTCGGCCAGGTCGAGCCCGTAGGTGTGGGTCTCCCTGCGGTTGAAGGTGTCCTCGGCGTACCACTTGCGCTTGAGCAGGTGCTTGCCGTCGGTGGTGGGGATGAAGGAGGCGTAACCGCGCTCGTCCTCGGTGGGGCCGGTGACCTCGAAGAGGTGGTTGAGGTAGTCCCAGGCCTGGTACTCGTCCCGGTACTCCATGATGTAGCCCGGCAGTTCACCGTTCAGCAGGCTCCGGTACAGCTCGACCGTGAGCGTCCAGGAGTCCACCGGCGGGGTGAGCGTGTACTTGTACTCCAGCTCCTTGCCCTGGAAGCACTTGCGGTAGTAGCGCTGGTGGTTGTTGAGGAAGAGGGCCTGCTCCGCGTGCAGCCGGACCGCCTCCGGCAGCCATGCGAGCGCCTCGACGTCCGCGGTGGGCACGGGCTCGGGCGTGATCCGGATGAAGCAGGCGTCCTCGGCCAGGAAGCGGATCTGGCTGTGCACGTGGGCCCGGTCGCCCTCCGCGGTGACGTAGAACAGCGGCACGAGCGGCCCGGCGCCTCGGCCGGTGACCTCGGTGACCGCGGCGCTCAGCTCCTGGCCCGGCAGCATTCCGGGAAAGAGCTCGTCGCCGCGCGCCTTCGCCGTGTGCCGGCGGGTCCCGTCGACCGAACGGACGGCCAGCTCCAGGGTGCCGAGCCGGTCCCAGTGCAGGACGACGGTGTTGCTGGGGAACGCCTGCTCCAGCGGAGCGTCGAGCTCCGCGAGGACGACGGGGTCGGTGCCGTCGAGCGGGGCCGTGCCGTTGAGGAGGTGCAGCCCGCCCAGGACCAGCCAGGCACGCCGTCCCGCGGGGGTGGTGGGGGTGATGGTGTCGCTCACGGTCATTCTCCCTTGCGGCCGGTCGTCGCGACCGTGCCATCGCTGATCACTGCCTCGGCTCCGCTGACCCCGGCGGCGGTCACCGCGGGGATCCCGGCCTCGCGCAGCAGGATCGCCAGATGCCCCAGCGCCGAACCCTGGTCGAAGACGAACCCGGCGACGTGCTCGATGAGGACGGAGAGCACCGCGTACGGGCGCGCGACGCTGATCACGGGCTTCTCTTCGTACGACGTGACCAGGTCGAGGATCCGGGCCAGGCCCTCGTGCTCGGTGACGTCCTGGGACTTGTCGATGCTCACCGCCGGGCCGATGGACAGGCGGCGCAGCAGAGCGTCGTCGTCCAGGCGCAGCAGCGGTCCCCGGGCGGTGCCGGGGGAGATGCAGACCTCGCCGTGCAGGACGCTGACGGCGTCGCCGCCGCCGAGCACCGAGTAGTCGACGAAGTACAGCGTGCCCCGGTCGAAGACCCACTCCAGGGTCACCGGCCCGTACTTGGCGTGCATGGCCGCCGTGAAGCGGGCGAGTTCGTCGAGGTACGGACGCAGCACCGCGCCGTCGGCCGGGCAGGTCACGTTGGACGCGTCGTCGTGTCCCGCGGATACGTCCTTGACGACGATCGTCTCGCCGCCCGCGGTGCCCCGGTTCAGGGCCATCAGGCCCTCGTCGGTGTACTCGACGACGAGGCCGTTCTCGCCCGCCCTCCGGGAGATCACTCCGAGTTCACCGCGGATGAAGTCGCGTACGACGACCGTGTGCAGGTCCGTGCCGTCCGCGGTCACGCCGGTGGTGACGGCGAGCTGGGCCGGCACCTCCTCCTTGGGCACCACGATCTGGCGCAGGGTGTCACCGAAGTCCAGCACGCACTCGTCGGTCCCGCCGGAAAGCGTGTCCCGCAGGGCGGCTGCGCCCTCGGAGCCGTGCAGGCCACGGCCGTTGAAGCGGATGACCCAGCCCGCTCCGGTGGACACTCCGTGTTCGTGGGCCATCCGGTGGGCGGGCCCGCGCTTGGCGCTGTAGCCGCTGTAGACGGCGGCCACCGCACCGAGGTTGAAGTCGGCGGGAAGCTCGTCGACGTACAGCCGGTGCGCTTCGGTGACCGGCTCGGCGGAGTGGTGGGAGACCTCGCGGGCCGCGGTGAGCGGGCGCACCTGGACGAGGTGGACGCCCTCGCTGTCGGCCGCCCACTCGACGTCCACGTCGTGGCCGCGGGTCTCGCGCAGTCGCCGGGCCAGGTCCACGACCTGGACGAGCGTCCCCTGTTCGGCCTCGTCGCGCGCCGCCGGCCCGTCGGCGAGGTCCGTCGAGTCGGTGCGCCGCGGCACGGCTACACCGGCGACGAGTTCGTCCGCGAGGCCCTCGACGTACTCGATGGACACACGGTCGTCGTGGCTGCCGTCCAGGCCGGTGAACGCGACACCCGCGAGCGTCGGGCGCACGAGCCTCTGGACGATCACCGCGAGGCGCGGTGCCGAGGAGAAGTCACCGGCCCGGACCCGGGCGGCCACGGCCGGGGCCTCGTAGTACGAGCGCCAGCACTGCTCGACGGCGTCGATGACGGCGTCCACGCCGCTGACGCCGAGGATGGACTGGTGGATCCCGGCGAGGCTGGAGTCCTCGGTGTCCTCGTCCAACCCCGAGGAACGGACGGCCAGTTCGACCGCTCCCGCTTCGGAGTCGGGGAACATCTCGGCCAGCCGGGCGGCCAGCAGCTTCCGGGCCTGCTCAGGCACGCGGATCTCCGCGCCGATCTTCTGGATCTTCGACACGGAGTCCGTGAAGAAGGCTCCGACGGTGGCCTTCAGGTCCCCGAAGGCGTCGGCGAGCGCGGCGTCCTGCTCGGCGGTGAGCGCGTCGGCGAACTCGCCCGCGGGCACACAGAAGGCTGCCGGTACGCGGAAGGCGTGGCTGGACTCGGCGAGCTGGGCGAACTTGGGGCCCACGTCGCCCGCGTCGAAGCTCGCGCCGAGCCCGGGGAAGCGCTGGCGGGCGAACTGCTTGTCGAAGTCGACGTGGATGTCGCTCGAGCGGGGGCCGACGGAGCCCTGGTACTTGCCGTCGTAGAGGACGATCTCGCCCTGCGGGCGCCACCACATCATCTGGCCGATGTTGATGCCCGGATACACGCGGACCCGGTTCATGCTGTAGAGCTGCAGCGTCCACTGGCCGGTGTAGCCGATGTCGCCCAGGCTGGCGGAGAGGTTGATGAAGAGGCCCAGCCGGGCGACCGAGGAGCGCGCCGCGAAGGTGGGCGCGTAGTGCTCGCTGCCCAACGTCTCGATGGTGTGGGCCAGGTAGAGGCGGCCGGGCTCCAGGACGTATCCGTCGTCCGGGATCTCTATTTCCTCGAAGTCGTTCGTGCTCCGGGCATCCAACGGCATGTCCTGGTAGACCCGGAGGGTCTTGCCGAGACGGAAGTTGTAGCTGTTGGGGTTTACCTGCTCCGGCGTGAACGGCTCGATCGTGATACGCCCGTTCGTCCGTTCTCTCTCGATTTCGGTCCCGGTCAGAATCATGGGTCGACCCGTTCGCTCGTTCTCGTAAGAAGGTGTGAAGAGCCTCGAAAGGCCGGCCTCGCGCGGGCGCCTGAGGCGCGGAGGCATGCGAGGCCTGGCGGGCGGGCCGATGGCCGCCCTTCAGAACCGCCGGGCCCGATCAGCCCCAGCCGGTGTCGTTGGTGGAGTCGCCGCCGGCTCCGGAGACGGTCACGCTCACGGCTGCCGCCGCGGCGGAGTCGCCGTACGCGCCCCCGAGCCCTCCGAACATGCCGAGCGTCGCGGCCAGAACCCCGCCGACAAGAACCACCTTGCGTAAAGCCTTCATCGCGCTGCCTTCACCCGTGCATCGAACTCTGTTCACCGAACCGCTCCGAAATTCCTCATCGAAAATCAGGGCGGGATGAATCACCATGCCAGGGGTCGCAGGTAAATGAGCAGGGCAGAATGGATCAGCAAGCTGCATGGCAGCTTACTGTCAGGCTCATAAAGGGGGATAACAATGGACATATCTATCGAGGTGGACTGGGGAGAAGCGACCGACACACCCCTTCAGCGTGTGTATGAATATGCATTGCACCGCACACCTCGCCACACCTTCACGGTCCGATCCCTCATCACGGACACCGGCCTCTCCCCCGTACACGCCGACGATGCCGTACGCGAACTCCTGAACCTGGGACTGCTCCGCGGCGACCCCTCCGGCGCACTCCACGCCGTGGCTCCGGAGGAAGCCACGGCCGGCGTCGTCGGCCCCCTCGAACGCGACATCCGCGCCCGCCGGGCACTCGCCGAGGAGGCCCGGGCATCGATCATGGCGTTCCTGCCGGCCTTCGAGACGAGCCAGTTCGCCCGCGAGCAAGAGAACAAATTCGAGGTCCTGCACGACCTCGCCCAGGTCCGCGCGGTCATCGCCGACCTGACGATGCGCACCCGCACAGAGATCCTCACGGCCCAGCCGGGCGGCGCCCGCGACGACGGCATCCTCCAGGAGGCGCAGCCGAGAGACCGCGCGGCCCTCGACCGCGGGGTCCGGATGCGAGTCCTGTACCAGCACACGGCCCGGTTCAGTCCGGGCACGGCGGAATACGTCGACCACGTCTCAGAACTCGGCGCCCAAGTCCGCACGCTGGACGACCACTTCAGCCGCCTCCTGGTCTTCGACGAGGAAACGGCGATCATCTCCCTGCCCGGCAACCGCGAGGGCGCGGTGGTGGTCCGCGAACCGCACGTCGTCGCCTTCATCGTGGAGACGTACGAGCGCCTGTGGCTGGCAGCCGAGCCGTACGCGTCAGCCTTCGGCACCCGCTCCGAGGTGACGGGCGACATCCGACAGGCGATAGTCCGCCTCCTCATCGAGGGCCTGACAGACGCGTCCATCGCCACACGCCTGGGCATGTCGGTACGCACGTGCCGCCGCCACATCGCAGACGTGATGGAGGAATTGGGCGCCCAGAGCCGATTCCAGGCGGGGTATTTACTGAGCGTGGGAGCGGCGTAGAGGTGCCGGCTGGGGGCGAGTGGCCGAGGCCGCGCGGGGGAGGCGCAGGTCCGACGTGACTCGAGGCCGGCGCGCGTCAATGCGGTACGACTCGCGCGCGCCGATCACGCCCAGCAGCACAACGCCGAGAACGGACCCCACGGCACCTCGAGGGATGCGGCACACGGCGCATCACGCGCCGAGCAACACAAAACCCCAGGCCACGAAGTACGTGACCTGGGGTTTCTCTGAGCCGCCTTCGGGATTCGAACCCGAGACCTACGCATTACGAGACCGAGAAGGTTTGTGCTGCCCACTGCCGAACCGTGCTGCGGCGTAGCATTTGAGCTGGTCAGAGCACGTGCGGCAGGTTGCCCCGCACCACTTCGTGTCGCACTGTCCAAAGGCGTCTGTCCACCGGCCGTCCACCGGCAAGGCTGACTCCGACCACTGGGCGGCCCGCCATAAGCGTCTCGGCTGCGTGTGGTGCTGCCTTCCGCCTGTTCGCCGCACTGACTGTTGCAAACCTACAAGGCAGCACTGAGGGCGTGGCACCCCTATGCGTCCTGCAGGGAACAGCAACTGCAGTGACAGCAGCAACGTCGTGTTTTTGTTTCATGCCCGCTGGCGGCCTTCCCCTGGTCCGACGGCGGTGCCGCGGGCACCGGTTCCTGCGGTGTGTCTTCGACCCCCACTAGACGCTGGAGGTCGGCGGTCACTACCCGGTAGGCGTTGCCGAGTTTCAGCACCTTACACGGATACTCACCCCGCTTCGCCAGACCGTAGCCGGTGCTTCTCCCCAGCGAAAGCACTCCGTTGGCCGTCTGCAAGCTCACCGTGGGTGGTGATGCCATCAAGTACCTGCGAGTAAGGGCCGCACCACCAACTATTCCGGGTTCCTCAGCCACCGCGCTCTCCTAACGTCGCCGGGGTGACATCAGGGCGCCTTCCGTCCCCGGGCTGGTGTCCAGCGTTACAGACGTGCACGAAGAGAACCTCCCTGGGCCGACCGATTCACTCGTACGAGTGGCCTTGATCGGCAGTGTCCTGACCCCCTCAAGCAAGATCGGTGACGGCACCAGCCCTAGGTGACGATCCTCGGCGAAGTCCCCGCCAGAACCTCACCCATGTAGCCCCGCCGCCGGATGCCGGGCAGTGTTCCCGATCGGACAGCCGAGGCCGTGGCGAAGGCGGCGGAGATAGGTGTCGATCTTCGTGCGGCCTTCTCACGCCCTGTGGGGCGTGATGGTCGTCGCACAACCGCATGCGATCACGTCATCCGATGGCGGTCCTGGTCGCACCCCCGTGCCTGGTGACTCGTGGGCGGCACTGGAGCTTCACGGCGCCTCGAACAAATGCCTCGTCCGTGGCCTTGCCCGACCACACAAAGGCCTCACCGGGGTTCAGCGACGCCATCTTCTCCGCGGTCAGCGCCGACAGAGCTGCGTTCGCCTTCTGCAAGTGTTTCAGCCACGCGGGTGAGGTGAACTTGTGCAGCACCATGTGGTTGGAGAGCTCGATCAGTGAAATCGGCACCGACGGCGGATCCTGGCTGGCCACGAGAATAGACATGCCCTTGTGCCGCATTTCACGGACGCTGGACACCAACCCGTCGACAAGGTCGGGGCTCCGGATGTACTTGTGAGCCTCGTCGAACACGACAAGTTTGTTGAACGACTGTCCCTCGTGCCGAGCGTCGGCGAACAGCTGCATGAGGACGACGAACAGACCCAGCGCTTCGTCCTCCCCGATGTAGTCGTCACGCAGATCGACGATGATCAGGCGTCCGGGCCGGACCAGATCCTGGAGCCGAGCATCGTCGTCGATGTACTCGGCGGCCAGATCCAGTCGGTCGTAGGCCAGTTGCTTGAGCGCGTCGGACAGGGAGGACTGCTCGACCCCGAGCCGGATCGTGTCCAGCGTCAGATCGTCACGGTTGGCCTTCATGATTCTTCCGAGCTGGCGGATGTAGAGGGCCTGGTTGCCGACGGCACCCATCAGGAACCGCCAGTGCGCGGCCTTCAGCTCGGACGAGGAGAACGTGAGCGCCCGTACGTCGAGGTCCGGATAGTCGCGCATGCGCTCGTCCACCCGGTCGGCAGGAGCCAGCAGCAGGACGTCGGACAGCGCCGCGGGCTCGGCTCCGTAGCGTTCCCGAAGGGAGGCCAGCTGGTCCTGATCGCTGTTGGGCCTGGTCATGCTGGTGAACTCAGGCGCGTAGTCCTGTGTGTCGCTGTAGTGAAACACGATGCTGGCCAACGGATGCGAAAGGTGGTTAACGCCGGCAGCAGGCAGGCTCGCCATCTCCAGGATCGATCCGAGGGTGTAGCTCTTCCCTCCGCCCTGCACACCGAACAGGCTGATGGTGTGGGTCTCGTTGAGGTCGAGGGCGATCTTCCGGCCCGCGCTCGTACCGATCAGACCGTATTGCGCGGTCGGTTTCGACACTCCGAGGAACACATCCGGGACCGAGGTACTGGTCCGCGGGTCCGCCAGGGACGCAACGGCCGGCGCGGGTGTCTCCGGTTCGCGGTCCGGCGCAGGCCCCTCGACCTCCGCCGCATTACCGGCGCTCTCACCGTCCACTCCCGCGGCGGCGGCATCAAACGGCCCCCGTGCCTGCTCTGTGCCGACGGGGTGTTCGGAAGCCTGCTGCGAGGCAGGGCTCAGTGGTTCTTCTGCTGTCTCTCCCGCAGCCTCTTCGGCGGTCTTCCCCGCGGTGTCGTCGACATCGGCCGCCGCCGGTACTACCTCCTCGTCCAGCACAGCGCTGAGCGGAGCCGGCTCCTCCGGCAGCTCGCGGCTGCGGTCGCGTGGACGCAGAGTCCGTGTGGACTCTCCGCGGTCGATTCCCGGGACTTCCGCCTCCGCCAGCAGGTGGGGCGCGCTGCGGACAGGGCCGCCCAGGTACTCCGTCTCCACGGCGTCCAGCAGTTCGGTCACCTGATGACGGCCGACCCGGTGGAAGGTGATGCCCCCCTCCCCCTCGATCTCCGTGCCGTCCCCGCCCAGGTCGAAGAGGAGACCGGTCTTGGAGAACTCCAGCGCGTAACCGTGGTCGAGATGGTCGAGGAGCCACCGCGCCTCGTCGTACCCCTTCTCATCGAAGAGGCCGTAACGGTTCGCACGCGCGAGGTAGTGGCCGAGCAGCGAGCGGAGCGTGAGGTTCTGCAGGGGACGGTCGGGGCGCTCGACCAGGGGGTCGAACTGCACAGCCAGGATCCTTTGGCTGTTGTCGATCTGCTGGCTGATCTGTTTCTTCTTTGCGTCGTACGCGCCGAGACCGCCCACTCCGGTGAAGCACTTGACCTCGATCAGTCGGCACACCACGACCCTGCGCTCGGCATCCAAGTCGAACAGCGCCAGGTCTGTCCGGTGCAGCCGCACAGCACCGTCGCCAGCCGCGATGCGGCGCTGAGCCTCGCCGTACAGGTCGGTGTGCGCGTCGAGCGGAATGAGGATCTGGTTGTGCAGCACGCCCTGGTACCCCAGGTACAACCGGGCGAGCGCCAGTCCGAGGACCTCGGTATGGCTGCTGCTGCCGAGCGCGGCGAGCTTGAAGGCGAAGCTGCCGGAGAGTTCCCTGAGCTGGTCGAAGAACGTCGCCACGTGGCGCGGTTCGATGCTGAGCTGCTTGTCGCCGAGCACGGGCCCGACCAGCGCGCGCAACTCGTCGACCGATCGTGACGAGACCACGATGTGATGGCCCATGCCGGGCTGGGCGGTCGCCGAGTAGTCGATGACGTATTCGGGCCGGTCCGCCCGCCCGTGGTCGAAGTATTCCACTCCGAGGGTCCGGTCCACCGTGACGACCCAGTCGCTGGCCTGGTGCACGTCGTGCAGGAGAGCCTTGTCCTGGGACGACAGACGCAGCGTTATCTGCGGCAGGTGTCCCGGACGCGGCTCTCCCGACGTCACAGCGACCACGGCGGCCGACAGGGCTTCGGGCAGCGCTGCCATCAGGTCACCGGTCTCCTCGGCGCCGGGCACGGGGTCCGTGGCGCCGTGGCGGGGCTGACGGCTCCACGCCACGGACTCCTCGTCCTCGGCGTAGTGGCTGGTCAGCTCCTGCACGAGACCGTGTGCCGCCGCCCGGCCCGAGGTACGGGCGGCAGGCGCGATGTCGTACTGCTCCCCGCCAAAGGGGTCGAACAGGATACTCAGGTGGGCGGGGAAATCGGCCGCGCGGGTGCGGAGGTTCGCGGCATCACGCACGACGACGGCGAGCTTGGGGCGCAGGGGATCGCCCGGTGTACCGAAGGGCTCCGCGGCGGCGGCCCGCGGCCCCGACCCCGGCGAGAATAGATCGGTGAGCGCCTCGCCCACCCACGGCTCCTGGGGATGGTCCGTGAAGAGGCGGACGGTGTAGCGCAGCCGGGCCAGGTGCCTGCGGCTCTGCAGCTCCGTCAGCATGGATGTCAGCACCTCCCCCCGGCCGACACCGAGGGCGTTGATGACGAGACTGTCCGCGTAGGGGTGGAGACGCACATACCGCTCGACCCGATCCGCGAGATCGGCGCCGGTGATCATGCCGGAGGCCGTCGAGCCGTCGCTCACGCCCAGGGCGGAGCCCAGTCGTGAGACCGTTCCGCGGGGGTCGGCCGTCTCACTGGGCAGGCAGACCTGCCAGTAGTCGGTGAACTGTCCCGCCGCGAAGGTCAGTTCGCCCGTGGTGAGCGGCACCACGAGCGGGAACCCCAGGGGGGCGAGCCGTTCGACGAGGCTGTGTAGGGTTTCCCATACCCGGTCCTTGTCCTGGCCCTCGGTCCGGTCGAGCCAGTGGTCGGCCAGCGCGGCCTGCCCGCACCACCACAGCACCCGCAGCGGATGAGTGGGGGCGACGAGCATCGCCTGACGTAGCCCGTCCTGCGCGTCGGCCAGATCCACCGCGACTGTGTCGGTGCGCAGCAGCAGCGCGAGTTCGACCCGGTCCCGCTCCGCTGTGCCGCCGCGGGGGTTCTCCAGCGCGCGGACGCATCGGGTGATCGCTCTGAGATACGCCTCCGCGCAACTCTCCGCTTCCTTGCGGACCGTGCGGGGGTCGGTGCCTTCCACCACGAGTGGCACGGAGCCGTCCGCATCTGCCCGTACCGCCGCGAACAGGGCGGCGCGCGCCTGGAGATAGCTGCCGAAGTCGCTGCCTTCGGCAGGCGTGACGGCCGGACTTTCGTCGTCGCTCAGGTTCCACCGGCCAGAGGCGTCGACGCTCAGCCTGGGTCCTTCCAGGGCGTACGGCCGGGCCAGCATGCGTTCCTCGGCCTCGGCGAGGGCTGTGGGCAGGTCGACGGTGACCGGGCCCGCGGGTCCGAACCGAGCCCGCAGCGGCCGGGTCTTGGCCGTGCGGGCCCCCCAGCTCACCTCCCGGCACGACACCCGCCACGGATCACGGCCCTCCGCACGGGCGGTGAAGCGCAGCCGGTTGATCGCCTGGGCGAGCCCGGGTGCATGCTGGGAGCGCTGGACGGGCGGGTCGTCGAACTCGCCCTCGGGGACGACGTAGAAGCGGTCGCTCTCGTGCGGCCGGTGCGTGCTGTCGGCGCCGGCCACCCGCAGAGGATCACCGTTCGTGTCGAGGGGGGTGACCCTGACGAAGTGCCACCCTTCCTCCCAGTCGGCCTTGCGGCCCCTCTTCAGCTTGATGCTCGTCTTGTAGACCGTCTTAGCGGTCTTGGCCACCGCAAGCGTGGCAGTGAAGCCGGTCGGGCTCACCGTGCTGGCGCCGCGGCCCTCGTCGGTCTCGTTCTCGCTGAGGATCTGGACCGAGAAGCGCGCGAGGCCCGTGATGTGGCGGGGATCGGGGTCGACGGTGAAGGAGACGGGGAGCGAGGAGAGCCCGCCGGGCAGCAGATACTGCCCGCCGAAGAGCCTCTCCAGCGCGGGATGGTTGCGCAGGTCGTCCTCGTTCTGGCCGGCCTTGGGCAGGACCGTCAGCTCATGGACCTCGATGCCGACCTGTTCACCGCCGGGGGCGTTCTCCTGTGGCCAGTGGTGGAAGGCGAGCGGCCAGTTGTCAGGGTCCACGGCGATCGCCCGGCACCAGCGGGATGGGGTGCCGAGACCGGTGCGGGCGGCGAACCGCACCAGTTGGCGGACGAATTCCTCTCCCGCTGGGGAGTTCTGCGGCAGCCCGAGGCTCAGGATCCGCTGGCGGTCGGTGGATGTCGCCTCGGTGAGCTTGGCGACGGTCCTGCGGTTGCGGTCCGCCTTGCGGCCCACCAGCGTCATGTCATGGAACAGGCCGAAGTCGGGGATCAGGCCGAGCAGATAGACAGCCGCCCCGGCCGCCTCCGGGTCGTGGTCGTTCTCCCGCAGCGTCAGCAGATACCGGACGGCGGCCCGGTCGTCCGCCGCCGCGCCGCCGTCCGTCATCTGGTCCTGGCGGTCCAGTAGTTCGGTGACGGGTTGCCGCAGTGCTTCTGGCAACTCGCGCAGCAGTGACGCCTTGAGCTTCGTGTGGACGTCGTCCAGGGACAGGTGCTCGAAGGTGGCGATACCGAAGGAGTCCTCGGCGCTGGCGCGGGTGCCGGGCGGGACGAACACCAGCAGCGGGGGCCGGAGTCCGCCGTCCTCGTCGGGGTTGCGCAGTTCAACGAGTTTGGTGCTGGTCACGGCGACGTCGGCTGGAGTGCGGCCGTCGCCGCCACCCAGGACGAACACCTGCGCGTCGGGCACGAGGACACGCAGCCCGTGTACCAGCCTTGCGGCGAGATCGGTGTCGAGGTCGCCCAGCCGCATGCAGTGCCCGGCCTGCCTGCCTCGCAGCACGGCCGCCAGCCGTGGCAGCAGGGCGTGCTCCAGGGCGTCCCGCCACTGTGCCTCGGTGATCTCGGTCAGTCCGCGTGCCATGTCGTCACCTCCCGCCCGTCGTGACCGCGCCATCCAGGGAGATCGCGAATCTGGGCGTGATCACCTGGGTGAGGTAGGCGTCCGACAGGTCGCTGTAGAAGCCGATCTCTCGCATCCGGGTGGTGAACGCCTCGGCGTTCGACCGCAGAGCCGCCTGCTCCTCGAACCCGGAGGTGGGAAAGCCGTCGTCGGCCGGCAGCCGGTCGACGTGGAGCCCGTATCGGGTGCGGAGCGTGTCCATGAACTCGTCCAGTCTCAACTGCTCGGTGTGGTAAGGGAAACGGGAGCGTGTGCCGCGTGGATTGGGCCGAAGCAGCGCGATCTGGACCAGAACCTCTAGGAGCGCGCTGTCCATGACGAAGCGGCGGCGGCCCCGGTGGGGCTGGGTGATGACCGCGCCGGGACGGTTCTTGAGCAGCAGCGAGTCGATGGTCTCGACGATGTAGTCGTAGTGGTATTTGCCCCGGTACGCC
Source organism: Streptomyces sp. NPDC046821 (assembly GCF_040645335.1). NCBI lineage: Bacteria > Bacillati > Actinomycetota > Actinomycetes > Kitasatosporales > Streptomycetaceae > Streptomyces > Streptomyces sp. NPDC046821. The sequence goes on along the minus strand of NZ_JBEYYB010000013.1, from coordinate 193,767 downwards.
ATGATCAGCTCGATGTACTTCTCGAACGCGCCGAGTCCCATCCCCGCGCTGAGCAACGGGCGTACGCCTTCGGGCTGTTCGTCGATCGGGGTCTCGTCGAGGAGGGTGTCCATGCGCGACGCGAAGAACTGCTCGCGCCGCTCCCGGTACGCCTCTCCCGCGTACTGCAGCAGCTCGGCGACGGTGAAGAATCCTCGGGACGGCCTGGTGATCTCCTTGGCATCGGCCAGGTGATCGACGAACTCGCCCAGCTTGCGTACCACGTAGCCCGCGCGCACGAAGCCGGGGACGCGCCGCAGCCAGACGTCCGCACTGTGCTCCGCGAGGGCGGCGACCGGGGTGCCGGGCACGCCCGCCGCGTCGACCAGCAACCCCACCCGGAAGGGACAGCTCGCGAACCCGTCCGCCGAATCGTCCGTGCCCGAGGTGCAGTTGTCCGGTCCGCAGGTCGGTTCGGCCGCGGAACGCTCGACGGCGGACGGCAGCAGTTTCATCGCCTTGAGCTGGCAGAGCGCCAGGTGGAACGCGAAGAGGATCTTCAGGTACTCAACCATGACGATACGGGGCAGCAGGTCCTGCAAGGACAGGAGTCGCAGTACGTCGTCGGCGAGCAGGTCGGACTGTCCCGCGCACAGCGGGGGCGCCGAGTACCAGCCCTTTACGGTCGCCGGGGAGTCCTGCTTCACCTGGCTGTTGAGATGGAGCACGGCCTGGGTCTCGACATCGACGCCGGTGCCGGCCAGCTGGGTGCCCAGAGCGGGATCGAGTCCGGTGAAGAAGAAGGCGCGGATCTTCTCCAGCGCCATCATTCCGCGCCCGCCCCGTGCGTGCCGCAGCATCTCGTAGAGCTGGGCGTCGGCTCCGTAGGCGCGGGAGTGGTGGTGGTTGCGGAACTTGTACGTCAGCCCGTGCAGGGGACGCAGCCCCGCGACCGCCTGGTTGGGCCTGCCACGGTTGACCATGTCCAAGAGCTGGGTCTCGATCCAGCGCCGCGCGATGTCGGGAGAGTCCCGGAAACCCTGGAACTTCTCGGCATGCTCCTGGGCTCGGAACTCGTCGACGAACTCGTTCGCCAGCGTCTTGCCCCGCACCATCTTGCTGGTCTGGCCGTTGTGGTTGACCCGCATCAGGAACCCGGTCAGAACGCGATCCATCTCGACGCGCTTGAACTCCAGGTAGGACACACCCAGATGACGGAATTCGCTGTCCCGCTTGCGCAGCACCATCAGGTCTCCCTCGTCGCGGCGTCGTTCGCCGCACCCACCGGCCCGAGCCGGAGCGCTCCGTCCGGCAGCCGCGTGATCCGGTGCGGCACGCTGCCCGGTGCGGTGAGCAGCACCTCCTGGTAGGAGGTGGCCGACAGCGCGTTCTTGAACACCGCCAGCGCGAGGTTCTGCCCCTGGCGGTCCTCGACCCCCGGCTGATACCCGGAGTGCAGCCGGTCGAGGAGTTCGTACAGGTCGAGGCGGACCATCAGTTCCGCGTGGTGCTCGGCGGATCCGTCCGGTGTCCGTCCCCGGTACCGGACGACGATTTCACGCGGGCTGGTCTCCACGTAGTCGGAGGCCGGAGGCCTGCCGACCTCGATGGTGAACCGGTCGGCGGGGAACAGCCGGTGGCTGCGAATGGTCCCCCCGGGCACGGACCTGACCTGGAGCGCCAAGGCCCGTTCACCGTCGTACAGGGCCCCGGGTAGCCCTTCACCCCGGTTGACGGCCTCGATGATCCGGTCCAGTTCCGACTGGCTGGGGTCGCCCGCGGTGAGGAGGTCCAGGAACCGTCCCCCCGCACGGTAGCTGAGCAGGGTCTTCCAGCGTTCGCCGTCCAGACTCTCGAAGAAGAAGCGGCGTCGGGCAGCGGCGAGGTAGGCGCGGTGCGCGGCGGCTTCCGCCGGGTCGGCCGACGGGGTGCGGGGCAGCGCCGTGAACCGGTCGCCGAGCAGTTCCGCGTCATGGCTGCCGCGCTGGTCGACGGAGATCAGGCTGTGACCGCCGTCAGGGCCCATGTAGTCCAGCTTGCGATCGAGTTGGGGGTCGGGCACAGTCGCGACGTCGAGTTCCCGCAGCTGGGCGAGAAGTCGGTCCTGTTCCTGTCCACCGTCGGTGTGCAGGCCCGCCCAACTGGTGAAGTAGAAGCTGTCCAGACGCTCCTGGACGCTGTCGGGGCGCTGGTAGAGCGCGTGGATCTGCGCGCAGTCCCGGCCGGAGGTGAGCATGTAGGCCAGGGCGGAGCGCAGATCGCGCAGGGTGATGTGGAGTCGTCCGCGCAGATGGGTCATCCGGTACAGGGCGGCGAGCCGCTCGGTGATCACGGGACCGGCGGTGGGATGGGCGAAGGTCTGCGCGTTGTGCCGGGCATAGCAGCGCGGCGCCAGGTCGCAGGAGGCGCAGCCGCTCCATTGCCGGGGGTCGGTCATAGTCTGGACCATCCGGTGCAGGATGGAGTCCCCGGTGCCCTCGGGGTCGGCGACGACATCCCGCGCGTTGAGGTTGACGACGGCGATGCCGTGCTCGGCTCTGCCGCTCACCAGTCCCTGGCGGACGGTGTCCGCCAGGAGCGAATAGCGGTCGGCGTGTGCGGTGACGAAGTCGGTCAGGCGTCCTTCGTTGACGGCGATCAGCCGCGTCTGGTCCTGCGGCCAGGCTGCGGCGTCCGCTCCATGGAACGGCGAGAGGAAGGCGTCGAGGACGGTGTCGTTGTCCTGGTGTCCCTCGTCCTGGCTGCCGTCGTGATTGGTGTGGAAGGCGCGGCCCCGGAAGACGAAGTCGTCGCCGTTGACGCGTTTCTCGCCCATGTCGGCGTTCCGCTTGTACGCCTCGACGGCCAGCTGTTCGAGAAATGCCGTCTTCCCGTCACCGGCGTTGCCCGTGATGACGACCAGCAGGTGTCTGCCCGCGAGGACGTCGTCGCGCAGCGCGGTGTCCAGGGCGGTGGCTACGTACAGCGGGAACTGCGCGGGATCGAGCCCGCGGGTGCCCGCGTTCGTCCGGGAGCTCTGGCTGTAGAGGGTCTGGAGATGACCGACGAACGCGTTGGTGCCGTCCCTCCCCGCTCCCGTGGTGCAGGCCGGCTCGGGCTCCATCCGGACCTGCTCGTCCTGCTCCCCGCCGCCACGCGTGCGCCGGACCTCCCCTATGGCCCGTACGGCCGCCAGGAACGCCTCGGCATCCGGGAACCGGTCGGCACGGCGTGGCTTGACGGATCGCAGCAGCACGTCGGCGAAGGCGCGGCTGAGGTCGCCCAGGCCGCTGATCCTGCGCGGGTCCAGCGCCTTCTCGTCCCTAGGCGGCTGCGCACGTCCCGGCCAGGGATATGTTCCGGTCAGCGCGATGTAGGCGGAGACACCGAGGGCGTACAGGTCGAGGTCGGCGAGTTCCGCCCGAGTGGGACGCTGCCGGGCGACGGCGTCCGGGGCCTGGTAACGCGGCGAGCCGAGGGTGGGCGTCAGGGTGGAGTCGACGGACACCGCCGCGTTGAAGTCCAGCAGCTTCGTGCCGTCGGCGGTCCACAGCAGGTTGCTGGGCTTGATGTCGCAGTGGTAGACGCCGTTGCGATGCAGATGATCGAGCCCGGCCAGACAGTCTTCCAGCAGCCGCACCACGTCGGCGGCTCCCAGTCTGCGCTCGCGGGTGGCCGAGGCCTGTAGGTCCTGCCCCTCCACGAACTCCAGCCGCAGATAGGGGAATCCGCCCTTGGGCAGCCAGTCGGCGTCGATGACGCGCACCAGGTTCGGATGTGTCGGCAACCTGCGCAGAATCCCGTACTCGCCCTTCAGCCGGACGCCGACCGATTCCGGATCACTGGTGATGATCTTCAGGACCTCGTCGGTGTCATCGAGGGTGTTGAACACCTGGTAGACGACACCGAACTTGCCCTGCCCGAGCTTTTTGCGGATGTGGAACTTCTCGGTGAGCCGGAACCCGGACGGCAGGTCCCGGTAGTTGTAGGGGTTCTCCCAGTCGAAGGGCTCGTCGGGCGTCCCGGGAGTCGACGCCCCCGATCTCCCTCCGTCGCCGCCGCGGCCCGCACCGCCACGCACCAGCCGCTCCAGTTCGGCGATCGCCTCCCGTGCGGTCGGCCGCAGTGCCGGATCCGCGGCCAGCAGCCGCCGGACCAGCTCTCGTACCTCCGGCGTGACGTCGGCCCCGTCCAGGCTGTCGACCAGACGGTTGCCGCCCGTCACGAAGGGAAGCTCCCCCGTGTGCAGTTCGTGGAAGAGCACGCCCGCTGCGAAGACGTCGGAGGCGGCGGAGAAGCCCTCGGGGCCGCTCAGGCACTCGGGCGCGAGATAGGCCAGGTCGGCGCGCTCGTACGCGTCCATGGCCACGGTCCCGGCCCGCTTCTGCCCGGTGTGCGCGTAGTCGAAGCCGGTGATCATCGCCGTGCCGTTGCGCGCCACCAGAACCGTGTCGGGGGTGAGGTGGCGGTGCACGACCCGGTACGCGTGCGCCAGCGCGAGCCCGGCGAGCACACCGGACATGATCCGCCGTCTCGCGTCCGCGCCCTGGTTACCGGGCCCGCCGGCCATCCGTACCCGCAGCGCCTCGGCGTGCACGTCCTTGAGGACAACCGCGTATCCGGTCTCGTCCTCGAGTGGCAGCACATGCACGCAGGGCACGATGTGCGGGTTGGGCGGCAGCTTGTTGAGGGCCTGGATCGGATTGCCGATCCGTTCCCGCTCCCGGGTGTGTTCCTCCTCCGGCAGCAGCGGATCGACCGTGTGCACCTGGACGAGATAGGTCCCCGAGTTCGGCTGGTCCGGCTGCACCGCCCGGTACACCGACACCCGGTCCTCGGCGTCCGCCTCCGCCCCGGCCTCCGGCGCCGGATCCGCTTCGACGAGCGTCTCGACGGCCTGATAGTGACCGAACCTGGGCAGTCCGGGCTGGGCTCGCGACACGGCGCCCAGGGCACGGGCGATGTCCTCGTGCAGCCCGGCGATCGGGAAGGAGGGCCCGGTCTTGGACGGGCTGTGCGCGCGGAGAAAGGGAACGAGGTCATTGAGCAGGACGGTGTTCTTCTCGTCCCGGTTGTCGTGGTCGATCAGCTCCGCGTCTTCGAACGGGAGGATCACCAGCTCCTCGCACCACACCGACCCGAGGGCCGCCGAGATGTGCGACTGCCGCAGCAGGTTCGCCACGGTCTTGGCGTGCTCGCGCAGCTTGCGCACCGGACTGGGGAACGGCGCACGCCCCTGAGGGAACCACCGCTTGCCCCGTACCTCTATGCGCCCGTGCGTGCCCTTGGTGTCCGCGATGTAGCAGGCCGTGTCGGTGAGAATCGCGAGGTCGACCTCGAAGCACTGACGACCGCGGTAGATCTCGAAGTTGGAGATCACGGTCCACTCGGCGGGGCCCTCGTCCCGGAGATGGCGCAGCACCATGCGCTCGGCGTCGTTGACGGGCTCGCCGACCTTGATGATGCGTGCCATGAGTCCCCCGGGCCCGTCCGTACCGTTCGCGTGCGTGCGGACGCGGTGCGCGCCGCACTGCCATGTGCCGGAGTCACTTTAGTACCAGGGGCCGAACCGATAGTCCGGATAGAGTGTTTGCCGGTCAGATCAGTGACGGGGGAGGGCACATGTCGCAGTCGTTCTACATCCGAAATCTGAGAAGACGACTGATCGAACGTTTCGAGCCATTCATCGACATGACGGATGAGCCCGGGATCTCGGACAAGAAGCGGAAAGAGAAGCTCCTCAGCCGGGCGGTGGCCGCCCTCGCGGTCAAGCGCGAAACGGGATACGCGGACCGGGAAGCGGCCCTGTCGGTCATCGACGGCCGCGACGACTGGGGAATCGACGCCATCGCGGTCGAGCTGTCCGCGTCGGGTCAGGGCGGCCGGCCGCACATCACGCTGGTCCAGGCGAAGTGGAGCGAGAACGCCACCGCCGGCTTCGGGCAGAGCGAGGTCGACCGTCTCTTCCGCGGTCTCGACTACCTCATGAACCTGGAATTCAGCCGGTTCAACAAGCGCATCGAGCAGCACACGGAAGCCCTCGAAAAGGCTCTGGACAGCGGTTCCCCCAAGATCACCCTGCTGCTGGCCCTGGTGACCGACACCGAACTACACCCGGACACAAAGGCATTGCTCGACTCCGAGGTCAAGAAGCGCAACTGGGCCGAGGAAATGATCGAATGGCGGGTTATCGACCTCCGCGGCCTATACCAGGAGATCCTCGGCGAGCACGCCGACCGGAACATCGACCTGGAAGCGTGGGTCGAGGGCGTCGGCCGGGAGGAGATTCCTTTCACCGCCTACTACGGGACACTTTCCGCAGCCGAGGTCGCCGAATGGTATGAGACCCACGACCGGCATCTCTTCGCCCGTAACATCCGAGACTCGCTCGACACCGACGTCAACGACAAGATTCGCGCCACTCTCCTTCAGGAGCCCCAGAACTTCTGGTACTTCAGCAACGGCATCACCCTGCTGTGCGACCGGATCCGGAAGAAGGGCAAGGGCGCGTTCTCTCCGGGCGCGGGAGCAGGATTCGTGCTGGAAGGGGCCAGCGTCGTCAACGGCGCGCAGACGGTCAGCGCCATGTACCGCGCCATGCAGCGGAATTCGGCCACGGCGCAACTCGGCCGCGTCATGGTCAAAATCATCTCCCTGGAGAACTGCCCCGAGGGCTTCGGCGACCAGGTCACCCTCAACACCAATACCCAGAATCCGATCGAGGAACGGGACTGGAAGTCCCGCGACCCGATCCAGACCGGCCTTCGGGACGACTTCGCACTGTCCCTCGGCCGCACCTACGTGGTGAAGCGCGGAGAGTCGGAGCCCGCCCCCGACAGCGGCTGCACCATGACGGATGCCGCGGAGGCCCTCGCCGCGACCCACCGCAGTCCCGAACTGGCCGCGAAGGCCAAGCGGGACATCTCCCTCCTCTGGGAGAAGGCGAACTACCAGGAGATCTTCGGCCGGACACTCAACACGGCGCCGAGCGCGCAGCAGGTGTGGCGCCGCGTACAGCTGGTACGCGCGGTGAAGGCGGCCCTGGCCGAGCAGAGCGACGACCTCTTCGGCCGGGCCGCGAGCGCCGCCAGCAACGGTGACCTGCTGATCAGCCACGTCGTCTTCCAGAACCTGGACACGGATAGTCTCGACGACGAGCACGGAGACTGGGACGCCCAGCTGGCGAGGGTGCCGGAACTGGTCGAGCGGACCCTGGGCTGGCTCGTCACCACGATCGACAGGGCGTACGGCCCGACGAGCCAGATGCTGACCAGCATGCGCACGGCGGAACGTGTACGCCTGATCTCGCGCCGCGTACTGGAGTCGATGCGCTCGGGAGAGGCCGCGCCGGACAACGCGGACTACCGCGTCGAGGAGCGGCCCCAGGGCAAGCCAGCCCGCTCGACCAACGCGACCAGTCTCATCGTCAAGGCCGAGCGGATTCCACCCGGTACGGGTCTGGAGTTCCGGCCGGTCACCCGCCCCGACCGACTGGGCCTGGGTGCCTGGCTGGCCGAGAACCCCGACCGCGCCCGCGCGACCTGGCAGCAGAACACGACCAGGCCGCTGCGCTGGGCCGCCGACGGCCAGTCGTACGCGCCCAGCACGCTGGTCCGCAAGATCCGCAAGGAGGCCATGGGCAACAACCAACAGGTCCAGGGAACCCTGTACTGGCACATTCCCGGCGAGGGGTCCCTGGTCGACCTGGCCGCGGAGCTGCGGGCCGAGGATGAGTTGACCGCGGGGGACTCCTGACTGCCTAACCCGTCCGCCTGTTCACCGGCCTGGGGATCCGGCCGGGCTCAGGGACTTCTCAGAGTGGTCCCGCCCGGCCGGAACCAGCTGGTCCGGCTCGGTGGTCCATTCCAGCCCGCCGCCGACCGGGCGGAGGAAGGCGAGGCGGCGGACCGGGCTGGCGGCGGGGCCCGCCGGTCATCGGCGGGCTAGGAACAACGGCCTCGTATCCGTTGGCGGCCTGCTCAACCTCACCGAGTCGCGCTGTGCTCCAACACGGCCCGTTCCAAGAGCTCCAGAGCCTTGTCTTCCTTCCGGTCAGCCTCGTCACGCTTCCGGTAGGCGGTGCGGATAGCTTCCGCGATGCGTTCCCGGTCGGGTGCAGTGAGGACGGGGACAGGAATCTGAGCGCGGAGCCCCTCGTGAATGTCCTGTTGCTTCCCGCCGGTGGACATAGAACGCAGGACGCGGAACATGGCCTCGGAGCGGAGGAAGGCGAAGAGGTAGGCGCCAGGGAAGTCGGAATCACCGCTGCGAATGCGGAGGAAGTGCTCCGAGAACGCGTACGACAGCCACGCCCCGGTGGCAAAGATCGGGCGGCAGAACACCTCGTTCTCGCCCAACGTCCCCTGAGAGGCGACAAGAATCGTCTCGTCCTGGGCAAGCACCTCGGATGACGTCTTGGACTTGCTGATCCACCGCCCTACCGGCCGCAGCCAGAACGCCTGCCGCTGGCCCACCAACTGATAGCTGTGATGCGGGTCTTCAGCGCCGTCCATACGCATGAAGCGCAAACCCCTGCTGAGCTGCCCCCCGTTGCAGATCTCGCCAAGCGTCACATGGTCAACGTCGCGCAGTTGTTTCAGGATCCGCGCAGCCCTGGGCTGAAAATTGAGGGCGCGCAACGTCGTAGACGTCAACCCTCGCTGCACAAAGCCGAGATCCTGAGCCCGGTCGTCATGCCACCGCAGGTCGATCAGTTCTTCAAGCCCAGCCGTCTTGAACAGATCCTCGGTCGCACCGACCGACCCCGCCTGAAACTCGGCCCTCAGCGCAGCCGCTTCCTCCACCAGCTCGTGGATCTCCTGTTCCAGCGCCGGGTCGAACCGTGGCACAGGCAGCCAGGAAATATGGTGGGGCTCGATGTGCTGGATGATCGCGCCGTACGCCTGGCTGGTGACGATGGGGACACCAAAGCGGCTGCGCAGGAATGTGTTCAGGTAACCGGGAGGAATTCGTTCCGGATCCGGCTGGACCTTCATGACGTGCTGGGAGGACCAGATACCCGCCATGTCCTCGCGGACGTAGGACATCCGGCCGATCGTCCCGGAGCAGGAGATCAGCGTCATCCCGGGCCGGATCTCCAGGTACGGAATCTTGTCCGCCACCTTGGCCCGGCTCAGGAGCGGCAGGTGGGTCAGGTCCGCTTCCATCATGTCCGTGCTGCCGAGAAACGGCACCGCTTGCGCTGGATCGGTGACGTAGACGCGGCTGAACTTGGGCCCGTTGAAAATTCCTCCGCCGTGCCCAGCAGTCAGCTCGTCCAGCTCGTCCTTGCGAGCCGGCAACCGCTCCAACAACTTCCGTGCTTCGAACGCCCCCGAAAGATAGGGCGCCGCGTCCATCCGCAGCCCCTGCTCCCGCAGCCAGCTCAGCCGTACCGGATTGTCCTTGGACGCGATCTTCACTGCGCGTACTCCGTCGTCGTGTGTGCCATCGTAGTCTCGGCCGGGAACCAGTCCGCGAGCGTCGCCATCAGGTGCTGGAACGACGCGTCCGTGCAGCCACGTACGGAGGGGACCGTCTCCGCGTACCGTCGGAAGATGCCGTTGTTCTTGGGGCCGGTGTACTTCTTCTCGTGCAGGTACTCGACCGCGCGCTTCGGGTCGTCGGGTTTGGCCTTGCCGGGGTCCCACAGGCCGGCGTCCTGAAGCACCTGGCGCGGGGTGCGCTCGTCACCCTTGCCCGGGGGTCGCCAGACGAGGGCCTTCTTGATGGCCGGGGTGTGGTCCGACCAGAACCAGTTCTCCAGCTCCGGTTCGATGACGACGACCGCGAACTGCGGCCAGTGGTCCTCCAGTTGCGCTGTGATGCGCTTGCGGATCTCGTCCGGGGGCAGCGGGTTGTCGTAGGCATGGTCCTGCACCACGATCGCGCGACGGTACTCGCCGCGCCAGGGCTGGAGCAGCGCACCGGCCCTGAGTGGCAGCTCGGAGTCCTTGTGCGGCGCGAGCTTGATGTCCCGTCCGCCGTCGAAGACGAACGGACCGCAGCCGAGCTTGTGGTGGATGTCCTTCCGGTCCAGGAAGGCGCCGATCATGGCCTTCATGCCCTGGTCGGCGACGTAGAAGACGACGTCCCGCTTCCCGGACTCGTCCGGCGGCCCCGTCTGCTGTCGCGGAACCGGCGCGGTAGATCCGTTTCCGCTTCCGCGCGGTGCGCGCCGCGCAGCCCCCTTGCTCACTCGAACACCCCCGTCGCGAACAGCGTCCCCAAATCGAGATCCCCACGCCAGTCGGCCAGTCGCGGGTGCAGGTCGCCCCGTACGACCGTGACCGCGCCGGTGTCGTGGTCAACGCGGGTGGCGAGTACGTGGGGCAGCTCCACGTTGGCCAGGACCAGGGGTGACTGAGTGGCGACGAGCACCTGACAGTCCCGTACGGCCTGGAGTGCCTGCATGACGATCTCGATGGCCTGCGGGTAGATGCCGTTCTCCGGTTCCTCGGTGACCAGGAGGGCCGGCGAGTCGGGCAGGAAGGCCGGCAGGGTCAGAGCGAACACGCGCAGGGTGCCGTCGGACAGACCGGAGGAGGTCACTTGGTGGCCGCCCGCGTAGGTCACACGGAAGTACGCGTGGCGATCGTCCTCGCGCTCAACGACATCGATCTCCCGCACCTGCGGCAGGGCGATCCTGACCAGGTCCACCCAGGCGTCGTACAGCTCCTTGTCCTCGTGCTTGAGACGCAGGGCCAGCCACGGGGTGTTACGGCCGACGGGGTCGAGTTGAGGCGTGCGGCCCGCGGGCGGTGCGGCCTGGCGCAGGGCGGCCCAGTCGGGCGCGTAGGACAGCGTGCCCTCGCGCAGCAGACCGCGGAACCACAGGGCCGCGGGGAAGTGACCCTCGTCGAACGGAACCGTGTCCAGCGCGAGCCTGCTGTGCGGACTCTGCCAGGTCAGCGGGGGCTGCCCGCCGACCTCGGAGGTGAAGCGGGAGACCCGGCCCCCGGTACGGGCGATCACCGGCCGCCAGCTCTCGTCCCAGGCCCACCGGACGCGATAGCTGCCGCCCCGGCCGGTGGCGATCTTCTCGTCCGGGTCCTCGAAGGCCCGCTCGCCCAGTACCGGACGCACCGGATGCCCCTCGGGGAAGAGCACGAGGTACTCCGCCGCGATCTCGATGCCCCGGCCGTCATCGATCGGAGCGAGGTGTAGCTCGTACCGCAGATGTGTGGGCAGCAGGAGACGCGGGTTGCGGGTGGCCTCCGCGAGCACCTCGGTGACCTCGTCCGGGAGCCGCGCCTCCACCGCGAAGCCGAAATCGCTGTCCCTCCCCCGGTGGACCGGCTCGGTCAGGGACTGTGCACGCGGCGGACGGCCGGTACGGGCGGACGGTCGTAGGAAGGCGTCCTCGATCCGCTCGGCGCCGAGCAGCTCGGCGAGCAGGACCGGGATGTCGAGGAGGGTGCTCTTGCCCGAGCCGTTGGCGCCGGCCAGCACGTGGAAGCCGGACAGGTCGACGGCGAGGTTCTCGAAACAGCGGTAGCCGTACGCCTCGATACGGGTGATCATGCGCCAGCGTTCCAGGGGAACTCGTGAGCGTACCGCGCGGCGAACTCGTGGTAGGCCTGGGCGATCTTCGGCAGGTCGTTGTCGATCTTCTGCACGCTGCGCCGGATCTCCCGCGGCACCTCGACTCCGCCGATCCGCAGGATCTCGCGCTCCACCTCTTCCTCGGCCACCACCTCCCCGTCGGGGGTGCGCACGTAGACCTTGTTCCCTCGCCGGTCCACGCCGACCTTCTCCGCGACCGCCATGAACACCGGGTAGTCGGCGGCCCCGAACTCCATCTCCTCCTGCCGCTCCCGGTCGGTCTTGCGGCGCAGGAAGAGGAGAGTGGTGAGGATGTTGACGTTGGCCTCGGCGATGAAGGTCTCGACGGGGAGTTCCACGCTGCCCAGGACCCAGCACTGGTCGAGGATGAAGCGGCGCACCGCCTCGTCGGCGGGGCCGGGATTGGACAGGATTCCGTTCGGCAGGACGATGCCGATGCGCCCGCCCGGCTTGACCCACTCCACGGCACGCTGCACGAACAGCCTCTCGGGGGAGACGGCGGTCGCCCCGTCGCCCCTCGTCAGCTCGCCCTCGCTGTTCTTCGCCCAGGTGTAGGCGACGCCGTACTGGCCGCCGCTCTGGCGGAAGGTGTTGAGGATCATGTCCTCGGAGACGGGGATGTCCGAGCCGAACGGCGGGTTGGTCATCAGGACGTCCACCGCGCCCAGCCTTATCTGCGGGAAGCCGAACGCCTCGTCGTTGCCCGGCAGATGGCCATCCGGGAACGCGAGCGAGTCCATCTGGAAGGCGTGCCCCGCCGTGTCCGTGAGGGTCATCAGGCTCATCACGGTGGCCCGGCGCAGGAAGGGGTCGAAGTCGGCCCCGAAAAGGTGCTCGTCCGCGTAGGCGGCCAGGCTCCGACGGTAGTCGGCCATCTGCCGGGCGAGTTCCTGGGCGTTGGTGAAGGTGCCGTTCTCGGCCTTCTGCCACTTGCGCAACAGGTGGTTCAGGGTCTCCCGCAGGAAGCCGCCGGTACCGCAGCAGGGGTCGAAGACGGTCTCGTCCTCCTGCGGATCGAGGATGTCGACGACCAGCTTCACCGCTTCGTTAGGCGTGAAGTACTGGCCGCGGTCGCCACGCAGGTTGTCCCCTACGAGTTCCTGGTATGCGACGCCCTTGGCGTCGATGTCGGTCGTGCCCAGGTCGTACGGCGCCAGTTCACCGACGATGAAGGTGAGCGCGGGGACGGACAGCGTCAGCTCGTCACGGTTGTCGAAGAGCCCCTGCTTCTTGTAGAAGTCCTTGACCTCTTCAAAGAGCTTCTTGACCCGGGCCGCCACCTCAGGGCTGCCCGCCCTGCGCTGGGCGCCGCTGGCAGTGGTCTCTGTCCTGACCAGGTCCTCGATGTCGATGCGGAACCGCGGTTCACGCCCATGCTCGCGGACCATGCGCTCGTCGTAGATCTTCGCGAACAGGACGTAGAGGAACTGCCAGAACGCCGCGTCCTTGGGCAGCCCCTCGTTGCCGTGGATGTAGTTGTGGCAGCGCCGGAAGGCGAAGCGCAGCATGTACTTGTCCGCGCGCCGGATCTCCGCCAGGGAGGACGCGTCACGGGCGGCATCGAAGGCCGTGTCGTCCCCGCGCGGCCAGTTCGGCAGGGGGCGGAAGCGGTCCTCGAACCGGAGCTCCCGGCCCTCATCGTCCTTCTTGAGCCGCTCCACGAAGTACAGGTCGATGTCATCGGTCCACAGGCCCAGATGGCACTGCGGCCCCACCACGCTCATCAGCGACTGGAGGTCGTCGATGTCCTTCGTCGCCTGCTCGTGCGTGCGGATCTTGGTGACGGTGCGGCCCGTCCGGGGACGCGGCTTGGTGATGACGATGCGCCGCAGATACTCCAGGCGATGCGGCTTGTTGGCCTCGAAGACAGCGATGCTGACCTTCTTCCGGCTCTTGCGGGTGCCCTCACCGGCCGGAATCTCGATCGTGTAGTCCCGCGCCATGTCGTCGGGATTGATCCCGTACTGGTGCACGAGGACCCGGGCGATGTGCTGCCGGACCTTTTCGGCCTCGGTCAGCTTAAGGACGTCCTGACCGGTGATGTAGTCGATCGTCTCGTCGTCCCCGAGCGCGCGCGGCGGCGAGACCTCCCCGGACCGCTTCTTGGGCTCCTCCGGCACGGAAAATCCAAGGCCCAGCTGCTCGTCCGCCATATCCGCCGTCTACTCCGTCCCGACTTCCACCACGCCCGACTTGTGCTCTGCGACGGGCCCATCCACTTTGCGGACCCACCTTACGGCGTGGTGCGTGACAGGAATCGCGGAGTGAGCCGAACACCGCGCGGTGAGCCGTGCGGGCGCCTCGAAACGACGACGCGCCTCCCGGACCCGCCGACGGCACTTCACCCTGCGCACTCGGCCACCGACGGGTCGGACGGGTCGTCGGGCGGCAGGAGCACGGTGGTCTCCGTGCCGTCGAAAGCGTGCAGCGTGGTGGTCGCGCGGTTCCACCTCCGGATCATCGAACCGGGCGGAGCCGTCACCCGGACCGCACCGTCCTGGAGGGCGAGACGGACCCCGGTGGCGCGCTCCTCGAGCAGCACGCGGTAGCGGCCCGGGGGCAGGGCGCAATCAACGGGCGGCGTCTTGCCACCACAGTCGAGGGCGTCGACGCCGCGGGCGTGGGCCGCCTGCCACAGGCGCGGGACGAGACGGGGCGCGTACGGCACAGTGGCCCGCACCCGGCGCTTGCTGCCGCAGAAGACCAGAACACTGCCGCCGTCCGCGGACGTCGGCGCCTCCACGCCGCAGATCACCGCGCCGACCGGCGACGCAATGCAGCTCGGCTCGCCCTACTGGGACTGCCGACAGTGAAGCAGCGCGTCGTCGCTCGCGCTTCAGGAAAACCCCGCCGACCGCGCGATTGTCCGGATGGCACGACTCTCATGCGAAATCCGCGAGTCTGACCGAGGAACCCTCTGCACGCCTGGCCACCAAGTGGCCACCAGCTCGACCTGGACAGGGCCGGGGAGATCGGCAGCCATGAACAAATGCTGGGGTCACAGCCCCGCAATCCGCAACCGCCACTGGCCGTCAACTCCGCACCTACGCATTGCGATGCACGGACTGCACGTGCCTGATTGGCCCGAATTTCAAGATCAACAGAACAAGAAACCCCAGGTCAGATATCTAACCTGGGGTTCACCATAGAGCCGCCTTCGGGATTCGAACCCGAGACCTACGCATTACGAGTGCGTTGCTCTGGCCATCTGAGCTAAGGCGGCGTGCCGTCCGCACCATGGTGCGGGCCGCAACGTCGCCAAGTCTACACAGTTTTTGGGGGTGCTCCGCACACCCCCGTTCGGGCGGTCGGGAGGGCGTCGAAACGTACCCCCGCACCCCTTATGAGCAGCGCTTTCCGTCCTTCGGTGGGGTTCCGTCGACGAGGTACGTGTTGATCGCCGAGTCGATGCAGTCGCTGCCCCGGCCGTACGCCGTGTGGCCGTCGCCCTCGTAGGTGAGGAGCTTGCCGGAGTCGAGCTGGCTCGCGAGGGACCGGGCCCAGCGGTACGGGGTGGCCGGGTCGCGGGTCGTGCCGACCACGACGATCGGGGCGGCGCCCTTCGCCGCGATGCGGTGCGCCTCGCCGGTCGCCTTCACCGGCCAGTACGTGCAGTTCAGCGCCGACCACGCGAGGCCCTCGCCGAAGACCGGGGACGCCTTCTCGAAGGCCGGCAGGGCCGCCTTCACCTCGTCGGCGTTCTTGAAGGACGGCGGCAGGTCCAGGCAGTTCACCGCCGCGTTCGCCGCCATCAGGTTCTGGTACTTACCGTCGCCGTCGCGCTCGTAGTAGCTGTCGGACAGGGCGAGCAGGGCCGCGCCGTCCTTCTGCTTGATCGCCGAGGTGAGCGCGGCGCGCAGCTGCCCCCACGAACCCTGGTCGTACATCGCCGCGATCACGCCGGTCGTCGCCAGCGCCTCACCGAGTTTGCGGCCCGAGGGGTCGCCGGTGGGGATCGGCGTGCGGTCCAGGTCCGTGAAGAAGGCTTTGAGCCGCTTGCCCGCGTCGGCGGCGCTGCCCGTGCCCAACGGACAGTCCGAGCGCTGCACGCAGTCCTTAGCGAACGACTGGAACGCCGTTTCGAAGCCGGCCGTCTGGTCGCGGTTCATGTCCCGCGCGGACAGTGACGGGTCCATCGCGCCGTCCAGGACGAGGCGGCCGACCCGGGTCGGGTAGAGGCCCGCGTACGTCGCCCCGAGGAACGTGCCGTACGACGCGCCGACGTAATTCAGCTTGTCGTCGCCGAGCGCCGCGCGCAGGACGTCCATGTCGCGGGCCGCCTCTACCGTCGAGACGTGCGGCAGCACCTCGTGCGACATCGTCTCGCAGCCGGCGGCGAACTTCTTGAAGGACGCCGACAGTTCGTTCTGCTCCGCCTGGTCGTCGGGCGTGACGTCGGTCTGCGTGTAAGCGTCCATCTGCTTGCCGTCGAGGCACTCGACCGGCTCGCTGCGGGCCACGCCGCGCGGGTCGACGGCGACCATGTCGTAGCGGGCGCGGACCGCCGCCGGGTAGCCGAGGGCGGCGTACGACTGGAGGTAGCCGACCGCCGAGCCGCCGGGGCCGCCGGGGTTGACCAGGAGCGAGCCGAGGCGCTTGCCGGGGCCCGTGGCCTTCTTGCGGGAGACGGCGAGTCTGATGTCGCCGGAGTCCGGCTTCGCGTAGTCCAGGGGCGCCTTCATCGTGGCGCACTCGAAGCCGGGGACGCCGCAGTCGTGCCAATTCAGCGTCTGCCCGTAGTAGCGGGACAGGTTGGCGGGGATCGCCTTGGGCAGCGCTGCCAGCGAGACGTCCGCCGTCTGCGTGCTGCCCGAACTGCCGGGCGAGCAGGCGGACATGAACAGTCCGGCGGCGGCGAGCACGGTTCCGCAGGCCCGCAGGCCGCGAAGCGGGGGCCGAAGGCCTCGGACGGGGGCCGGGAGGCTTCCGGCGGGGGAATGGTGGCGCCTGAAGTACATCGGTCGAGACTAACCTTCCGCGTTCAGATGATCACGGTGTGTGGCAACCCGGCCCCGTACGAGTTAACCGGCTTCGCGAGAGTTACGAGTCCCAGGTTCATCCGCGGTCCGGGGCGCGACGCCGGGTGCGCCATGTCCCGTAGCCGCCGCAGCCCGTACGTGGTCGGCGTCAGCCCGCCCGTGGTCGGCGTCAGCCCGCCCGCAGCGCCATCGTCATCGCCTCGACCGCCAGCAGCGGCGCCACGTTCCGGTCGAGCGCGTCGCGGCACTCGGCGATCGCCTCGATGCGGCGCAGCGTCGCCTCGGGCGAAGCCGCGCGCGCCAGGCGCTCCAGCGCGTCAAGGGCGTCGGTGTTCGCGAGGGCCACGCGGGAGCCGAGCTGCAGAGCGAGCACGTCCCGGTAGAACCCCGTGAGGTCCGTGAGGGCGAGGTCGAGGCTGTCGCGCTGTGTACGCGTTCTGCGGCGCTTCTGGCGGTCTTCGAGGTCCTTCATCACGCCCGCCGTGCCGCGCGGCATCCGGCCGCCGCTCTGGGCGCCGAGCGCCGCCTTCAGCTCCTCGGTCTCCTTCGCGTCGACCTCCTCGGCGAGCTGCTTGGTGTCCTCCGCCGCCGTGTCGATCAGCTCCTGCGCGGCCTTGAGGCATCCGCCCACGTCGTCGACCCGCAGCGGCAGCTTCAGGACGGCCTCTCTGCGGGCACGCGCGCGTGGGTCCGTGGCGAGGCGTCGCGCGCGGTCGATGTGGCCCTGGGTGGCGCGGGCCGCCTCGGCGGCCACGTCCGGCTCGATGCCGTCACGCCGGACGAGCATGTCGGCCACCGCCTCGACCGCGGGCGTACGCAGCGTCAGGTGGCGGCAGCGGGAGCGGATCGTGGGCAGCACGTCTTCGAGGGAGGGCGCGCAGAGCAGCCACACGGTGCGTGGGGCGGGCTCCTCGACGGCCTTCAGCAGGACGTTCCCCGCGCCCTCCGTGAGGCGGTCGGCGTCCTCCAGGACGATGACCTGCCAACGGCCGCCCGCGGGCGACAGCTGGGCGCGGCGGACGAGCTCGCGGGTCTCCTTCACGCCGATGGAGAGCAGGTCCGTACGGACGATCTCCACGTCGGCGTGCGTCCCGACCAGGCTGGTGTGGCAGCCGTCGCAGAATCCGCAGCCGGGGGCTCCGCCGAGGGCGCGGTCCGGGCTGACGCACTGGAGCGCGGCGGCGAACGCGCGAGCGGCGGTCGCCCGCCCGGCGCCGGGCGGGCCGGTGAACAGCCACGCGTGCGTCATCTTGGAGGCCTCGGGCGGCGGGGCGTTCGTCGCGTGGGCGGTGACGAGCGCGTCGGCGTCCCGCGCGGCGGCGTCGAGCTGCGCGGCCACGCGCTCCTGGCCCACCAGGTCGTCCCATACGGGCATGGACTACCGCCTCACCGTCGGAACCCCACCGGATTCCCTGTTTGCTCTACCGGATTCATTGTGCGGGACGGCACTGACAACGCCGTGCCGGTGACCGGTACGAGGACCAGTCACCGGCACGGCGTTCGCACCCGGGCTACTTCTCAGCGCCGCCCTCGGCGCTTGCCGCCCCTGCCTTCGTCACCGTCGTCGTGGCGGCCGAGCAGTTCGTCCGCGAGCGACGGCAGGTCGTCCAGCGGGGTCTCCTCCGCCCAGTCGGGCCTCGGCCGCTGACGGGGGCGGCCCGACTCGTCGACCTGGGGCAGCTCACGGGTGGAGTCGTTCTCGCCGACGCCGGCGCCCGTACCCGTACCCGTACCGGAACCCCAGCCCGACGGCCGCTCATCGCGGAAGTACCCGGGCGGAACCCGGTCCTCCGGAGCGCCACCGGCGCTCGGCGCCGCGTCGCGGACCGGCGGCAGCACCGCGGTCTCGTCGGCCGCCGACGCCGAATGCGGAGGCATCGGCAGCTGCGTCGTCTCGTCGTTGTCCCCGCCGTGCCAGGCACCATGTCCGGCCCCGGAACCTGCCCCGGCACCCGCGTCCGTCACCCACGGCAGCACCGTGGTCTCATCGGCCGCACCGCCCGCCGGCTTCACCATGGGCGTCTGCACGGTCGTCTCGTTGTCGGCCGACTCAGCCTGGGAGCCCGTAGAAGACGAACCCGTAGAGGGCGAGCCCGAAGACGACGAACCCGAAGACGACGAGCCCGGAGACGACGAACCCGCAGACGCGGCCCCCGTAGACGACGAACCGGAAGACGCGGACCCCGTAGACGGAGCGCTCACGGACCGCGACGCCGTCTCCGCCGCCGCCGATGCCGCCGCCGCGGACGCCGCCGCGAGGCGTCGCGCCTCCTCCGCCTTCAGGAGCGCTTCCTCCGCCTTGCGCTGCTTCTCCAGGCGGCGCTCCTCGGCCTCCGCGCGCAGGCGCGCCTCCTCCTCCAGCTGACGGCGGCGGCGCTCCTCCTCGGCGGCCCTGGCCTGCTCCTCGGCGAGCACCCTGGCGCGCTCCTCCTCGGCACGACGGCGCGACTCCTCGGCGCGCTGCCTGGCCTCCTCGGCCTGGCGCTCGGCCTCGCGGCGCTGCGCCTCCTCCAGCTCGCGCTGCTTGCGCTCCTCCTCCTCGGCGCGCAGCTTGGCCAGCTGCTCCTGGCGCTCGCGCTCCAGGCGCTCTTCCTCGGCCTTGCGGGCGGCCTCGGCCTCGGCCTTCCTGCGGGCCTCCTCCTCGGCGGCCTTACGGGCCTCTTCCTGCGCCTTGATCTCGGCCTCGGACAGCGGCAGCACCGTGTCGAGCCGGTGCCGGACGACCGTCGTGACGGCTTCCGGCTCCTGGGCCGCGTCGACCACGAGGTAGCGGCCAGGATCGGCGGCGGCGAGCGTGAGGAAACCGGACCGCACGCGCGCGTGGAACTCGGCCGGCTCCGACTCGAGCCGGTCGGGCGCCTCGGTGAACCGCTCGCGCGCGGCCTCCGGGTCCACGTCGAGCAGGACGGTCAGGTGCGGTACGAGGCCGCCGGTCGCCCAGCGGTTGATGCGGGCGATCTCCGTGGGCGAGAGGTCGCGGCCGGCGCCCTGGTAGGCGACGGACGAGTCGATGTAGCGGTCGGAGATGACGACCGCGCCGCGCTCCAGGGCGGGCCGTACGACGGTGTCGACGTGCTCCGCGCGGTCGGCGGCGTACAGCAGGGCCTCCGCGCGGTGGGACAGGCCGGCGCTCGACACGTCGAGGAGGATCGAGCGCAGGCGCTTGCCGACCGGGGTGGCGCCGGGCTCGCGCGTGACGACGACCTCGTGGCCCTTTTCGCGGATCCACTCGGCGAGGGCCGCGGCCTGGGTCGACTTCCCGGCGCCGTCGCCGCCCTCCAGGGCGATGAAGAAGCCGGTGGCGGCGGTGGCCTGCGCCGGGTCGTTCCCGCCGAGCAGCGCGTCGCGCAGGTCGTGCCGCAGGGGCACTCCGCTGCGGTCGTCGGCCTTGGCCAGGACGAGGGCTGCCACGGGGAGCAGCAGGGCGCCGACGAGCATCAGCGTGAAGGCGGCGCCGCCGTGCGCGAACACGAACTTGCCGTTGACCAGGCGGTGCGGGCCGATCGCCGCGGCGAGCACGGGCGCGGCGACGGCGGCGACCGCGACGACGACGCGGACGACGGCCTGGAGGTGTTCGGTCGTGCGGGCCCGGCGGTAGTCCTCGGCCTCCTGGTCGAGGAGGGTGTGGCCGGTGTTGGCGGCGATGCCCGCGGTGACGCCGGCGAGGGTGACGATCAGGAGCACGCTCGTGACGTCGGGGACGAGGCCCGCGGCGAGCAGCGCGATGCCGGTGAGGGCGATCGCGAGCGCGAGGAGCCTGCGGCGCGACAGCGACGGCAGCACGGAGGGCGCCGAGCGGATGCCGATGACCGTGCCGCCGGTGAGGCCGAGCACGAGCAGCCCGAACAGCACCGGACCGCCGCCCATGTCCTTGGCGTGCAGTACGGAGACGGCGACGGCCGCCGAGATCGCACCCGCGACGGCGGCGCACGCGAGGACGAGCAGCGGGATGGCTCCCGTGCGCCCCTTGTCGACGCCGTTGCCCGTACGGGGACGGCGCAGGCCCTCGAGCGGGGACCGCGCGCGCGGGGTGTGCACGTCGGGAAGCTCGAGGAAGAAGACGACGGAGAGCGAGGCGGCGAACAGACCGGCCGCTACGTAGGAGGCGAGTGCCGCCTGGTGCAGGCCGAACCAGTCGACGCCGGCGCCGATCAGGTTCCCGACAAGCGTGACGAGTACGAGGCCGGCGGCCGCGATGGGCAGCGCCACGAAACCGGTGCGCAGGGAGAGCCGCCGGAGCGCTTCCATGTGGTCGGGCAGCGGGCGTACGGCCGCGCCTTCGAGGGGCGGCGGGGGCAGCAGCGAGGGAGCGGCGCTCTCGCGCGACACGGTCCAGAAGCGCTCGGCGACACCGATGACGAAAGCGGTGACGAGCAGGGCCGCCAGCGCGTTGTCCGGGGTCCAGTCGATCCACAGGGGCGCGACGATCAGGAGGGCCGCCCGCACGCCGTCCGCGCCGACCATGGTCCAGCGCCGGTCGAGGGGACCGTCCTTGGAGGTCAGCGACGTGAGCGGGCCGAGCAGGACGGCTCCGAAGAGCAGCGTCGACAGCACGCGCGCGGCGAACACGACGGCGACGGCGAAGGCCACGCCTCGGTACCCGCCGCCGAACGAGGCCTCGGCGACGGCGGTCTGGAGGGTGAGCAGCACGAGGACGAGAAGTCCGAGCGCGTCACCGACGCCGCCCACGAGCTGGGCGCTCCACAGTCGTTTCAGCTGCGGTACACGCAGCAGGGCGCGGACGGCGCGCTCCCTGGAATCTGCCACCAGGGCGTCGTCGGGGGCCGGACTCTGGGCGGAATTCTGGGCCGTTGGCTGCTCGGCTCGCATCATTCGTCCAGACTATCCGGCCCCACCGACACCCCGGAGGGCTGCCCGAACATATGGCCGCCCGCGGCGAGTGCCCCGGGCGGCCATATGAGGGTTATGACACGAAGAAGCCCTACTCATCCGTAGGCTCCTGCTCCTCCGAAGAGGTTTCAGACTCCTACTCCTCCGTAGAGGTGGACCACTTCTCCGTAGAGGTCGACTACTCCTCCGTAGACGCCGACTTAGAAGCCGTCGCCTTCTTGGCAGCCGTAGCCGTCTTCTTCGCCACGGTCGTCTTCTTGGCGGCCGTCGTCTTCTTAGCCGCCGTCGTCTTCGTGGCGGTGGTCTTCTTGGCTGCCGTCTTCTTGGCGGTCGCCTTCTTCGCCGGGGCCTTCTTGACGGCCTTCTTCGCCGTCTTCTTGGCCGGGCCCTTCGCCCGCTTCTCGGCGAGCAGCTCGTAACCGCGCTCGGGCGTGATCTCCTCGACGGAGTCCGACGACCTGAGCGTCGCGTTCGTCTCGCCGTCCGTCACGTACGCGCCGAAGCGGCCGTCCTTGACGACGACGGGCTTCCCGCTGACCGGGTCCTCGCCGAGCTCCTTCAGCGGCGGCTTGGCGGCCGCGCGCCCGCGCTGCTTGGGCTGCGCGTAGATCGCGAGAGCCTCCTCCAGCGTGATGGCGAAGAGCTGGTCCTCGGTCTCCAGGGAGCGCGAGTCGGTGCCCTTCTTGAGGTACGGCCCGTACCGCCCGTTCTGCGCGGTGATCTCGACGCCCTCGGCGTCGGCGCCGACCACGCGCGGCAGGGACATCAGCTTGAGGGCGTCGTCCAGGGTGACCGTGTCGAGGCTCATCGACTTGAAGAGCGACGCCGTCCGCGGCTTGACCGCGTTCTTGCCGGTCTTCGGGGTGCCCTCGGGCAGCACCTCGGTGACGTACGGCCCGTAACGGCCGTCCTTGGCGATGATCTGGTTCCCGGAGACGGGGTCCGCGCCCAGCTCGAAGTCGCCGCTCGGCTTGGCGAGCAGCTCCTCCGCGTACTCGACGGTGAGCTCGTCCGGCGCGAGGTCGTCGGGGACGTCGGCGCGCTGGTGACCCTCGGAGTCCCGCTCGCCGCGCTCGACGTACGGGCCGTAGCGGCCGACGCGCAGGACGATGCCGTCGCCGACGGGGAAGGACGACACCTCGCGGGCGTCGATGGCGCCCAGGTCGGTGACGAGCTCCTTGAGGCCGCCGAGGTGGTCGCCGTCGCCGTTCCCGGCGTCGGCGGCGCCTCCGGAGCCCTCGCCCTCACCGAAGTAGAAACGCTTCAGCCACGGCACGGACTGGGCCTCACCGCGCGCGATGCGGTCGAGGTCGTCCTCCATCTTGGCGGTGAAGTCGTAGTCGACGAGGCGCCCGAAGTGCTTCTCGAGGAGGTTGACCACGGCGAAGGACAGGAAGGACGGCACGAGGGCCGTGCCCTTCTTGAAGACGTAGCCGCGGTCGAGGATCGTGCCGATGATCGACGCGTACGTCGACGGGCGGCCGATCTCGCGCTCTTCGAGCTCCTTGACCAGGCTGGCCTCGGTGTAGCGGGCCGGCGGCTTGGTCGCGTGGCCGTCGACGGTGATCTCCTCGGCGGACAGCGCGTCGCCCTCGGAGACCTGCGGCAGCCGGCGCTCACGGTCGTCGAGCTCGGCGTTCGGGTCGTCCGCGCCCTCGACGTAGGCCTTGAGGAAGCCGTGGAACGTGATCGTCTTGCCGGACGCGGAGAACTCGGCGTTCCGGCCGTCGGCGGCGGTGCCACCGATCTTGACCGTGACGGAGTTACCGGTCGCGTCCTTCATCTGGGAGGCGACGGTCCGCTTCCAGATCAGCTCGTAGAGGCGGAACTGGTCGCCGGTCAGGCCGGTCTCGGCGGGCGTGCGGAAACGATCACCCGAGGGACGGATCGCCTCGTGCGCCTCCTGCGCGTTCTTGACCTTGCCGGCGAACGTGCGCGGCTTCTCGGGCAGGTAGTCGGCCCCGTACAGCTGCGTGACCTGCGCACGGGCGGCCGCGATCGCCGTGTCGGACAGGGTCGTGGAGTCCGTACGCATGTAGGTGATGAAGCCGTTCTCGTACAGCTTCTGGGCCACCTGCATGGTGGCCTTCGCACCGAAGCCGAGCTTGCGGCTCGCCTCCTGCTGCATCGTCGTCGTACGGAACGGGGCGTACGGCGAGCGGCGGTACGGCTTGGACTCGACGGAGCGCACGGAGAACTGCGTGTTCTCCAGGGCGGCGGCGAGCGCTCGGGCGTTCGTCTCGTCCAGAGCCAGCACGTTCGCCGTCTTCAGCTGACCCAGCGAGTCGAAGTCGCGGCCCTGCGCGATGCGCTTGCCGTCGACCGCGCTCAGGCGGGCCACCAGGTTCGACGGGTCGCCGGCGTCGCCGGAGCGGCCCGTTCCGAAGGTGCCGGTCAGGTCCCAGTACTCGGCGGAGCGGAAGGCCATGCGCTCGCGCTCACGCTCGACGACGAGACGGGTGGCCACGGACTGGACACGGCCCGCCGACAGACGCGGCATGACCTTCTTCCATAGGACCGGCGAGACCTCGTACCCGTACAGACGGTCGAGGATGCGGCGGGTCTCCTGGGCGTCGACCATGCGCTTGTTGAGCTCGCGCGGGTTGGCGACGGCGCTGCGGATCGCGTCCTTGGTGATCTCGTGGAAGACCATCCGGTGGACGGGGACCTTGGGCTTCAGGACCTCGAGGAGGTGCCACGCGATGGCTTCGCCCTCGCGGTCCTCATCGGTGGCGAGGAAGAGTTCGTCGGAGTCCTTCAGCAGGTCCTTGAGCTTCTTGACCTGAGCCTTCTTGTCCGCGTTGACCACATAGATCGGCTGGAAGTCGTGTTCGACGTCCACACCGAGGCGGCGCACCTCACCCGTGTACTTCTCGGGCACCTCGGCGGCGCCGCTGGGGAGGTCGCGGATGTGCCCGACGCTCGCTTCGACGACGTAACCCGGGCCGAGGTAGCCCTTGATCGTCTTCGCCTTGGCGGGCGACTCGACGATGACGAGTCGGCGGCCGCCGTGTGCGGTCTCGCTGGTCGGGGACAACTTCGCTCTTCTCTCCGGTCGGCGCTGGGGATCCCCCTCGCCCTCGGGCGTGGGGGTCGGCACTGCGGTACGCGTGCGGTGTCGCTGCGGAGTGTGACGGTACCTCCCGCCCCCGTGTCAAACGGGAAAAGCCCGCAACGGCCACTCGAACGGTAACCCGACTACCGACGTTCCTGCCGCCCGGAGTACCCACAGGGTGTCCGGGGCGCAAGCCGGGCCGGCGCCCGGTTCGCCTTCCAGGATGCTCCCTGTGGGCCGCCGCTCAGAACCGGCCGAAGGACCACACCCCGAGCACCAGGGCCACCACCCCGGCCAGGCCGGTGAGCGCCGCCGATGCGACAGGGTTCACACCGTCGGCGACCGGCTCGCGGCGTGTGACCCGCACCCCGGTCCACAGCAGCAGCCCCGCTCCGAACAGCACGAACACGGTCCCCGCGAAGATCGCCGGTCCGCTCTCCATGGCTTCCCCTCCCCGCTCACGAATCTTCCGGCCGGTGAGGCTGGCACGCGGTGGAGACGCCGGGACGAACCCCGGGTGAACGGGGGCTGTGGGGGGCGGTACGGGGTGCCTGCGGCGGCGGTACGGGGGCCTGCGGGGGCGGTGCGAGAGGGGTGGGGCGTGCGTGGTGGCCCGCGGTACGGAGTTGCCTACAACACAGAGAAACGGAAGCGGATCATTGGTGTGCGGGGCGGGCCGGAGACCGGCGACGGGGACGTCTGCGGGTGAGGAGGCTCGGCGGGCTGCTGGCTGAGCGGCCTCAGGGAATGGGGTCGCGGCGGTCGGGCCGTGGGGGCCGGGTGGGGATTACGGGGATGGGTGGAACCCCGGGTGCGCGGGGCGGAAGCGGAGTCCCGGGTGGGAGCGTGCGGCACTCGGTGCGCGGGGCGTGCGGCACCCCAGGGGCGCGGGGTGTGCGGCACCCGGGGCGCGGGGTGTGCGGCACCCGGGGCGTGGGTCGGGCGAGCGCGCCGGGCGCACCCAGCCGCGCGCCCCTGTGGACCGGCGGGGACGTGGGGCGAGCGCCCAACCCGCGCCCGCCCCACCAAGCCCACGTCCGGTCAGCCCGTGCCCACGCCTACGCCCACGGACCGGCCCGCCCCACCCCGGCCATCAAACCTGAGCCGGCTCCAAGAACCCCTGCTCCACCAGCATCCGGATCTGCGCGGGAGTGCGATCCCGCAGCAGCACCGGATCCTCGCCCACCAGCTGGGCGATCGCGTCCAGGATCCGGCCCGCGCTGAGGCTGCCGTCGCAGACGCCCGCGAACCCGGCGCCGATCGTGTCCACCTTCGTGGCCCGGCGCATCCCGCGGTGCTGGCGCAGCACCACGTGCTCCGGATCCTCTGCGCCCGGCAGCCCGACCTGCTCCTGCACGACCTCACCGGCGAGCTTGAAATGGGCGCCGAGCAGCGCCGCGTCGTCGTGCGTCCGCAGATAGTCGAGTCGCTCGAAGTGCGCCCGCACCGTGTCGCCGAGGGGCTGCTCGACGGAGTGCGGCCACTCCTCGACCGTGATGGACGGCTCGACACCCTCCGGTGCCTTGCGCAGGCTGATCCAGCCGAAGCCGATACCGCGCACCTTCCGCGCCTCGAACTCGTCCAGCCACTCGTCGTAGAGCGCCGCGTACTCCGCCGGGTCCGTGCGGTGGTCCCCGGCGTCCCGCAGCCACAACTCGGCGTACTGCGTGATGTCCTGGACCTCACGCTGCACGATCCAGGCGTCGCACCCGCGCGGCACCCAGGACCGCAGGCGGTCGGTCCACTCCTCTCCCTCGACGTGCTGCCAGTTGGCGAGGAACTGCGCGTACCCGCCCTCGTTCAGTCGTGCCCCCGCCTCCTGAACGAGCGAGCGGCACAGATCGTCCCCGGACATCCCGCCGTCCCGGTAAGTCAGCCGCGCCCCGGGCGAGATGACGAAGGGCGGGTTCGACACGATCAGGTCGTACGTCTGGTCGCCCACGGGCTCGAACAGCGATCCCTCGCGCAGGTCGGCCGCGTACGTGCCGGACAGCGCGAGCGTCAGCGCCGTGAAGTGGAGGGCGCGCGGGTTGAGGTCGGTGGCGACGACGCGCGTGGCGTTCCGGGTGGCGTGCAGGGCCTGGATCCCGGAACCCGTACCGAGGTCGAGAGCGCTCTCCACCGGCGTGCGCACGGTGATGCCCGCCAGCGTCGTGGAGGCGCCGCCGACACCCAGGACGACGCCCTCGGCGCGGTTGCCGATGCCTCCGGCGCCGCCGACGGCGCAGCCGAGGTCGGACACGATGAACCAGTCCTCGCCGTCGGGACCCCCGTAGGGCCGTACGTCGACGGCCGCGGCGACCTCGTCGTCACCGGCCCGCGTCAGCCACCCGCTCTCCAGGCACGCGTCGACGGGCAGAACGGCCGCCACGCGCGCGTGCTCCACGGGCTGCTGGAGCAGGAAGAGGCGGACGAGCGTCTCCAGCGGGGTGTCGCCGCGGGTCGCCCGCAGGGCGGGCACGGTCTCGCTGCGCGCGAGTGCCGCGTAGGCCGGCGCCCCGAGCAGTTCGAGCAGCCCGTCGGCGGTGAACTCGGCCGCCAGCAGGGACTCCCGCAGCAGGGCGGTGACATCGTCTCGGTCGGTGGACGGCAACTTGGACAGACTGGAGCTACTCACGCCCCCATTGTCGCCCCGAACCCCCGGTAGCCCCTCACTTCGGTCGCGCCGCACATACGACGTGCCCCCGGCGCCGGAAAATCCGACGGCACCGGGGGCACGGGGGAACCTCAGAGCCTGCGCTCAGCGTTCAGAAATAACAGCCTTCAGCCTCAGAGACAGTCTGCCTCAGAGACGACAGGCGTCAGTTCTTGGCCGCCGCCGGGGAAGCGGACGCGCTCTTGCAGGTCGGCTGCTTCGCCATCGCCTTGCCGACCTCGCCCTCCTCCAGCTTCTTGAGCGCGTCGCTGCCGCTCTGGCTCAGCTTGTCGAGCTGGGTCGCGATGCCCTTGAGGCCGTCGGCGAACTTCGCCTGGTCCTTCGTGTCGAGCTTGTCGACCTGCTTCTTCAGGTCTGCGTACGACCCCGAGATGTCGTTGAGCTCCTTGACCGCGTCCTTCTGCTTCTTCGCGCCGCCGGAGACCGCCGGGGCCCCGGCCTTGTTCACGGCCGCGCCGATCGCCTTGTAGGCGTCGGACATGTCCTGGAAGGCCTGCGAGTCGGTGCTCTGGACGTCCGCCGGCTTGCTGTTGTCCGAGGTTTCCTTCTGGATCGCGGCGTTGGCGTCCTCGATCTTCTTGGCCTGCGGCTGGACCGCGTCACAGACCGACTTGGCCCACGAGTTCAGCTTCTCGTTGCCGTTGTCGCTGCTGCATCCCGACAGCGCGAGTACCAGTACCGCACCGCCGGACAGTGCGGCTGCGAGCTTCTTGTTCACCGGATTGGTCCCTTCCATGGCTCTCGGCCCCGGAACATACACGCCAAGCGGGCGACAACCGCATGCCGGACGCGCATTAGATCTGCTTTATCGACCTTTTATAGCCATTTGCACCAAGCGAGAGAAGCCTCACTAGAAACTTCACCGAAGGATCACAACGCGCGGGCGGGCGGGCAGCACGTCAATGCGCGCTACCCGCCCGCCCGTTGGGCTCCCGGCCTGCCTCACCGGGTCATGATCACCGTCAGGAGACCACCGCCTGATCCGCCTGCCGCTTCGGCACCTGGTTGGAGTCATCGTCGTCGCCGACGGTGATCCCGCGCCGCTTCGAGACGTAGACCGCCCCGACGATCACGGCGATCGCGAGTACGGCGACCAGGACCCGCACGCCCACGCTGGCGCCCGTCCCGTAGCTGAACTTCACGACCGCGGGCGCGATGAGGAGCGCCACCAGGTTCATGACCTTCAGGAGCGGGTTGATCGCGGGCCCTGCCGTGTCCTTGAACGGGTCGCCGACCGTGTCGCCGATGACCGTCGCGGCGTGCGCCTCGCTGCCCTTGCCGCCGTGATGGCCGTCCTCGACGAGCTTCTTCGCGTTGTCCCACGCGCCACCGGAGTTGGCGAGGAAGACCGCCATGAGCGTGCCGGTGCCGATAGCGCCGGCGAGGAACGACCCGAGCGCGCCGACGCCGAGCGTGAACCCGATCGCGATGGGCGCGAGCACGGCGAGCAGACCCGGCGTGGCGAGCTCGCGCAGCGCGTCCTTCGTACAGATGTCGACGACGCGTCCGTACTCCGGCGTCTCCGAGTAGTCCATGATCCCGGGGTGCTCGCGGAACTGCCGCCTCACCTCGTAGACCACGGCTCCGGCGGACCGCGACACGGCGTTGATCGCGAGTCCGGAGAAGAGGAAGACGACCGCGGCGCCGGCGATCAGCCCGACCAGGTTGTTGGGCTGTGAGATGTCCATGACGAGGCCCAGTGGCCCGCCGTTGCCGACCTTCTCGCCGACGTCGTTGGCGGCGGTGACGATCGCGTCACGGTAGGACCCGAACAGCGCGGAGGCCGCGAGGACGGCCGTCGCGATGGCGATGCCCTTGGTGATGGCCTTGGTCGTGTTGCCCACGGCGTCCAGGTCGGTGAGCACCTGGGCGCCCGAGCCCTCGACGTCGCCGGACATCTCGGCGATGCCCTGCGCGTTGTCGGAGACGGGGCCGAACGTGTCCATGGCGACGATGACGCCGACCGTGGTGAGCAGTCCCGTGCCCGCGAGGGCGACCGCGAACAGCGCCAGCATGATCGACGTGCCGCCGAGCAGGAACGCCCCGTACACGCCGAGCCCGATCAACAGGCCGGTGTAGACGGCCGATTCGAGGCCGATGGAGATACCGGCGAGCACGACGGTCGCGGGGCCGGTGAGCGACGACTTGCCGATGTCGCGGACCGGGCGCCGGGTGGTCTCGGTGAAGTAGCCCGTCAGCTGCTGGATGAGCGCGGCGAGCACGATGCCGATGGCCACGGCGACGAGCGCGAGGATCCGCGGATCGCCGCTCTTCGCCTTGATCGCCGCGTCGGTGACACCGGTGAGTCCGGCGTACGTCCCCGGCAGATAGGCCCAGACCGCGGCTGCCACGAGGACGAGCGAGATGACCGCGGAGATGAAGAATCCGCGGTTGATGGCGCTCATCCCGCTGCGGTCGGCGCGGCGCGGCGCCACGGCGAAGATGCCGATCATGGCCGTGACGACGCCGATCGCGGGAACGATCAGCGGGAACGCGAGTCCGGAGTCGCCGAAGGCCACCTTGCCGAGGATCAGCGCGGCGACCAGCGTGACCGCGTAGGACTCGAAGAGGTCGGCGGCCATGCCGGCGCAGTCGCCGACGTTGTCGCCCACGTTGTCGGCGATGGTCGCGGCATTACGCGGATCGTCCTCCGGAATGCCCTGTTCGACCTTGCCGACCAGGTCGGCGCCGACGTCGGCGGCCTTGGTGAAGATGCCGCCGCCGACACGCATGAACATCGCGATCAGCGCGGCGCCGAGCCCGAATCCTTCGAGCACCTTCGGCGCGGCGGCCGCGTAGACCAGGACGACGCAGGAGGCGCCGAGCAGGCCGAGGCCGACGGTGAACATCCCGACGACGCCGCCCGTTCGGAATGCGATCTTCATGGCTTTGTGCGAGACGTCGGTGAGATCCTTTTCCGGCTCGCCCTCCGCCGGAGTGGCTTCTCTGGCCGCGGCGGCGACGCGCACATTACTGCGCACCGCGAGCCACATTCCGATATAGCCGGTGGTAGCCGAGAACACCGCGCCGATCAAGAAGAAGATCGAACGGCCGGCGCGCTGAGTCCAATCGTCGGCGGGCAGCAGCATGAGCAGGAAGAACACCACGACGGCGAATACCGCGAGGGTCCGCAACTGCCGCCCGAGATACGCTTTCGCGCCTTCCTGGACCGCTGCCGCGATCTTCTTCATGCTGTCGGTGCCCTCGCCCGCCGCGAGCACCTGCCGTACGAGCACTGCGGCCACCGCCAGGGCGGCGAGTGCGACGATCGCGATCACCACGACGATGAGCCGGTTGTCATCCGTCAGTACCGCGGCGGCGAAGGTTGAGGGGTGGTCGAACCTTTGAGGGGTAGAAAGCCCCGCCATTCGTCCTCCTTGACGCTTGGGCTGAGCTCAAGATGTGGACGGATTGTAGGGAGCGGCGCGTGATCAAAACAGTGCGCGAGAAACGGAATTTCCCATCCGTTACTACCCGACCAATGATCGTCCAACACAATGGGCACACAAAAGCTGGTAATGCCCTGAACGCATTGAGGCGTGATCCATTATTGATCGGTGATCTAGGGAACGCAAAAGAGGCCCTGCTCACCGAGGTGAGGACAGGGCCCGGAACAGAAAACGATCACGCAGGAGACACGGCCGGAAAGTACCCGGACGGATGGATCAGGGGCGCCAGGTGGACGCGGGGCGTCAGCGGATCAGGACGGGAGCGTCGCCGGCGTGGTCGGCCACGTCATCCGAATGAGACCACCGGACTCGTCCGCAGTGACCTCGACGTCGTCCACGAGGCCGCTGATGACGGCGAGACCCATGTCGTCCTCGCCCTCCGCATCCGGATCTGCGGGTGCGCCGGACGCCTGGCCGGTGGGGTGGCTGCGCGGAGCCTCGTCCCCGACCTCGATCGAGAACTGCTTCTCCTCCTCGGTGAGGAGAACCCGAACGGGTGCCGTGATTCCGCTGCTCTGGTGAAGACCGACGGCCCGGCTGCAGGCCTCGCCGACGGCGAGCCGCACCTCGTCGAGCACGGCTTCGTCCACTCCGGCCCTGCGCGCCACCGCGGCCGCCACCAGTCGGGCGGTACGGACGTGCTCGGGCTGCGCACTGAATCGGAGTTCGACGGTGGCCATGCATCCCCCTCGGATGTACGGACGTGATCTTGAAGGGACCGGGCCAACGGCCCGGCCCCCACTTCCGCTCAGACACCGGCCGCTGTGGGCCGGTGACGGATCAGTCGGTCGCCGCTACGGCTTCCTCGACCGAGGTGTGGATGGGGAACACCTTGGTCAGGCCGGTGATACGGAAGATCTTGAGAATGCGCTCCTGGTTGCAGACCAGGCGCAGCGAGCCCTCATGGGCGCGCACACGCTTCAGTCCGCCCACCAGCACGCCGAGCCCGGTGGAGTCGAGGAAGTCGACTCCCTCCATGTCGACGACAAGGTGGAAGCTGCCGTCATTCACCAGCTCGACCAGCTGCTCACGCAGCTTGGGCGCGGTATACACATCGATTTCGCCACCGACCTCGACGACCGTACGATCGCCGACGGTACGGGTCGACAGGGACAGGTCCACGGATCCTCCAGCACCTTGCTATCGAGCGGTCGTCCCTCGGGACACCTCGGCAGCCCCCGGGACGGTTCGCCAGCCGCGATGGCATTCAATCACTTACCGGCAGGCGTGCACGACGCCTTAGGAGCATTGTCCGTCACGCCAGTGACACACTCGGTGCCGATGGCCAAGAATCACCGCCCTGGACAACCCTCCGCGGACACCGCTTCCCGCCCCTCTCCGGGGGCGATTCTCGACCGGCTCGCCTCGGGCCCGAGCCGGTCCTCGCGCATCACTCATACGGAGCACTTGCCCCCGCGAGAGGGTCGTCATGCCGTCTGGCCCGACCGCATCCGCTCCGAGGTCATCGCCGCCGTGCAGTCGGCCGGAATCGAGCACCCCTGGGCCCACCAGGCACTCGCGGCCGAGCACGCGCTGGACGGCGAGTCGGTCGTCGTCGCCACCGGAACGGCCTCCGGAAAGTCCCTCGCGTACCTCGTCCCGGTCCTCTCGCGGCTCCTCGACGGCTCCGAGGCACCGAACGGCCGGGGCGCCACCGCGCTCTACCTCGCGCCGACGAAAGCCCTGGCCGCGGACCAGCGCCGATCGGTGAAGGAACTTTCACAACCGCTGGGCAACGCCGTCCGCCCGGCGGTCTACGACGGCGACACTCCCGTCGAGGAACGCGAATGGGTGCGCCAGTACGCCAACTACGTCCTGACCAACCCGGACATGCTCCATCGCGGGATATTGCCCTCCCACCCCCGCTGGTCCTCCTTCCTCAAAGCTCTCAAGTACGTCGTCATCGACGAGTGCCACACCTACCGCGGTGTCTTCGGCTCGCACGTCGCCCAGGTCCTGCGCCGGCTGCGGCGACTTTGCGCCCGCTACGGCTCTGAGCCCGTGTTCCTGCTGGCGTCCGCCACCGCCGCGGACCCGGCCGTCGCCGCCCAGCGGCTCACCGGCCTCCCGGTCGTCGAGATCGCCGACGACGCCTCTCCCCGCGGCGAGGTCGTCTTCGCCCTCTGGGAACCCCCTCTCACCGATCTCCACGGCGAGAAGGGCGCCCCTGTCCGCCGTACTGCCACCGCCGAGACGGCGGATCTGCTCACCGACCTGACCGTGCAGGGCGTGCGCTCCGTGGCCTTCGTCCGCTCCCGGCGCGGCGCGGAGCTGATCTCCGTGATCGCCCAGGAACGCCTCGCCGAGGTCGACCGCTCCCTCGCCCGCCGTGTCGCCGCGTATCGCGGCGGCTACCTGCCCGAGGAACGCCGCGCCCTGGAGCGCGCTCTTCACTCCGGCGAACTTCTCGGCCTCGCCGCCACCACCGCCCTCGAACTCGGCATCGACGTGTCCGGGCTGGACGCCGTCGTCATCTCCGGCTACCCGGGCACCCGGGCGTCGCTGTGGCAGCAGGCAGGCCGCGCGGGACGGTCCGGCCAGGGCGCGCTCGCCGTCCTCGTCGCCCGCGACGACCCGCTGGACACGTTCCTCGTCCACCACCCCGAAGCGCTCTTCGACCAGCCCGTGGAGTCCACGGTCCTGGACCCCGACAACCCGTACGTCCTCGCCCCCCATCTGTGCGCGGCCGCCGCCGAACTCCCTCTCACCGACGACGACCTCCCTCTCTTCGGCCCGACGACCGCCGAGCTGCTCCCCCAGCTGGAGGCGGCGAAGCTGCTGCGCCGCCGCACCAAGGCCTGGCACTGGACCCGCCGCGAACGCGCCGCCGACCTGACGGACATCCGCGGGGGCGGCGGCAACCCCGTGCAGATCGTCGAGGCGGGGACGGGCCGCCTCCTCGGAACCGTGGACGCCGGTTCGGCGCACACCGCCGTCCACGACGGCGCGGTCCACCTCCACCAGGGCCGCACGTATCTCGTGAAGCACCTGGACCTGGAGGACTCGGTCGCCCTCGTCGAGGAGGCCAACCCGACCTACTCGACGACCGCCCGCGACACCACCGCCATCTCCGTCCTGGAGACGGACATCGAAGTCCCTTGGGGCGACGGCCGGTTGTGCTACGGCTCCGTCGAGGTCACCAACCAGGTCGTCTCCTTCCTACGTCGTCGCCTCATCACCGGCGAGGTCCTGGGCGAGACCAAACTCGACCTCCCGCCCCGCACACTCCGCACCCGCGCCGTGTGGTGGACCGTCACGGAGGACCAGCTCGACGCGGCCCGCGTGAACCCGGAGATCCTCGGCGGCGCCCTGCACGCCGCCGAGCACGCCTCCATCGGCATGTTGCCGCTGTTCGCGACCTGCGACCGCTGGGACATCGGCGGCGTCTCCGTCCCGCTCCACCCGGACACCCTGCTGCCCACGGTCTTCGTGTACGACGGCCACCCGGGTGGGGCGGGCTTCGCGGAACGCGCGTTCCACACGGCCCGCGAGTGGCTCACCGCCACCCTCGAAGCGATCGCCTCCTGCGAGTGCGAGTCCGGCTGCCCGTCCTGCATCCAGTCCCCCAAGTGCGGCAACGGCAACGATCCACTCCATAAGCGGGGGGCGATTCGGCTGCTGAAGGTGCTCCTCAGGGATGCGGCGGCTGGGCCGGGGACGGCTTGAGCAGCCGGCTGACTCCGGGGGGCGGGTGGCGGTCGCGGGTACGTCGGAGTGGGCGCGACGCCTGACGTACCCGGTCCCACCTGAGCGACTGGCGGCGCCCTCACCGCTCCCTATCCGCTACTCCCCACATGCCCCGCCGGCCCCCTCGGAACCCCCGGCGCCACCGGCCCCGCAGGGCCCGCTCGGGCTCTGACCTCCGTACTCAGCGGAGCTGACCCCGCCGCCGCGGTCACATCCGACACCTCCCCGTACACCGCGCACCGCACGAGTCGCGTCTCCTGCGCTGCCGCCACCCTCGCTGCGTGGGCGCAGGCCACCTTCCCTCCCTCCATCCAGTGGTCGGCGGCCGCGAGAGCCGCCAGGTCCGCCGCCCCGCCCGCCCGATGCCGTACGACGACGGCCTGCCCCATGGCCAGTACGCATCCGAAGACCAGCCCCAACGCGGTCATCGCCATCACGGACCACACCGTCGCGGAACCTCGGTCCCCGGCGCCCTTCCGTCGCCACCTCATGAATCCCCCACCGCCGTGCCCACCGTCTCCTCCGCCAGCGCCACGGCATCGGCGCGCAGGCTTACGTTCAGGACCCCCGGGCCCGGCGCCGCCGCCTCGACCGCGACCCGGACCAGGTCGCCCTCCCGGCTCACGGCCACCTTCGCGCCGCGCGGCGCGACCCTCTTCGCCGAGGCCACTGCCGCCCCTTCAGGGTCCTGACGGGCGATCGACCTGGCGCCGGCCCTGGCCGCGTCCACGCACTGGATCTGCGCGGACGCCGCCATCAGGGCCCAGACCAGCGCCACGGTGAAGGTCACGAGCACCGGCAACACCACAGCCGCCTCCGCCGTCACGAACCCCCGGTCACCGCCCCGACGTGGGCCGCCCCTACCCATTGAGCGCCCGCTCGACAATTCCCTGCAGGGCCGTCTGCACCTCACCGCTGGTCAGCACCTTCAGCAACAGCCCGGCGAATCCGACCGCCGCGATAAGCCCCATCGCGTACTCCGACGTGACCATCCCCGCGTCCCGCCTCGCCGCACCCGTCCGACGTACCCGGCGCACCCACATCCCGGCACGCGCCCGCATCACTCCGTACATCTCAACCCCCATGACTTTCCTCTGCGTTCCTCTGAAGTTCCTCACCGAAGACGTCCACCGACGTCCACCACATCGAGCCGCCCCCGCGGCCGCTCATCGACCTCCCAACAGCCCGCCGGCCACCCCGATCACCACCGGCAGCACTCCGATGGCCACGAACGCGGGCAGGAAGCACAGCCCCACGGGCGCCGTGATGAGTACGGCCGCCCGGCGCGCCACGGCGGCGGTGGCCCGCCCGCGCTCGGCCCTGGACTCCGCGGCCAGCCGCGCCACCGGTTCTGCGGCAGGGGCTCCCGAATCGCCGGCCCGCTCCAGGAGTCCGGCCAACGGGCCCGCCCCCGGAATCGAAGCCAACTGCCGCCACGCCGCACGCGGTTCACCGCCGAGCCGCACGTGGGCAGCGCCTCTCGCCAACACCTCCCCGACCGGTCCGCCCAACGACTCCCCCACCGCCCTCGCCGCCCTCACGGGATCGGCCCCGGCGGCGATGCACGCGGCCAGAAGGTCGGCCGCCAAGGGAAGTTGCCGCCGTGCCCGCGCCCGTGCGGCTTCCTCCGACGACGCCTCGGCCGCGGTCGTACGAACCCTGCGGCGCCACCGCCACACCACACACCCGGCAACAACCCCCACCAGCAGTCCGGCCACCCCACCCACCAGCACATATCCGGCACACAACGCCCCCGCCACGGGTCCCCACCGTGTAACGGCGACCCGCACCTCCACGCCACGCCGAACCGGGTTCGCCGCCTCCTCCTCCAGCACGGCCCTGATCCGCCGCAGCAACGCTCGTTCCCTGCGCCGCACCGCGACCTCGTGCGCGACCCATCCCGAGGCCGCCACGACACACAGCACGACCCCCAGCCTGTGGACAACACTCACCGCTCCTCCGCTCCCCGTACGATCCGCAGCGCCCACCAGAGCCCCGCTCCCTCCAACAACCCGCCCACCAGCAGGCACCCGAACCCCGCGCCGGTGTGCAGCAGCACCCTCAGCGGCTCGGCCCCCAGCGCACTGCCCAGCAACAGCCCCAGGACCGGTAGCCCCGCGAGCATCACCGCGGTCGACCGTGAGCCCGCCAACTGCGCCTGCAAATCGGCCTTCTGGTCCCGCTCGGCCCGTAGCGCGTCAGCGAGACGTTCAAGCCCCGCCGCGAGCCCAGCGCCACGGTCGACCGCAACCTGCCAGCACGCCGCGAGCCCCAGCAGCCCCTCGGCCCCGGGCTCCCGAGCCGCGTCGCGCAACGCCCCCGGCACATCCCCGCCGAACCGGGCAGCAGCGACCACCGCCCCGCCACCAGCACCGGAGCCGGCGTCGCCCGATCTCGCCTCCCGCTCCTCACGAACCGCCGCGATCAGCGCCTCCCCCGGCTGCCGCCCCGCCCGCACCTCCCCCGCCAGCACTCCGCACAGGGAGATCACGGCGTCGGCCCGGCGCTCCCGCACCCGCCGCGCTTCCCTCCCCCGCCTCGCCCGCGCAGCCAGCGGTATCCCGGCCACCCCCGCCGCCAGCGGCACCACGGATGCCCCGAGAACTGCGAGCACGGCCCCCACAACCGGCACCCACCACTCCCACCGGTCCCGCAACCGCCCCCGAACCAGCCTCCACACCGACGCACCCCACGGCGCCCCGCCGGTCAACCCCAGCAACTCCCGAGCCCGCCGCACCTCCCGCCCATGACCACGACCGGCAACCCAAGCCGCAGCCCCGACACACACCAGAGCCGCACTCCCCGGCCACACTCCAACCCCCACAGGCCCCTCCACGAAAACCGTCACGCCGCCCTCTCCCCCATCCACAACCAGCCCTCGCCACACCCGTAACGAGCCCCGTCACACACCCCACCCATCGCACCTGCGACTCCCGCCCCCGCTCCCTCGACAACCACTCACCAGCCCCTTCAGCCCCACCACCACACCGCCGCCCCGGGAGCCCGCCCTAGCCCCCGTCCCCCAACAACCCCCGCAGCCGTCCCCACCCCCTCTCCCGCACGAACTCCCCTTCGCCCCACCGCAACGCAGGCACCGTGACCACCCACCCGGCCGCGTCCCGCTCCAAGACATGAACCTCGGCGATCCGGCGCCGCCCCCTCCGGTCCCGCACGAGATGCAGCACCACCGACAGAGCCGCCGCCAACTGGCTGTGCAGAGCGCCTCGATCCAGCCCCGCTGCCGTCCCGAGCGCCTCCAGACGGGCCGGCACGTCATGCGCCGCGTTCGCGTGAAGCGTCCCGGATCCGCCTTCATGGCCCGTGTTGAGAGCGGCGAGAAGCGACACGACCTCCGGCCCCCGCACCTCACCGACCACCAGCCGGTCCGGCCGCATACGGAGCGCCTGCCGCACCAGGTCGTCCAGGCCGACCAGACCCGCCCCTTCCTGGTTGGCAGGCCGTGCCTCGAGCCGGACCACGTGCGGGTGGTCGGGGCGCAGTTCGGCGGAGTCCTCGGCCAGCACCACCCGTTCCGTCGGCCCCACCAGGCCCAGCAGCGCGCTCAGAAGCGTCGTCTTCCCGGACCCCGTACCACCGCTGATCAGGAAGGACAGCCGGGCGTCGAGCAGCGCCCGAAGCACCCGGTCCCCGCCGGGCGGCACCGTGCCGGCCGCCACCAGCTCCTCCAGCGTGAAGGCGCGGGGCCGGACCACCCGGAGCGACAGACAGGCGCAGCCGACGGCGACCGGCGGCAGAACGGCGTGCAGCCTGGTCCCGTCCGGAAGGCGGGCGTCCACCCAGGGCCTCGCGTCGTCGAGGCGCCGCCCCGCCACCGCCGCGAGCCGCTGAGCGAGCCTCCGCACCGACGCGGCGTTCTCGAACGACACGCCCGTCAGCTCCAGGCCGCCGCCCCGGTCGACCCACACCCGGTCGGGCGCGGACACCAGCACATCGCTCACGGAAGGGTCGGCGAGGAGCGGTTCGAGCGGGCCCGTGCCCACGAGTTCGGAGCGCAACTGGCCTGCCGCGCCGAGCACTTCGGCGTCCCCGAGGAGCCTGCCCTGGGCCCTGAGCGCTTCCGCGACCCGCGCGGGCGTCGCCTCCGCGCCGTTCTCCGCGAGCCACTGCCGCACCCCGTCCAACATGCGCGCACCCACGACCCCGGTCCGCCGCCGCCCGTCCTCACCCACGACCCCGGTCCGCCGTCGGCCGTCCTCACCCATGACACCCAGCCCCGTACCGGACATACCGGACGTACCGGAACTCATGCGCCACCCCCGTCCGCCGCCACAACCGGAACCCGCTCCCAGAAGGCAGAGCAGAACCGTGCGAGGGGCCCGCGCGTCGCACCGCCCGGCGGCGGTCCGCCGTCATACGGCGACGGCAGAGCGCGGTCGGCCGGCAGCTCACCGGCGAGCGGGAGCCCGAGAAGCCGCGCGACCTCCTCCGGTTCCAGCGCGGGGGACGCACCTGCGCGCGAGGGACCGACCACGACGCGCAGGTCACGCAGCACCATCCCCGCTCCGGAGGCGACCCGTTTCGCCGCCGCGACGGCCCTCAGTTCGGGCGGCACCACGAGAAGCCCCAGATCCAGCTGGGCCAGTGCCTCGGCCGCTCCCTCGTCGACCCGGCGCGGCAGGTCCACGACGACCGCCCCGCCTCGCCGGCGCGCCGCGGCCAGCACGGCCCGTACCGCTTCCGGAGGCACTGCCACCGTGTCGCCCCGGTCCCAGCTCAGTACCCGCAGCGAGTGCAGCTCGGGCAGCGACTCCTCCAGCGCGCCGCCCGCGACCCGCCCCCGCGACTCGGCGAAGGCGGGCCACCGCATCCCTTCTGCCGCCTCCCCGCCGAGCAGCACGTCGAGCCCGCCGCCGAGCGGATCCGCGTCGACCAAGAGGGTTCGCCGCCCGCTCTTCGCCGAGGTCACGGCGAGCGCGCAGGCCAAGGTGGATGCCCCGGCGCCGCCGCGTCCGCCGATCACCCCGACGGTCAGCGCGGGCCGCCCCACGCCTTCGGCCACGTCAGCGATCCGGTCCATCAGCCACTGCTCGCCGTCCGGCAGCATCAGCACATGGTCGGCGCCGATCTCGACGGCCCGCTGCCACACCCCCGAATCGTCCTGGTCACGGCCGACCAGAACGACGCCACGCCGCCGCGCGACGCCTCGTACCCGTTCGACCGCGTCGTCCCCGACGAGCACGAGGGGCGCCGACTCCCATGTCCCTCTGCCCTCCGGGACCCCGTGATGGACCTCGGGCCGGGCGCCCGCCGCGGCGCACAGCCGCAGCAGGTCGTCCAGCAGATCCACGTCCTCGGTCACGATCAGCGGTGTCCGCCGCCGCCCTTCGGCGACCGGCGCCCGGTCGCATGTGATGGCTCCCGCCACGATCTCCGCCCCCTCTGTCGCTGCACGCTCGCGGCCGCCTTCCGGCATACGGAACCGGTCATGAACGCCGGTTCCGACTTCGCGAGTGGAATCACCGTGCAGCGATCCCGGAAATCATGTGGATCTTGGTCAATAACTGTGGACAAGGGAGCGCCTGTGAATATCCCCATCACCCATACCGGTGACAACTCTTAGAGCAACTCCCGTGCCAACTACGGACATCTACGGCGGAATCTCTCGCCCCATCTCTGACGCCCGTTCAGCCACTTACGGTCGCCATCCACAGAGCAGCTCGACAGCTACGCACAGTGACGAAAATGGGTTGGGAGGCTCCACGCGCTGGGCGACGCCGAGCGGGGCGACAGCAGGGCCGGAAACGCAAAAGTCCGGACCCGAAGTGGGTCCGGACATGCGACGACCCCCGCCGGGGGGGAGAGCGGGGGTCGTCCCCACGGTCCGACTCGGGGGGGGAGGAGCCAGACCGGGTTAGCACGGTCGCGAACGATCCGTGACTTCCATGGTGTACCCGAGAGCCTTCTCAGGCAAACCCACGCGCCACACCTTACGCCGAATGGTGGGCGCCTATGCTCGGGCTCGTGGAAAACCCCTCCTTGCCGCACTCGATGCCCCGCACAGCCGCCTTCTTTGACCTGGACAAGACGGTCATTGCGAAGTCGAGCACGCTCACCTTCAGCAAGTCGTTCTACCAAGGCGGGCTGATCAACCGCAGGGCCGTACTACGGACCGCGTACGCGCAGTTCGTCTTCCTCGTAGGAGGCGCCGACCACGATCAGATGGAACGGATGCGCGAGTATCTGTCGGCACTCTGCCGTGGCTGGAACGTGCAGCAGGTGAAGGAGATCGTCGCCGAGACACTCCACGACCTGATCGACCCGATCATCTACGACGAGGCGGCCTCGCTCATCGAGGAGCACCACACCGCCGGACGCGACGTCGTGATCGTGTCCACGTCCGGCGCGGAGGTCGTCGAGCCGATCGGCGAACTGCTCGGCGCGGACCGCGTGGTGGCGACCCGCATGGTCGTCGGCGAAGACGGCTGCTTCACAGGTGAGGTGGAGTATTACGCGTACGGGCCGACCAAGGCGGAGGCGGTCCAGGAGCTCGCGAAGTCCGAGGGGTACGACCTGTCGCGCTGCTACGCGTACAGCGACTCGGCGACCGATGTGCCGATGCTGGAGGCGGTCGGACACCCACACGCCGTCAATCCGGACCGCGCGCTGCGCCGCGAGGCGATCGCGCGGGAGTGGCCGATTCTCGACTTCCACCGGCCCGTCCGGCTCAAGCAGCGGCTGCCCGCACTCTCCGCGCCGTCGCGGCCGGCTCTCGTCGCGGCCGCAGCCGTCGGCGCCGCGGCGGCCACCGCGGGCCTCGTCTGGTACGCGAGCCGCCGGCGCCCAACGGTGGGCTGAGCGTCCCCCTTTCGTAACCCACCGACCGACCGTCCGTTTGGCCCTAATTGAACCTAAAAGTAAAGAAGTGAGGCCAGGGGTTTCGCTTCTTCCGCGCCTGGAGTACAAATAAGGCAACGGCCCGCGAGACCAAGGACATCCGAGAGGATCACCTTTAAACGCAACCAAGGCCCCACGGACCGAAGCATGAACACCAGGCACCCACGCGACGTCGACCCGTCGATTACGGGCCAGCCGCACCAGGCCACGGGCTAAGTTCCCGACCTGATGGGCAAATATCGAGGACGCTTGGTAACCAGGTGGACATGCCAGCGGCGGTACGAAAGATTCGTACCGCCGCAACCCTTTTCCGGGGTAATTCAGGAACTTTCCAAGGCGCTTGGACGTTCAGACTCTTACGCGGCGCCGCGCTGGAGCGCTTCACACACCGCTGTCGACTCCCTGACGCCGAGTTCCACTGACCGCCCGCAGTGCGCGATCCACGCGGCCACCCCTTCCGGAGTGCCGGACACATAGCCGTCGAGCGCCGCCAGATACTCCGCGCGCCCCTGCTCAGCGTGCCCCACCTCGGCCGGACAGATCGACTTGGGGTCGAGTCCGCTGCCCACGAGCACGATGCGCTCGGCCGCGCGCGCGACCAGCCCGTTGTGCGAGACGAAGGACCGCAGCGCGAGCAGTTCACCGTGCACGATCGCGGCGGTGACCAGGGCCGGGGCCGAGCTGCCCGCGATGATCAGCTCCGCGAGGCCATCGAGCCTGCCCGCGACTTCTTTCGCGTCCGGCAGCGGCAGTTCGATCAGCGGCTCGTTCACCGACTCGCCGGCCTGACGGGGCCGACCCACCGTGTCGCCGTCGTCGGCGGCTGCCACCAGGTGCAGGCGCGCCAGCACCCGCAGCGGGGACTGCCGCCAAATAGAAAGGAGTTGGCCCGCCTCGGCCGTCAGCCGCAGCGCGCCGCCGACCGTGCGCGCCTCCTCGTCACCGCCCGCACCACTGAAGTCGGAACGCCTGCGCACCTCTTCGAGCGGCCAGTCGGCGCCGGACAATGCGGCACTGCCGCGCGCGCCACGCAGCGCGGCCTCAGAAGTGACCGCGTTGCTGCGACGCCGCATGACCCGGTGGCCGTAGACCCGGTCCACGGCCTTGCGCACGGAATCCACGGATTCGGCCACGCCCGGAAGGGCCCCGAGAGCGGCGAGAGGGTCGGCTGTCGTACTCATGAGTACGACACTACGCAGTCCAGCGGCCGCATCCACGAAGGAGTGGTCTTCTTCACGCTTCCCGGACACGAACAGCGATGACATGACTACTCTTGGTGAATATGAAGATCGCTTTCGTGGGGAAGGGCGGCAGCGGGAAGACCACGCTGTCCTCGCTCTTCGTCCGCCACCTCGCCAGCCTGGGCGCCCCGGTCATCGCCGTCGACGCCGACATCAACCAGCACCTGGGGCCCGCCCTCGGTCTCGACGACGACCAGGCGGCCGAGCTGCCCGCCATGGGCGCACGCCTCCCGCTCATCAAGGACTACCTGCGCGGCTCGAACCCGCGGATCACCTCCGCGGACACGATGATCAAGACGACCCCGCCGGGCGAGGGCTCCCGCCTGCTCCGGGTGCGCGAGAACAATCCGGTCTACGACGCGTGTGCCCGAGCCGTGGAACTCGACGGCGGTGCCGTGCGTTTGATGGTCACGGGCCCGTTCACCGAAGCCGACCTCGGTGTCTCCTGCTACCACTCCAAGACCGGAGCGG
The DNA here is from genome assembly GCF_040645335.1 of Streptomyces sp. NPDC046821. Lineage (NCBI taxonomy): Bacteria > Bacillati > Actinomycetota > Actinomycetes > Kitasatosporales > Streptomycetaceae > Streptomyces > Streptomyces sp. NPDC046821. Next base: position 151,000 of record NZ_JBEYYB010000013.1, on the reverse strand, counting down.
TGGAGCTGTGCCTGAACCACCTCGTCGACGGCCGCGACGAGTACGTGGTCGTCGACATGACCGCGGGTTCGGACTCCTTCGCCTCCGGCATGTTCACCCGCTTCGACATGACGTTCCTCGTCGCCGAGCCGACACGTAAGGGGGTCTCCGTCTATCGCCAATACAAGGAGTACGCACGGGACTTCGGCGTCACGCTGAAGGTCGTGGGGAACAAGGTGCAGGGCCAGGACGACCTCGACTTCCTCCGCGCGGAGGTGGGGGACGACCTGCTCGTCACCTTCGGACAGTCCGACTGGGTACGCGCCATGGAGAAGGGCCGCCCGCCCCGGTTCGACCTCCTGGAGGAGCCCAACTCGGCCGCCCTGCGCACGCTGCGGTCCACCGCGGACGCGGCGTACGCAGTGCGCGACTGGGAGCGGTACACCCAGCAGATGGTCCACTTCCACCTGAAGAACGCGCAGAGTTGGGGCAACGCGAAGACGGGCGCCGACCTGGCTGCCCAGGTCGACCCCACGTTCGTCCTCCGGGAGAGCGTGGCCGCACCGGCGTGATCACTCCGGTGCGGCCTGCCGGGCGCAGGCCGACCCCGACCCGGCCGCACCCGGCAAGTTCAACAGGCCTCGCCTACTGCCTGACCGCCGGCGCTCCCGGTACCCCCTTGGGTGCCGGGGCCGGGCTGGTCGCCAGGAAGGACGCCCAGCCCTGCTTCGGGGCCTCGCCGACGTCCAGCGTGGTGAGCCGGTCCAGGGCCTTCGGGTCCTGTGCGTCCAGCCAGTCGGCGAGCTGCCGGAAGGACACGCAGCGGACCTCGGGCTTGTTGCACACGGTGTCCACGGTCTCCTCGACGGCGCGCATGTAGTTGCCGCCGTTCCAGGACTCGAAGTGGTTGCCGATGATCAACGGCGCGCGGTTGCCGTTGTAGGCGCGGTCGAAGCCCCGGAGCAGGCTGTCGCGCATCTCGTCACCCCAGAACCCCTGCTTGTCGGGGTCGCCCTGGGTCGCGGTGCCCGACTGGTTGACCATGAAGTTGTAGTCCATCGTGAGCTGCTCGTACGAGTGCCCGGGGAACGGGACGAGCTGCATCGACAGGTCCCACAGGCCGTCCTTCTTCTTGGGCCAGACCTGGTCGTTGACGCCGCTCGTGTCGTAGCGGAAGCCGAGTTGGTCGGCCGCGCGCCGGAAGTTCTTCTGGCCTTCCAGGCAAGGGGTGCGCGCCCCGATGAGTTCCTTGTCGTAGTCGAAGGGGAGCGGGGCCGCGTTCTTCATGCCCGCGTTCGTCTTCCAGGACTTCACGAAGGACTTGGCCTGGCCGATCTCGCTCTTCCAGTCGGCGACCGACCATTCGCCGACGCCGCCGCCCTTGCCGCAGAAGTGGCCGTTGAAGTGCGTGCCGATCTCGTTGCCCTCGAGCCAGGCGCCGCGGAGCTGGTCCACGGTGTTCTTGATTCCCTCGGCGTCGTTGAAGCCGATGTCCGAGCTGCCGGCGGAGTGCTGCGGCGGGCGGTAGAGGGACCGCTTCTCCTCGGGGAGCATGTACACGCCGCTGAGGAAGTACGTCATCGTCGCGTTGTTCCGCTTGGCGACCTTGCGGAAGTGCGAGAACAGCTTCTGACTGTCCTCCCCCGCCCCGTCCCACGAGAACACGACGAACTGCGGCGGCTTCTGACCGGCCTTCAGCCGCTGAGCCCTGTGCAGGTGCGGCTGGCCGCCGGTGTACGCGGTGGAGCCGTCCCCGATCAGCCGCATCGCGTTTCCCGGCGCGGGAGCGGGGGCCGCCTTCTTCGGGCCCGGAACGCCGTTCACATGTTTACTCGCGCCTTGGTCGCCGGTCGCACAACCGGACAGGACCGCGGCACAGGCCGCGACAGCGGTGAAGCCCGCGGCAAGCCTCTTGGTGGCGGCCAAGTTCCGCCCACCTTCTTCCTTGGGTCTCGGATCAGGTCAGGGGTAATGCGGTGAAATGCCGCATTTACTGATGGCGCCGCCCAACGTCGCACGAGACGCGAAGAAGAATTAATAAGACAAGCCGAAGAAAAGGCCCATTCACTCACCAGGGTGAATGACTGCCCCATTTGCCCTGATAATCCGCCCGCATTCTTTACTCTGCATTACGATCCATTTACCGAGCGTTCCCATCTGTCGAGCGTTGATCATCCCGCCGCTGCACGCCGTGATCCACGGCCGCGCCCCCCTGCCCCGCCACAGCCGGGGCCCCTCGTTCCGCGACCGCGCTGCCCCTGAGGAGACGGGAAACATGTCAGCCTGCGTCCCCACTCGCCCCGCCGATCCGACCCGGACCGACGAATCCAGCCGTACGCATCCACCCCACAGCCCGCCACCGGGGCCGCGCCGCCGGTTCCGCGTCACGGGCGCCGACTTCTCCGCGTCCGCCGCGGTCTTCCTGATCGCCCTGCCCCTGTCCCTCGGCATCGCCCTCGCCACCGGGGCCCCGCTCCAGGCGGGACTCGTCGCCGCCGCCGTCGGCGGACTCGTGGCCGGCTGCCTCGGCGGCTCTCCGCTCCAGGTCAGCGGCCCCGCCGCCGGCCTCACCGTGGTCACCGCCGACCTCATCCACCGCTACGGCTGGCGGACGACCTGCGCGATCACCGTCATCGCCGGAATCGCCCAACTCGGCCTCGGCTGCCTGAGAGTGGCCCGCACCGCGCTCGCCGTCTCCCCCGCCGTCGTCCACGGAATGCTCGCCGGCATCGGCGTCACCATCGCGGTCGCCCAGCTGCACATCGTGCTCGGCGGCACCCCCCAGAGCTCCGTCCTCGACAACCTCCGTGCCCTGCCCGCCCAGTTGGCGCGCATCGACACCGCTGCGCTGTTCCTGAGCCTGCTGACGCTCGCCGTCCTCTTCGCCTGGCCCCGGATCCCCGGCCGGGCCGGGCGCGCCCTGCGCCGGGTGCCCGCCGCGCTCGTCGCCGTCGCCTGCGCCACCACGACCGCCGCGGCCGCCGGCATCGCCGTGACCCGGGTCGACCTGCCGTCCTGGAGCAGCCACGCCCTGGCCGGCCTGCCCGAAGGCCCCGTCCTCGGCATCGCGGCGGCCGTTCTGACCGTGACGCTCGTGTGCAGCGTGCAGTCGCTGCTCGGCGCCGTCGCCGTGGACAAGCTCGCGGCCGCCAAGCCCGCGCTCCGGCCGGAGGTACGCCGCTCCGACCTCGACCGGGAGCTGCTCGGGCAGGGCGCGGCCAACATCGTCTCCGGCGCGCTCGGCGGGCTGCCCGTGGCAGGCGTCGCGGTCCGCAGCGCGGCGAATGTGAACGCGGGCGGTGAATCCAGGAACTCCACGATGCTGCACGGCGTTTGGGTAGTAGTGGCCGCGCTCCTCCTGGTCCCCGTCCTGGATCTGATCCCCCTCGCCTCCCTCGCCGCCCTGGTGATGGCGGTCGGCATCCAGATGGTGTCCCTGCACCACATCCGCACGGTCACCCGCCACCGTGAGGTTCTCGTCTACGCGGTGACGACGCTCGGCGTCATCGTCCTCGGCGTGCTGGAGGGCGTCGGGCTCGGCATCGCGGTCGCCGTCGCGGTCGCCCTGCACCGGCTCACCCGTACCCGGATCACCCACACCGTGGACGGCGCGGACGAGGCAGGGAATGGGGGCAGACACCATGTGCGAGTACGTGGGCAGTTGACGTTCCTCGCCGTGCCCCGGCTCAGCCGCGTACTGCATCAGATGCCGCACGGGGCCGACTGTGTGGTGGAGCTGGACGGGTCGTTCATGGACCATGCCGCGTTCGAGTCGCTGCAGGACTGGCAGAAGACGCATGTCGCGCAGGGCGGCTCGGTCGAGGTGACCGGGCGGGCCGGGGCGCGTATCACCGAGCCCGCGGCGGCCTCGCACGCGTGCTGCCGGCCCTGGACGCCCTGGCGCAACCACCACTGCGACCGCCCGCAGCCGGAGGCCGACGCCCCGACGGAGCGCGGTGGCGGGTACCAACTGGCAAGCGGCATCAGCGCGTTCCAGCGGAACACGGCGCCGCATGTGCGGGACGAGCTGGCCCGGCTCGCCCGTGAGGGGCAGCGGCCCACGCAGCTGTTCCTGACCTGCGCCGACTCGCGGGTCGTGACGTCGATGATCACCTCCAGCGGCCCCGGCGACCTCTTCGTCGTCAGGAACGTGGGGAATCTGGTGCCGCTGCCGGGCGCCGAGAGCGGGGACGACTCGGTGGCCGCCGCCATCGAGTACGCGGTCGACGTACTGAAGGTGCAGTCCATCACCGTGTGCGGACACTCGGGCTGCGGGGCGATGCAGGCCCTGTTGAACAGCCCGCCCGACGAGGGCGCGCAGACGCCACTGAAGCGGTGGCTGCGGCACGGGCTGCCGAGCCTCGCGCGCGTGAGTTCGGAGGAGCAGCCGTGGGCGCGGCTCGCCGGGCGTGCCCCCGCCGACGCGGTCGAGCAGCTCTGCCTGACCAACGTCGTCCAGCAGCTGGCGCATCTGCGGGCTCACGAGTCGGTGGCCCGCAGGCTCCAGGAGGGCTCGCTCGAGCTGCACGGGATGTACTTCCACGTGGGCGAGGCGCAGGCGTATCTGCTCACGGAGCAGCCCGACGAGGTGTTCGACCAGGTGGCGCCGGAGGGTGAACTGCGGCCGGCCTGAACCCGGCCGGGGCGGCGTACGTGCCGGTGAGTGACGCCATCGGCACGTACGCAAAGAGTTCGACAGGTCTAAACCAATTTTTCGGACGCCTCTTGTCACCGAGGGGCCGCTTCTGATGAGCTGTGGCCTGGGACACAACGGTCGCCCCGGCAAAGCACCGTAAGGGAGATGTCGTGAGCAACGAAAGCCTGGCCAACCTTCTCAAGGAAGAGCGAAGGTTCGCGCCGCCGGCCGACCTGGCGGCCGCCGCCAACGTCACGGCGGAGGCGTACGAGCAGGCCAAGGCTGACAGGCTCGGCTTCTGGGCCGAGCAGGCCCGTCGGCTGACCTGGGCCACCGAACCGACCGAGACGCTGGACTGGTCGAACCCGCCGTTCGCGAAGTGGTTCGCCGACGGCAAGCTGAACGTCGCGTACAACTGCGTCGACCGTCACGTCGAGGCCGGGAACGGCGACCGGGTCGCCATCCACTTCGAGGGTGAGCCGGGCGACAGCCGCGCCATCACCTACGCGGAGCTCAAGGACGAGGTCAGCCGGGCCGCGAACGCGCTGACCGAGCTGGGCGTGCGGACCGGCGACCGGGTCGCCGTCTACCTGCCGATGATCCCCGAGGCCGTCGTCGCGATGCTGGCCTGCGCCCGTATCGGCGCCGCGCACTCGGTCGTCTTCGGCGGCTTCTCGGCCGACGCGATCGCCGCGCGTATCCAGGACGCGGACGCCAAGGTCGTCATCACCGCCGACGGCGGCTACCGGCGCGGCAAGCCCTCCGCCCTCAAGCCCGCCGTCGACGAGGCCGTCGGCCGGGTCGACGGCGTCGACAAGGTCCTCGTCGTCCGGCGCACCGGTCAGGACGTCGCCTGGACCGAGGGCCGCGACGTGTGGTGGCACGAGATCACCGGGCGGCAGTCGCCGGAGCACACGCCCGAGGCGTTCGAGGCCGAGCAGCCGCTGTTCATCCTCTACACGTCCGGCACGACGGGTAAGCCCAAGGGCATCCTGCACACCTCCGGCGGGTACCTGACGCAGGCGTCGTACACCCACCACGCGGTGTTCGACCTCAAGCCGGAGACCGACGTCTACTGGTGCACCGCCGACATCGGCTGGGTCACCGGGCACTCGTACATCACCTACGGCCCGCTCTCGAACGGCGCGACGCAGGTCATCTACGAGGGCACCCCGGACACCCCGCACCAGGGCCGCTTCTGGGAGATCGTGCAGAAGTACGGGGTGACGATCCTGTACACGGCGCCGACGGCGATCCGCACGTTCATGAAGTGGGGCGACGACATCCCCGCCAAGTTCGACCTGAGCAGTCTGCGGATCCTCGGATCGGTCGGTGAGCCGATCAACCCCGAGGCCTGGATGTGGTACCGGAAGAACATCGGCGCCGACAAGTGCCCCATCGTGGACACCTGGTGGCAGACCGAGACCGGCGCGATGATGATCTCGCCGCTCCCCGGCGTCACCGAGACCAAGCCGGGTTCCGCCCAGCGCGCCCTGCCCGGAATCTCCGCCACCGTCGTCGACGACGAGGCGCGCGAGGTCCCGGACGGCGGCGGTGGCTACCTGGTCCTGACCGAGCCGTGGCCGTCGATGCTGCGCACCGTCTGGGGCGACGACCAGCGGTTCATCGACACGTACTGGTCCCGCTTCGAAGGCAAGTACTTCGCCGGTGACGGCGCCAAGAAGGACGAGGACGGCGACATCTGGCTCCTCGGCCGCGTGGACGACGTGATGCTCGTGTCCGGGCACAACATCTCGACCACCGAGGTCGAGTCGGCGCTCGTCTCGCACCCGGCGGTCGCCGAGGCGGCGGTCGTGGGCGCGGCGGACGAGACGACCGGCCAGGCCATCGTCGCGTTCGTCATCCTGCGCGGCACCGCGGACGCGGAGGACGAGGCGCTCGTCGCCGACCTGCGCAACCACGTGGGCACGACCCTCGGCCCGATCGCCAAGCCGAAGCGGGTCCTGCCCGTCGCCGAGCTGCCCAAGACGCGCTCCGGCAAGATCATGCGCCGCCTGCTGCGCGACGTCGCGGAGAACCGGGCGGTGGGTGACGTCACGACGCTCGCCGACTCGTCCGTGATGGACCTGATCCAGACCAAGCTGCCGGCCGCGCCCAGCGAGGACTGACAGCACAAGCACCAGCACTAGCCACAAGCACCAGCACCGGCACGAGCCACCAGCCACAAGCGCCGGCTCGGGTCACCCCGGGACAGCACGAGCCACCCCGGACAACACGAGTCACCCAGGAACGGGCACCCCGCGCAGAACGCGCCGGGTGCCCGTTTCCTGCGTAAAGTGAAGATCACCAGGTACGCCCCGCGCACACCCGGTAGGGTGAATCCCTCAAAGGGTGTGCCGGGAAGTCTGGTCGGCAACGCCGTCGGCGACCCCTCGCCGGCGCGTTCGTTTCGTCGAACCGACCGGAGGTCGTCCCCCGTGGCCGCGCCCAGCAAGACGCCCGCCCCTGGCAAGAGCGGCCCCAAGGCCCTCGGCAGGCTCTCCCTCCCCGAGCGCACGTTCGTCGCGGACGCCCTGCGGACCGAGACCGTCGGCGGCGTCCTGCTCCTCGCCGCCGCGATCGCCGCCCTGATCTGGGCGAACACCCCGCTCAGCCACAGCTACGAGGCCGTGAGCCACTTCCACTTCGGCCCCTCCGCGCTCGGCCTGCACCTGTCCGTCGAGCACTGGGCCGCCGACGGACTGCTCGCGGTGTTCTTCTTCGTCGCGGGGATCGAGCTCAAGCGGGAACTCGTCGCGGGCGACCTGCGCGACCCCAAAGCGGCGATGCTGCCGGTCGCCGCCGCGCTGTGCGGCATGGCGGTCCCCGCACTCGTCTACTTCCTCGTCAACGTCACGGGCGGCGGCTCGCTCGACGGCTGGGCCGTGCCGACCGCCACCGACATCGCCTTCGCGCTCGCCGTCCTCGCGGTCATCGGCACCTCTCTGCCGTCCTCGCTGCGCGCGTTCCTGCTCACCCTCGCCGTCGTCGACGACCTCTTCGCGATCCTGATCATCGCGATCTTCTTCACCAGCGACCTGAACTTCGCGGCCCTCGGCGGCGCCGTCGTCGGCCTCGCAGTCTTCTGGCTGCTCCTCAGAAAGGGCGTACGCGGCTGGTACATCTACGTACCGCTCGCGCTCGTGATCTGGGGCCTGATGTACAACAGCGGCATCCACGCCACGATCGCCGGTGTCGCCATGGGGCTCATGCTGCGGTGCACCCGGCGGGACGGCGAGGAGCAGTCGCCCGGCGAGCACATCGAGCACCTGGTGCGCCCGTTCTCGGCAGGGCTCGCGGTGCCGTTGTTCGCCCTGTTCAGCGCGGGTGTCGTGGTGTCGGGCGGGGCGCTGGGCGACGTATTCACCCGGCCCGAGACGCTCGGTGTGGTGTTCGGGCTCGTCGTCGGCAAGGCCGTCGGCATCTTCGGCGGCACCTGGCTGACGGCCCGCTTCACGCGCGCGTCGCTCTCCGAGGAACTGGCCTGGCCCGACGTGTTCGCCGTCGCGTCCCTCGCCGGCATCGGCTTCACGGTCTCGCTCCTCATCGGCGAACTCGCCTTCACCGGGGACCCGGTACTGACCGACGAGATCAAGGCCGCCGTCCTGACGGGCTCCGTCATCGCGGCCGTCCTGTCCTCCGTCCTGCTCAAGATCCGCAACGCCAAGTACCGCGCCATGTGCGCCGACGAGGAACGCGACGAGGACCTCGACGGCATCCCGGACATCTACGAGCAGGACAACCCGGAGTACCACTTGCGGATGGCCGAGATCTACGAGAAGAAGGCCGCCGAACACCGCAGGCTTGCCGAAGTGACGGGCGGGGCAAGCGACGAGAGCGGTCGTCCGGCATGATCTGACACCAGGAACGCCAAGACGGAGCACCGCAAGCTTCTGCACCGCAAGCCTCTATCGAGCTTCTACAAATGAACCGCTACAGAAGGACAGGGAGTACGCGATGAGCGCACCCGACGGCAGCCCGGTCGGCGCCGAACGCAGCATCGGCCAGCTGTTCGCCTCGGCGACGACCGAGATGTCCGCACTGGTGCACGACGAGATCGCGCTCGCGAAGCTGCAGCTGAAGCAGGACGTGAAGCGGGGGGCAACCGGCAGCGCCGCGTTCATCGTCGCCATCACCATGTTGCTCTTCTCCCTGCCCATGCTGAGTTTCGCCCTCGCCTACGGCATCAACGCCTGGACGGGCGGGCACAACGGCAACGGCGGCTGGAACCTCGCCTGGTGCTTCCTGCTGTCGTTCACCGCGAGCGTCCTCCTGGCCCTCCTGCTCTTCCTGATCGGCCTCGCCATGTTCAAGAAGGCCAAGAAGGGCAAGGCCCCGCAGAAGGTCGCCGCCTCGTTCAAGGAGACGGCCGGCGTACTGGAGAACGCCAAACCGCACCCCCGTGAGGTGACCCCGGCGAACCGTGGCGGTGAAGGCGTCGAGGCTGTGGCACGCTCGACCTCATGACGGACCCCGCCACCCCTTCGGCTCAACCTGCCTCGGTCGTACGCATCGGCATCCCGGGCGGGGGCGAGCTGACCCACCGGGACGTCGCGGCCAACGGCGCGCGCTTCCACATCGCCGAGATGGGCGACGGGCCGCTGGTCCTGCTCCTGCACGGCTTCCCCCAGTTCTGGTGGACGTGGCGGCACCAGATGGTGGCGCTCGCCGACGCCGGGTTCCGGGCCGTGGCCATGGACCTGCGCGGCGTCGGCGGCAGCGACCGCACCCCGCGCGGTTACGACCCGGCGAACCTCGCCCTCGACATCACGGGCGTCGTACGGTCCCTCGGCGAGCCCGACGCGGCGCTCGTCGGGCACGACCTCGGCGGCTATCTCGCGTGGACGGCGGCCGTGATGCGGCCCAAGCTGGTGCGCCGGCTCGTGGTCTCGTCGATGCCCCACCCCCGGCGCTGGCGCTCGGCCATGCTGTCCGACCTCAAGCAGACGGCGGCCGGTTCGTACGTCTGGGGCTTCCAGCGGCCGTGGATCCCGGAGCGTCAGCTCGTCGCGGACGACGGCGCGTTGGTCGGACGGCTGATCCGGGACTGGTCGGGCCCGCGGCTTCCCGACGACGAGGCTGTGGACGTGTACCGGCGCGCGATGTGCATCCCGTCCACGGCGCACTGCTCGGTCGAGCCGTACCGGTGGATGGTGCGCTCGCTGGCCCGGCCCGACGGCATCCAGTTCAACCGGCGCATGAAGCGTCCGGTGCGGGTGCCGACGCTGCATCTGCACGGCTCGCTCGACCCCGTGATGCGTACGCGCAGCGCGGCGGGCTCCGGGGAGTACGTGGAGGCGCCGTACCGCTGGCGGCTCTTCGACGGGCTCGGGCACTTCCCGCACGAGGAGGACCCGGTCGCGTTCTCCAACGAGCTGGTGAACTGGCTGAAGGATCCGGAGCCGGACCGCTAGGCGCATCCGCGCGCCCCGGCTCACACGCTCCCCGCCGCCACCCCGCGCAGACGCCCCGCTGCCACCCCGGCCACACCCAGGTACCGCCCCCGGTTGCGTACCGTCGCCATCCGTCGCACGATCGAGTGACGTGTTTGAGTCACGTCTGGGAACACCTGTCCCTCGAACTGCCAATTGCCTGGCGCATAGGCCAATTGGGGGGCTCCTGCGCGATTACCGACCTTGGGCCACGGGCAAACGTCGGGGTATGGGCTGGACGCACGACTACAGTGACGCCGCACGAAACCGCCGCTCAGCCGCAGTGCTGAGCAGTCACCCAGGGGGTGGCCCGCAGAGTCCGGGCCAGGACCGGACCCCCGGGGGCATCAACATTCCCCGCATCCTTCGGCGCCGGGCCCGCTGGGTCTCGGCCCGGCTGCGGCATACGCGCGACTGAAACGTCACGGGCCGGTGACGCGACTGACGCGTCACCGGCCCGGCCCGCGCCGCCCCCAGCAGCTCAGAGACAGCGCAGAGGCAGCTCAGCGGCAGCTCAGAGCGCGCACTTGTCGGTGCTCACCTGCTGGTTCGCGGCGCGGCCGCGGTCGATGTCCTTGCTGATCTCGTCACGGGTGAGCGCGTACCCGGTCTCCGCGCTGTCGAGGGACTTCGCGAAGACGACGCCGTACACCCTGCCGTCGGGCGTGAGCAGCGGGCCGCCGGAGTTGCCCTGGCGGACCATCGCGTACAGCGAGTACACGTCGCGTCGCACGGTGCCCCGGTGGTAGATGTCCGGGCCGTTGGCCGTGATGCGGCCGCGCAGGCGCGCGGGGCGGACGTCGTACGCGCCGTTCTCCGGGAAGCCGGCGACGATCGCGCTCTCGCCGCGCGCGGGGTCCTTGGACGCGAACTGGAGCGGGGGCGCCTTCAGGGCCGGTACGTCGAGCACGGCGATGTCGCGCTTCCAGTCGTAGAGGACGACCTTCGCCGCGTACATCCGGCCCTCGCCGCCGACCTGCACGGTCGGCTCGTCGACGCCGCCGACCACGTGCGCGTTCGTCATGACGCGGCGGTCGGCGAAGACGAACCCGCTGCCTTCGAGGACCTTGCCGCAGCTGGGCGCCTGGCCGGTGACCTTGACGATGGAGTGCTTGGCGGTCGTCACGACCGGGCTGTTCGCGAGCCTCGGGTCGGGGGGCTGGACCTCCGTGATCGGCTCGTTCGAGAACGGGCTGAAGACCTGCGGGAAGCCGTTCTGCGCGAGCACGGAGGAGAAGTCGGCGAACCAGGTGTTGGCCTGCGCGGGCAGGGCCCGGGACACGCCGAGGAGCACCTTGGAGTTACGTACTTCCTTGCCGAGCGTGGGCAGCGTCGTGCCGGCCAGGGCGGAGCCGATGAGCCAGGCGACCAGGAGCATCGCCACGACGTTGACCACGGCGCCGCCGGTGGCGTCGAGGGCGCGGGCCGGGGACCAGGTGATGTGCCGCCGCAGCTTGTTGCCCAGGTGGGTGGTGAACGCCTGGCCCACGGAGGCGCAGACGATGACCACGATGACGGCGACCACGGCTGCGGTCGTGCTCACCTTCGCCCCGTCCGCGATCGCGCTCCAGAGGACCGGCAGGACGTAGACCGCGACGAGACCGCCGCCGAGGAAGCCGATCACCGACAGGATGCCTACGACAAAACCCTGGCGGTAACCCACGATCGCGAACCACACGGCGGCGACGAGCAACAAGATGTCCAGCACATTCACGTGGGCCACCCTGTCATGCGCGCCAGTCGAGTGGGACCTGCTTTGCGCGGTCCCAGGGGCGCTCCCAACCCGCGTAATGCAGGATGCGGTCGATCACGCCGGCCGTAAAGCCCCAGACCAGGGCCGATTCGACGAGGAAGGCCGGGCCCGTGTGGCCGGCCGGGTGGACCGTCGTCGCGCGGTGCGCGGGGTCCGTGAGATCCGCCACGGGGACCGTGAAGACGCGGGCCGTCTCCGCCGGGTCGACCGCCTCGACCGGCGACGGCGTGCGCCACCAGCCGAGCACCGGCGTCACCACGAAGCGGCTGACCGGGATGTACAGCTTCGGCAGCACGCCGAAGAGCTGGACGCCACGCGGGTCGAGCCCGGTCTCCTCCTCCGCCTCGCGCAGGGCGGCGCGCAGCGGACCGTCGGCCCGCGGATCGCCGTCCTCCGGGTCGAGGGCGCCGCCCGGGAACGACGGCTGCCCCGCGTGCGAGCGCAGTGACGTGGCCCGCTCCATGAGCAGCAGCTCGGGGCCGCGCTCGCCCTCGCCGAAGAGGATCAGGACGGCGGACTGCCGCCCCGCGCCGTCCTCGGGCGGCAGGAAGCGGCTGAGCTGGAGCGGCTGCACCGTGTCGGCGGCCCGCACCACCGGGTCCAGCCATCCGGGCAGCCCCTCGCGGCTGAGCCGCACAGGCTCGTCCTTCGCGAGGCTCGTCTTGTGCGCCTCGCTGTGTGCACGTGTCATGGGCACCCCCGTCCAACTGAACACAACGTCCGTGGCCCCGCCGTTCGTTCCGCGATGTGTCACTCGCCCGTGACCGGCGGGGGCGCGGAGGCGCCGAGCGGGGGCGCCGGGATGCCGCCGGCGTCCAGGTAGGACTGCGGGGGTTTCAGGCGCTGGCCGGGGAAGCCGCCCTTCTCGTACTTCAGGAGCTTCTGCGCCTTCTCCGGGTCGGTCTCGCCCTCGCCGTACGCCGGGCAGAGCGGGGCGATGGGGCAGGCGCCGCAGGCCGGCTTGCGGGCGTGGCAGATCCGGCGGCCGTGGAAGATCACGTGGTGCGAGAGCATCGTCCAGTCGCTCTTCGGGAAGAGCTCGCCGACGATCCTCTCGACCTTGTCGGGGTCGGTCTCGTCCGTCCACTTCCAGCGGCGTACGAGGCGTCCGAAGTGCGTGTCAACGGTGATTCCAGGCCGTCCGAACGCGTTCCCCATCACGACGAAGGCGGTCTTGCGGCCTACACCGGGCAGTTTGACCAGGTCTTCGAGGCGGCCCGGGACCTCGCCGCCGTGCTCATCCCTCAGGGCCACCGCCAGCCCTATGATCGACTTCGTTTTGGCGCGGAAGAAGCCGGTGGGCCGGATCAGCTCCTCGACGTCCTCGGGGTTCGCCGCGGCGAGGTCCTCCGGGGTCGGATACCGGTCGAAGAGCGCCGGTGTCGTCTGATTGACCCGCAGGTCGGTCGTCTGGGCGGAGAGCACCGTGGCGACGAGCAGCTGGAACGGATTCTCGAAGTCCAGCTCGGGGTGGGCGTACGGGTACACCTCGGCGAGCTCACGATTGATGCGCCGGGCGCGCCGGACGAGAGCGGTACGGGACTCGGGCTTGGCGGCGGCTTTCGCGGCGGCCTTTTTGGCGGCGGCCTTCTTCGGGGGCTTGGCGGCGGCGACTCTCTCCGCCTGCTCGACGGCGCCGGCCTTGGTCGCCGACTTCGCGACATGCGGCGTGGTGGTCCCGGAGGCCTCACCAGCTCCGGAAGCCTGACGGGCCCCTGCGGACCCGCCGTCACTCACCACCCGTTTCGCCCGTTTTGCCGCTTTTTTGGGCGCAGTCGAGGACTGTTCGCCCACAGCGGAATCGCGGCTTGCCGTCACCGTCCCAGCCCCCTTGGCCTGTGCTCTCACCGGCGTTTTGGACACTCGGCCAGCCTAAAGGCACCCGCTGACATCCGTCCTCGCCCCCATGGATCCGTCCCCGATTGGCCCCCTTCCCCACAGCTTGTGGCGCCGGTGCGGCAAACTTGTGCCTGAGTGACTGATCACACTGTTTGGACCGTCCGGCAAAATGGGGAGCGGCAACCCGATCCCCCGGTTGCAGGTCGACATAGGAGAGAAACTCGTGGACGACGTTCTGCGGCGCGCCCCGCTCTTCGCGGCGCTCGATGACGAGCAGGCCGCGGAGCTCCGCGCCTCCATGAGTGAGGTGACGCTCGCGCGCGGCGACGCCCTCTTCCACGAGGGCGACCCCGGTGACCGCCTCTACGTGGTGACCGAGGGCAAGGTGAAGCTCCACCGCACCTCGCCCGACGGCCGCGAGAACATGCTCGCGGTGCTCGGCCCCGGCGAGCTGATCGGCGAGCTCTCGCTCTTCGACCCGGGCCCGCGCACGGCGACCGCCTCCGCGCTCACCGAGGTCAAGCTCCTCGGCCTCGGCCACGGCGACCTGCTGCCCTGGCTGAACGCCCGCCCGGAGGTCGCCTCCGCCCTGCTGCGCGCCGTCGCCCGGCGCCTGCGCAAGACGAACGACCAGATGTCCGACCTGGTCTTCTCGGACGTCCCGGGCCGTGTGGCCCGCGCGCTCCTGGACCTCTCGCGCCGCTTCGGCGTGCAGTCGGAGGAGGGCATCCACGTCGTGCACGACCTGACGCAGGAGGAGCTGGCCCAGCTGGTCGGCGCCTCCCGCGAGACGGTGAACAAGGCGCTCGCGGACTTCGCGGGCCGCGGCTGGCTCCGCCTGGAGGCCCGCGCCGTGATCCTCCTCGACGTGGAGCGCCTCGCGAAGCGCTCGCGCTGACGCGTAGGCACGTACTGCGAACCGGTCCCGTCTCCCTCCAGGGAGGCGGGATCGTGCGTTCACGGACTCACCCGGTCACGGACGCGCCCGTTCAACGGCACTCCGCTCCCCGGCGCCCCGGCACCCCGGCACCCCGGCACCCCGGCACCCCGGCACCCCGGCACAAGCCTCGCGCAGGCATCCACCGGCACCCCCGACGCCGGCCGCGCACCGGCATTCGCCGGGCCCCCAGCACAAGCCGCACGCGCCCATTCACCGGCACGCCCATTCACCGGCACACCCGCTCACCCGCACCCCCGCCACAAGCCGCACGCGAAAAATACCGCGCCCCACTCCGCCCCCACCCGGCAAAGTGGCCCCATGACAGCCACCACCACGCGCGGACTCGACAGCCACGGCTACATCGCCCGAGAAGGCTCCCTGGAGCTGATCCAGCGGGAGTTCGCGCCCGTGGTGGCAGCGGCACAGGACAGACTGCCCACCGCGTTCGGGCCGCGCCTGTCGAGCGCGTACCTCTACGGCTCCGTACCCCGCGGCACGGCCCGCCCCGGCCGCAGCGACCTCGACCTGCTCATCGCCCTGACCGAGGAACCGACGGACGACGACAGAGCGACCACCGACGCCCTCTCTGCCACGCTCAACAGGGAATTCGCGCAGATCGACGGTGTGGGCGTCATCCTCCTGAGCCGGGCCCGCGTGCTCAGCGACCTGGAGCGGCACGACCTCGGCTGGTTCGTGGCCTGCCTGTGCACCCCGCTCCTGGGCGAGGACCTGGCCGAGCACCTGCCGCGCTACCGCCCCGACCCGCTCCTGGCCCGCGAGACCAACGGCGACCTGGCCCTGATCCTGCCCCGCTGGCGCGAGCGCGTGACGAGGGGCGACGACCCGCGCGTCCTGGACCGCATGATGTCCCGTCACCTGGTGCGTACGGGCTTCACGCTGGTCATGCCGCGCTGGCAGGGCTGGACGAGCGATCTGACGCTGATGGCCGAGGTGTTCGGCACGTACTACCCCGAGCGGGCGGACGCGATGCGTGAGGCGGCGCGGGCCGCGTACGAGCCGGTCGGTGCGCCGCACACCCTTCGTACGTACACCGAGGACCTGGGCCCGTGGCTGGCGGCAGAATACGAAGCCGTACACGGCGTGAAGGCGCCCCGCCCCTGACCCGGGAAGCAGGACACATGAGTTCAGCGTCGACAGACGCCCTGGCCGAGCGGTTCGAGGAGTCACGGACGCATCTGCGTGCCGTGGCCTACCGGATGCTCGGCTCGATCGGCGAGGCGGAGGACGCCGTTCAGGAGACCTGGCTGAAGCTCCAGCGCGCGGACATATCGGCGGTGGAGAACCTGGGCGGCTGGCTCACCACGGTCACCGGACGGATCTGCCTCGACCTGCTGCGCTCGCGCAAGGCGCGGGGCGAGGAGCCACTGGACACGCACGTGCCCGACCCCTTGATCACCTCGCTCGACACCCCGGACCCCGAACAGCAGGCGCTGCGGGCCGACTCCGTGGGCCTGGCGCTCATGATCGTCCTGGACTCGCTGGCGCCGGCGGAGCGGCTGGCGTTCGTGCTGCACGACATGTTCGCGGTGCCGTTCGACGACATCGCCCCGATCGTGGAGCGCACCCCGGCGGCGACCCGTCAGCTGGCGAGCCGGGCGCGGCGCCGCGTCCAGGAGGCCCCGGCGCCGGAGACGGACATCGCCCGGCAGCGCGTGGTCGTGGAAGCGTTTCTCTCGGCGGCGCGCGAGGGCGACTTCGAACGCCTGGTCGCGGTCCTGGACCCGGACATCCTGCTGCGCTCGGACGGCGGCGCAACGGGCCTCTCGCGCCTGCTCCAGGGCGCGCACGCGGTGGCGTCCGGCGCGATCATGTTCCAGCGCATGGCACCGCCGAACGTCCGCTTCGTGGCGGTCAACGGCACGGTCGCGCTGCTCGCACAGCCGGACGGCCACCCGTCCTCGCTCATGGCGTTCACGATCACGAACGACAAGGTCACCGAACTGAACGTAGTGGCGGACGAGGCCCGCCTGAAGGCGCTGGGCTTCTAAAAAGAAACCGCCCCCAGAAGAAGCCCCCCGCCACGACGGAGCTAAATAAGTCCGTGCTCCTTCAGGTATTCCAGCTGGGCGAGCACGGACAACTCGGCGGCGGGCCACAGCGACCGGTCCACACCCGCGTACACATGCCCGACGATCGCGGACGAGGACACGTACCCGTTCTCGACGGCGGTCTCGACCTGGGCGAGCCGGTTGGCCCGGTGGGCGAGGTAGAACTCGACGGCGCCCTGGGCGTCTTCGAGTACGGGCCCGTGGCCCGGCAGCACGGTGCGGACGCCGTCGTCGACGGTGAGGGAACGCAGCCGCCGCAGCGAGTCGAGGTAGTCCCCGAGCCGCCCGTCGGGATGGGCGACGACGGTGGTCCCGCGCCCGAGCACGGTGTCACCGGTCAGCACGGCCTGGTCGGCGGGCAGATGGAAACACAGCGAATCAGCGGTGTGCCCAGGGGTGGGAACCACCCGCAGTTCGAGCCCTCCGACAGAGACGACATCCCCACCCGCCAGCCCTTCGTCGCCGAGGCGCAGGGCGGGGTCGAGGGCGCGCACCTTGGTCCGGGTCAGCTCGGCGAACCGGCCGGCGCCCTCGGCGTGATCGGGGTGGCCGTGCGTGAGGAGGGTCAGGGCGACCCGCTTACCGGCGGCCTCGGCCACGCTCACCACATGCGTGAGATGGGCGTCGTCCAGCGGACCGGGGTCGATCACGACGGCGAGGTCGGAATCGGGCTCGGAGACGATCCAAGTATTTGTCCCGTCGAGGGTCATCGCGGAGGCGTTCGGAGCCAGCACGTTGACCGCGCGGGCCGTGGCGGGCCCGGACAGCACGCCGCCGCGGGGCTGGCCGGGAAGGATGGCTGCTTCGGTCATGTGGCGGCTCCCCCGGACGAGGCGGTCGGAATGTGCTTGGTGAACTCATCATGACCGGGCCAGGACAACACCAGCTCGTCACCCTCGACCCGGGCCCGCGCGAGTACAGGCGTGAGATCCTGCGCCGCAGCCCCGAGCAGGGCCCCCTCGGCGCTCCCGAACCCGCCCAACGCCCGCAGGGTCGCAATCGTCGGCGGCATCATCATGAGCTCGCCCTTGTCGTACCCCTCGGCGGCCTGCTCGGGCCGGATCCACACGGTCCGATCAGCTTCCGTGGAGGCGTTACGGGTGCGCTGCCCCGCCGGCAAGGAGGCGACAAAGAACCAGGTGTCGTACCGCCGCGGCTCGAACTCAGGCGTGATCCACCGAGCCCAGGCCCCCAACAAGTCGGTCCTCAGAACCAACCCCCGCCGCCCGAGAAACTCCCCGAACGACAACTCCCGCCCGACAAGCGCCTCCCGGTCGGCCTCCCAGGACTCCCCGGTCGTATCTCCCACGACAGAGGTGGCGTCGGGCCCGGCGAGCAGCACGCCCGCCTCCTCGTACGTCTCGCGCACGGCGGCACAGACAATCGCCTGAGCCGACCGCTCGTCGACCCCGAGCCGAGCGGCCCAAGCCTCCCGCGAGGGCCCGGCCCACCGCACCACCGACTCGTCGTCGCGGGGATCGACACCCCCACCCGGATACGCGTAAGCGCCCCCGGCGAAAGCCATGGAGGCGCGTCGCCGCAGCATGTGCACCTCGGGCCCGGCGGCCGAGTCACGCAGCAGCATGACGGTCGCGGCCCGCCGAGGCTCGGCGGCCACCAGCTCACCCGCCGCCAGCGCACGGATCCGCTCGGGCCACTCCGGTGGATACCACTGCCCATTCGCCATGGCCGGAGGCTATCCGCTATAGCCCGGATGTTCGAGACCAACCAAAGATCACCCACGTACCGAAACAACACCCCACAGCCGATCACCCAAGTACGAGACGCCCCGCCCCCGGGAATGCCCCCGGCGATCACCCGAGTACGAGACGGGTCACCCCGACCAAAACACCCCCCGGCCTCCGCCCGCGTACGAAACGGGAGGGGCCGCGGCGGGATGTGCGCGCGGAGCCACCAGCACCACACGCAGGTGCCATAAGCCCGGAAACGCAAACCGCTAGAACAGCGAGCACGTACATCCCGCCGCGGCCCCGCACCCGAAAAACAACAGGGCGCCGAGAGCCGACCGAAGTACGAAAACGCACCCCGCCCGACCCTCAGCGCCCAACGCTCAGAGTCCAGAGCCCAGCGTCACTCAGAAACGAGCTCGACCTGAACCTCGACCTCGACCGGCGCGTCCAGCGGCAGCACGGCCACCCCCACGGCGGACCGAGCGTGCACACCCTTCTCACCGAGAACCTCGGCAAGCAGCTCACTGGCCCCGTTCACGACACCCGGCTGCCCGGTGAAGTCGGAAGCGGAGGCGACAAACCCCACGACCTTCACGACACGCGCGATCCGGTCCAGATCACCGGCGACGGACTTGACGGCAGCGAGAGCGTTCAGCGCACAGGTCCGGGCCAGCTCCTTGGCCTGCTCGGGCGTGACCTCGGCCCCCACCTTCCCGGTGAGGGAAAGCTTCCCGTCCACCATCGGCAGCTGACCGGCGGTGTACACGTACACACCGGACTGCACGGCAGGCTGGTACGCGGCGAGCGGCGGCACGACCTCCGGCAGCGTCAGCCCGAGTTCGGCGAGGCGCGCGTCGACGGCCCCGCTCATGCCTGCTTCTCCCGCTTCAGGTAAGCCACGAGCTGCTCGGGGTTGTTCGGCCCGGGCACGACCTGGACGAGCTCCCAGCCGTCCTCGCCCCAGGTGTCCAGAATCTGCTTGGTCGCGTGCACGAGCAGAGGCACGGTCGCGTATTCCCACTTCGTCATACGGCCGACTGTAGCCGCTGAGGCGAAGACGACCGACAGCCTCCTGCGTAGCCCGCGCGCGGACTGGTTAGGCTCGAAGACGTGAGCAGGCTCCAGGTCGTCAGCGGCAAGGGCGGTACCGGAAAGACCACGGTCGCCGCCGCACTGGCGCTCGCCCTCGCGACCGAGGGCAAGCGCACTCTCCTGGTGGAGGTGGAAGGACGCCAGGGCATCGCACAGGTCTTCGAGACAGAGGCTCTGCCGTACGAGGAACGGAAGATCGCGGTGGCCCCGGGGGGCGGCGAGGTGTTCGCGCTCGCCATCGACCCCGAGCTGGCACTCCTCGACTACCTCCAGATGTTCTACAAACTGGGCGGCGCGGGCCGCGCGCTCAAGAAGCTGGGCGCGATCGACTTCGCGACGACGGTGGCGCCGGGCCTGAGGGACGTACTCCTGACGGGCAAGGCGTGCGAGGCGGTGCGCCGCAAGACGAAGAAGAACACGTACGTCTACGACCACGTGGTGATGGACGCGCCGCCGACGGGCCGGATCACCCGGTTCCTGAACGTGAACGACGAGGTCGCGGGCCTGGCGAAGATCGGCCCGATACACAATCAGGCGCAGGCGGTCATGCGGGTCCTCAAGTCACCGGAGACGGAAGTCCACTTGGTGACGCTGCTGGAAGAGATGCCGGTGCAGGAGACGTCGGACGGCATCGCGGAGCTCCGCGCGGCGAACCTGCCGGTGGGCCGGATCGTCGTGAACATGGTGCGCCCGGCGATCCTCGACGACGCCGGGCTCGCGCTGGCACAGGGCGGCACGTCGCGCACGGCCATCGCCAAGTCGCTGTCCTCGGCGGGCCTCGGCGGCGCGCGCAAGGGCGGCCTCGCCGAACGCCTGGTGACCCCGCTCCTCGACCAGGCGGCCGAGTACGCGGAACGGTACGAGCTCGAGCGCGGCCAGCGCGAGGTGCTCGCCGAATCGGGCCTGTCGCTGCACGAACTGCCGCTGCTGGCCGAGGGGATGGACCTGGCCGGCCTGTACCGGCTCGCCACGGAACTGCGGAAGCAAGGGATCTGACACTCCATGACGTCCCGGACGCCGGAACCCGCCCATGCCCACGTCCTTGACGTGGACCCGCTGATCGACGACCCGGAGACCCGCATCGTGGTGTGCTGCGGCTCCGGCGGCGTCGGCAAGACGACGACGGCGGCGGCCCTCGGCCTGCGCGCCGCGGAACGCGGCCGCAAGGTCGTCGTGCTCACCATCGACCCGGCCCGCAGGCTGGCCCAGTCGATGGGCATCGACTCGCTGGACAACACCCCGCGCCGAGTGAAGGGCATCGACGACGCCGCGGGCGGCGAACTGCACGCGATGATGCTCGACATGAAGCGGACGTTCGACGAGATCGTCGAGGCGCACGCGGACGGCAAGCGGGCCGAGGCCATCCTGGGCAACCCGTTCTACCAGTCGCTCTCGGCGGGCTTCGCGGGCACGCAGGAGTACATGGCGATGGAGAAGCTGGGCCAGCTGCGGGCCCGCGACGAGTGGGACCTGATCGTCGTCGACACCCCGCCGTCGCGCTCGGCGCTCGACTTCCTGGACGCGCCGAAACGACTCGGCTCGTTCCTGGACGGGAAGCTGATCCGCGTCCTGATGGCGCCGGCGAAGGTCGGCGGCCGGGCCGGCATGAAGTTCCTGAACGTCGGAATGTCGATGATGACGGGCGCGCTCGGCAAGCTGCTCGGCGGTCAACTCCTGCGTGACGTCCAGACGTTCGTGGCCGCGATGGACACGATGTTCGGCGGCTTCCGGATGCGCGCCGACGCCACGTACAAACTGCTCCAGGCGCCCGGCACGGCGTTCCTCGTGGTGGCGGCCCCGGAGCGGGACGCGCTGCGCGAGGCGGCGTACTTCGTGGAACGCCTGGCCGCGGAGGACATGCCGCTGGCCGGTCTCGTACTGAACCGGGTGCACGGCAGCGGTGCCGCGCAGCTGTCGGCCGAGCGGGCGCTGGCCGCCGCGGAAAATCTTGACGAGCGCGGCATTGTGGATCAGGGGGGCGGGAATGTAGAGCTGCGTAACTCCCCCGACGCTGGCTCCCCCGACCCGGCAGGGGACACGGACGGCACCACCGCACCCACGAGTTCATCCCCGGACACAGCCGCACCCACGAGTTCCCCCTCAAGCACAGCCGCACCCGCGAGCTCAGCCACCAGCTCAGCCACAACCACCGCCGCACCCACAAACACCACAGACCAACTGACGGCGGGTCTGCTGCGCCTGCACGCGGAGCGGATGCAGCTCCTTGCACGCGAGCAGCGCACGCGCGACCGCTTCGCGGCGCTCCACCCCGAGGTGGCGGTCACCGAGGTCGGCGCCCTGCCCGGCGATGTGCACGACTTGGCAGGCCTTCGGAGCATCGGCGACCGGCTCGCGGCCGGGACCGACCCGGCCGGAGCTGTGTGAGCCGCGCGGACGTCTCCCGAGGCGCGGGCCACAACTCGGCTCGCATCCCTCGGGCGTCCTGCGAAGTCTTCGAGGAGCTCGGCTCCCTCACCCCACGGCGGCGTACCTCTCGTACGTCTCGTCGTCGTCCATGTCCACGGGCAGCAGGCCCGCACCGCGCTCGTACTCCGTCCGAGCCGTCTCGAGCAGCCGGCGCCACGAGGTGACGGTAGGACGCCTGCGCAGCAACGCGCGGCGCTCCCGCTCTGTCATGCCACCCCACACGCCGAACTCGACGCGGTTGTCGAGCGCGTCAGCCAGGCACTCGGTGCGTACCGGACATCCGGTGCACACCGCCTTCGCCCGGTTCTGCGCTGCTCCTTGAACGAACAGTTCATCTGGATCGGTAGTGCGGCAGGCCGCCTGCGCACTCCAGTCGACTACCCAGCCCATACCGGCGCCGTCCTCTCCCGAATCGAGGCTCCCCCACGGCGGCAAGCGGCATATTCACCGCCGCCAGTTGAGGACGTTACGGAAGGTGGGCACAGCGCAACACCCCCTTCGGGCCCAATCTTGAATGGCCCGAACGGACTATGCGTAAGCGGCAGATCACCCGACGGAGTGAGCCGGGGGCATGTGCGACCAACCCGGCATACTCGGGCATTTCAATTGAGTGGCGGCGGACATCGAGTGACACATCAGGCGGATTCGGACACGCCCGCGACGACGACTCAACGACCGCGGCAGGGTGGCGAGGTGACTACCGGAGCGATTCGGGTTCGCCCGATGTCTTGATACGTGACCGCACTGCTGTGACAGTTGAGTGCAGCTTAGGCCAAGGCCTACACGCGTGTCCGGAGAATCAGAACGTAGGCTGCCCCCCATGGGAAAGAAGCGCTCGGGCGGTGGACTGTCTCCGGCCCAGCAGGCCGCCAAGTTCCTCGGTGTCAGTGTCCTCGCGGGAGCCGTCCTCGCCGGAATCGCGCTGCCCGCGGCGGGTGCGCTCGGCCTCGCGGCCAAGGGTTCGGTCGAGGGGTTCGACGAGATCCCGGCCAACCTCAAGCAGCCGCCGCTGAGTCAGCGCACCACCATCCTGGACAACAAGGGCGGCACGATCGCGACCGTCTACTCGCGTGACCGCACGGTGGTGCCGCTCGAAGGCATCTCGCCGTACATGCAGAAGGCACTCGTCGCGATCGAGGACTCTCGTTTCTACGAGCACGGCGCCGTCGACGTGAAGGGCATCCTCCGCGCGATCAACCAGAACGCGCGGAGCGGTGGCGTCGCGCAGGGCGCGTCCACCCTCACCCAGCAGTACGTGAAGAACGTCTTCATGGAGGAGGCCGGCGACGACCCGACGAAGCTCGCCCAGGCCACCCAGCAGACGATCGGCCGCAAGGTCCGCGAGCTGAAGTACGCGATCCAGCTCGAGGACAAGCTCGGCAAGAAGAAGATCCTCGCCAACTACCTGAACATCACGTACTTCGGTGAGCAGGCGTACGGCATCGAGGCCGCCGCGCAGCGGTACTTCTCCAAGCCGGCGAAGGACCTGACGATCGAGGAGTCGGCGATGCTCGCCGGCATCGTGCAGTCCCCGAGCCGCTACGACCCGGTCAACGACGAGGCCGAGGCCACCAAGCGGCGGAACGTCGTGCTCCAGCGCATGGCCGACGTCCACGACATCTCGCAGGCGGAGGCGGACCGGGCCAAGGCGAAGCCGCTCGGCCTGAAGGTCAGCAAGCCGCAGAACGGCTGCATCACCGCGGTCAAGGGCGCGGGCTTCTTCTGTGACTACGTCCGCGCGGTGTTCCTCACCGACCCCGTCTTCGGCAAGACGAAGGAGCAGCGGGCGAAGATCTGGAACCGGGGCGGCCTGCGGGTGCAGACCACGCTCGACCCCCAGACGCAGGACTCGGTGCAGGCGTCGATCAAGAGCCACGTCTACCAGAAGGACAAGGTCGCGGCGGCGGGCACCTTCGTCGAGCCGGGCACGGGCAAGATCCTCGGCATGGCCCAGTCGAAGCCGTACGGCTTCGGCAAGAACGAGACGCAGCTCAACTACTCGGTCAACTACTCGCTGGGCGGGTCGAACTACGGCTTCCCGACGGGTTCGACATTCAAGCCGTTCCTCGCCGCGGCCGCCCTGGAGCAGGGCACGCCGGTGACGAAGTCGTACCCGGCGCCGTACGAGATGCCGTACCCGACGTCCGTCCAGACGTGCAGCGGCAAGCCGTGGTTGAACAACGGCGGCTTCACCGTGTCGAACGAGAACAAGTCCGAGAAGGGGCCGTACGCGCTGAAGGAGGCGATGGCGAAGTCCATCAACACCTACTTCGTGCAGATGATCGAGGACACCGGGATCTGCCCCGTGATGGACATGGCCGACAAGCTCGGCGTCGTCCAGGGCAACGGCGACAAGCTGCCCGAGGTCCCCTCCATCGTCCTCGGCGCCAAGGGCATCTCGCCGCTGACCATGGCGACCGCGTACGCCGCCTTCGCCAACCGCGGCACGTACTGCACGCCGGTCGCCATCGAGGCGATCACCGCGCCGGACGGCACGTCGCTGCCGGTGCCGCAGACGTCCTGCAAGCGCGCGATGTCCGAGAAGACCGCCGACGCCATCAACACCCTGCTCAGCGGCGTGATCGACTCCGGTACGGGCCAGCAGGCCGGCCTGACCGACCGGGCGAACGCGGGTAAGACGGGTACGACCGACAGCCGTAAGAACGCCTGGTTCGTCGGCTACACGCCGAACCTGTCGGGCGCGGTCTGGGTCGGCAGCGCCGGGCAGGACGTCCAGATGGAGAACATCCCGATCGGCGGCCAGGTCTACGACAAGGTCTTCGGTGGCCAGGTCCCGGGCCCGATCTGGCGGGACGCCATGGTCGGCGCCCTCGCCGGCAAGCCGTCCCCGGCCTTCAACCTCATCAACATCCCCGACGCCAACAAGGACAAGGGGAAGGGCAAGGGCGGAGACAAGGGCAACGGCGACCAGGGCCAGGGCGGCGCCAAGCCCGGCGGCAACAACCCCTTCCCGAAGATCACGCTCCCGCCGAATCTGATCGGCGGGGGTAACGGGCACGGCCGACGCCACGGGTAGCGGCGATACGCGAAATGGGGCGCTCCCTTTAATGGGGGCGCCCCATTCGTGTGTACGGGGCGCTCCGCTTATCGGGGCGCCCCGAACTTACGTATAGAGGTGTCGGTCAGCCCGCGAGCAGCTGCTTCACCACGGCGGCGACGCGGCCGCCCTCGGCCAGGCCCGCGACCTTCGGGTTCACGATCTTCATGACCTGACCCATGGCGCGCGGCCCCTCGGCGCCGGCGGCCTTCGCCTCCTCGACGGCCTGGGCGACGATCGCGCGCAGCTCGTCGTCCGAGAGCTGCTTGGGCAGGTACTCGGCGAGGACCTCGCCCTCCGCCTTCTCCCGCGCGGCCTGCTCGGCGCGGCCGCCCTGCGCGAACGCCTCGGCCGCCTCACGGCGCTTCTTCGCCTCGCGGGTGATCACCTTCTGCACCTCGTCGTCGGAGAGCTCGCGCGCCTCCTTGCCCGCGACCTCCTCCTTGGTGATCGCGGTGAGGGTCAGCCGGAGCGTCGAGGAGCGCAGCTCGTCACGCCCCCGGATCGCGGCGGTGAGGTCTTCCTGCAGCTTCGACTTGAGCGTGGTCATGCGCTGATTGTCGCAGGTGTGACAGGCCCGACGCCCCTTGATTTCCGGGGGAGTCCGGGTCTGACACGATGGACGTATGCGCGCGCGATACGGGCTCCCGATGAAAGTCACAGCAGGCATCACGGCGGTGGGCGCCGCCGGGCTCCTCTACGCGGCGGGCTTCGAAGCCCGCTCGTTCCGCCTCCGACGGGTCACGATTCCTGTCCTCCCCGAGGGGATGCGCCCGCTCCGCGTCCTCCAGGTCTCCGACATCCACATGGTCGGCGGCCAGCGCAAGAAGCAGCGGTGGCTGCGCTCGCTGGCCGGCCTGCGCCCCGACTTCGTGATCA
Organism: Streptomyces sp. NPDC046821; assembly: GCF_040645335.1. Taxonomy (NCBI): domain Bacteria; kingdom Bacillati; phylum Actinomycetota; class Actinomycetes; order Kitasatosporales; family Streptomycetaceae; genus Streptomyces; species Streptomyces sp. NPDC046821. Next base: position 125,205 of record NZ_JBEYYB010000013.1, on the reverse strand, counting down.
ACACGGGCGACAACCTCTCGGACCCGGAGGGCGTACCGGAGGTCCTGGACGCGCTGGGCCCGCTGATGGAGTTCCCGGGGGCGTACGTCTTCGGCTCGAACGACTACTACGGCCCGAAGCTCCGCAACCCGGCCCGCTACCTGGTCGAGAAGGCCCGCGGCGCCCACGGCCTCAACGGCAACGCACCCGCGGTCGGCGTCGTCCACAACCCGTGGGAGGACCTGCGCGACGGTTTCGACGGTGCGGGCTGGCTGAACCTCACGAACACGCGGGGCGCCCTGAAGATCGAGGGCATGGAGATCGCGTTCACGGGCCTGGACGACCCGCACATCAAGCGCGACCGGTACGCACGCGTGGCGGGCGGCCCGGCCTCGGGCGCCGACTTCTCGATGGGCATCGTGCACGCGCCGTACCTGCGCTCCCTGGACGCGTTCACGACGGACGGCTACCCGCTGATCCTGGCGGGCCACACCCACGGCGGCCAGCTGCGCGTCCCCTTCTACGGCGCACTGGTCACGAACTGCGACCTGGACACGGACCGCGCGAGGGGCCTCTCCACGCACGAGGCCGCCGGCAACCGCTCCTACCTCCACGTCTCCGCAGGCTGCGGCGCCAACCGCTACACCCCGATCCGCTTCGCGTGCCCTCCGGAGGCGACGCTGCTTACGTTGACGGCGGGGGTGGGGGCGGGGGCTGCGTGACGCCGGCGCCGGGGGCGGGGCCCGGGTTCGTGACCCTGACGCCGGGGGTACGTGGCTGACCTTCGTGGCCTCGGCACCGGTTCTCGCGAAAACCGGATTTCGTCTACGGGCGCCGGTCCGCTAAAGTAATCCATGTCGCCACGACCTGCAGGTCTGCGGGGAAGTGGAGCAACGACATCGGGGTGTAGCGCAGCTTGGCAGCGCGCTTCGTTCGGGACGAAGAGGTCGTGGGTTCAAATCCCGCCACCCCGACAGCTGAAACACCAGGTCAAGGGCCTGATCCTCACTGAGGATCAGGCCCTTCCTGCGTCTCCGGTGATCGGTTGGGAGAAAACTGGGAGACGACGGGTGCACGCGCCCGCAGTTATTTAGACCCCTTCGCCGCAGCTTCCAAGCACACGACGACGTTGATCGTTGATCACAGTCGGTGTCGGAGCGCGCGCTCGGCCACGCAGCGGCGCTGTCCCCTCAGAGGTCGTACGCCGTTGCATGGCGTGGCTGGTACAGACCCAGCTCGCCTCCGCCCGGGAGGCGGAGCGTGGTCTTCATGCCCCATCCGACGCCGGTGACGGGTTCCGTGAACTGCACGCCTTTTGCTTCGAGCTCCTCGACGGTCGCCGTGATGTCGTCGCACATCAGGTACAGCTCGTGCGAAGGACTGTCGGCGGGGTGTACTGCGGCTTCTGCGGGCGGCAGTTTGAAGATGAGCCAGTCGGCGCCGGCGTCGACGTACGCGTACCCGAGTACATCGCGGAGGAAGGCACGGTCGGCTTCGGCATCGCGGCTGTAGAGGATGACGTGGGCGCCGTTGATCATGCGGGTGACGGTACCGGGGTGCCCCGCAGCAGCCGGTCCTCGCCATGCCGTGCCCCGCGAGTCAATTCCGGACTAGGCCGTCGGCGAGGGCAGTCGCACCGGACGAATCATGACCGTCAGCGCAGGTGCGTCCGGAGCCGACTGGGAGCGGCCGATCACCTCGTAGCCCCACTTCGCGTACAGGGCCTGGACGCGGCCGGCCTGGTTGGCCGGGGACACCATGAGTGATGCCTGTACTTCTTCGCGGTCGGCGAGGAGGGAGTCGTGGAAGGCTCGGGCGATGCCTCGGCGGCGGAAGGCGTCCAGGACCATCATTTCCTTGATGGCCACCGTCGTCCGAGCTGAGATCTCTGCTGCGGGGGCCGGGTCGGTGCGCTTCCACCAGCGGTCCTCGACCGGGGTGAGGGTGTTGCCGTAGCCGTAGCCGACGGGGACGTCGTCGACGTGGGCGATCACAGTTTCCCAGCCGGGTTCCTTGCCGTGCCGGGCAAGGCGTTCGGCAAAGCGCTCCACCGAGTAGTGCGGGAGGTGGAGTTGGTCGGCGCGGACCTGGGCGTAGATGTCGATCAGGGTCTCCCACACGGCTTCGATGTCGTGGGCGTGTTCCAGGGTGACGTCGGTAGTCATCGCATGGGTCCTTTGAGGTGGTGGTCGTGGGCGTAGCCGGCCCACAGGCGGGCGTGGCTGGATCCGGCGGCGATGCGTTCCAGGTTCTGGCCGAAGGTGGTCAGCATGCCGTGGACGCGCGGGTGCGCGGCCTGTGGGTCGGGCATGGACATCGCGGTGCGGACGGCCGGTCCGATGTCGCCCTGGCCGAGCTGGGCGCGGGCGAGGCGGGTGGTGGTGATGGCGCGCGAGCGGGTCATCGGGGCGCGCAGGAGGGCGAGGCTCTTGTGGGCGTGGCCTTCCGCCGCCTCGTAGTCGTGTGCCGCGAGGTGGGCGGCGGTGGCCAGGGAGTGGAGTTCGGCCGGGTGAAGAATGCCGTGAGCCATACCGGGTGGGGTGCTTCGGGCTCGGCGCGGTCGTAGGCGTCGATGGCCAGGTCCATGCACCGTTCGATCGCCCTCGTATCGCGGCAGACGCCGTGGATGGCGGCCTGCCGGGCGTGCCCGAGGGCGGCGAACATCGGGTCGGTGCGGGTGATGCGCAGGTGCCGGGCGGCGTCGTTGGCGGCGAGGGCGTCGACGGGACGGCCGAGGTGTCGGTACATGGATCCGGCGTGGGACCAGATACGGAACTGGATGGCCTGGTCTCCTGACATGCCGGCCAGGGCGGTGGCCCGGTCGAAGTGGCGTTGCGCGGCGTCGAAGCGCCGGCCGTCGATCGCGGCCCACATCGCCGAGCTGGTGAAGGAGGCGGCGGTGGCGAACAACATGCTTTTCACGCGCTGCGACGACGATCCGGTCTGCACCAGGCCCAGGGCTTCGCCGGCCAGGGCGAGCGCTTGATGCTCGATGCTCGCCCGTCCGCCTTGGCGGTGGTCCTTGGCGACGATCTCCGCGAACTTGCGATGCAGGCGGGTGACGTCGCTCGCGCCGACGCGGTGCACGGTGGCTCCCGCTGTCGTCGCGGGCAAGGCGGCGTCGATCGCCAACGAGGCGGTCAGGGTTCCGAAGGCGCGGCGGTGCACGTCAGGGTCCTCACTCTCCACCGGCGTGTTCGTCCGTGGGGTGAAGCCCAACTCGACGGCGGGCATCCCGAACACGATCTCCAACGCCATGCGCTGCTTGGTGCGCGGCCAACGGGTTCTGTAGATCAGGTTGTAGACGGTGCGCGCCGACATCGCCCCTCGTGTACCGGTGAGGGACTCGATCGCGTCGTTGCACGCCTCGGCCAACTCGTCCTGTGTCAGGTCGAGTTCACGCATCCGATCCAGAAGTACCTGGTTGGCCTCCATGACTTGGACGGTAGCGGTGCGGTGACCTGCGACTGAAGCCCGAAGGTAAAACTTTCCGGTCCGCCGCGTCCGTCCGCCACCCGAACTTTCCTGGGCCCAGGCTCCCGCCGGCCCTGTACTGGGTGACGCAACACAACGCCCCTCCGGGAGCTGCCACCCGTAACGGCTCTCCCCGCGCTCCCGGAGGGCGCGCACCACACATCCCGCACGAGGCGAGGGAGCCCTAGGTGAGTGCCGTGACGACCAGCAGACCGCACCAGCAGCAGGACGACCCGATCGACGTCGAGCAGGTCGACGCCGATGTGCAGTGGGCCCGGCAGATCCGCCTCAGCCTGCCCCCTCGCGGGACGGTGATCGAGCGCGCCGTCCGGCTGCGTGGGCTGCTCGCCGATCTCGTCTCCTGCGGCATCGTCCCCGAGAACACCCATACGCAGCCTCTGTACCGCGACGCCCACTTCCTCATCCAGTTCGACGTCCACGGGATGAAGCACACCGGTGCCGTGGACCACCTGCGGGCGCTGGCGACTTCGGCCCGCGCCTTCAACGCCCTGTACCGCCTGCACCGACCGAAAACCCAACCCAGCACGGAGATCGAGGAGAAGGCATGACCATCACCGACAGCGCGCTGAAGACCGGCCGCGACATCGCCGGCGAGGAACTCTTCAACAGCCTCGCGCACTTCGTCGTCCTCCACGACCACGTCGAGCGGGAGGTCGCCGAACAGGTCGCGGACCAGGCCGTCGCCTTCCTGGTGACCGCTGCGACGGCCACGGTGCCGATGGTGCCGTCCGACGAGGTGGACATGGGCCTGCACGCCCTCATCCTCCACACCAAGGAGTACGCCGAACTCTGCGACCGGTACGCCGGCCGCTTCCTGCACCACAACCCCAAGCCCGGCGGTGGTGGACGCGACCCCGAGCTGGTGGCCTCTTCCGCCCACGCGATGAAGGCGGCGGGGTTCCGCGTGTTCGACGCGAGGTGGACGGTCGACGGCGAGAATCTCGCCCAGTGCGACTCGGACTGCGGCCGCCCCTACGGCGCTGCCTGAACCCCCGATGCCCACGGCGCCCCCGCTTCTCCACTCGGCGGGGGCGCGCCCCTTCGGCCCGCGAGAGGACCCTCTGTGCCGCCGTCCATCCCCACAGCCTTGCTGATCGGTCTGTCCATCGAGTCACACCACCTCGTCCTCGACCGCCGCGGCTCGATGGTGTGGGACATCGTCACGGGCTCAGGCCGCTACGCCCTCAAGCTCGGCTATCCCGTCGCAGCCACCCCTGAATGGCCCGGCCAGCACTGGACAGCATTCGCCCCGGGCCGGGAAGCCGCCGTCCTCACCCACCTGGGCACGGAGCACGTGGCATCCGGTTACTGGGAACAAGGCACCTGGAACATCCAGCCCTGGCACGAGGGCCCGGACCTCCAACACCTGTGGACGCACTACCGCACCGACGGCACCCCACCGGACATACAGACGGCCATCGGGTGCGCCGGTGCCCTGGCCGACCTGCACGAAGCCGGATGGGCCCACGGAGACGTGCAACCCGCCCACTTCCTCATCGGCCCCGACCGCACCCACCTCATCGACCTCGCCCTCGCCCTCGCCCTCGCACACGGCAAGCCGGTCCCCGAAGCCGTCGACTTCCCCTTCAGGGGCTGCCTGGTCCACTACGAGGCACCGGAGATCTCCGCCGCCGTCCTCGACGAAGGACACTCGGTCCCCACACAGGCAGCCGACGTGTACGGGCTCGGCGCGACCCTGCTCATGGCCGCGACCGGCAAACGGGCAGTGATCTACCCGGACGATGCGCCCAGGCCGGTGCAGCGCGCCGCGATCGTGGCAGGCAACCGGCGTGCGGTGACAATGCCCGGCCCGATGGGACCGATCGTCGTCGAGATGCTGCGGCATGACCCACAAGACCGGCCAGCCATCACCGAGGTTCTACGCGAAATCGCCAGATTCACTTGATTCTGCAGTCAGTTCGGCCCTCCACACTCCGACCTCATCCCCAAGTACGACCCGTGGGTTGAAGTTCTGCCGCCTCGTTGAAGACACATCAGGTCAGGCCCGGTACTGAATCTCAGTACCGGGCCTGACCTGATGTGTCTCACCTTGATTTGCCCTGCGCCGGACGCGGCGGGACGGGGACCTCAGCTACGCAAGTCGCGGGAATTCAGACGCATGATGGCAGCACCGACAAGCGCGGCGGCCATTCCGACAAGTACGGCCGCGTCGCCCCACTGGAAGCCGTGCCGCAGGGGCTGCCCCGCGATGTAGTAGTGGAACGGGGACAGGTATGCGAGCCAGTCGGCGCCGAGCTGTCCGGCGAAGGTATGGGCGGCGTAGGCGAGGACGCCGATGACCGCTGCTGTGACCAGGACAGGGACGCGCCGCCCGTAGCCGGCCCCCAGCGCGATGGCCAGGGCACCGAAGACGATCGACAGGAGCGCCAGGTTGGTGCACTGGGCGAGGAGTTGGCCCGGGGTCACGGACGTCAGTTCAGCGCTGTCCCTGATGGCCAGCATGGCGAGCCAGACCGGGAAAGCGATCACCAAGGCTCCGGTGGCGAGTGCCGCGAAGCGCTGAAGGACGAGTCGGGTGCGGGGGACGGGGTGGGCCAGGATCAGGTCGAGCTGTCCGGCTTCCTCATCCGCGGCGACGGCGCGGGTGCCGGTGGCCACGCCGTAGACCATGGCCAGCAGCGGCAGGATCAGCCCGAAGACGCTCGCCTGGAGGTAGCCGGCGGCGCTGGCGTCGATGTGCATGGCCTCCCGCATCGCCTCAGGAAGGTTGGCGGTGCTGTCCTTCTGCGAGGGGTACGTGGAGGCGTACATCGTGGCGACGGCCGCGGTGCCGACAGCCCAGCCGGTCAGGCCGCGGCGGTGGTCGGAGAGGGATTTGGCGTACAGGGCGCGGTTCATGGACGGCTCTTCCTGAGGGAGGTGAGGGGGGATTCAGCGGGTGGGGACGGTGGTGCGAGGTGCGGCCTCGGCACCCTCGTAGTAGGCGTGGAAGAGCTCCTCCAGGGCGGGTTCGGTGGCGCGCAGGCTGGTGACGGCGTGTGCTGCCAGCACCTTCACGAACCGGTCGGGGCTGCCGGCGACCTGGCCTGTGAGGACGGTTCCGGTGTCGTCCAGGGCGAGTCGCGCCCCTTCGAGTCCGCTGAAGTCGGAGATGGTCACCGGGTGGGCAAAGGTGACCTCGATGTCGCGTACCGTTCCGGCTCGCAGGTTCGCGACGGTGTCCAGGGCGACCAGATTGCCGTCGCGGATGATGCCGACCCGGTCCGCGACCGCCTCGACCTCGCTCATGATGTGGCTCGACATGAAGACCGTCTGGCCGCGCCCAGCGGCCTCGGCGACCAGGTCGAGGAAGGTCTGCTGGACGAGAGGGTCGAGCCCGGACGTGGGCTCGTCCAGGACCAGCAGTCGAGGCTCGTGCATGAACGCCTGCACCAGGCCGACCTTCTGCCGGTTGCCCTTGGACAGCTTCTTGATGCGGGCGCTCTGATCGAGACCGAGCCGGTCGGCCAGCTCGTCGATACGGGCCTGCGGCACTCCTCCGCGCAGTTCGGCGAGGAACCTCAGGTAGCCGCGGACGTTCTGGCGACCGTCACATACGAAGTCGCCTGCCAGATAGCCGAGGTGGCTGCGCAGGAGGACTCCGTCGACGCGCGGGTCGAGGCCCAGAACGCGGGCCGTGCCTGACGTGGGGCGGATCAGGTCGAGCAGGAGACGGATGGTGGTCGACTTGCCGGCGCCGTTCGGCCCCAGGAAGCCGAACACCTCGCCGGACTTCACATCCAGAGTCAGGCCGGTCAGACCTCGGCGGGCTCCGTAGCTCTTGGTGAGGTCGCGGAGCTCGATCGCGTACGGAAGGTTCTCGGAGATCTCGTCGCTTGGCATGACTCAGAACGTAGCGAACTTTCAGAGATCTGTAAACACATAGAGATGTCTAGTTGCTTCGAACTCTCGGTACACTCGGAGTCATGAGCGACGATGAGACGAAGGCTCGACTGCGCGAGGCCGCCGAGAGGCTGGCACTCACGCTCGCCCAGGGCGGCATGCAGAAGACGACCGCCCGCGTGATGACGGCACTGCTGTTCAGCCCTCAGGAGGCGATGACCGCTGCCGACCTGTGCGAGGAGCTCCAGATCAGCTCCGGGGCCGTGTCCGGGGCGGTCAAACAGCTCATCCCGATCGGGATGATCGAGCGTGTGCCGGCACCCGGCAGCCGGCGCGACCACTACCGCTTCCGCGATCACGCATGGGCCACCCTGATGGGCAGCCAGAACGCCATGCTCACGGTGATGGGCGACGCAGCCGGCGAGGGCCTGAAAGCTGCCGCCGAGAACACCGCCACGGAGCACCGACTACGCGAGATGCAGGACTTCTACGGCTTCATGCAGACCCGCATGGCGGCTCTGATCGAGGAATGGCGCGAGCAGTACGACACCGCGAACTGACCGACGGCCATACGCCGCGCGGTGATCGCGGCCACCTGACGAAGTCTCGCCGGTCACCCAGGCACGACCATTCGGCGACGTCGCTCTCGGATTCGCCGGGGGTGCGGGGGCTCGAAGCCTGGGGCGTCGGCACTGGAGACGGAGGGGCGGAGTCGGCGCCCGCCCTCGTACATCCGTCCAAAACCTTCCGCGATCGCCAAACGGCGACCGTAGCGAGTGACCGAAGGTTTGGCATGGGTGCCGCGTGCCGAAGGTAGAGCGGCGGACGGCTCCCCGGGAACCGATTGGGAGCCAAGTCACTCCCCGAGCCCACTTGAGACCACGCAGGACCCATTAAGCGCACGCATCTGACCTGCAAAAACGTCAACTACTGAGGCTCCGAGCCCACTCGAACCTCATTCGAGACGAAGAGGTCGTGGGTTCAAATCCCGCCACCCCGACAGCTGAAGTACCAGGTCAGGGGCCTGATCCGCATAGCGGGTCAGGCCCCTGAGTGGTTTCCGGGGTCGGTCCCCGCCGGTTTCCTCATACGCGCACGGAAGGGGTGCCCTCCCCCGACAGCGGAAGGGCACCCCAAGGGCGATCAGCGGTGACCGTAGCGGTCGTGGCCCCAGCCGTAGTTGCCCCGGCGGTCATCACGGTCGTGGCGCCAGCCGTGGTTACCCCGGCGGTCATCACGGTCATGACGCCAGCCGTGGTTACCCCGGCGGTCGTCACGGTCATGGCGCCAGCCGTGGTTGCCCCGGCGGTCGTCACGGTCGTGGCGCCAGCCGTGGTTGCCCCGGCGGTCGTCGCGGTCGCCGCGACCGTGGTCACCATGCTCGTCACCGCGGTCGTGCGTGGCATGGGATGCCACCGAGGGCGCATTGGTTGCCGCGCTGGCGGCAGTGGCACCGCCCAGCAGGACGGCAGTTGCGACGCCCAGCGCGGCGGCAAGACGGGAAACCCGCATTCCGTGCTCCTTTCTCGGCAGGTGCCTGATGCGCCTGCCTGGTCGGACACGGCAATGCTCGTGGACGAAATGTCGCGTTGGCTGGACATTCGAATCAAAGACACCTTTTAAAATGGTCTGCGCCGAGTAGAGGAACCGGCGCCAGGCGTGTCGGCGTCACGCGCACGCGAGCCGGAGGCCCGCCCCGTCCACCAGGGTCAACGTGCATCGCACGACCTCGCTGAAGCTCCCCACCGCACACTTGTCCGCGATCACCTGCAACAACAGCCACCCCGCCTGCGCCCACCGGCAACGGCCAAATGGCCTCGGCGGCGTGTCACTCTCGCACCAGAGAGGCCCCGGAGAGATCCGGGGCCTCCGTGCTTCTCGTGGATCAACGCAGGACGTTGAGGAAGTTGGTGGCGTCGTCGACGAAGTACACGGCGTCCCGGTCCAGGTCCACCGCAAGGCCGAACAGCGCGCCCGCGCCGGGCGGAGAGCCGCTCTTGTCGAGTTGCCGGAATGCCACTTGGCGGCCCTTCGGCGTGGTCTCAACGATGTTGCCGTCACCGCTGTTGACGGTCAGGATGTGGCCGTTGGGGGCGATGGCGAGGCCGAGGGGGCCGTTGAGCTTGCAGTCGCTGCTGACGACCCGGCCGGTGCCGGCGCTGGATTTCCGGGTCAGCGCGCGCGGGATGACGGTGATGCGGTTCTTGACCGTGTCGGCGACATAGAGCGAGCCGTCCTTGGCGAGGCCGACGCCGGTCGGGCCGATCACCAGGGCGGCGGGGTCGGTCTTCTGGGCGAAGCCCGATCCGATCTTGGTGGTCTTCACCCGCGTCGGCGGCCGGTTGCCATGGCGCTTGAGGGTGATGCGCAGGACGGTGCCCCGGTCCACTTCGTCGCCGCCGCCTGCCACAGTGCCGTTGAGCACGTTGGTGACGAACAGGTCGGTACGGTCGCCGTAGCTCTTGGCGGTCATGTCCCACGGTCCGTTGATGCCGTGTCCGGCGATCGTCTCGCGGACCTTGCCGCGGCTGTCGAGTACCAGCAGGCAACCCGGCTTGGCGGTGGCAGCGGTGCCGTCGGTGGTCGGCAGGCTGCCCACCACCACCCACCCGCCGGGCAGGATGCTCAGCGCGGTGGTGAGCCCCACACCGCCGGGGCATTTGCCAGGCAGGTGGGCCGGGTCGATCTGGGCGAACAGCTTGGCGGTGCCCCGCGGGCTGATCTGAACCAGAGTGGTGCCCGTGCCCTGCTGGTTCTGGCTGTTGTTGAAGTTACTGACCAACACGTTGCCTCGGCGGAGCTTCCCGGCGTCGCGCGCGACCACGGCCGTGCCGTAGGGGTTCACGTCGCCGTTCGCGGGGACCGTGGAGGCAATTTGGCGCACCTTGTGCAGACGGCCGAGGAAGGTCCCCCCATCAGCCGAGGCGGCGCCTGCCGCAGCCGTTACCGAGATGGCCACGGCGGCCGTCAACGCCGACAGCCCCCGCACCAAGGGTGACAGAAAGTTAGTTCTCATAACTTTAAGTTAAAAGTGATGGTGGGATTTGGTGCGCGCGGACACGCTTTGCCTCGGGTATTTCGCTCCGCCGGTGGCCCACGTGGCCACTTCACGCTCAGCCAATCAGCCCTGCGCTCGCTTTAGCGGCGGGAGGTCGGCGCACAGGTTGGACGGGAAAGCGGGCTCGGTGCGGTGTACGTCCGTGCATCCGGCCTTCGTGCTGCGGGCGATCGGTTTCCAGCCCGACTTCTCCGCACGGAAGAACCAGCGGTCGCCGAGGCTTGCCCCGCAACCGGGGCCCGCGCCCTCGGGGCAGGCCGGGCCCATGCGCGAGGAGACGTCGAACACCAGCCACTTCCCGTCGCAGCGCTCATCCCCACGGGAGGTGTGGTTCGGCACGTCGAGGGCCATCACCGCCTGGTCGTAGGAGGCGGGCGTGCAGCCGGTGGGCGCGGGGTGGCAGCCGAGTTCGCCGCACATGCGCAGGTGGGGCAGGTCGGCGCCGTCCGCCGTGAACGCCGTGTCGGTATCCATGGCCAGTTCGCGGTGGCCCAGCGGGGACGGCAGCCGCACCTTCGCCGTGGCCGTCGCGGTCTTGCGGCAGTCGGCGCGCGGGGCGCCGCCCGTCAGGGCGGAGAACGTCACCTGCACCCACACGGTGCGGTCCGAGGTGCTGGTGACGACCGCCTTCAGGTGACGTGCGCACGTCTTCCCGCCGCCGGGCACCTCTGCGTCGACGCTGAGCGTGCGCCGGTCGTCGGCGAGCCGCGCGGCGGTCACCCTGAACGGCGCGAACGTCTGCCAGCGCGCCGGCTCCGTCGGAGTCGCCACGCCGCCGGAACCGGCCCCGGCCCGCAGCGTCCCGCACGCGCCGAGCAGCAGCACGCCGACAGCGCTCAGCAGAACGACCGTGACCAGCGATCTTGTGCGTCGTCGCATGTATTCCGAGCCCCCCGGCGATTGCGGTCCCCGGCCGACTATAGAGCGACGCGTGCACGTCAAGTGTCCGTCGGCAGACGGGACGTCAGGCGGGCTGGGTCAGGCGGGTTGTCAGGACTCGGGCTCGGGCCTGTTGGACCGCGCCCGCCTGGGAGGCGGCGAAGCGCAGGAGGCCTGGAGGTGTGCGCAGGTGGAGGGTGTCGGTGACTACGCTGCCGGCCTCGTGGCGCTCGATGGTGAAGCTGTAGCTCATGCGGATACGGGCGGGGCTGCGGACCTCGCCGGAGATCTTGGCGGAGTGCGGGAGGCCGTCCGGAGTGGCGACGAGCGTGACGTCGATGATGTTGTCGTGTTGCAGGAACCCGAGGAACCGGAAGCGCTCCACGGCTGTGTAGTTCACGGTTCCGCCACTGCGGCGCACGTCGCGGACGGCGACGAGGAGCGGCGACAGGCCTATGTAGTGCGACGGTTCGGCCAGGTGCGCGTACACCTCCTCCGGTGGCGCGGCGATCTCAAACGTGTGCTTCAGCTCGGTGGACGGCACCTCGAGCCCCCTCTGTGCGGCGCGGTAGGGCGGTGATCTTCCCATCGCCGGGCGGAAGTTCACAGCCTCGGGCCCCGGGGCCGACGAGAGGCTTGCGATGAGCCGACGGGCCGGTGAGCCGCGTTGGCCCGCCGGCCGCCGTGTGCGGCGTAGCCGGCTCGGGGCGGAGCCGGCTCGGCGCGTATCCGGCTCGGGCGGAGCCGGAGATACGCGCGTTACTGGTCGTGCCGTGTTCTCAGTGCGTCGAGACCTGGGCGCAGGCCACGTCGTACTGGGCCACCGACTTGGGGTTGTTGGAGTTCTGGGGCTGCGTACCGGCGTACTTGGTACCGGCGACGCCGTTGGGGTTGAAGGCGGAGCCGCGGGCGCCCATCGAGTTCCCGGGAGTCATGGAAGTGGCCGGGTTCTGACAGGACTGGTTGGGCTGGGCCGCGAAGGCAGGGGCTCCTGCGATGCCCGCCACTCCGCCGACCAGGGCGACCGAGGCACAGGTCACCGCCGCTCGTTTCAGGAGACTCATGATCGTCTCTCCTCTCGCAGTGTGCTTCCCCCATACGTACGTGGGCCGCGCCCGGATCACTCAATGCCCGTCCAGCAGATCCAGGGCCTCCTCCCAGCGGAAGCTGTCCGCGCCCGCGCCCGCCTTCGGCTCGTGCGGTTCGCGCGAGCCGATCCGGACGCCCATCTCGCGGAGCACGCCGAGGCTGCGCGGGTACGCGGGGTGGGCGGCCTGGGCCGCGTTCAGGTAGGGCAGGGCGGCGATCGGGACGCCCATGCCGTACGCCTCGCACAGGATGCCAAGGGCCAGGGTGTCGGAGATGCCGGCCGCCCACTTGTTGATCGTGTTGAACGTCGCCGGGGCCACCGCGATCGCGTCGGCGGGCGGCAGCGGACGGGGGTCGCCGGGGCGGCGCCACGCCGAGCGGATCGGGTAGCCGGTCTGCGTCTCCACCGCCGTGACGTCGATGAAGCCGAGCCCCTGTGGCGTGGCCACGACACCGACGTCCCAGTTCGCCTCCTGCGCCGCCGTGATCAGCTTGCCCACGTCGCCGGCGATGCCGGACGCGCACACGACGACGTACAGGAACGGCTTCTTGGTGTGCTGGTGGTCGGGGGGCGGTTGAGGGGTCATGCCGGTCAATCTATGAACCTCCGGTCTCAGGCGTCGAGCGGGCCGAGCAGCCAGCTTCCCGCCGAGTCCGGTGCCTCGTCGAAGTAGTACGCGCGGATCGCGGTCAGCAGGTCGGCGGTGGTGACGTAGCCGTCGGCGTCGGTGTCGAGGCGGCGGTGGATCTCTCGGGCGTCCGCCTCGGACACGTTCATCAGCGAGCCGGTCCAGCGGATGTGGTCCTCGACGGTGAGGCGGCCGTCACCATCCGCGTCGACCACGGCCACGAGCGCCTCCAGGAACGGCACGTACCCCGCGTCGAAGGACTCCTCCGTCTCCAACAGCCCTTGCGCGAAAGCCGACTTGTACTCGGCTTCGCTGATCCTGCCGTCCTTGTCGGCGTCGGCCACGGCGGCGAGGTGCTCCCACAGCCCCACGCACAGGCCGACGAACCGCTCGCGCGCGGGATCGTCCGGGGCCAGCCCGAACTCGTCGCCCATGCGCGTGGCCGCGCCCTCGAAGTCGTAGCGCTCCAGAAAGCCGCTGCCGTCGGTGTCGTACGTACGGAAGCGGCGGGCCAACTTCCGGTCGAGGAAAGGGGAGATGGAGGTCATGGGGCGATGCTCCCCTCGCCGGGGGCGCGGCAATCGTCGGCGCCGGGCACGAGCGGTTCGTCGGCTGAGGACGCGAGGGATTTCACGGTCGATACGATCGGGGCCATGCCGCACCTGGCTCACGACGACGCCCCTGAGCTTTCCGGCGCATCCACGCATGGACAAATGCCCTACAACCGTGTAATTGACAATTTCGCGGGCAGCGGGCAGCGGGCAGCGGGCAGCGGGCAGCGGGCAGCGGGCAGCGGGCAGCGGGCAGCGGGCAGCCGGACGCGGGCAGCCGGACGCGGGCAGCCGGACGCGGGGCGCGGGGCACAGGCGGTGACCAGCCCCCAGCAACGGCGGCAGCCACGGCCCCAGCCCCGCCACCGCTCCGTCCTCGTCGCCGTCCGTTCCGCAGGAGCCCTGCATCGGCTTCTCGACGTGTTGCCCGTCTTCGAGGGGGACGGCCGGGTCGTCACCCGGTTCACGCTCGCGCCCGGCTCCGACTTCGATGTCGACGCCCTCGCCGCACTGGAGCACTCCGGCGCCCGCACCCTGCCCTGGCAGGAAGCCCTGCGGACCAGGCACGACCTCGTACTGGCGGCCAGTCCCAAGGGAGCGCTCCGGGAGCTGTCGGGGCCGCGGGCGCTGCTGCCGCACGGCGCCGGGTTCAACAAGACCGTGGCCGACGACGGGTCGGCCGGCGTCCCCTCGGGCCTCGACCCCCACTACCTGCTGACCGACGGCGAACCCTGGGCCGACCTGCACGCCCTGGCCCACCAGGAGCAGGTGTCCCGCCTGGCGCGTCACTGCCCCGCGGCGACGCGCGCGGCCGCCGTCGTCGGTGACCCCACCCTGGACCGGCTCCTCGCCTCCGTCCCCCACCGCGTCGACTACCGCTCCGCCCTGGGTACCGGCCCGCGCGAGCTCGTCGTCCTCACGTCGACCTGGGGACCGGAGTCGCTCCTCGCCCGCCGCCCCACGCTGCCGGCCGACCTCCTCCGCGTACTCCCCCACGATTCCTTCCAGGTCGCCCTCGTCCTGCACCCCAACGAGTACAGCGGAACCGGAGACTTCGACCTCTCCCGGCAGCTCGCCCCCGCCCTCGCCGCGGGTCTCGTGCTCGCCCGCCCCTACGAGGAATGGGCGACGCTGCTGGTCGCGGCCGACGCCGTGGTCACCGACCACGGTTCCACCGCCCTCTACGCCGCCGCGCTCGGCCGCCCGGTCGTCGGCGCGTACGACGGCGGCCACGAGCTGATATCCGACAGTCCGATGGGACGGCTGCTCGCCGCCGCGCCCCGGCTCACGGAGGCCGCGGATCTGCCGGACGCCCTGCGCCATGCGCTGAAGACGGACACCCGCGGCCATGCGGCCGACGCGTTCGCCTGGCAGGGGCGGGCGCTGTCGCAGCTGCGGCAACACCTCTACCGACTGCTCGGACTACGCCCGCCACCGGACGGGCAGCCGGAGGCGCGGGCGTTCCCGCCGCCCTCCACCGTGCCGCGCCGGCCCGTCGCCTTCGCCGTGCGGACCGACGTGGACGGTGACCGGATCGCCGTCGACCGCTTCCCCACGCACACGCACGAGCCGGTGCACCACATCGCCGCCGAGCACCCGGCCGCCGGGCCCCGCCAGGTGCAGAGTGCGGCGGTGCTGTGGCGCCGAGCGGCGCAGACGACGGGCCCTGGCGTCCACGCGACCGTATGGACGGCGGGCGGGTGGACCGCCCAGGTCCTGGCTCAGGCGCCGCTCTGCCGGACGGCGGTCGCGGTCCTGACACCCCGGCGGTGCCTGGTCAGGCACCGCACGGCAGGCCTGTTCAGCGTGCGGGTGGAGCCCCACCACGAGGACGGCCAGATGTCGTACGCCGATCCGGCGGCCGTGGCGTCCGCGGTGCACGCCTGGCTGAGCGCCGGTCCGGCCTCGGTCGCCGTTCCCGCGTCGCTGGTGTGCGATACGGGAACGCTGACCGTCCGCGTACATCTCGCGCTCCCGGAGGCGGACGACGTCGACTACGAAATCTGAGCCCCCTCGGCCGACACCCCGTTCCGGGCCTCGATGGCGCTCGCCGCCGTACGGTGCTCCAGGGCGGCGTCCGCGTCCCCCCGGGCCTCGGCGAGGTGCGCCAGCTCCTTCAGTACGCGGACCTCGTCCGTGCCGGAACCGCGCCGCCGCGCCCCGGCGAGCGCGGCCTCCGCCAGCGGCTGCGCCTCCTCGGGCCGGCCCACCAGGCGTAGCGCCCTGCCGAGTTCGAGCGCGGACCGCGCCTCCATCCGCTCCCGCTTCTGCTCCACAGCCATGTCGTGGGCCGGGCGCAGGAGGGCCACCGCCTCCTCGTACTGCCCGCCGCGCAGCGCGTTCTTGCCCAGCAGATAGGTCTGGAGGAACACTCCGTACGCGTTGCCGATCTCCTCGTGGATCGCCTTCGACGCCTCGAAGTCGGCCGCCGCGCCCGCCAGGTCCCCGGTCTCCGCCTTGAGCACGCCCCGGAACTCCACGGTCGACGCCAGCAGCTTGCGCTCGGTTTTCGACTCCCCCAGGCCGGCGGCTGCGCCGAGGGCCTGCCTCAGCTGCTCGGCCGCCTCCTCGTACCGCTCCTGTTCCCAGAGGGGACGGGCCAGTTGGAGCCGCATCCGGACCATGGCCGGCAGATACTCCGCGCGGTCGGCGGCGGACACACCCGTACGGAACGCGTCCGTGACGTCCGCGTAGTGCGGGTGGTCGAGGAAGTGCGTCCACAACGGTTCGCACAGGGCCCACGCGTCCTCGAACTGCCCGTCGTAGAAGGCGAGTTGGACACAGCCGAACAGGGCGTGCCGCTGCGCTTCCAGCCACCTCAGCGCTTCCGGCTTCCCGGAGAATTCGACATCGGGCACACCGGGCACGTCGAGTACGCCGGGCACACCGGGCATGTCGAGTACGTCCGGCACGTCTGCGTCGACGGGGTCCGGTGTCACCGCGAGCCGCAACCGCGAGCCCGCCGCCAGGTCGTCCGCGTGGGCGGCCTGGCGCCGGTACCAGGAGATCAGCGAGCGGCGGGCCCGCGCTCGTTCCGTTCCGTCGGGGTCCTCGTGCCGCGCGCGCCGCTCCGCGTGTCCGCGCAGGAGGCCGTGCAGGCGCCAGCCCTGGGGCGCGCCTTCCATGGGCTCAGCGGATTCCAGAGGCTCGGCGGACTCCAGCACCCCCGCGGACTCCAGCCGCCCCACAGGCTCCAGCAGCCCCGCCGACTCCAGCTCCTCCAGCGCGTCCTCCGCGACCGCGCGACCGGACGCCAGCAGAGCGGCGGCGGCCGGCGCCTCGACCCTCGGGCCGGGATGCTGCGGCAGAAGCCGGTAGAGGCGCGCGGCCTCCGGCGTCAGACCCGCGTACGCCGCGTCCCATACCGCCTCAACCATGGGAATGCCCTTCTCGTGCAACTCCGCCGTCAGTTCCGCGACGAGCCGGGACAGGCTGCGCCGGCGGTACTTGCGCACCCACTGCCCCGCCACCAGGAGCGCGGCCGGCAGCCCGCCGCAGCCCCGCGCCAGGTCGGTCACCGCGTCCGGTTCCGCCGTCAGCCGCGGGTCGTCCACGAGGCGCCCCAGCAACCGCGCCGCGTCGTCCACGGCCAGCGGGCCCAGCGGCACCTCGACCGCCGCGATGCCGTCGAGGTCGTACAGGGCGCCCTGGCTGGTGACGATCACGAGGCTGCGGGACGACGACGGGACGAGAGGAAGCACCTCGGTCCCGAAGCGGGCGTTGTCGACGACCACGAGGATCCGCTGGTCCCGGGTCTTCGCCCACAGTTGCTTGATACGGCCGCCCTGGGACCGTTCCAGCCATGCCGGCTTCACGCGGAGCCCGGTCAGGAGTTCGCCGACGGCGTCCGCCACCTCGACGACGCCGTCGTCCCGGCGCAGGTCGTCCAGGTCGACGTAGAGCACGCCGTCGGGGTACCGCTCGGTGAAGCCGCGGGCCACGTGGAAACCGAGCGCCGTCTTGCCGATGCCGCCGATGCCGGTCAGCGCGATGACCGGAGGGCCGCCCTGGAGCTGGTGTTCGTCGAGGGCGCGCGCGATGCGCTCCTGCTCGGCGTGACGGTTCTCGAACGGGCCGAAGGCGGGCGGGATTTGCAAGGGCGGCGCGGGAAGTTCCGGGCCGTGCTGGTGCAGATGCAGCTCTCCTATGTGCCCCGACTGGACGACCAGGTCCGCACGCCCGTCCACACTGTTCCGCGTCTCCTCAGCCATGCGCCAACACTATGGGCAGGCCTGCGACGTGACGATGCGTCCGCGCGGACCTAGGGCCAGGCGGCGCCCGGCAGGCGGGAATTCGACGACGGGCCCTAGGCTGAGGACGATCCGACGCCGACCGAGGGGGAGCCCCAGCATGGACCCGATCACCGCGGCGGCCCTCGCCGCACTCGCCGGCAGCCTCGGCAGCGAAGCGGGACGCCAGACCTGGCAGGGGCTGACCGCGCTGGTACGGCGCCCGTTCCAGCGGCGTTCGGAGGAGGACGGGGCGGAGCCTCAGGTCAGCTCCGGCGAACTGGAGGTCGCCGACCTTGAGGGTGCCCCCGCCGACCCGATGCGCGCCCAGGCACTGGCCACGGCTCTCGGTGTACGGGCCGCTCTGGACGGCGAGTTCCGCGCACGGCTCGACGAGTGGTGGCGCGAGGCCCAGGCGGGCGCCGCCGGCGGCGACGTGCACAACATCGTGGGCGGAAACGCCCAGGTCGGCACTCTGGTCCAGGGCCGGGACTTCTCCAACCTCACCTTCAACACGACCCGCGGCACCACGGACACCACCTCCGACAGGGACTGATGGCCTGGCCGCCCACGACTGGTCCGCGCGAGTACGCCGACGAATTCCTCGGGTACGCAAGCCGCGCTGTCCGGGATCTCTGTGAACGGCGGGGCTGCGAACTGGAGTCGCTCACCTGGGAAGTGACGACCGGCGCCACCGGCGGGACGGTTGGCGCCACCGGCGGGACGGTCGTCGCCGCCACGGCCGTGGTCCTCTTCCGCGGCCACCGCTGCGTCTACCGCCGACGCGTCTGGCCCCCGAACCACCCTGCCCCCACTCGGGCCGGGATCTACGCGACCCTCCTGGAGGAATGCCTGCTGACGCGGGTACGCCCCGCGCCCGGCGGCCACGTTCCGACGCTCGACCTCTGAGTTCTCCGAGCCCGTTAGGGTGATCGCCCGGTGGAACGTGTGCGATCAGGAGGTGGCCGGTGGGGGCGACGGAGCCCCGGCACATACGTGTGCCGGTCGGTCGGGACGCCGGGCTGTGGACCAGCCGGGCGGCGAGCCGCCGTGTGCTGCTGGTCGTCCACAACGTCACCTCGGCCGGACGGCTCCTCGATGTGCTGCCCCTGTTCCATGACGACTTCCGCGTACAGCTCCTCGTCACGTCGACGGGGTCGTCGCCGTTCCAGTCGGGGGTGAGCGAGCTGTTCGCGGGGCTGGGGCTGCCGGTACTGCCCTGGGAGCAGGCCCTCGCGACGCCGGTCGACCTTGCGGTGTCGGCGAGTTTCGGCGGCCAACTCGACCTGATCCAGGGCAAGTTGACCGTTCTCTCGCATGGCGTTGGATACACTAAGAAACTACGCACGCCGGGAGCCGGGAGCCGGGAGCCGGGAGCCGGGAGCCGGGAGCCGGGAGCCGGAAGCCGGAAGCCGGAAGCCGGAAGCCGGAAGCCGGAAGCCGGAAGCCGGAAGCCGGAAGCCGGAAGCCGGAAGCCGGAAGCCGGAAGCCGCGAGCCACGAGCCACGAGCCGGACGCTTCCAAGAACGCGGATGCGACCTTCGGGCTATCGCCAGACTGGCTCCTCGCGGACGGTTCGCCCTTCGTCGACGGGCTCGTCCTCTCCCACCCCGAGCAGCTGGCGCGGCTGCGGCACGTCTGCCCGCCGGCCGTCGACTCCGCCGTACTCGCCGGCGACCCCTGCTTCGACCGGATGCTCGCCGCCCGCCCCTACCGGGACCGATTCCGGCGCGCCCTAGGGGTACGTCAAGGCCAGCGTCTCGTCGTACTGAACTCCACCTGGAACCCGGAAGGGTTCTTCGGTGACGGCGGCGGCCAGGACGTCCTCCCCAGTCTGCTCCCCCGCCTGACCGCCGAACTCCCCGCCGACGACTACCGCCTGGCAGCCGTCCTGCACCCGAACATCTGGCACGGGCACGGCCCCGGCCAGATCCGCGCCTGGCTAGACCGGGCCCGCCGCAGCGGCCTCACCCTGATCGACCCCGACCTCGGCTGGCGCCAGGCCCTACTGGCCGCCGACCTCGTGATCGGTGACTTCGGCGCCGTTACGTACTACGCCGCCGCCCTTGACGTTCCTGTCCTGTTGGCCGCCGCCGACCAGGACCGGCTCGACCCCGACGCGCCCCTCGCCACCTTCGTCCGCAACGCCCCCCGCCTCGACCCGCACGCCCCGCTGCGCCCGCAGGTCGAAAGCACCCACCACACCCACTCCCCGCACCCCGCCGACTTCGTCACCTCCGCCCCCGGCGCCTCCGCCCCACTCCTCCGCAAGCACTTCTACGCCCTCCTCGACCTCCCCGAACCCACCACCCCCGCCCTCCTCGAACCCCTCCCCCTCCCGCCCTACGACCCCCCGCACCGCACGGCCCCCCTCCACGTACTGACCCGAGTCCAGGGCACCGACATCACACTCCAGCGGTCCACCGTGCAGCCCTACGACGCCGACGGCGACGCCCATCTCGCCGTGCACGAGGACACCCGCAACCCCGGTGACCTGGAGTCGGCCGACCTGATCGTGCGGGACGGCGCACCGGACGACCCGCGCCTCGGCAGCCCAGTGGCATGGACGGCAGAGGTCCTCCGCCGACACGCACACTGCTCCGCCGCCGCATACGTCAGCGGCCCGGACACCTGCACACTTCGGACCCGCAGCCACGGCCTCTTCGAGCTGTCCGCAGGACCGGACGCGGACCTCGACCCGGCCGCGTACGCCTCCGCCCTCTACGCCTGGCTGACGTCCCACAAGACACCGGCACCCGACGACCGCCCCACCACACTCACCGTCCACGCAGCCCAAGGCCCGCACTCGGTGACCGTCAGCCGGCCCCCTCGCACCGCAGACGCAGATTCGCCAGGTAGCTCAGGTGCGGGGTGGCCTCCGGGGTGAGCAGCCGCTCCGCCTCGGCGATCCGCGAGATCGCTTCGGCGTCCTCACCCGCGTCATGGAGCGTCTCCGCGAGGTCGGTGAGAGAGCGTGCCTGGTTGTACGCCTCGCCCTGCACCTTGAAGTAGTCCACCGCTACCTCCAGGAGCCGACGCGACTCGTCCAGCCGACCCCGGCCCCTAAGGGCGCGCCCCTGATGACGCCCGGAGAGCGCGAGAGCCCGGGGAACATCCCCCGCACCCTCCTCACCCGCCCCGATCCGCCGGTAGATCCCCTCCGACTCGACGAAGCACTCGTACGCCGGCTCGTACTTCCAGTCCTGCAGCCCGAGCAGGCCCTGCAACTCCACCGCCGACGCCTCGCCCCGCAGGTGTCCGGCCGCCCGCTCGCACTCGACGGCGGCCCGCGCCTCCCGCCCCGCATCCTCGAACTGCTTCAACTCGCCCAGGCAGTGCGCGAGTTGGAAGTGCAACGCGCCCGCCATACGCGCCTCCGCCATACGCGCCTCCGGCTCACGTGACTCCCGCTCACGCTCGTCGGCGCAGCGGACGGCGACACGCAGCGCGGGCAGCACCTCGTCCCAGTACCCGGCCTTCAGCTGAAGCGGCCACAGGGCGCGCGCCAGGCGCAGCGCCGTATCGACGTGCCGGTACTCCTCGGCCACCGACACCGCCCGCACCAGATTGCCGACCTCTGCTCCCAGCGCGGCGACCCCCGCCGCCTCGCCGCCGTACGCGGGCCCTTCCTCCGGGGCGGGCTCGGTGCGCCAGCTCTGCGGCAGGGCCGAGTGCGCCGCGTGCAGCGCGCGCCGCAGCAGGGCGTCGAGCACGCGGTCCACGGCGGCGGAACACGCCGCTGTACCGAGCTCGGGCCCGGCCGTGTCCGCGAGATAGCGCCGCACTTCGGGCCGGAAGCGATAACGATCGCCCGGCACCAGCTCCAGGAGCCGCGCCTCCGCCGCCTCGGCCAGCATCCCGTCGGCTTCCTCAGCCGTCACGTCCGCTGCCGCAGCGGCGAGGTGCGCGTCGATCGCAGGCCATCCGCCCAGCGCTACCAGCCGGCACATCCGCGCCGTCTCCGGCCGCAGGCGATCGCACACGCCCCGGATCGTGTCCCGTACGGGATCACCCGTAAGACCCTGGTCCGGAACGCGTACGTCCTCCCGGTCCCGCAGCGCGAGAGCCGCCGTCTTCAGCGCGAAGGCATTGCCCCCGCACCCCTCAAGGAGCGCCGGCATCTCCCGCCGGGCACGGGCAACCCGCTCCCGCCCCGCCACCTTCCGCATCATGCGGACCGCGTACCGGTCGCTCAGCCCGGCCACGGCCACCCGTTCCGCGTCCAGCGCGAACGGCCGCCCCGACACCACGACCAGCAGAAACACATCGGGCGACGCCGGAACGAGCCGCCGCACCTGTGCGTACGACGACGCGTGGTCGACGACGACCAGTGCCTTACGGTGCGCGGTGAGCCGCCGGTAGAGCTGTTCGCGGCCCGCCGCCGTGGGCGGCATCCGGTCGCGCTCGACGCCCATGTTCAGGAGCAGACGCAACAGGACGGCGGCCGGGTCGAGCCCGTTCTCCCCGGCGGCGTCCCGCAGATCGACGTAGAACTGCCCGTCAGGGAAGCGAGATCGATACAGAGCACCCAGGTGCAGGGCCACGGACGTGGTGCCGATTCCCGGCGGCCCGTGCAGCAGCGCGACACGCGGCCGGCCCGCAGGACGCCGCGTGGCTTCCCGCTTGAGCCGCTTGACGATTTTCTGACGATTGGTGAAATCCCGTGGCGCGGGCGGAAGTCCACCCGCACACGTCCCCGCACCCGTCGGCTCCGGAAGACTCTGTACGAGCCTCAGCCACTCCCCCGCGAGCTGCGGATCCCTACCCAGACGCTCATGCATCTGACGGGCCAGGTCCTCCCAGCCCTCCGGACCGGTCGGCACGGGCGCGTCCCGTCCCAGCGTGCGTCTCACCAACACACCGGTGGACACGCTCAGTTGCTTGCCGATCTCGCCCGAGGCCCCGTTCCACATCCCGGTGAGAAACGTGGTGAGCGCACTGAGCGCCACAACTTCCAGCATGTCGGCCCTTCCCCTGGTCCGCGCCCCGCTCCGACCCTGCCGGACTGTATCTCCACCTCAGCGCCCCGACGAACCTTCACACCGCCCACCGCGCGCCCCCGGCACGGGCGAAATCCGTACGCCCGTCGGGTGTGCGAACCCTCGCCCCCGTTTCCCCGGGCGTCCGAATTCCGTTGATACGGGCATGATCTCCACACGACGTGTTCTCGCCGCGGTCGCTCTCGCCGCCGGCGCCTCCGCTCTCGCCATGCCCGCCGCCCAGGCCGCCCCCGGCTCACCTCTCGGTGTGAAGCCGATCAGCCTCGACGATCTCGCCACCACCGGCATCCCGGCCGAGCACAAGGGCGAGATCCCCACCGTGACCCAGCAGCTGGGCGGCCTGAACAAGCTGAACGAGCTGCACCAGGTCACCGACCTCGTGGCCCCGGTGACGAACGTTCTCCCGTCTGTCAGCTGAAAGCAGCTGAAGACAGCCACGGACACCGAGAAGGCCGGCGGTCACCACCGCCGGCCTTCTCCCGTGAGGAACGTGCCTTCTCCCGTGAAGAACACGAACGCAAAGAAGCGGGGCAACCGGTGACCGGTTGCCCCGCTTCCGCGCTTACTCAGCTACTCAGCTGTTGCCGGCACCGTTGCCCGACAGGACCGGGATCTGGTCCAGGATGTGCGACAGCGGCTCGTCACCCTTGGCCTGGGTGGAGTTCTCGACGCACTGCTGGTTCTGCGGGGCCGACAGGATCGGGATGTCCTGGACGGCGACCGGCACGACGCCGACGAGCGAGCCGACGTTGGCCTTGGCCGGGAGGCCGACGCAGGGCTTGTTCAGCGAGCCCTGGATGAGCCCGAGCTGGGGGCTCATGTCACCGTGCGTCGCGGAGTTGCCGAACGCCTGGGAGGCGCCGTTTCCGCTGTTCGACGTGGTGCCCGTGTCGTCCCCGACGGCGAGGGCCTGGGGGGCGGCGACTGCCGACATACCGGCGACGGACGCAGCGATGGCCGCGGTTGCCCACAGCTTCTTCATGGTGAATCCCTTCAATCGGCGGGCTCCGTTCCGGAAGCCGCATGGTCATCAACCGAGCCGGACGGACAGCGGTTGCGGAATGCAACCCGAATGGCCCAGCGCACAGATGGTCAGGCGCAGGCCAGCGTGTTTCCGCGCAACTTCTGCTCGACCCCGATGCGCGGGGGGTCGGCGGGCTTGGTGGTGTCGTTGCGCGGGGTGAGCTCGCGGTCCTGGTTGAGCGTGTCGAACGTCTTCTTCGCCGCCGCCTTGTCCCACTTCAGCGTCGAGCCCACGCCCGGGATGTCCGGGTTGAACCCGGCGATGGGCACGGTGGTGAACTCGGTCCGGTTCGTGGGCAGTTGAGTCATGTCGCGGGCGAAGGAGATGAGGTCCTTCCGCGTGAAGCCCTGGTCGACCTTGGTGGAGCCGAGCACGGTCCGCGCGAGCTTGTCGGCCTTGACCGGGTCGGCGAGGAACCGGCCGGCGTCGAGCCTCTTGAGGACGCCGACCAGGAACCGGTGCTGGCGCTGGATCCTGCCCAGGTCGGCGCTGTTGTCCACGTGGCGGGAGCGGACGTACTGCAGGGCCTGACCGCCCCCGAGGCGGTGCCGGCCGGGGCGCAGGTCCAGCTTGGTGGCCGAGTCGGAGAGCCGGCGGGAGGTGCAGACGTCCACGCCGTCGACGGCGTTCACGCTGTCGATGAAGCGGCGGAAGTCGATCTGCAGGAAGTGGTCGATCCTGACGTTCGTCATGGATTCCACGGTGCGGATCGTGAGCGCGGGACCGCCCTGCTGATAGGCCGCGTTGATCTTCGCGGCGTGGGCGGGGCGCACATCGCCCGTCGCGGCGTTCCGCTCCTCGGGGATCTCCGCGTACGAGTCCCGGGGGAGGCTGACCACGCTGACGTGGTCGCGGCGCTGCGATACGTGGATCAGCATGAGGGAGTCGGTGCAGTTGCAGGCGACTCCGCCGGCGTGGAATTTGTTCTTCTCCCGGGCGGTGATGGTGGCCCGGGTGTCCGTTCCCATGAGCAGGATGTTTGTGCCGGCGCCCTGGTCAGGACGGTTTTCGACACCGCCGAAGGCATCGACGCGCTGAATCTTGTAGGGCATCGCGGAAACGGAGTTCCCCGCCACGGAAACGGCGGTGGCGAGAAGAGCCCCTAGGGCTGCCGCACCGATGCGGACTTTTTTCCGACGGCTGGTTCGTGAAGGACTCTTTGTCACCTTATTCGCTCCACAGCGGGGGGACAGGTCTTCCGGAACCGTATGCCAGCCGAATAAATCGGACGGTGTCCGTCCCGCGTGCCGCGTGGAAGTAACTCTTTCGCCCTAAGGGGGCTGTTACGGGCTGTTTCGGCGACCGAAGAATATGGAACAGGAAGCCAGAGATCGCCCCGAGGAAGGCGAAGTACTGTGCCTGAGAACAAGAAGCGCCGACCGCTCAAAGGCTTTATTCCGCAGAGCCGGGAGTCGCCCGAATACAGAATCGACGAACCCCTTTACGGGGAACTGCTCGACCGGTGGCGGGACCAGGGCAGAACGCTGCCGGGTGCGCCCGACCGGGAGTGGGACGAGATCGTGTCGCGGGACATCTGGCCCGGCGACGGTCATGGCCGTTGGGCCGCCGGACAGGCCGGGGACCCAACGGAATGACGCGCGGGGTCAGTTGTTGCCGACGCCGTTGCCCGAGAGGACCGGGATCTGGTCCAGGATGTGCGAGAGGGGCTCGTCGCCCTTGGCCTGCGTGGAGTTCTCGACGCACTGCTGGTTCTGCGGGGCCGACAGGATCGGGATGTCCTGCACGGAGACCGGCACGACGCCGACGAGCGAACCGACGTTGGCCTTGGCCGGGAGGCCGATGCAGGGCTTGTTGAGCGAGCCCTGGATGAGCGCCATCTGCGGGCTCATGTTGCCGTACGTGGCGGAGTTGCCGTAGGCCTGCTCGGCACCGTTGCCGCTGAAGGACGTGGTGCCGGTGTCGTTGCCGGTCGCCATGGCCTGGGGGGCGGCGACGGCCGAGATACCGGCGACCGAGGCGGCGACTGCGGCAGCCGCCATGACCTTCTTCATCATGATGTTTTCCCTTTCTTGTGGCCCCCGACCCGGGAGCCCCCTGCCCAACTCCGATTTACGCACATGGTTGTCCCGGTTCACCCTCACGGGTTCACTCAGGGTTCTCTCGAAAAAAATGACAATCGGTCGATCATTTTCCGCGTGCACGGCCCGACCGAGTGAAGGGCCGCAACCATTGCGCCGACGGGCCTGTTGACCAGGGAGCGTTAACTGACGTCTGTCGAAAAAGGAACAGAAAATGCTCAAGAAGGCAATGGCAGCGGCCGCGGTCGCCGTTTCGGTCGTCGGCGTCTCGGCTGCGGCAGCTCCTCAGGCCCTGGCCATCGGTGACGAGTCCGGCCCCACGTCCTCCAGCGGCAACGGCGCCACCCAGGCGCAGGGCAACTCCACGACCGACGGGGCCCAGAGCCCGCAGCTCGGCGCGGTCCAGGGTTCGCTGAACAAGCCCTGCATCGGCCTGCCGGTCAAGGGCAACGTGGGCCCCGTGTTCGGCCTCTTCGTGCCGGTCTCCGTCCAGGACGTCCCCGTCCTGTCCGCGCCGCAGAACCAGCAGTGCGCGGAGAACTCCACGCAGGGCAAGGGCGACGAGCCGCTCTCGCACATCGTGGACGACATCCCCGTCCTCTCCGGGAACGGCACCGGCAACGGCTGATCCGGTCTCCCGGGAATCCGGCCTCCCGGCCTCCCGGAAACCCGGGCCGTCCGCCTTCGCAGGCGGGCGGCCCGTTTTCTTTGCCTCACGGTTGCTTCGAACCGGCTGCTCCGAGCGCGTTCTTTAACGCGGACGGCTCAATTCTTTCCGCTTAATCGCTCGTTTTTCATACCGAGGTCCTGGCGTCCGTCATGACCTACGAAAGAAGGGTAGAGAGAGTGACTCTCAAGAAGAGCGCGACGATCATCGCCGGTGCTGTGCTGGCTCTCGGTATGGCCGCTCCGGCGTTCGCCGACTCGGGTGCCGAGGGTGCCGCGGTCGGTTCGCCGGGCGTCCTTTCCGGCAACCTCCTGCAGATCCCGGTCCACGTACCGGTCAACGTGTGCGGCAACTCCGTCAACGGGATCGCGGGTCTGAACCCGGCCATCGGCAACGCCTGCGCCAACAACGACTGATCCCTCGCCCCGGCCGACAGGCCGTGGCTGAGCCGGCCTTGGACGCCTCGAACTCCAAGGCCGGCTCTTTCATCTAGCGAGCAGGAAGACCACTCAATGCGACAGGCCCTGAATTTGGGAATGGTCGCGGCTGCCGCCGCGACGAGCATTCTGTCCCTGCCCGGCTCGAGTGCGTTCGCCGCGTCGGGCGCGGACGGGCAGGCGGCGGGCTCCCCCGGCATTCTTTCGGGCAACACGGTCCAGGCCCCGGTGGACGTCCCGGTGAACGCGTGCGGCAACAGTGTCGACGTCGTCGGCGCGCTGAACCCGGCGTCCGGCAACTCCTGTGCGAACGAAGGCGGTTCGCGTCCGGTGTCCGCCCAGGGCACCGGTTCCGACCGCGCCGCCGCCCCCTCGTCCCGGGGGAACGACAGTGGCGGTGCGCACGCGGGCAGTGAGACGGCGGGCTCCCCCGGCATCCTGTCGGGCAACTCCGTACAGGCACCGGTGGACGCTCCGGTGAACGTGTGCGGGAACACCGTGGACGTGACCGGGGTCGCCAACCCCGCGATGGGCAACGGCTGTTCCGACGGAGTGGCCGCGCCCGAGGACAGCTCCGAGGCCGCTCCGCCCGCGGTGCGCAGCGTGGAGCCCCCGGTCACGAAGCAGCCGCCGGCGGCGCAGGGCCTGACCGAGCCCGAGGCGCGGGCGGCCCATGTCATGGGCGGGCACGAACGGCTGGCCCAGACCGGGACCGACCAGAACGTGCTGGCCGCAGCGGCGGCGAGTGCGGCGCTGCTGATCGGCGGCGGGATCCTCTACCGGCGGGGACGCGGCGCCGCCGGGTGACTCCCTCGCCGTACGCCGGGCCGGGAAGAACCACCGTCATGTTTTTCCCGGCCCGGCGGAGAGGGCCGCCTCGCTGCCGACCCGCGGCGACATCGCCGACGGCTGAGGGGGGAGACAGCGGGGGCCCGTCTCGCATCCCGGCCAGTCCACCACCGCGTGGCCGCCGCTGGAGAACCGATTCACCCGTACGCCCCGACCGTCACTCCAAAGGACGCCGCCGGCGCGAACGCAGCGGCGGTGGCCCCGGTCATCTGTCCGACGCGTTCAGTGTTCGGCCGCCGGTGCGTGCTCCCGCGCCGCCCTGCTGCCCGGCAACGTGACGCCTGCCGCCGGGCGTTCTTCCCTGAGCCGTCGCCGGACGCCGCGCACGAGGCAGGGGCCGTGAACAACGCAGCGGCGGCGGTCCCGTCATCTGTCCGACGCCTTCAGCGTTCGGCCGCCGGTACGTGCTCCCGCGCCGCCCTGCTGCCCGGCAACGTGACGCCTGCCGCCGGGCGTTCTTCCCTGAGCCGTCGCCGGACGCCGCGCACGAGGCGGGGGGCCGTGAACGTGGCGCCGTGGACGAAGCGCATCGAGGGGCCGTAGTCCGTCGCGGTGGTCAGGCCCGCGAGGAAGAGGCCCGGCACACGGGACTCGAAGCCGGCGCCGACTCGGGGGGCCGCGTGCCGGTCCGGGCCGAGTGCGGCGCGCAGTGCGGGCGTGAGGATTCCCATGCGGGCGTAGGTCGCGCGGAAGCCGGTCGCCGCGATGACGTGGTCTGTCTCGAACTCCGGGGGCCCGTCGCCGGGTCCCGAGGTCGCCACCCGCAGCCGGCCGCCGTACAGCCGCGCCTCGCGGATCTCGCGGCCGAGGTGGATGTCGACGCGGCCGGTCACCCGGTCCCGTACCCACCAGGCGCCCGCCGGGCCGAGGGCCGTCGCGGTGACGCGGGCGCGGGTCGTCTCCGGGAGGTGGCGGAAGGCGCCGGGCAGTTCGGCGTAGAACCAGTTGCGCCAGCCGCAGCCGAGGCCGCTGTGCGGGGCGCGCAGGGTCTGCCACCAGGGGCGGGCCCACGGGGGCGGGAGGGTGTTCCAGGACAGGGCCGTCGAGCGGGCCACGATCCTTACGCGCGTGCCCTGTTCGGCGAGGAGAGCCGCCGTCTCCAGGGCTGCCTGGCCCGCGCCGACGACGGTGACGTCCTGGTCGCGGAAGCGGGCGAGGTCGCTGTGGTGGCTGCTGTGGGTGACCAGGGACGGGCCGAGGCCGCGCAGCGTCCCGGGGATCTCCACGAAGGGGAGCACGCCGACGGCGAGGGCCACCGCGCGGGCGCGGACGAGTTCGCCGTCCTCGGTGCGCACGGCGTAGCCGCCGGGGCAGGTGTCCACGGTCGTCACCGTGCGCTCGTCCACGGGCAGCGCGGCCGAGCGCGCGAACCACAGCCCGTACGCGGCGAACGTCTCGACGGGGATCGGCTCGCCATGGCGGGCCGTGGTGCCCTGGAGCGCGCAGTACGCGTCGAGGCCGAAGCCGGCGCCCGGGGCGGAGAGGTGGGACGCCCAGGGTTCCGACTTCAGGAACATGCCGCGCGGCATGTGGTCGCGCCACGAGGCCATGGGGCGTCCGAAGACCCGCACGTCGAGGCCGGCGGCCGCCGCGTGGGCGGCGACGGACAGCCCGTAGGGGCCCGCTCCGACAATCAGCAGGTCGTGCATGAGCGGCAGCTCGCCTTCTCTTCGTCCATCACGGGGGTCGGGTGCGGGTGTTCATCGCTCCCGGACTGCGGTACGGGCGCCCCGCGCCACAGGCGTCCGGCCACGTGGCGGCACCACAGGCCCGCCATGGCCAGGCCCGGCCCGGGGTCGTCGCGGCTGTACCAGGCCAGTTCGCGCCCCGCCCGCGCACCGCGCAGCGCGCTGAACGGCGCGTAGTTCTCGACCACGAACATCCGCCCGGGGACGGTCCGTGGCGCGGGCGGCCGCCGGTACGTCAGGTCGAGGTGCAGGGCCCGTACGACGTCCAGGCCCGCGTCGTCCGCGAAGAGGCGGAACTGGGCGCCCGGGCGCGGGTTGAGGTCGAGCAGGCAGTAGCGGCCGGTGCGCGGGTCGACGCGGAAGTCGGCGTCGAGGATGCCTCGGTAGCCGAGCGTCGTGACGAGCCGGTCGACGAGTGCCTCCAGGTCGGGATTGGGGACCCAGCGGCCGACCGTCGTCAGGCCCGCGCCGCGCGGCCAGGAGCGCTGCTTGCGGCCCGCGCCGCCGCCGCGCAGCACGCCCCGGCGGTCGACGTGGCCGTGGAAGAACCAGTCGCCGCCCGCACTGGCGGGCAGGTACGCCTGGAGGAGCAGCCGGCTGCCGGCCTCCCCGGTGCGCTCGTACAGGGCGGCCGCCTCGTCCGCGCTGTGGAGCACGCGGGTGCTGCGCAGGCCGGTGCCGGGCGGGACGAGCCAGGGGCGGCTCCACTTGGCGACGACGGGCAGGCCGAGTTCCCGTACGGCCGAACGTGCCTCCTCGGGGCTTTCCGGGGTGACCGTGGCCGGGTGGGAGATGCCCGCCGCCGCGCACACCTCGGGGAGCCTGGCCTTGTCCGCTACGCGCTCGGCGAGGCCGGCGGGCTGGTCGGGCAGGAGGTAGCGGGTGAGGAGTTCGGCGCGCAGCCGGCTCACCGCGACGGCTCCCGCGTCGTCCATCGGGATGAGGACGGCGGGCCCGGCGACCTGTGCCGCGACCCGGCGGAGCACCGCTCCGACCTCGGCGGGCGGCGCGTCCGGGCCCGGCGGCGGGTGCGCCCCGCTCAGAAATCTGGACCGGCGTACGGGACTTCGCTCCGACGCGGCCACCACATGGACGTCGACGCCGGCGCGGCCGAGGGAGCGCACCGCGCCGAGCGTCCCGTGGTGGAAGGGGTTCGGGTCGATCCGCAGCAGCACAGCGGGAACGCCGTCGTCGAGCACGCGGGGAGATTCCTTTCGTGTGGTTGACCGAGCTGACCGGGCTGACCGGGTTGACCCGTACGGGCGACGAAAGCGGTGCTCGGGGTGGTCTCCCGATGGCGCGTCACGCGTTCATATGACTGAGTGTCAGCAATGCAGGAAGTGCGGCACGAGGAGTTGGCATGTCCCCACAACGCCGAAGGACCATGGGCCGGCGCATCCCGTTGAAGGCTGCCGGGATCCTCGCCTCAGCGGTGATCGTTTCCGGTTCCGTCAGCGCCGGGTCGGCCGCCGCCGCGCCCCGTGACACGCCGCCGGCCGGCTCCGCGTCCCCCGCCCCCGGTACGCAGCCGCCGCCCGCACCCCCCGGATCCACCCCGCCGGCACCGGCCCCCACGCCGGGCCTCACTCCGCCCCCACCGGCCACCCCGACGCCGCCCCCGACCCAGACCCCGACAGATGGGGTGACGCACCCTCAGCCCGGCCCGGTCTACCCCGCGTTCGGCGCCTACCTGGACTACGGGCCCGCCGGCGTGACACGGATGGCGCAGCTCAGCAAGTGGCTCGGCGGGTCCGAGCTGCGCGTCGGGCACACGTACCTGCCGGGGGACCAGTGGAGCAACATCGAGGGCGCCCCCGGGTTCCTGGACTCCTGGGCCAAATGGCGGCAGGCACGCGCCGACCGCATCTTCGTGCTCAACGTCCCGATGCTGGAACGCAACGAGGACCATCTCGGCGACGCCGAGGTCCGCGCGCTCCTCCAGCGGGGCGCGGCCGGCGAGTTCGACGAGCACTTCCGTGCCCTCGCCAAGCGCCTGGTCGGCCTGAAGGTGCCCGACACGGTGATCGTGCCGGGCTGGGAGATGAACGGGACGACGTACACCCACCGGTGCGGGCCCGACCCGGAGGCCTGGAAGGCGTACTGGAAGCGGATCGTGACCGCGATGCGGTCGGTGCCGGGGCAGAAGTTCCGCTTCGACTTCACGCCCAGCCGGGGCCGGGACGCCGTCCCGTGGACCAAGTGCTATCCGGGTGACGACGTCGTCGACATCGTCGGCATGGACTCCTACGACCAGCCCGAGGGCGAGTCGTTCGACCGGCAGATCTCCGAGCCGTACGGGCTCCAGGCTCAGGTCGACTTCGCCAAGGAGCACAAGAAGGCGATCTCGTATCCGGAGTGGGGTCTGTTCCGCAACGGCGACAACCCGCAGTACATGCAGCGGATGCTCGCGTGGATCGACCAGCACAAGCCGCTCTACAACACGCTCACCGACTACTGCCCGCACGGGGTGTGGCAGTGCGACGACAACCCCAAGGCGTCGCAGGTCTACCGCTCGGTGCTCTCCGGGCGCCTCGAACCGTCGGTGCCGGAGCCCACGGAGCCGGCGACGCCCGTGACCCCGCCGGTCACCCCGCCGCCGAACTGCGCGCCGCTCGACTTCGGCGACTGGGTGGAGTACTGGCTCGGCGGGAAGCTGTGCGTGCGCTTCGACTGGTGGTCGCGCAACTCCTGAGCCGCCCCGGCCGTGACCGGTGGCGGCAGGGTCCTCAGGAACTGTCGCCACCCCGGGCCTTCCACGCGGCGAGCGCCTTCTTGGCCACGCGGCGTGCCGTGACGTCGCCGACGGCGAGGGCGAGGCCCGGCGCCGTGGTGGGGCGGGCGAGGACGAAGCGCTGGTTGACGACGCTGTGCGGGCGCCAGTGGTGCTTGTACGGCTCGTCGCCGCGCAGCAGGCTCAGGGCGCCGGAGTCACGGTCCTGGACGTGCTCGCTGCACGAGCGCAGCAGCATCGTGGCGACGTCGGCCTTGCGTTCGCGCAGGCCGGGGTGGGCGCCGTAGAGGTAGCCGCCGGCCAGGCGCGGGGAGAGGAAGGTCAGGTCGGCGGCGAGGACGGTGTCGTCGATACGGAACTCGGTCACGATCGCGTCGCCCGACCTGGCCATGAGCGCGACGGAGCGGGTGAGGTGTTCGCCGAAGCGCGGACGGAGGTGTTCCGTCGTCACCTTGCGGCCCTGCCACTGGAGTCGGTGCAGCTCGACGAGGCGGCGCACCGAGCCGTCGACCTCGTCGTACGGGACGACGCGGCGCTCGATCCCGAGGGCGTCGAGCTTGCGCATCTTGGCGCGGGCGCGCTGCGCGCGTGCCCTCGGGAGGCGGCTGACGATGTCGTCCATCGGTACGGGCGGCAGTTCGAGGCAGAGCGAGTCGTCGAGGCGGCGCTTCGGGCCCGGCCAGCGGTCGTAGAGGCGCTCGACGGCGCCTCCCGGGCGGACCTCGCGGAAGTCGATGACGTGGGTGAGGGCCAGTCTCCAGAGCGCGGACTGGAGGGCGTGGGCCGCACGGCGGGACAGGTCGGCGGCGCGGCTGTCGTCGATCAGGACGTCGCAGAAGTCGGAGATGCTGCCGCCGAGCGGGACGAGGGCCGGTACGGGACGCCACCGCCGCATCAGCGGAGCGGCGGCCACTAGCCGGTCCCCGTCGCGGACCAGGACGACGCACAGGCCGCGGCCCGTTCCGTACGAGAGCCACCACGAATGCAGCCAGGCGTGGCTCTGGAACGGGGTGGCAGTGCGCGAGCCTCGGTACAGGGTGTGCCATTCCGCGTCCAGGGCGCCGAACCGCTCGCCGTCGGAGCACACCTCGACCGTGAGGCCACTGTTCTTCAGTCTCATCAGACGGTGCCCTGCAGTTCGGCGGCGGGCGCCGGGGCGGGGGCCGGGCCGGGGACGGTCGCGGTCGGCTCCCGGTGCTCGCGGCGCGGGCGCACCAGCATCACGAGCCCGCCGAGGAGACCGCCCGCGCTCGCGCCCACGAGGGCGGTGACCAGCGGGGACAGGGACGACGGGGACGTGGGCTCCAGCGCGCGCGAGAACTGCAGGAGCTTCACCTTGGTGCTGTCCTGCGTGTGGTCGGCGGCGACGGTCAGCGCGCGTGCCACGGCGTTGGCCATGGCGGCGGCCTGGCCCGGCCGGGCGGAGGTGGCGGAGACGGCGACCATCGGCGCGTCCGGCGAGGTCTGGGCGGTCACGCTGTCCTGGAGGGTCTTCACGGGGACGCCCGCCGACACCTGGGCGTCGCCGAGCACCGCGATCTGCGTGGCGACGCGCCCGTAGGCCTGGGCGAAGCCGAGCGCGGCCTGCGGGTCGGACTTCTCGTCGG
The DNA here is from genome assembly GCF_040645335.1 of Streptomyces sp. NPDC046821. NCBI lineage: Bacteria > Bacillati > Actinomycetota > Actinomycetes > Kitasatosporales > Streptomycetaceae > Streptomyces > Streptomyces sp. NPDC046821. The sequence goes on along the minus strand of NZ_JBEYYB010000013.1, from coordinate 91,411 downwards.
GCACGGCGATCACATAGCTGGTGGCGGAGTACGTGGGCGTCTTGAGTACGCCGTACAGGCCGCCGGTGAGGCCGCCCAGGAGGACCCCGGCGACGATCAGGGACCACAGGGGGAGGCGCTTCACGCGGGCCGCCGTCCGGGCGAGCGGACCGGCCGGGCGGACCCGCCGGTGAGGAGCGTCGGTCATGTCTTACTCACTCTCGAAATCTCAGGGTCTCGAAGTCGCGGGGTCTCGATGGGGGTCTCGATCAGGGCTGCGCAGGTGGCCGCTCACCGCCGCCTCGTACAGCCGCAGGTGCTGTTCGGCGGAGCGCGTGATGCCGTAGTGGTGTGCCGCCGGTGACGGGGGGCGGGCGGACGGGCGGGCCGCGAGGATCCGCAGCGTCTGCTGTGCGAACGACTCGGGGTCGCCGGGGACGCGGACGGCGGCCGTCTCCAGGTGCGGCGGCAGGTCCTCGACGGCGGGGCAGGTGACGTAGAGGACGGGCAGGCCGGCCGCGAGTGCCTCCACGACGGCGAGGCCGAACGCCTCGTCGGCGGACGGGGAGGCCAGCAGGTCCATCGCGCCCATGAGGGCCGGGAGGTCGGGGTCGTCGACGCGGCCGGACGGGGAGGCGTACGGGCGTTCCCCCGCGAACACGACCCGCCGCCCGACCCTCGCCTCCCGGGCTAGCTCCCGCAGCCGCCCCTCTTCGGGCCCGCCGCCGACGAGCAACAGCCTTACGTAGTCCGGCAGTTGAACCATCGCCCGTACGAGGATGTCGAACCGTTTGCCGGGCACGAGGCGGCCCACCCCGCCCACGACGAAGTCGTCCCGGTGCAGGCCGAGTTCGTGCCGGGTGGCGGTGCGGCGCTCCGAGTCGTGGGTGAAGCGGCCGACGTCGATGCCGTTGGGGACGACGTGGATGCGGTGCCGGGGGACGCCCCACCGGGCGAGGCGCTCGGCCACCGACGGGGAGACCGCCAGCGTGGCCCGCCCCACGCGCTCGCCCGCGAGATAGAGCGCGCGGACCCCGGCGGACAGCGGGCGCCCCTCCATCTGGCTCTCCCCGAGCGAGTGCTCGGTGGCGACGACGGCGCGCACCCCGGCGAGGCGCGCGGCGAACCGGCCGTAGACGCAGGCGCGGTACAGGTGCGTGTGCACGAGGTCGTAGCGGCCCTCGCGGACCAGCTTCGTGAGCCGGGGCAGGGCGCCCAGGTCGCGGTTGCCGGTCATGCCGAGGTGCGTCACGCGGACGCCGTCGGCGGTGAGGCCGCGGGCGACGGCGCCCGGGTTGGTCAGGGTCACCACGTCGCTGTGGACGGGCAGATGGCGGAGCAGGAGCCGCAGCTGCTGTTCGGCGCCGCCGGTCCCGAGGCCGGTGATGACGTGCAGGGTCCTCATGTGCGGGCCTCCGAGGCGCTGACGGAGCGGCGGCGCAGGCGGTGCAGGCGCAATTTCAGCTCCAGGCGCCAGGGCGCGTCCTCCTGGCCGACATGGAAGCGGGGCAGCGCGAAGGCGCCGGTGAGTGTGCCCGGCGAGATGGCGCAGGCGTAGCGGTACCCGGCGCGGCGGACGGCGTCCACGGCGCGGCGGTCCACATGGCCGTACGGGTAGCAGAAGCCGTCGGCCTCGCGGCCGGTCAGCTCCGCCAGCCGTCTTCGGCTGCCCTCGGTCTCCTCGCGCAGCACGCGGTCGTCGGCGCGGGTGAGGTCGACGTGGGTCAGGCCGTGGGAGCCGATCTCGACGCCCGCGGCGGCCGCGGCCCTGATGCCGCGCTCCGAGAGCAGGGGTTTACGGGGGCCCAGCGCGTCCCACTCGTTCTCGCCGCCGAGGCGGCCGGACAGGACGAACAGGGTGGCGCCGCAGTCGTAGTGGCGCAGGAGCGGCAGGGCGTTCTCGACGAAGTCGCCGTAGCCGTCGTCGAAGGTGAGGGCCACCAGTCCGCGGTCGGTGCCGCGGGCGCGGGCTTCGAGGAGCTGCGCCACGCTCACGGCGCGGAGCCCGCGCGTACGCAGCCAGCACAGCTGTTCCTGGAGGCGTTCGGGGGAGACGGTGATGCCGTACGGGTCGTCGCGGCAGTCGTCCACGGAGTGGTACATCGCCACCCACAGCGGCCGGGCCGGCAGCAGGTGCCGGGTGCGGGCCACGGCCCGGGAGGGGGTTCTGGTCTCGGTGCGTCCTGTGTCAACGCGCATTCCGGAGCTTTCTGGTCATGGAGCGGACTACGGGGGCCAGGGGCGCCAGGCACTCGGCCCGCAGCGCCCACAGCAGGACGGAGAACACGGCGAGCACGGCGAGACAGCCGGCCGCGCCCGCCGTGACCGGGGACGGGCAGGAAGCCGCGGCGAGCAGTCCGGCCCCGGTCGCGCCCACGGCGGCGACCATCGGCTTGACCAGCTCGGACAGCACCTTGGGTACGTCGACGGGGACGCCGCGCCGGTTCACCGCGGCGAGCAGGAGCACGGCGGTCAGCGTGATCCCGAAGGCGTTGGCGGCGGCGATGCCGCGTACGCCCCAGGGGCCGACGGCCCACGCGCCCACGCCGGCGGTGGCGGCCATGCCGAGGGCCATCGCGCCGACCGGGTACCAGGTGGGGCGGCTCCCGGAGAAGTAGGAGCGGACCAGGGCGCCCACCATGGAGTGGCCGAGGAGGCCGAGGGCGTACACGCGCATGACGGAGGCGGTGGCGGCGGTGTCGGCGGCGGTGAACGCGCCGCGCTGGAACAGGACTTGGACGATCTGCGGGGCGCACGCGACGACGGCTGCGGCGCCGGCGAGGACGACGCAGGCGGCGAGGCCAAGGTCGCGCTCGACGCGGGCGCGGGCCGCCGCGATGTCACCGCGCGCCACGGCCTGCGCGACGACGGGGAACGTGACGGTGCACAGCATCAGGGAGAGCACCATCGGCAACTGGGCGATCTTCTGGGCGTAGTTGAGGTGCGAGATGGCGCCCGGGGCGAGCGACGACGCGAGGAAGCGCTCGATGAAGACCTGCGACTGCCGGCACAGGGCGAAGGCGAGGACGGCGGCGATGAGGGCGAGGCGGAGGGCGCGGGGTTGGTCGAGGGCTTGGTCAGGGGTGTGCTCGGGGATGGGTCGGCCGGTGTCCGCGACGCGCTCCGCCGCCTTCGCCGCCCTCAACCTCCGCCGGAACGCGGGCAGTTGGATCGCCACCATCAGGAACCCGCCCACGGCAACCCCCATCGCCGCCGACCGCACCCCCCAGCGCGCCCCGCCCGCGAGCATCGTGGCGATGATGCCGACGTTGTACGCGACGTAGATCGCGGCGGGCGGTACGTAACAGCTGTGGGCCCGCAGCGCCGCGCTGCAGTAGCCGGTCAGGCCGAACGTCAGGACGCAGGTGGCCGTCAGCCGGGTGCAGTCGACGGCGAGGCCCGGGTCGGGCAGGCCGGGGGCGAGCACGTGGACGATGCCGGGCGCCCCGGCGATGAGCAGCACCGCCGCCGCCAGGAACGCGAGGCCGAAGCGGGGCAGTGACGTCGAGACGAGGGCCCGTACCGGATCGCGGCCGGCCGCCTGCGCGCGGCGGGCGATGGCCGCGCTGAACGCCGGTACGAGGACGAACGCGAGGCCGTCCTCGATGAGGAGCGTGGACGCGAACTCCGGGACGGTCCAGGCCACCAGGAAGGCGTCGGTCTCGGTGCCGGCGCCGAAGAGGTGGGCGAGGGACTGGTCCCGGGCGAGCCCGAGGACCGAACCGGCGGCGGACAGCAGCGCCGTGAGCAGCGCGGCCTTGGCGAGGCGGCCGCTCAGGCCTTTGGCGCGCGCGGGGGCGGGCGGTGCGGTGGCGGCCGCCTGGGCGGGGACGGCGGTACGGGTGGAGCCGCCCGCGGTGGGAAGGGTCACCGCGGGCCCGCCTCCTTCAGGGGCGCGAGGCCCCACGACGCGGCGAGGCCGATGACGAGTCCGGTCAGCACGGTCGAGGGGCCGCCGATGTCGGCGTACACGAAGTCGACGAGCTGCCAGAGGAGGAGGCCGCAGGCGACGAGGGCGCAATCGGCGGCGCGCTCACCCCTGCCCGACGCATCCCGCCCGAGCCTCCGCAGCCCAAGAACCAGCAGCGCCAGCCATCCCCCCGCAATCCCCACAAGGCCGACCAGCCCCTGCTCACTCAGGATCAGCAGATACATGTTGTGCGGCGACAGCAGCGGCTGCTTCTCGAACGCGGCGCCCGCGCCCGCCGTGTCGCTGCCCGAGGAGAGCGCGAGCGAGGCGTGGCTGTCGCGGTGGGCCGGGAATCCCTTGAGGCCGACGCCCGTCACGGGATGCTCGCGCCACATGTCGACCGCCGCCGCCCACATCGTGTACCGGTCGGTGACGGACTGGTCGGGGGCGTCGGTGACCTGCGTGATGCTGCTCATCCGTTGCTGGAGCATCGACGTACCGACACCGAGGCCGCCCACCAGGACGACGGCGGCCGCGGCGGCCACGGCGAACAGGCGGACGGCGCGCCGCACTCCGCCGAGCAGCACCTGTGCGCCGCAGGCGACGACGGTCGCGATCCACGCGCCCCGGCTGAACGACAGGGCCAGCGGCACGAGCAGCGCGAGGGCGCACAGCAGGGCGGGCGTGCGGCGGGCCGCGTCGCGGGCGCCGAGGGCCAGGCCGACGGCGGCCACGAGCCCGTACGAGACCACTGTCGCCATGCCCATGACGTCCGTGGGCCCGAACGTGCCGACCGCGCGGATGTCCTCGCCCATGTACGAGGCGCCGGTCCCGGTGAGGTACTGCTCGACGCCGATGACGCCCTGCCACAGCGCGAGTCCCACGAACGACCAGGCCAGGAGCCGGAAGTCGCGGCGGTCGCGGACCAGGACCAGGACGGACACGGGGACGAGGACGAAGATCTGGCAGTAGCGCACCATGCCGACGAGCGCCGTCGACGGTGAGTCCGCGCCGGCCGCGGCGAGCGCGATCCCGACGACGGGCAGCCCGAGGACGACGGCGGCGGTACGGGTCAGGGGCCGCTCGGCGCGCCGCACGGTGACGGCCACGCACACGGCGACGACGAGGCCGGACACCGCGTCGGAGAGGCTGCCGCCCCCGGACCCGGCGGTGCCGGGCGCCATGGGCAGCCCGAGCACGGCGACCATGAGGACGGCCGGGAGCACGGGCGCGTACCGGCCGACGGCGGCGACGAGCGCGGCCGCCGGTGCGGGCCGCGCCCCCGTGGTCGCATGAGCCGTACGCGGACCGGCGTCCGCGGCGGTGGCGGTCACCCGGGTCAACTCCCCGTGGAACGGACGAGCGCGGCCGCCGTGCGGACCAGGATGCTGACGTCCTGCCACAGCGACCAGCTGTCGATGTACGCGTTGTCGAAGCGGCAGCGGTCCTCGATCGAGGTGTCACCGCGCAGTCCGTGGATCTGGGCGAGCCCGGTGATGCCGGTCGGCATACGGTGGCGCGCCGCGTAACCGGGATACGTCTCGCTGAACTGCATGACGAAGTACGGGCGTTCGGGGCGCGGCCCGACGAGGCTCATGTCGCCGCGGAAGACGTTCCACAGCTGGAGCAACTCGTCCAGGGAAGTGCGCCGCAGGAACCGGCAGAACCACCGCATCCGCTGCTCGCTGGCGACGCTCCACCGCGTGGCGGACTCCATCGCGTCGCTCGGCCGGTGCGTACGGAACTTCAGCAGCGTGAACGGCTTGCCGTCCTTCCCGATACGTTCCTGCCGGAAGACGACGCCGGGCCCCTCGGTGACGCGCAGCCACACGGCGCACACCAGCAGCACCGGGCTGACGAGGACGAGCAGGGCCCCGGAGACGACGAGGTCGAGAGCACGCTTCCCGGCACTGCCGGGCCGCGCGGCGGGCGACGCCGGCTGCGGCCGGTACCGGAACCCGGCGAGGTGCCGCGAGGGGTACGGGTACGCGGCCGGGGCGGTCGGGGCTTTCGGGTCCAACTCCCATACGGCGCAGTCGTGTTCGGCCAGGACGGACTGGCAGGCGGCCCAGTCGGGCGAGGGAGAAGCTGCGCCGACGGGTCCGTCGAGGAGGATCACCCGCCGCACCCCGTTCTGGATGACCGCGCGGCGCAGTTCGTCGGCGGTGGACAGGACGGGCAGCTCGGGGCCGTCGCCGGCCGGGCGTTCGAGCTCCTTGGCCGCCAGGATGCCGACCGGGCGGACACCCGAGCGCGGGTGGCGCAGGAGCGCGGCGGCGACCTGCCGGGCGGCGGTCCCGGGGCCGACGATGAGGGTCGGGCAGGGGCGGCGCGCCGCGGCCTCGCGGCGCCGCCAGTAGACGATGCCGCGGCAGGCGCCCGCGAGGACGCAGTGCAGCACGATGCCGCTCCCGAGCGTGGCGGCCGGCAGCCGGTCGAGCTTCGGGAGCGCGGCGAGCCCGGCCGCCATGACGCACCAGACGGCGACGACGCGTCCGGCGAGCGCCGGCAGGTCGTCGAGCAGGAAACGGTGCACGTCGGAGCGGTAGAGCCCGGCGCGCGCGTTGGCCGCCGCGACGGCGGCGACCAGCGCGATCACGAGCAGGGGGTGGCGCTGGACCGGCTCGATCACCAGGGTGCCGAGCACGGCCGCCGTGGCGTCCGCCGCGAGGAGGGACGTGCGGGAGGAGTGGCGCTCGGCCGGAGGCCGGCCCGCCTGGGACAGCCGGCCGCCCGCGGCGGCGCGTGGCGGGATGACCGCGGCGAGCAGGGTGCTCGTGGCAGTCGCGCGTGACTGCCCCGCGGGGGAGGCAACGGTACGTTCCGCGGTCACGTGTTGAGGGGCTCCCTGCACTCGGTGGGCTCCGCGCCCAGTAGTTCGCGGTACACGTCTGCGACCGCGTCGGCGGTGCGCCGTACGTCGTGGTGCGTGCGGGCGTGCCGGAGGGCCACCTCGCCGAGGGCCCCGAGCCGGTGGGGGTCGCGCAGCAGACCGGTCAGGGCACGCGCGAGCGCGGCCGGGTCGTCCGGGGGGACGAGGCAGTGGGGCGCGAGGTCGGCGGGCATGGACTCGCGGGCGCCGTCCACGTCGGTGACGACGGCGGGCCGCCCGCAGGCCATGGCCTCCAGGGGCGCGAGCGCCATGCCCTCCCAGCGGGACGGCAGTACGACGAGGTCGGCCTGCCGGTACCAGGGCACCGGGTCGCCCGCCCCGACGAAACGCACAGCGGCGGTGGCCTGCCGGCGCAGCGTCTCCGCGTCGGGTCCGTCCCCGACGAGCACGAGCCGCGCCCTGGGGAACCGCTCCTGCACGAGGGGCCAGGCGCGCACCAGGACGTCCTGCCCCTTCTGCCGGCAGATGCGTCCGACGCAGACCACGAGCGGATCGGCGGTGGCCTCGCGCGGTTCGCCGCCGGGGGCGAAGCGGGTGAGGTCGACCCCGTTGGGGATGACGTCCCAGCGCGCGGTGATCCCGGCGCGCTCGCCCGTGGCCCGTTCCGCCTCGCTGACGCACACGACGCGGGAGGCCCAGCGGGCGCCGCGCCGCTCCCAGGCCAGGGCGAGCCGGGCGGTGGGACCGTCGACGGCCTCGAAGGACCAGGCGTGCGGCTGGAACACGGTGGGGACCTTGCCGCGTACGGCGAGACGCGCGGCGAGTCCGGCCTTGGCGCTGTGCGCGTGGACGACGGTCGGCTTCACCTGGGCCACCAGCTTGGCGAGGCCGCGCACTTCACGGGCGATGCCGGGCCCGGGCGAGCGGGTCGCCTGCCAGGGCAGGACGTCGCAGCCGATGCTGCGCAGGGAGCCGGCGAGGGGGCCGTCCGGCGGGCAGGCCACGCTGATCCGCATACCGGCGCCGAGCTGGGCGCGGGTCAGATCACGGACGACGCGGGCCACTCCGCCGTCGACGGGCTGGGTGACGTGCAGGACACGGGGTCCGGAGGGGGTCGCTGTCAGTTGCATACGCGTTTCCCTTGGTCATGGTGCTGGGGGGAAACGCGCTAGGGCCTGGCGTCGACTGCCGCGAAGAGCACGCCGGTCCAGGCCGTGTCCCGCCGCGGCGTCATCCGGAGGCCGAGTCCCGGCCCCCGCTGCCTGCTGCCCCTGGCGACCGCGAAGACGTCCGAGTCGTAGCCGGGGGTGCTGGCGTACGCGGGAGTTCTTCGCGGCTGCGCGCGTCCCGGTTCACTGATGCTCGAACTGAGCACGTCTTCCGCGGAGTTGGCGGTGTTCCGCAGCACGACGGGTCTGGCCCGGCGACTCAGGAGCGAGCCGAAGGGATGACGCATGACCGATTCCCTTTCAGGGACGAAGAGCTTTTCAATCACGGAATGAGAATGCGAAAGTCACATTTAAATGGTGCCACTTGTGCGATCGCCTCGCCGAGCTGGGAGGTGAGTCACTGTACCGACCGATGAGCATTTAACCGTGAAGCTCGTCATGTGTGTCGGAATGGTGAAAGCAGTTAAGTCAATGGCGCTCCATCACCCGATCGGGGGCGAAACCCCGCACCGGGAACAAGCGTTGAGCCACGCGCCGGGACTTATTCCCGGAGACGTACCAACCGACCGAGGAGCTCTTCCCCATGTCGCGTACCGCGAAGGCCTTTGTCTTTTCCACCGTTGCCGCCGCAGCGCTGGCCGGCACCGCCGGTGTCGCCGCCGCAGACGCCGGCGCGCAGGGTGCCGCCACCAACTCCCCCGGTGTCCTCTCGGGCAACATGGCCCAGGTGCCGGTCCACGTTCCGGTGAACGTCTGCGGCAACACGGTCGACGTCATCGGTCTGCTGAACCCGACCTTCGGCAACCACTGCGAGAACAACAACTGATCCGGTTCCCCCGGACCCTTCCGCGGCCGCCCCTTCGGGGGCGGCCGTTGTTGTGTGCGTTGCGCCGTACGGGGGGTGTTCCCGAACGGATCGTCAGCACCCCGAACGGGCGCCCCACCTGGCACGACACGCCGAGAGGCGAGGGGGATGGCGCACGGCGTGTCGCGGCTCGGTTGCGCGGTGCGTTCAGCCATCCGACGGTGGTCACAAGATCGGAAAAACACCACCGAAAGAGATCAACCATGCCTTCTCAGCCCGTACGGCGCTTCGCCACCGCCGCTCTCTGCGCGACGATCCTCCTCGGCACCGCCACTCCGGCACTCGCCTCCGAAAGCGATCCGGGACGCGCCACCGGCGTCGAGGCCCTGCGCGCACCGGTCCCCGGAGCGGACGCGCTGCTGGGCCAGGCGTCCTCGCTCGGCGGCATGAGCTCCGTGATCACCCCGGTCACCGACCTGCTCACCGCCGTCCTCAAGGCCGACAACGGAAAGCTCTCCGCGGCCGACGCACAGAAGCACGCCGACGCGATCAAGGCGGCCATCGACGCCGTCAAGGGCGCCGCCCCCGCCACTCCCGTGACCCCCAAGTCGTCCGGCCCCAACGCCGCCAAGGCCCCGATGGACGTCAAGAGCGACGCGCTCGCCGCCGTCCAGTCCGCGGTCGACGCCCTGATCAAGGCGTCCACGGCGGGCGACGTGGCCGGTGTGGCCACGGCCGCCACGGGCGTCGTCACCAGCCTGGTGAACCTGCTCGCGGCCACCCTGCTCGGCGGCGGACTGCCCGCCGCGAACCTGCCGGGCCTGCCGAAGCTGCCCTCCCTCCCGTCGACCGGCCTCCCCCTGCCGTCCACCGCCTCGCTCCCGCAGGCCCCGGCGCTGCCCGTCGCACCCTCCTGACAGGGGCGCGTCCGCGACAGAGCGGGCGCCCTCACCCTCCCGTCGCGCCGGTCCTCCCCCGGCGCGACGGGCTTTTCATGTCCGGCCCGCCGCAGTTCGGGGACCCCGCGCCGACAATTCACCTCTTCGTAAGTCTCATATGAAAACTCCAGGGAACTTCGTTCGTGTGGGTTCCGCGAATACTCGGGACCCGGAGTTTCCATTGCCGGAAATGCTCGTTGAGCCTTCCGTCGCCGGTGACAAGTCGTCACCGTAAGGAAGGAACATGATGAAGCCCCTGAAGGCCGCCGCCGTCGTCGCCGGATCCCTGGTCATCGCCGGTGCGGCCGCACCCGCTTTCGCCTCCGACCTCACGCCGACGAGCCTGAACGGCGCGGTCGACACCCTCAGCCGTCAGTCGGTGCTCGACGCCCAGCCGCTGCACACCAACATGCTCGACACCCAGCAGGGCGGTTCGGTCCTCAACACGGTGCAGGGCACGGCGGACAAGCTGAACGACGCCGGTGCCGGTGCCCCCGCCGGTCTCCTCGGCGGCCTTCCCCTCGGCAAGTAGCGCTCCGCGCGGGCGTGTTCCTGCCGTCCGCCATGCAAATCACTCCATAAGCTGCAAAAAACTCCAATCGGGAAGGCTTTTCTGATGAACTCCGCCAAGAAGGCTGCTCTGGTCATGGCTGCCGCCGGTCTCGCGGCCGGTGCCGCCTCGGGCAGCGCCTTCGCCGTCGACGGTGCCGGCGCCCAGGGCGCGGCTGTCGGTTCCCCCGGTGTCGGCTCGGGCAACTTCGGCCAGCTGCCGATCCACGTCCCGGTCAACGTCGTGGGCAACACGGTCAACGGCATCGCCGGTCTCAACCCGGCCTTCGGAAACGCCGGCGAGAACAGCTGACACCCCAGGTGCGCACCCCCGCGCGCACCGGCTGACAGCCCACAAGAGGCCGGACCCACCGCGTCGAGCGGACAGGGACCGGCCTCTTGGCCTGTCCGGACCGGTCTCGTGGCCGGTTCAGCGCGGGCGCCTGGCTGGTTGCGCTTGGCTGTTGGCCTGTCCGGCGCCGGCGCCTTCTCGTTCGAGTGGGCGGCGTTAACCCAAGCGGGTGAAACGTCGGCGGGGCGCCCGGCGAGCGTGGCTAATCTGCCGTGGTGACTTCAACGCCGACTGAGAACCGCGCCTTCCGCGCCGCCGACCTGGGCACCCTCGCCGTCATCGCCTGGAGCGGCGAACACCCGGACGAGGCAGGGGACATGCCCTTCCTCCTCGCCTACTCCCTCGGGGACGGCGCGGGCGGGCAGGAGGCATCGACCGAGGCCGTGCGGACGCTGCTCGAGAACAACGGCCTGCCCGTCGGCAAGGTCGTGGACGCCACGCGCAACCCGAGCTTCCCCGTCTCGCTGCTCGTCGAGGCCGGTCAGGCCGTCGTCAACATGCCCTATCTCAACGCCCAGTGCGTCGCGCCCCCCGAGTGGCTCGCCGCGGCGGCCGAACGCGGTTACGCCTACTTCGTGTTCACCACCCGCCCCTGGACGTCGGCGGTCCCCGGGAGCCCGGTCTCCGAGTCGGACCTCACCTCGTTCGCGGGGGACGAGGAGACGCTGACCGGCGCGGCCCACTGCCTGCTCCCCGTACGCAAGCTGCGCGTCTGACAAGTAAGGAGCCGCCCGATGGGAACCACGAGGACCGAGGGAAGCCCGGACATGATGCCGCGGCAGTCCGAGCCAACTCGCTTTGATGAGCGATCAGTTGATGCGCCGAACGCCGCCGAAGGCGCTTCGCTCGGGCTCGCCCTGCTTCTGGTGATCACCGGCGCGGCGGGGCTGCTCGCGGCGTGGGTCATCACCCTCGACGAGTTCAAGCTGCTCAAGGACCCGAATTTCACGCCGGGTTGCAGCCTGAATCCCGTGGTGTCCTGCGGCAGCGTGATGAAGAGCGCCCAGGCCTCGGTGTTCGGGTTCCCGAACCCGATGCTGGGGCTCGCCGCCTACGCGGTGGTGATCGGAGTGGGGATGAGCCTGCTGGCGCGGGGGCGGTTCCCGCGCTGGTACTGGTTGACGTTCAACGCGGGCACGCTGTTCGGCGTCTGCTTCTGCACCTGGCTCCAGTTCGAGTCGCTGTACCGGATCAACGCGCTGTGCCTGTGGTGCAGCCTCGCGTGGGTCGCCACGATCACCATGTTCTGGTACGTGACCTCGTACAACGTGCGCAAGGGATTCCTGCCCGCGCCGCCCTGGCTCCGGTCCTTCTTCGGCGAGTTCACCTGGGTGCTCCCGGTCCTGCACGTCGGAATCATCGGAATGCTGGTTCTCACCCGTTGGTGGGATTTCTGGACCAGCTGAAGCTCCGGCTGGTTCCACCGGCTGGGGGAAGTTTGCACTGATCTCGCCCACCGGGTCGTTAGTCCTTTCGCGGTGACAAGTGCCGCGAAGCCCGAAAGGATCCGTGCACACCATGAAGTCAACTGCCCGAGGAACATTCGCCGTACTGGCCGGCTGCCTCGCAGCCGCGGGCGCGGGGGCCGCCCCCGCCGCCGCGAGCGGCGGCCAGGTACCCGTACCCGTCCCGCTGAACGGTGTGGAGAACGCCCTCCACGTGAAGGCGCCCGAGCTGTCGACCGGGGTTCCGGTTCCGCTGCCGGGCCGGCCCGAAGCGCCGCGGTTCACCACGGGACACATGCTTCCCCAGCCGCTGCTGCCGGCCGTTCCGCTCAGCACCGAACTGCCCGCGACCCGGGTCGTGGCGCCGCTGTCCGATCTGACGGGGGATCACAAGATCGATCATCTGGGCCTGGCCACTCCCGGCTCCCCCGTGCAGACGGCGACCCCCGGCGCGTCGGTGAACCCGCCGCTCTCCGGTCCGCGGGCCGACCGGATGGGGCTGCCGGACGTGGCGCTGCCGCAGGCCGGGCTCGAATCGCCGCTCCTGAAGACGACGCCGGGCGCGGTCCTCGACCTCGCATGAGGATGCGGAGGGGCCAGATGGTGCAGAGGGGAAAGCGAGTGGGTGCCGGAACGTCACGCCTGGGTCCGGTCCGCGCCGGCGGAGGGGGCGTCCCCCGCAAGGCCGTGGTGCGGGGGGCGATCGGGATCGCGGTGGCCGCCGCCGTGGTGCCGGCCGCCGCGCTCGTCGGCCGGGCGTTCCGCGAGCCGCACGACGACGAGAAGGCAGCCGGCGCGGACTTCGAGGAGACCTACCGGGGACGCCATATCCGCGGTGAGCGCGGCGCGATGTCGATGCGCGCACACGCCGACGCCTCCGGCGCCCATCCCTGGAACGTCACGGTCGACGGCCGGCCGCTGCATCTGATGCGGCGCGCCGACGGCACCTACCTGAGCATGGTCGACCACTACCAGTCGTACGCCACCCCCCTGGGCGCCGCCCGGGGGGCCGTGGACGAGCTCGGCGACCAGATGCTGCGCCGCGACGCGCTCTGAGTACGGCGACCGGATTACGGCGACCTGATCGCGGCGCCCGAGTACGGCGGCACGCAGAACGACGATGAACGGGGACGGCGTTGGTCTACACGCGGCAGAACCAGAGCACGCTCACGACGGCGCAGAAGAAGCGCTTCGTGTCCGCGGTGCTCGCGGTCAAGCGCTCGGGACAGTACGACGATTTCGTGCGGATGCATGTGGAGTTCTACATCGGCGACGGGGACGGCGGGCATCCGGTGGCGCACATGGCGCCGACGTTCCTGCCCTGGCACCGCCGCTTCCTGCTGGAATTCGAACGGGCACTGCAGAACGTCGACCCCGGGGTTTCCGTCCCTTACTGGGACTGGACCGTGGACCGCTCGCCGCATTCCTCGATCTGGGGTGAGGGTTTCCTCGGCGGGAACGGCCGCCGTTCCGACAAGCGCGTGATGACGGGGCCGTTCGCCTACGACAGCGGCAACTGGAACATCAACGAGGCGGTGACGGAGGGCGAGTTCCTGACCCGCGAATTCGGCCGCCCACGCGACCCGATGAATCTGCCCACCAAGGACGAACTGGAGTGGGCGATGCGGGACTCGCTCTACGACTCCGCCCCCTGGAACTCGACCTCCTCGCGCGGGTTCCGCAACAAGCTGGAGGGGTGGACGTCGGGGGTGGGCAACGCCCGGTTCCGTAATCACAACCGGGTGCACCGCTGGATCGGCGGGCACATGCTGGGCGCCGCCTCCGTGAACGACCCGGTGTTCTGGCTCCACCACTCGTTCATCGACCTGCTGTGGGACCGCTGGCAGCGGCGGCATCCGCAGTCGACGGCCTTTCTGCCCGCGAGGAAGGCCTCGGGGACGGGGAGTGTGGTGGCGGGCGACCAGCCGATGCCGCCGTGGGACGTGAAGCCGCGGTCGCTCATCGGGCACGGGGATCTGTACCGGTACACATAGGAGGCCTTCGCCTCCGCTTTCGCCCATGGGAAAGGCCCCCGCGCAGCTGCGCCGGGGGCCTTTTTCAGGCTCTGATCAGTCGCCGTAGCCGTGGTCGCCGGTGCTGCCGCCGTTGCCGCTGCCGCCCTCGTGGTCGGTGTTGGCGCAGGTGTTGCCGAAGGCCGGGTTCAGCAGGCCGATCACGCTCACGGTGTTGCCGCAGACGTTCACCGGGACGTGGATCGGGACCTGGACCGCATTGCCCGAGATGACGCCGGGCGAACCGACGGCCTCACCCTGGGCGCCGGCGTCGGCCATGGCCAGGCCGGCACCACTGATCACCACGGCGCCGGTGCCGAGCACGACAGCTGCGGCCTTCGCGATGCGAGACATCACGTTCTCCTTTTACTGGGTACATACGGCCGCACAGTCGCGTCCGCACGCCGGTTCAACGGATGTGCGTGCGTCAGGTCACGGCCGAAACGTGCCCCGTCCGGCGGACTTCTATTTATAGAGGGCTATTGCGCTTTACGGTTCTCGGAGTTCGTGAAGTTCAGTAATTCGTGACGCGAATTCCGAGGATCGTGTGAACGCGTTGTCGACCAGACCGGCCAGGACCTTCTGGAGCACGCTGTAGGCAAGGACCGGCAGCAGGACGTGCGGGTGATCCGCGAGCCGGTCGGCGGCGAGGACTGCGGAGGCGCTGCTGTTGTTCATACCGGTCGCCAATGTGATCGCGATGGCGTCGGGGCGGTCGCTGCGCAGGGCCCGCGCGAGGCACCAGCCGAGGCCGAAACTCGCCCCGCACATCAGTGCGGCGGCCCCCGCCGCGGCGACGAACAGCAGCGGATCGGGGTGGCTCACGAGGTCCCCGAGCCCGCCGGTGGCGTTCGTGTACGTGAGCAGCAGCGCGGCGGCGAGTGCGACGACCTTCGGCCAGGCCAGGCCGCCGGTCAGCGCACGGCTGGGCAGCAAGGCGCGTACCGCGAGGCCGCCGAGGCAGGGGGCGACGACTCCGATCACGGCGAAGAGGCCGCCGCCCGTGCCGGCCAGCTGGCCCAGGGACGTGGAGTAGTGGCCGTGGGTGACCGCGGCGGCGGCCAGCAGGGTCAGCGGGATGGTGAGCGGGCTGAGCAGCGTCGACGACAGGACCAGGCCGACGACCAGGGTGTGATTGCCGCCGGCTCTGCCGCCCCACACCGTGGCGCCGCCGGCCACGGGCATGGCGCCGATCAGCGCGAGCCCGGTGAGCAGGCCGCTGCCGCCGTCGGAATCGGGCAGCCATGCGAACGCGCGGGAGAGCACGAACAGCAGCGCCACGGGTACGCCGACGGCGGCCGCCGTGCCGATGAGCAGGGGCAGGGGGCGGCGGAGCAGCGTGGGCAGTTCGCGCGCGGGGACCTGGAGGGCGGCGGTGAACAGCACGTAGGCGAGGAGGAGGGAGGGGAGGGTGGGGCCGCCGGGTGCGGGGGCGCCGGCGCTGGTGGTGGCGTGGGTGAGGCCGGCGCCTTGCTGGAGGGTGAGGGTGGCCCACCCTGTCGTGCGTGCCCACTTGCCGGGGCCGGGGACCAGTACGGCGCCGATGTAGGCGGCGACCATGAGCCAGGTGAGGCGGCGCCTGATCAGGGTGAGGACGCGGGGGCCCAGGGAGGTTTTGGGGGGACGGGGGTTGTTGCCTTGCCGTGGGTCAGTGGGGACGGGCGGTAACGACCCAGGCTCGGAGGACGGGGAGTTCGGGTTCACCTGACGTGGGACCTGTCTGTCGTCGAGTGGCACGCGGGGGCAGCGGTGTCACTCGGCGTATTCGACGGGGCGCGGGGGTGGGGTCGTCGGTGGTGGGGAGTCGCGGGGCTCGGAATCGGGGGGTCGCCGTGTGCAGGGCGAGGAGCCAGGCCGTCGCGAGCAGCCAGCCCGCGAGTACGTCGGTCGGCCAGTGCACGCCGAGCTCGATCCTGGTCAGGCCCACGGCGAGCGCCCAGCTCACGGCGATGACTCGGGTCACCGTGCGGCGCGCTGCCCAGCAGAGCAGGCCCGCGACTATCGCTGATGTCGTGGCGTGGCCCGAGGGGAACGAGTGGCCCGAGGCCTGTGTCGCCCAGTCGTGGCGGGCCGGGCGGGCGCGGGCGATGAGTTCCATCAGGCCCGTGCGGATGAGCTGTCCGGCGACCAGGACGGCGAGGGCGAGGACGGCGCCCTTCAGGCGTCCGCGTGCCGGTGCCCCGCGCCAGGCGAACGCTCCGGCCAGGACCGCCAGGAGGTAGGGCCAGACTCCGGTGCCGGTGGCGGTGACCGCACGTCCCAGGGCCAGCGCCACGGGCGGGCGGTGGGCGCGGGCCCAG
This sequence comes from Streptomyces sp. NPDC046821, assembly GCF_040645335.1. Lineage (NCBI taxonomy): Bacteria > Bacillati > Actinomycetota > Actinomycetes > Kitasatosporales > Streptomycetaceae > Streptomyces > Streptomyces sp. NPDC046821. Next base: position 75,119 of record NZ_JBEYYB010000013.1, on the reverse strand, counting down.
TCGTGGAGTGCCGCGTCGCCGGGGAGCGGCTGGCCGTGGCGTACGACGATCAGGGTGGTCAGCGCCGTGAAGAGCAGGGCGCAGACGGCGGAGGTGGCGGCGGTGAGGAGGGGAATGCGGCTCTCGCGCCGTGTGTGCGCGGGCGAGCCGGGGGTGGACGTGGGGGTGGCGAGTTCGCTTCCCGGCGCGTCCGGTTCGGTCGCCGGTGGGTCCGGTTCACTTTCCGGCGCGTCCGGTTCGATGGCCGGAGCGTCCGGTTCGCTTCCCGCCGCGTCCGGTTCGCGTTCGGCCCCCGTGCTCACCGCGTCCCCCTCCGTCACGTCACCCCGCCGATACCAGCGGGCGCAGGCGCGTGGTGCTCAGGCGGTCCACGAGGGGCGCGGCGCGGGTCGCGAGCGGGGCGAGGATCACGGCCAGGACGGCGCCGACCAGCAGGCCGGCCACCACGTCGTGCGGGTAGTGCGCGCCGACCCACACACGGGACGCGGCCATCAGGAGCGCCGCCGGGATGGCGATCAGGCCGATGCGCCGGTCCGCGTACAGCAGGGCGATGGCGGCCGCGGCGGCGATCACCGAGTGGTTGCTCGGAAACGACCAGTCGCCGACCGCCGGGCACGCCTCCACGGTGACCGTGTGGATGGTCTGGCAGGGGCGCTGTTCGTCGACGAGCGACTTGATGACCGAGTTCACCGCGTACGCCGCGACGACGATGACCGGGGACGCGAGGACCCTGGCCATACGGACGCTGCCGTCACCTCGCGCGCGCCACCAGGCCACGATCATCAGCACGGCGAACAGCCCGAGCCCGAGGTCGGTCCACAGGGACACCACCTGGTTCACGAAGTGCGGGCTGCGGTTCGCGAGATCGGTCACCCAGGTGTAGAGGCCGCCGTCCACGGACGCGCCGCTGAAGGCTAGGGGGTCGGTCACGAGGTGCTCTCCTCTGTGGCGCTGCGCTCACGGGCCCGGGCACGGGAGCGCCACAGCTCCAGGGCCAGGGGGGTCAGGGAAACGATGACTACGAGGGCGACGATCGGCAGGAGGTACCGGTCCACGTTCGGAATCGACGAGCCGAGTGCGTAGCCCGCGAGGACCAGGCCGACCGTCCAGACGAGGCCGCCGACGGCCTGCCACAGGACGAAGACGCGGGCCGGTACGCCGAGCGCTCCGGCCAGCGGGTTGAGCACCGTACGGACGACGGGGACGAAGCGGGCCAGGACGATGGCCTTGGCGTGTCCGTACTTCTCCAGGAGCTCCTCGGCGCGGGCCGCGCCCTCGTGGAGCTTCTTGGATCTGCTGCGGGCGAGGAGCGCGCGGCCGCCTCGCCGTCCGATCCAGTACCCGACCTGTGCTCCGACCAGTGCGCCGACCACGGCGGCGGCCAGGACCTGCGGCAAGGACAGGTGGACGGGTCCGTGCGAGCCGCTCACGCAGAGCAGGCCCGCCGTGAAGAGCAGCGAGTCTCCCGGCAGGAAGAAGCCGACGAGCAGGCCGGTCTCCGCGAAGAGGACGGCGGCCACTCCCAGGGCTCCGAATGCGGACAGGAGCGAACCCGCGTCCAGCACGTTCACCGCTTGCGCGGCGGCGAGGGGGTCTACGGCCACGGGGCCGCTCCTCTCTTCGTCGTCATAATGGGCAGGACGGGACGCGCGGTACGGGCTGCCCCATATGGACTCACCCGACCGAGTGACTACAGTCGTGTAGACGGTCTACGCAACTGTAGACGAAGAAGAGCGGAGGATCGTTCCCATGGCCGAGGATCAGGAACGGCGTCCCGCCGGCGAACTCGAGGCGAGCGTCCTCGCGGCGCTGTGGGCGGCCGAGGTGCCGCTCACCCCCGGCGAGGTGCAGCGCGCGCTCGCCGACGACCTGGCCCGCACCACCGTCACCACGATCCTGACCCGGCTCCACGCCAAGGGGACGGTCACGCGTGACCGCGCCGGGCGGGGCTACGCGTACCGGCCCGCGCAGGACTCCCACGGGCTCACGGCACGCCGTATGCACGCCGAGCTCGACAAGGACGAGGACCGCGGTACCGTCCTCGCGCGTTTCGTCTCCGAGCTGAGCTCCGAGGACGAGCAGATGCTGCGCGCGCTGCTCGACGGCGCGGGCAGCGCTTTCGACAGTGGTTCCGACGGCGGTGGAGGTACCGGCCGATGATCTATGCCGTCTGGATTCCGCTGCTCATGCCGCTGCTCGCCGTGCCCGCCGCGCGGCGGGCCGCCGAGTGGCTGCCGCCCCGCGCGGCGGCCTGGACACTGGCGGGCTTCTCCGTCGTCCTGGCCGGGTCCAGCACGGCCGCGCTCGGCCTCCTCGCGTCGGCCGGGGCGCTGCGGCTGCCGCCGGTGGCCGCCTTCGCTCATCTCTCGCCGCCCCTCCTCGGCGACGACGCCTCGGTCCCCCTCCCTGTGTCGCTGCTCGCCCTGGTCGCGCTGGCGGCGGGCGCGTGCGCGCTGGTCCGTACGGGGCTGCGGCAGCGGCGCGAAATGCGCACGGCCCACGCCGGATCCGCCGGCGGCGCCGACGAGCTGTCCGTACACCCGGACGAGTCCCCGTACGCGTACGCCCTGCCGGGGCGCCCGGGCCGGATCGTCGTCACGACGGGGATGCTGCGGGCGCTCGACGCGCGGGAGCGTGAGGTGCTGTTCGCGCACGAGCGCGCGCACCTCAAGGGCCGCCACCATCTGTTCCTCTCGGCGGCCGAGCTGGCCGTCACCCTTCACCCGATGCTGCGCGGCCTGCGCGAACCGCTCGCGTACGCGCTGGAGCGCTGGGCGGACGAGTCCGCGGCGAGCGCGACGGGTGACCGGGCGCTGACCGCGCGCGCGATCGGCCGGGCGGCGCTCGCGGCGGCGCGCGCGCCGGGGCCCGGGGCGCGGCCCCGCGTGGCGCTCGCCGCCACGGCGGGACCGGTTCCGCGGCGCGTATCCGCGCTGCTCGCGCCGGGTTCGACCTCGGCGCGCCCGCGCAAGGCGCTGCGCCGAACCGTGGCCGGCGCCCTCCTCGTGTGCGCGGCGCTCTCCGCGGGCGCGGCGACCGAAGCCGCGTACGACCTGCACTCGGGTGTCGAGGTCGCGCAGGGCGAGGCCCACGCCTCGGAGTGACCCGTTCCGCGAGTTCGGCCGGAAAGTTATCCACAGGCTGGGGAACCTCGTCAGCGGATTGTCCGCGGGTGGGGGCACTATGGGGCCATGACTGAGAGCAACGGGGCCCCTCGGGGGGCGGACGGCGGATCCGTGCCGGACTGGGAGAAGCGCTTCCGCGCGCCGAGGGTGTCCCTGCCCGACTGGGCCGAGGACGCGCCGCACCGCTCCCTGTTCGTGTCGAACGCGACGGGGACGTACGAGCTGTACGCGTGGGACCGGTCGACGGGCGAGCAGCGCAGAGCCACGGACCGGCCGAACGGGACGACGGACGGTGTCCTCTCCCCCGACGGCGAGTGGATCTGGTGGTTCAGCGACAAGGACGGCGACGAGTTCGGCGTGTGGCTGCGCCAGCCCTTCGGCGGCGGCGAGGACGTCCCCGCGGTCGACGGGCTCGAACCCTCGTACCCGGCGGGCCTGGCCCTCGGCAGAGACGGCTCGACGGCGGTCGTGGGCCGCTCCACCGACGAGGACGGCACGACCATCCATGTCGTCCGCGACGGCGGCGCGCCCCAGGAGATCTACCGGCACCGTGAGTCGGCCGGTGTCGGAGACCTCTCGCACGACGGGACCCTCATCGCCATCGAGCACACCGAGCACGGGGACGCCATGCACGCGGCGCTGCGCGTGGTGCGGCCGGACGGGACGGCCGTCGCCGAGCTCGACGACACGGCGGGCGGCACGCGCGAGCTGGGTCTCGAAGTTCTCGGCTTCGCGCCGGTCGACGGGGACACGCGGCTCCTCGTCGGGCACCAGCGGCGCGGGCGCTGGGAGCCGATGGTGTGGGACGTGGCCTCCGGCAAGGAGACCGAGCTCGCCCTCGACCTGCCCGGGGACGTCTCGGCCGAGTGGTATCCGGACGGTTCGGCGCTCCTTGTCGCGCACAGCTTCGAGGCGCGCAGTGATCTGTGGCGGTACGAGTTCGGGTCGGGCGCGCTGACCCGGGTCGAGACGCCGCCGGGCACGGTGTCGGGGGCGACGCCGCGGCCCGACGGGAGCGTGGAGTACCTGTGGTCGTCGGCGGCCGAGCCGTCGGTCGTGCGCTCCACGTCCGGCGGGGTCGTCCTCGATCCGCCGGGGACGAAGGCGCCGGTGTCCGTGCCGGTGGAGGACGTGTGGGTGGAGGGGCCCGGCGGCCGTATCCACGCCCTCGTACAGAAGCCGGCGGGGGCGACGGGGCCGCTGCCGACCGTGTTCGAGGTGCACGGCGGGCCGACCTGGCACGACAGCGACTCGTTCGCGGCCGGGCCCGCGGCCTGGGTGGACCACGGGTACGCGGTGGTCCGCGTCAACTACCGGGGTTCGACCGGATACGGGCGTGAGTGGACGGACGCGCTCAAGCACCGCGTCGGGCTCATCGAACTGGAGGACGTCTCGGCGGTGCGGGAGTGGGCCGTGTCGTCCGGGCTCGCCGACCCGGACCGGCTCGTCCTCGCCGGCGGCTCATGGGGCGGGTACCTCACACTTCTCGGCCTCGGCACGCAGCCCGGCGTCTGGGCGGTCGGCCTCGCGGCCGTGCCCGTCGCCGACTACGTCACCGCGTACCACGACGAGATGGAGGCGCTGAAGGCCCTCGACCGGACGCTGTTCGGCGGCACGCCCGAGGAGGTGCCGGAGCGGTTCAGCGCGTCGTCCCCGCTGACGTACGTCGACGACGTGAAGGCGCCGGTCTACATCTCGGCGGGGGTCAACGACCCGCGGTGCCCGATCCGGCAGATCGACAACTATGTGGACCGGCTCGTGGCCCGCGGCGCCACGCACGAGGTGTACCGGTACGACGCGGGGCACGGGTCGCTGGTCGTGGAGGAGCGGATCAAGCAGGTGCGGTTGGAGCTGGACTTCGCGGCGCGGCATCTGGCGGGCTGACGGGCCGACGGGCCGACGGGCCGGGAGTTTTACGGGTCTCGGGGTGAGTGGTCCCACCCCGAGACCGGGGTCGCCGCGCGGGCGCCGTACCGTGGGACGGGTGTACCGGTTCCTCCTGACCCCCCGGTGGTGGGGGATCAACGTGTTCGTCGTGCTCGCCATCCCGTTCTGCGTGTTCATGGGCTCCTGGCAGCTCGGCCGCTTCGAGGACCGCGTGCAGAGCCACCAGGACGCGTCCGCGCAGTCGACGGCGAACGAGAAGGCCGCGCCCCGGCCGCTCGGCTCTCTGCTGCCCGTGGACGGGAAGTCGTCCGGCAAGCGCGCCGTCGCGAAGGGGCGCTACGACAAGCAGCTCCTCGTCCCCGACCGTGAGCTCGACGGCCGGACCGGGTTCTACGTGGTGACGCTGCTCCGCGTCGACGGGGGGCGGGCGTTGCCCGTCGTACGGGGATGGGTGCCCGGCGCGGTGAACGCCGCGAAGGCGCCGGCCGCGCCCAAGGGTGAGGTGACCGTCACCGGCGCGCTCCAGGCCTCGGAGAGCCCCGGCGTCAACGGGGCGTCCGCGGCGGGAGGCCTGCCGGCCGGGCAGCTCGGCGCGATCAGCGCGGCGTCGCTGGTGAACCTCGTCCCGTACGACGTCTACGACGCGTGGATCACGCTCGACAAGGCGGACTCGGGCATGACGGCCGTCCCGGCGACGGCCCCGCAGGGCAGCGGGCTCGACCTGAAGGCGTTCCAGAACCTGGGCTACACCGGCGAGTGGTTCGTCTTCGCGGGCTTCGTGCTGTTCATGTGGTTCCGGCTGCTGCGCCGGGAGGTGGAGTTCCAGCGGGACGCTGCGCTGGGGCTTGACGGGGATGGGGCGCCCGGCGTGGACGTGCCGGGTGCGTCGCGCTCCGCGAGCGCGGAGACGACGGCCTGAGGCCAGTTCGGCACCGCCGGGATGCGCCGTAGTGGTGCGGCGCCGTTGCGGCGGAATGGGATGGGGAGGTGTGTCACACCTCCCCGCACCCGTCACGGAACCCGGCCGACGCCGACGCGCTCCCTTACGACCCCGGCAAAATCCCCGTCCGATAAACCGTTCCCGCGCAAGCATTAGGGATCACCGTCGTCGCCGACGCCGTGCCCGCTTCTGCCGTGTGAGTGACCGAGACTCGGCCGTCCGCCGTTCCGCCCTCGGTGCCCAGTTGGGTGGACATGCCTGACTGGTCCGTCGTCGTGCCGGTCGTTTCGGCTGTGGTGTCGGACGACGGGGTCGGGGTGGGGGACGCGTCGCCGCTGCCGCCCGCGCCGCCGCCCGTGCTGCCGTCCACCGGAGGGCACGCCGCCGACGGGACCCACGCGAAGCGGACCTCGTAGGCCATACCTGGTTCGAGGATCAGCTGGCTGGGCGCCGTCGACGGGTCGGGGAGACCGGTCGCCGCGTCGCCCGTCGTGTGGTCGACCACGTTGACGTTGGCCGACTGGGTCGCGCCCTGGGCGAGGACCGAGACCGCGCCGGGCCCGTCCACCGTGCAGTTGCCCGCCGAGACGTTCGTGACGCGGAACGAGCCGTAGACCTTGCCGTCCGCCTCGGTCATGCCGAGGGTCGCCGTCGCGTTGCCCAGGTCGGCCGGGCCGCAGACCGGGGAGCTGGCGGCCGCCGTGCCCGACGGGTCGGGGCCACCGGTGGCCCCGCCGCCCACGCCCTTGCCCTTGTCGCCGGGCTTGTCCTTCGTCTTGCCCTTGTCCTTGGACTTCACCTTGCCGGACGGGCTGCCCGTACCGGTCTGGCCGCCGTCGGGCTCCTTCCCGGAACCCGTACCGCCGTGCGACGCCTGGCTGTTGCCGGCGATGGACGGGTGGTCGTTCGAACCGCTCTCGGCCGTCACATGGACGAGGGCCGGGATCGCCGTACCGATGAACAGGGCCGCGGCAGCCATGCCGACGACGGCCTGCCGCTTGCGGGCCCGCCGGGCCGGCACCGCGCGGCTCAGGTGGTCCAGCGTCCCGCTCTTCGGCTCGATGTCCTCGACGGCGTGCTGCATCAGGCGGCGCAGCGCCAGCTCGTCACCGTCGAACACGTCCGCGCCGTCGTCAGGGCCAGGGCCGTGATTCACAGTGTCGTCCCCGGATCCCACACGCCTGCCCTGCTCATCCCTGTCGCTCTGGTCATACCGGTCGTCACGGTCGTGGTCGCTGGTCATGCCGATGCCTCCATGGCGACGCGGAGCGCCGCCATGCCCCGGGAACCGTACGCCTTCACCGAGCCCAGGGATATTCCGAGCGCCTCAGCGACCTGCGCCTCGGTCATGTCCGCGAAATAGCGCAGGACGAGGACCTCGCGCTGACGGCGCTGGAGTCCGCGCAGCGCCTGCTTCAGGGCGTCCCGCTCCAGCAGGTCGTACGCGCCCTCCTCCGCGCTCGCCATGTCGGGCATCGGCTTCGTCAGAAGCTTCAGGCCGAGGATGCGGCGGCGCAGCGCGGAGCGCGAGAGGTTGACGACCGTCTGCCGGAGATACGCGAGCGTCTTCTCCGGGTCCCGCACGCGCTTGCGCGCGGAGTGGACCCTGATGAACGCCTCCTGCACCACGTCCTCGCATGAGGCCGTGTCGTCCAGGAGCAGGGCCGCGAGGCCGAGCAGCGAACGGTAGTGGGCGCGGTACGTCTCGGTGAGGTGGTCGACCGTGGTGCCGGCCGCCGTCGTCTCGTCGGAGCCGTCACGCTGGGCCGGTATGCGGGCTGACCGCGCGGTGGGCATCGGGGCGATCACCGGCATACCGCCGGACGAACCGGCCTTCCGGGGACGCCGGGGCGGGCGGAGGGCCGCGCCCCTCGCCTGTGCCACTGTGAAATCGAGTACCTCTGCCACGCCTGTTGGACACACGTCCCCCCGCCAGGGTTGTACGCGATCTGCGTCCCCTTCGCGGCAGGCCTCACCCGCGACACTGCGTCAAGTGCCCTCATGCGTACCAGCTCTTCCCCTATGCCCCAGTCCCCCGGCGCCCTACGCCCCCGAAGAGTGTTCGCGTAGACGCCCCCCGCACGCCGCCCGGTTGCACGGAACGGAGAAGGATGTCCGATGCATCTTCCGACGCCGCGAGGGCTCGGGACAAGTGGTTGAGACCACCACTCGGCGACACAGGACTTTGCGCAGATCTTATAAAACGCCGGACGGGGGAAGACAACGGCGACGGCCAAGCCTGACCGCCGCCCGCCAGACGCGTCACCCTGAGGTGAACTCCCCCGCCACCAGCTCCGCGATCTGCGCCGTGTTCAGCGCGGCGCCCTTGCGCAGGTTGTCCCCGCACACGAAGAGTTCGAGTCCGGCCGGGTCGTCGAGGGAGCGGCGGACGCGGCCGACCCAGGTCGGGTCGGTGCCCACGACGTCGGCGGGCGTGGGGAACTCCCCGGCCTCGGGGTTGTCGAAGAGGACGACACCGGGCGCGGTCGCCAGGATCTCGCGGGCCTTGTCCACGGTGACCTCGCTCTGGAAGCGGGCGTGGACGGTGAGGGAGTGCGTGGTCACGACGGGGACCCGTACGCAGGTCACCGCGACCTTCAGGTCGGGCAGGCCGAGGATCTTGCGGGACTCGTCCCGCACCTTCATCTCCTCGGAGGACCAGCCGTCCTCGCGCAGGGAGCCGGCCCACGGCACGACGTTGAGCGCGACCGGCTCGGCGAAGGGGCCGGTGAGGTCGCCGACGGCACGCCGTACGTCACCGGGGTGCGTCCCCAGTTCCGTACCGGCCACGAGCGACATCTGCTGCCGGAGGGTGTCGATGCCGGCGCGGCCGGCGCCGCTGACAGCCTGGTAGCTGGAGACGACCAGCTCACGGAGGCCGAACTCGGCGTGCAGGGCGCCGATGGCGACGATCATCGACAGGGTCGTGCAATTGGGATTGGCGACGATGCCGCGCGGGCGGACGCGCGCGGTGTGCGGGTTGACCTCGGGCACCACGAGCGGCACGTCCGGGTCCAGCCGGAAGGCCGCCGAGTTGTCCACGACGACGACACCCTTGGCGGCGGCGACGGGCGCCCACTCGGCCGCGACGTCGTCGGGTACGTCGAACATCGCCACGTCGACGCCGTCGAAGGCCTCTTCGCTCAGCGCGACGACCTCGACCTCCTCCCCGCGCACGGCCAGCTTGCGGCCGGCCGAGCGCGGGGAGGCGACGAGACGGATCTCGCCCCAGATGTCCGCGTGCTGCGAAAGGATCTGGAGCATGACCGTGCCGACGGCCCCGGTCGCTCCCACGACCGCGAGCGTCGGCCTCTCGGTCCGGGCCATCAGCGGCCGGTGCCTCCGTAGACCACGGCCTCGTCGGAGTCCGAGTCGAGTCCGAAGGCGGTGTGCACGGCGCGCACGGCCTCGTTCACGTCGTCGGCGCGGGTGACGACCGAGATGCGGATCTCGGAGGTCGAGATGAGCTCGATGTTGACGCCCGCGTCGCTGAGCGCCTCGAAGAACCCGGCGGTGACGCCCGGGTTCGTCTTCATGCCGGCGCCCACGAGGGAGATCTTGGCGATCTGGTCGTCGTAACGCAGCGACTCGAAGCCGACGGCCGCCTTCGTGCGCTCCAGGGCGTCGATGGCCTTGCGGCCTTCGGTCTTGGGGAGCGTGAAGGAGATGTCGGTGAGGCCGGTCGAGGCCGCCGACACGTTCTGGACGATCATGTCGATGTTGATCTGGGAGTCCGCGATGGCCCGGAAGATGTTCGCGGCCTCGCCCGGCTTGTCCGGGACGCCGACGACGGTGATCTTCGCCTCGGAGGTGTCGTGAGCGACACCGGAGATGATGGCCTGCTCCACCTTCTGGTCCCCTTGATCGTGTGGTTCGCTGCTGACCCAGGTGCCCTGCAGTCCGGAGAAGGACGAGCGGACGTGGATCGGGATGTTGTAGCGGCGCGCGTACTCCACACAGCGGTGGAGGAGCACCTTGGAGCCGGAGCTGGCGAGCTCCAGCATGTCCTCGAAGGAGATCCAGTCGATCTTCCGCGCCTTCTTCACGACGCGCGGGTCGGCGGTGAACACACCGTCGACGTCGGTGTAGATCTCGCAGACCTCGGCGTCGAGCGCGGCGGCGAGGGCGACGGCGGTCGTGTCGGACCCGCCACGGCCGAGCGTGGTGATGTCCTTCTTGTCCTGGCTGACGCCCTGGAAGCCGGCGACGATGGCGATGTTGCCCTCGTCGAGCGCCGTCCTGATCCGGCCCGGGGTCACATCGATGATCCGGGCTTTGTTGTGCACCGAGTCGGTGATGACGCCGGCCTGACTGCCCGTGAACGACTGGGCCTCGTGGCCCAGGTTTTTGATCGCCATGGCCAGCAGTGCCATGGAGATCCGCTCTCCGGCGGTCAGCAGCATGTCGAACTCACGCCCGGCAGGAATAGGGGATACCTGCCCGGCGAGATCGATCAGCTCATCCGTCGTGTCGCCCATCGCGGACACCACGACAACCACCTGGTTGCCGTTCTTCTTGGCGTCGACGATTCGCTTGGCGACCCGCTTGATGCCTTCGGCATCGGCTACGGAGGAGCCTCCGTACTTCTGCACGACAAGGCCCACGTGCGCTCCTCGCTCAGTTTGTCTCGGTCGGCTCAGTCTAACGAGCGGCCGAAATCAGCCCCGGGAATACCACATCCTGAGATGTCCCGCTCAAGAAGTGATCACCGGATCGTAGGGGTCCGGTGCGGGCGTCGCGCTCCGGCCGCTCGGACAGGCACATGCCCGCACCCCGGCCGGGCAACCGGAAAAGTGGGCTGGGTCACTTCACCGGCCGCCGTGTCACACCCGCGAGTACCCACGGCCGGACACCTCTCACCGGCGCGGCCGGCCGGTCACCGGCCGGTTATTTCGCCGTACGGATGCCCAGCGGACCGGCGATCTCCTCCGCCATGACCTGGCCCGCGACCTCGGCGAGGGCGTCCTCGGTGAGGTCCTCGTCGGTGTCGAGGCCGTCCAGGTCGTCCAGCGGCTGGTTCAGCCGGACGTGGGCCACGAGGGACTGGAGCGCGCGCAGGGCGCCGGAGGCCGTGGAGCCCCAGTTCGAGAAGTAGGAGAACTGCCACCACCACAGGGCTTCGGTGGTGCGGCCCGCGCGGTAGTGGGCCATGCCGTGCCGCAGGTCCGCCATGACGTCGGCGAGGTCGTCCGAGATCCGGCAGGCGACGGGGGCCTTGCGGGGCTCGTAGGGGTCGAACACCTCGGAGTACACGTCGATCGGGTCGAGGATGCGGGCGAGCTTCTGACGCAGGTCGTCCACGTCCGGCTCGGGGCCGAGGTCGGGCTCGTACCGCTCGTCCGGGACGATGTCCTCGTGCGCGCCGAGGCGGCCGCCGGCCAGGAGCAGCTGGGAGACCTCGAGGAGCAGGAAGGGGACCGCCGAGTCCGGCTCGTCGCCCTTCGCCACCTCGGCGACCGCGACGAGGAACGACTCGACCTGGTCCGAGATCTGGACCGCGAAGTCGTTCGGATCGTCCTTGACGGTGTTCAGTGTGGCGTCAGACATCTAGGAGTCGTCTCCCCTCGAAGGCGCGGCCGAGGGTGACCTCGTCCGCGTATTCCAGGTCGCCCCCCACCGGGAGCCCGCTGGCCAGGCGGGTGACCTTGAGGCCCATCGGCTTGATCATGCGGGCGAGGTACGTCGCCGTGGCCTCGCCCTCCAGGTTCGGGTCGGTGGCCAGGATCAGCTCGGTGACCGTGCCGTCGGCGAGCCGGGCCAGGAGTTCCCTTATCCGCAGGTCGTCCGGGCCGACGCCCTCGATGGGGCTGATCGCCCCGCCGAGTACGTGGTACTTCCCGCGGAACTCACGGGTCCGCTCGATCGCGACGACGTCCTTGGGCTCCTCCACGACACAGATGACCGTCAGGTCGCGGCGCGGGTCGCGGCAGATGTTGCACAGCTCCTCCTGCGCGACATTGCCGCAGGTCGCGCAGAAGCGGACCTTCGCCTTGACCTCCATCAGGGCCTGCGCGAGGCGCCGGACGTCCGTCGGCTCCGCCTGGAGGATGTGGAAGGCGATCCGCTGCGCGCTCTTGGGACCGACGCCGGGCAGCCTGCCGAGCTCGTCGATGAGGTCCTGAACCACGCCTTCGTACACGGAGTGCCTTCCGAATTCTGCTGTGCCGTCTGTCTGTGCCGTTGTGGATGCCGTACGGCTGAGCATGTCAGCCGCCGAGTAGTACGTACGTTAGTTGCGCGCGGGCTTCCTTAGAAGGGAAGTCCCGGCATGCCTCCGCCGCCGAGTCCCTGGGCCAGCGGGCCGAGCTTCTGCTGCTGGAGCGTCTGCGCGTTCTCGTTGGCCGCCTGGACCGCCGCGACGACCAGGTCGGCGAGGGTTTCCGTGTCCTCGGGGTCGACCGCCTTCGGGTCGATGACGAGGCCGCGCAGCTCGCCCGAGCCGGTCACCGTCGCCTTGACGAGGCCGCCGCCCGCCTGGCCCTCGACCTCGGTCCTCGCCAGCTCCTCCTGGGCCTTCGCGAGGTCCTGCTGCATCTTCTGGGCCTGCTGCAGCAGCTGCTGCATGTTGGGCTGGCCACCACCGGGAATCACGATCAGCTCCTGTTGCGTCCTGTTTCGACCTGCGCTCGCGGGCGGGGTCTCCGCCCTGGAACGAGCCTACGTGGTCGGGGATGCGCCCGCTCCGGCACCTTTCACCGCACTCTTTCGAGTGAAGCGGCCTGCTTTCCTATACCTGATCAAGGCCCACTTCCGGGCTCAAATACCTCGAAAACGGGCCCTTGGCCACCCATTGGGAGGTAAGAAGATGCTCTGCCACATGAGCCTCAGCTGAGCTTCAGCCGTGACCAGGACCGAGTCGTAGGGAGTGCCGGGTGAGTCAGCCGGAGATGCAGCCCGAGGGACTGCCGCAGCAGGAGTGGGACGGGCGCGGTGAGCGGCGTGACGGCACGGGCGGGGCGGCGCGGCCGGGGGATCTGGCCGGACGGATGTTTCCGGTCGGCGACTGGGGCGAGCCCGCGGAGCGCCTCGACGAGCTCTACAGATGGGTGGAGCGCGGGGCTCTGCAGACGGCTTCCTGGTATCTCGCCGACCGGGTGTGGAAGCGGCGGGCGGCGCGTGGACTGCGCGGCGGCGCGGCGTTAGGCGCCGTGTCGGGGGCGGCGCTGCCGCTGCTCGATCTGACGGGGGCGCTCGGCGGGGTCGCGCCCTGGGGGTTCCTGGCGCTGCTGCTCGGGGTGGCGTGTGTGGCCTGTGACCGGTACTTCGGGTTCACGTCGGGCTGGATAAGAGATGTGGCCACGGCGCAGGCGGTGCAGCGGCGGCTGCACGGGCTCCAGTTCGACTGGGCGTCGGAGAGCGTGCGGGAGGTGCTCGGTCCGGCGGAGGGCACGGCCAGCGAGGCCACCGAGCGATGTCTGTCGGTGCTGCGGCGGTTCACGGACGACGTGACGGAGCTGGTGCGCTCGGAGACGGCGGACTGGATGGTGGAGTTCCGCTCGGGCCCGGCGCCGCTGATGATGCAGTCCTCCGTCCCCCCGGGCGTACGTCCCGTCGATCCGCCGCCGGGACGTTTCCCCCTCCCCCCGGGCGCGCGCCCGAACATGCCGCGCCAGCGCCCGCCCGAGCCCCGCTGAGAGCTTCTCGCGCGAGGACTCAGGCAGGACACTCCCCGGGACGCCGGGTCAGCGGGTCAGGGGTCAGGGGTCAGGGGTCAGCTGAAGACGATCATCGAGCCCTGCGCCAGGCTCCGGGTCGCGGCCGCGTGCAGGCCGAGCCACACATGGCGTTCGCGGGCGAACGGGCTGTTGTCGAGGGGCGCGGGAGCGGCCGGCTCCTCCAGGGCCGTGGGGCCCGCCGGCGGGACAGGGGGTGCCGGAGGGTTCGCGGGGTCTATGCCGATCGACGGAGCCACGTACTCCAGCTCCCGGAGGAGCGCGTGGGAGGAGCCCAACGGGCCGCCCCCGGCGAGGAGTTCGTCGTCGGAGAGCGGGCTCGGGAAGTCCACGGGGACGTACGCGCCCGCGTGGTCGTAGTGCCAGACCAGGTGGGACTGCTGGGCCGTGGTCTCGAACATCTCCAGGAGCTGCTCGTAGTCGCCGCCCAGCTCGTCGACCGGCGTGACGGCGAGGCCGCACATCTGGAGCAGGTAGGCGCGGCGCAGGAAGTGCAGCGCGTCGTAGTCGAAGCCGGCGACGGGGGCCACGTCACCGGAGAGGCCCGGCATGTACGAGTAGACCGGCACCGGCGGCAGTCCTGCCTCGTGCAACGCCTTGTCGTAGAGCGCGAGTTCCTCGGCGAAGGGGTTGTCGGGGCTGTGGCACAGCACATCGACGAGGGGGACCAGCCACAGGTCACAGGCCAAGGCGACTCCTCCGGTCAGTAGACGACGGGTAAGGCAGCGTAATGCGCGGGAGCCGGTTCAGCTCCCACCCTGCAGGCTGCTCAGATCCCAGACCCATACGCCTCCGGTCCACACCCCGTTCTCGCCGACCAGCTGGTCGACCGTCTTCCGCAGCAGGGTGTCGTTCTGCTGCGGGGCGAGGACGAGCACGCCCGCGTGCCAGTACGCGAGGTCGCGGCGGGCCTGGGCGCGCCACGCGTCGGTGATCTCGGGGGCGCGGCCCGAATAGCGGATGTCGCGCAGCAGGTTGGAGGTCCAGCGCGGGGCGGCGCCGTAGATGCCGACGTGGTCGGGGCCGTAGGGGCCGTTGAAGTAGCCGCCGGGAAGGTGGAAGCCGAGGCCGGCCGCGGTCTGCCAGTGCAGGGCCTCCGCGTTGCCCGGGTCGGGCAGCGGCACCGGCACGAGGCTCTCGCCGGGGCCGACGTACCGGCGCCACGTCCCGTCGGCGATGAAGGCGGGTACGTCGGTGCGCTCGACCGCCCTGAGCGGTGCCGGGACGATCGGCAGGAGCGCCGCCGCGACCACCGCGATACCGACGAACCGGCGCCGCGCGTCCAGCTTCGGCAGCCGGTCCAGCGCGAGAGCGAGCAGCATCCCGAGCGCCGGCGCGCACACCATCGCCACCCGCGACTCGATGACCGACTCGAACAGCGGCCGGTGCGCGAGCAGCGCCCAGGGGCCCGGCAGTACGACGTCCGTCAGCGGGATCCGGAACCTCGGGCCGAGCGAGAGCAGTGCCGCCGCGAACACCGTGAACGCGAGCGCCTTGACGGCCGTGTTCCGCCACAGCCGTACGGCGATCGCGAAGGCGAGGACGGCAAGCGGCCAGCCGTAGAAGGCGTTCTGCTCGGTCGGGTTGAGGGAGAGCGCGGCGGCGCGTTCCTCGGTGCCGGCCAGGGAGTTCTGGGCGAAGGAGAGGAGGGCGAGGGGGCTGTTGCCCGCGTTGTCGCCGTGCAGCACGCTCTTGTAGCTCTGCGGGCCGGCGAACTGCCAGTACAGGGGGAACGCGACGAGCGGCAGCGCGACCGCGGCGGCGATCCCCATCCCGCGCAGCAGCGGGCGCCAGGCCGCCTTGGCGACGTCCCTGCGCACGACGGCGTGGGCGAGCGCGAAGAGGAGCATCCCCAGCGCGGCCAGCAGCAGCGGCTCCTCGCCGAGGAAGATCTGGTACGCCGTGAACAGGCCGAGGACGACGCCGTCGCGGACCACGCGCCCGCCCTCGCACAGGCGCAGCGCCCTGTCGATGATCAGCGGGATCATGAAGAGGACGACGAAGTTCGGGTGCGCCTGCGCGTGGCTGATCATCGGGGGCGCGAACGTGGCGAGCAGCGCGCCGGTCGCGGCGGCCCCTCTGTTCCGTACGAGCCGTTTGAGGATCAGCCGGTACCAGGCGAACGCGGTGGCGGCCAGGCCGCCCGTCATCGCCACGTTCAGGGCGACGGCCGGACCGAACGCCCAGGTCAGCGGCGCGAGCGGGATGGAGAGGCCCAGCATCGCGGTGTTGGCCATCAGGTTCACGCCGTCCGGGAAGCCCTGGAGCGTCGTGAAGAGGGGGTTGTGGAGGTGGCGGACATTGTCCGCCGTCACCGCGAAGAACCACTCCCACTGGTTCTGGTCCTGCATCGAGCCGGGCAGGTAGCGGTGGGCCGGGGACACCCAGCGGGCCGCGTACAGCACGACGGACAGGAAGAGGAACAGGGCCGCCATGAGGAAGTCGGCCTTCGACGCCGAGCGTGCCCTGAGCGTCACGAGTCGCGCTCTGAGCGTCACGAGTTCGGCGAGGACGCGCAGGTAGTCGAAGGGGCGGATCTTCGAGCCCTCCTGGTGCGACCACCGCACGGGCACCTCAGCGACGGGCCAGCCGGAGCGGCGGAAGTGCATGAGGATCTCGATGTCGATGCCGAAGCCGTCCAGACGCGCGGCGCCGAACGCGGCGCGGGCCCGGTCACCGTCGAAGAGCTTGAAGCCGCACTGGGTGTCCTTGATGCCGGGGACGGCCGTCGCGCGTATCAGGAAGTTGCCGGTGCGGCCGAGGAGTTCGCGCAGGTAGTGCTGGTGGCGGGTGATCGTGGCACCGGGGGTCGCGCGCGAGCCGATCGCCGCCGTGTGCCCTTCGCCGAGCGCCTTGTCGAGGGCGTCCAGCTCCTCGATGGGGGCGGCGAGGTCGGCGTCGGTGACGAGGACGCGGCGGCCCCGGGAGGCTATGACGCCCTGGCGCAGGGCGTGACCCTTGCCTCGGTTGCGGGGGCTGGTGACGACCCGGACACGCGGATCCGAGGCCGCGGCCAGCTCCGCTATCTCGCCGGTGCGGTCGGTGGAGCCGTCGTCCGCGACGACGATCTCCCACTCGCCCCACCCGTCGCCGTCTCCGTCGTCCAGATAGGCGCTGATCGCGTCGAGGGTCGGGCCGAGCCGGGCCTCCTCGTTGTACGCGGGGACCACGACGGTCAGGTCGACGAGGCCGTCGAGCACGGCGACGGAGCGGTCGGCGGGTTCCGTCGTCACTGCGAGGCCAGCCGTTCCACGAGGGCCAGGGAGTCCTCGTTGTACGCGGTGACGATGTCCTGCGCGGCAAGGGCGTCCTGGTCCGCGATGGCGTCGACGAGGAGGGTGTGCCCCGACCAGAGGTGCCCGCGCAGGTCGTCCACGCGGCGCAGGTGCGGGACCGCGTACATCCACGCCTGGACGCGCAGGCGGTGGAAGAAGTCGGAGAGGTACGGGTTCCCGAACAGGGCGCTGAGCTCGCGCCAGAACCGCAGGTCGTAGCCGATCAGCACGTTCAGGTCGCCGGCCGAGGCCGCGCGGGCGGCCTCCTCGCCGCGGCGTCGTACGCCGGCCAGGTCGGCGGGGGTGGCGTGGTGCTGGTCGGCGTTCGCGACGAGGCCGCGGAAGATGCCGTCGGTGACCAGGCTGCGGGCCTCGATCATGCCGCGGTAGTCGGCGAACGTGTACTCGTGGACCCGGAAGCCGCGGTGCTGCGCGGAGTCCAGGAGGCCCTGCCCGGCGAGGTCGACCAGGGCCTCGCGGACCGGGGTCGCGGAGACGCCGTACTGCTCGGCGATCTCCTTGACCGTGAACTCCTGGCCCGGCTGGAGCCGCCCCGACAGGATCTCGTCGCGCAAGGCGTCGGCGATCTG
The DNA here is from genome assembly GCF_040645335.1 of Streptomyces sp. NPDC046821. Classification (NCBI taxonomy): domain Bacteria; kingdom Bacillati; phylum Actinomycetota; class Actinomycetes; order Kitasatosporales; family Streptomycetaceae; genus Streptomyces; species Streptomyces sp. NPDC046821. Next base: position 57,629 of record NZ_JBEYYB010000013.1, on the reverse strand, counting down.
CTGGCGCAGGGTGTTGCGCCGGACGGCGGCTCCACCGTCGTTTACGGGCACGTGCGTGTCCCTCCCCCGTAGTGCGTCGTCGGCTCGGACGCGGCTCCTGGTCGACAGGTCAGCCTACGCACTACGGGGAGCGACACGGAGTGCCCGTTTGGCTACACGGTGTAGCTGTCCGCCACGGTCAGGGCGTCGTCCAGGGCGGCGAGACCCTCCTTGGCCTCGGCCTCCGTGATGTTGCACGGCGGGACGACGTGCGTGCGGTTCATGTTGATGAAGGGCCACAGGCCGTTCTTCTTGGCGGCGGCACCGAAAGCGGCCATCGGCGCGTTCGCCTCACCCGTCGCGTTGTACGGGGTGAGCGGCTCGCGGGTCTCCTTGTTCTTGACCAGGTCGAGCGCCCAGAACATGCCGACGCCGCGGACCTCGCCCACCGACGGGTGGCGCTCGGCGAGGTCGCGCAGGCCCGGGCCGATCAGCGTCTCGCCGAGGTGGGCGGCGTTCTCGACGACGCGCTCCTCCGCCATGACGTTGATGGTCGCGACGGCCGCGGCGCAGGCCAGCGGGTGCCCCGAGTAGGTCAGGCCGCCCGGGTAGGGGCGCTTGGCGAACGTCTCGGCGATGGCGCCGGAGATGGCGACGCCGCCGAGCGGGACGTAGCCCGAGTTCACGCCCTTGGCGAAGGTCATCAGGTCGGGCGTCACGTCGTACAGGTCCGCGGCGAACCACGTGCCGGTGCGGCCGAAGCCGGCCATGACCTCGTCGAGGATGAAAACGATGCCGTACCGGTCGCACAGCTCGCGAACGCCCTGGAGGTAGCCGGGAGGCGGCGTCATGATGCCGGCGGTGCCGGGCACGGTCTCCAGGATGATCGCGGCGATGGTCGCCGGGCCCTCGTAGGTGATGGTGTCCTCGAGGTGCTGGAGGGCGCGCTCGCACTCCTCCTGCTCGGTCTGCGCGTAGAAGGCGCTGCGGTAGAGGAACGGCGCCCAGAAGCGGACGACGCCCGCCGCGCCCTGGTCGCTGGCGAAGCGGCGCGGGTCACCGGTCAGGTTGATCGCGGTGGTGGTGGCGCCGTGGTACGAGCGGTAGGCGGAGAGCACCTTGGGCCGGCCCGTGTGCAGACGGGCCATGCGTACGGCGTTCTCGACGGCCTCGGCGCCGCCGTTGGTGAAGAAGATCTTGTCCAGGTCGCCGGGGGTCCGCTCGGCGATGAGGCGTGCGGCCTCGGAGCGGGCCTCGATGGCGAACGCGGGAGCGAAGGTCGTGAGGGAGGCGGCCTGCTCCTGGATCGCGGCGACGACCTTCGGGTGCTGGTACCCGATGTTCGTGAAGACGAGGCCGGAGGTGAAGTCGAGGTAGCGGTTGCCGTCGTAGTCCCAGAAGTACGAGCCTTCGGCACCGGCGACGGCGAGCGGGTCGATCAGCTCCTGTGCCGACCAGGAGTGGAACACGTGTGCACGGTCGGCGGCCTTGACGGCGGCGCCGACCTGGGGGTTCGGCTGAGGGGTCATGAGCCTGAGGGTAAATGTCCGCATGACGGAAGTGCCATCGGCGTCCTGTCTGCGGGACGGCCTGTGACACGACACACTGTCGCCCTCCGGGGGCCGCAATCCGGTGCGCTCGCCCCGCGCGCTGTTACCGAACCGTCGAGTCAGGCCCGTCCCCGCTGTCACAACACCGCACTATTCTCGGCTTGTTGGGCATGTTGGTCACATATGGGGGAGGGTGGCGCGACATGGAGAAGCTGGGGCCGGGAGATCCGCAGCACATCGGGGCGTACCGGCTGCTGGCGCGGCTCGGGGCCGGCGGGATGGGGCAGGTGTACCTGGCTCGCTCGGACCGTGGGCGCACCGTCGCGGTCAAGCTGGTGCGGCAGGAGCTCGCCGAGCAGGAGGAGTTCCGGAACCGCTTCCGTCTTGAGGTGCAGGCCGCCCGGCAGGTCGGCGGGGCGTGGACCGCGCCGGTCCTCGACGCCGACACCGAGGCGGACATTCCCTGGCTGGCCACGGGGTACGTCGCAGGGCCCACGCTCCAGACCGTCGTCTCGCACGACCACGGCGCGCTGCCCGAGCGTTCCGTACGCATCCTCGCGGCCGGCCTCTCCCACGCGCTCAAGGACATCCACAGCGCGGGCCTCATCCACCGCGACCTGAAACCGTCGAACGTCCTGGTCACCATCGACGGGCCCCGCGTGATCGACTTCGGCATCGCCCGCGCCCTGGAGACGGTGACGGACGGCGGCTTCACCCGCACCGGCGCCCTCGTCGGCTCGCCCGGCTTCATGGCCCCCGAGCAGGTCCGCGGCGACCGGATCACCCCGGCCTGCGACGTCTTCTGCCTCGGCTCGGTCCTCGCTTACGCGGCGACGGGCACGCTCCCGTTCGGTACGGCCAACAGCGGGGTGCACGCCCTGATGTTCCGTATCGCCCAGGAGGAGCCCGACCTCAGCGCGGTGCCGGAGAGTCTCCGGGAGCTGATCGGGGACTGCCTGCGCAAGGACCCGGCGGCCCGGCCGACCCTGGACGAACTCCTTGAGCGGACCGGCGCGGAGGACACGCTCGGCGTCGGCGGGCGCACCCGCGACCCGTGGCTGCCGAGCGCGCTGGTGGCCCAACTGGGGCGGCACGCCGTGCAGTTGCTGGACGTGGAGGATCCGACCGTCGTCTCCCCCGCCGGGCTCAGCCTCACGAAGGAGCCCCCGGCCGCCGCACCCACGCCCACGCCCACGCCCACCAAGGCCGGCGCGCCCGCCCCTCCCCCGCCCGGCAAGCCCGGCGCGGCCGCCGTGAACCATCTGCCGACGGTGATCGCCTCCTCGGAGCCGCCCGCCCCGCCGGCGTCCGCCGGGTCCCCCGCGTACGGGTACCCGCAGCCGGGCGGCGGGGGCGGGACCCCTCCGTACGGGCCCGGAGCCGGTGCGGGCCGCGGTGCCGGTCCCGGTGTGGGTCCCACACCCCCGTACGGCCCGGGGGCCGTCCCGCCCGGCAGGCCCGAGCCTCCCCGCAACACCGGCCGCTCCACCGCCGCGCTGATCGTCGTCGCCCTCGTCGTCGCGCTCGGCGCGGGCGGATCGGTGTACGCGCTGATGAAGAACGACACCACGCCCGCCGCGCAGGGCCAGGACCCGACGGACCCGTCGTCCTCCGGAACCTCGACGACCGGCTCGACCACCGGCTCGACGACCGGCGGCCAGAACTCGCAGACCCCGCCTACGACGCCGCCCGACACCACCGAACCGCCCTCCGGCGGGGACATCCCTACGGAGTTCCTCGGCAGCTGGGAATCGGGGATCGACACGAGCGTGGGCCACAGCACGCGCCACCTGGAGATCCAGCAGGGCAGCACCGGCGACACCGTCCTGTCGATGACGGCGGACGGGCCGCTGAAGACCGGCGGCACGTACCACTGCGTGTTCGAGGGCACGCTCGTGTCGGCGAGCGGCGGCACCCTGAGCATCGCCGCGACCGACGTCGTCTCCGGCCCGCCCGTCACCTGCTCCCCCGGCAAGCCGAGCACGGTGGAGATCCTGCCCGACGGCGAACTCCGCCGCACGATGACCAACGGCGACTCACTGACGTACACCAAGGGCTGACCGGCACATAAGAAAGGCGCCCCCGTCCGGCTCCGTGGAGCCGGGCGGGGGCGCCTGTCACATTCCGGGGCGTGTGACGCCTAGAGGAACGAGTTGATCTCGATGGTCTCGGTGCGGCCGGGGCCGACGCCGATCGCGGAGATCGGGGCGCCCGACATCTCCTCCAGCGCCTTCACGTAGGCCTGCGCGTTCTTCGGCAGGTCGGAGAAGGTCTTGGCCTTGGTGATGTCCTCGGACCAGCCCGGCAGCATCTCGTAGATGGGCTTCGCGTGGTGGAAGTCCGACTGCGAGTAGGGCAGTTCCTCGACGCGCTTGCCGTCGATCTCGTACGCGACGCAGACCGGGATCTGCTCCCAGCCGGTGAGCACGTCGAGCTTGGTGAGGAAGAAGTCCGTCAGGCCGTTCACGCGGGTCGCGTAGCGGGCGATGACCGCGTCGAACCAGCCGCAGCGGCGGTCACGGCCGGTGGTGACACCGCGCTCGCCACCGATGCGGCGCAGCGCCTCGCCGTCCTCGTCGAACAGCTCCGTCGGGAACGGGCCGGCGCCGACACGGGTCGTGTACGCCTTGAGGATGCCGATGACACGGCTGATCTTCGTCGGGCCGACGCCCGCACCCGTGCAGGCGCCGCCCGCGGTCGGGTTCGACGAGGTCACGAAGGGATACGTGCCGTGGTCGATGTCGAGCAGCGTGCCCTGGCCGCCCTCGAAGAGGACCACCTTGTCGTCGTCGAGCGCCTTGTTCAGGATCAGGGTGGTGTCGGCGACGTAGCCCTTGATCTTGTCGGCGTAGCCGAGCAGCTCCTCGACGACTTGCTCCGACTCGATGGCGCGCCGGTTGAAGACCTTGGTGAGCAGCTGGTTCTTGCCCTCGAGCGCCGCCTCGACCTTCTGGGTGAGGATCGACTCGTCGTAGAGGTCCTGGACCCGGATGCCCACGCGGTTGATCTTGTCCGCGTAGGTCGGGCCGATGCCGCGCCCGGTGGTGCCGATCTTGCGCTTGCCGAGGAAGCGTTCCGTCACCTTGTCGACGGTCACGTTGTACGGCGTGATGATGTGCGCGTTGCCGCTGAGCAGCAGCTTCGACGTGTCGACGCCGCGCTCGTTCAGCCCGCTCAGCTCGGAGAGCAGGACCGACGGGTCGACGACGACGCCGTTGCCGATGACCGGCACGCACTCCGGCGAGAGGATTCCGGAAGGGAGGAGGTGGAGGGCGTACTTCTGGTCGCCGACCACTACCGTGTGGCCGGCGTTGTTGCCGCCCTGGTAGCGCACCACGTAGTCCACGGATCCACCGAGCAGGTCGGTGGCCTTTCCCTTGCCTTCGTCACCCCACTGAGCACCGAGCAGCACAAGTGCGGGCACAGGCGTACACCCCTTCCGGGCGGGGCATGTCCAAGGTCAGGGGCCGTAGCCGCCTGTATGGGTGTGCCTTGGTGTGCCCCGGAATAGACGAAGCCCCTGGCGCAATAGCGCAAGGGGCTCTTGCACCAAGATGCTACCCGAGGAAGCGAGGCAGGACCGAGGTGGCGGCTTATGACCAGCTTCTGGTGGTCGTCGATCCCGTCGCCCGGCGTGCGGACGGCGAGTCGGTGCGCATCGCGAAGGACGTGCTCGGCGCCGGTGCGACGGTGAAGGTGTGCCTGCCGGACGGGCCCGAGGAGTTCGCGAAGGCGCTGGTCAAGCGGGGGTCCCGGCGGCCGGTGGTGATCGGGGACGACCGGGCGCTGCTGCGTGCGGTGGCGCTGCTGCACCGGGAGCGGGAGCTGGCGGGTTCCGTTCTGTCGCTCGTGCCGGTCGGGGCGTGTCTGTCGCTGTCCCGGTCGCTCGGTGTGCCGCTGGGGGCGGTGGCGGCGGCGCGGGCGGCGCTCGAAGGGGTCGAGCGGCGGCTCGATCTGCTCGTCGACGACTCGGACGGGGTGGTGCTCGGGGATCTGCGGATTCCGCCGGTGGCGCATCCGGCGGCGGAACCCGAGCCCTCGCCGCACTGGCTGCGGACGTGCCAGTCCGTCGTACGGACGCTCGTGGCGCGGGCGCCGCGGGCCGCGACGGCGACCGTTCCGTGCCCGCAGCGGCTGCGGGTCGAGGCGGACGGGGTGACGCTGGTCGACCTGGACCGGCCGGTCGAGGGCGTGAGCGTGGTCCCGGACGCGGCGGGCCGGGCCCGGGTCGAGGTCAGGCCGGCGCCGGTGGACGCGGCGGACGGCGGGCCGCTGCGGGCGCTCGCGCACACGGTGACGGTGTCGGGCCCGGACTTCCGCTACCGCGCGGACGCGGTGGTGGGCGGCCCGGTCAGGACGCGGACGTGGACGGTGCGGGCGGGGGCTTGGGGGCTTACGTTGCCGGGGTGAGGGCTGGTTACGTTGCCCAGGTGGATGGGCTGGTCACCCCAGGTCCAGCGTCGCCCGGTGCGCGCGCCAGCGCTCCAGCAGGGACGACATCTCGTTCTCCAGGAAAAACATGAACTCCGCCGTCTCCGCCACGCGCAGCCCCGCCGGGGTGTCCTCGCCGAGCGCCGCGACACCGTCCCGCAGGACCTTCACCCAGCGCGCGAGAATCGCGTCGCGCTTGGTGAACGTCTCGTACCAGACGTCGCTGTGCACGCGGTACCGGTCGCGGCGCGAGCCCGGCTCCCGTTCGCGGCTGACCAGGGAGACCTGGGATAGATAGCGGACCGCGCCGGACACGGCGGCCGGGCTGATCCGCAGCCGCTCGGACAGCTCCGCCGAGGTGAGGGCGCCGTCCTCGGAGGCGAGGAGCGCGGCGAACACGCGCGACGCCATGCGCTGCATCCCGGCCTCGGTCAGCTCCGCCGCGAACCGCTCCACGAAGCGCGACACCGCGTCGTCGTAGCCCTCAACCGCCGTCTCGCCACTCATGACGTCATCGTGTCCTCTCACCCGCCCGGACTCCTCACTTTATACGGTTCCTTAACTTCACAAATTTGTGAAGTGAGCGTACGTTCTGAACCATGACGAACGCCCAGAGCGCTGCCATCGAGGTATCCGCACTCCACAAGTCGTTCGGCCGGACGCACGCCCTGGACGGGCTCGACCTGGAGGTCGGGACCGGCGAGGTGCACGGCTTCCTCGGCCCGAACGGCGCAGGCAAGTCCACGACCATCCGCGTCCTGCTCGGGCTGCTGCGCGCCGACTCCGGCGCGGTGCGGCTGCTCGGCGGCGACCCGTGGGCCGACGCCGTCGCCCTGCACCGCCGCGTCGCGTACGTCCCCGGCGACGTCACCCTGTGGCGCAACCTCAGCGGCGGCGAGGTCATCGACCTGTACGGGAGGCTGCGCGGCGGCCTCGACAAGACGCGGCGCGCGGAGCTGATCGAGCGCTTCGAGCTGGACCCGACCAAGAAGGGCCGCACGTACTCCAAGGGCAACCGGCAGAAGGTCGCCCTGGTCGCCGCGTTCGCGTCCGACGTCGACCTGCTCATCCTCGACGAGCCGACCTCCGGCCTCGACCCGCTGATGGAGGAGGTCTTCCAGAGCTACGTGAAGGAGGCGGCGGGGGAGCGCGGGCAGACCGTGCTGCTGTCGTCGCACATCCTCAGCGAGGTCGAGTCGCTCTGCGACCGGGTGAGCATCATCCGCAAGGGCCGGACCGTCGAGACGGGCACGCTCAGCGAGCTGCGGCACCTGACCCGCACCAGCGTCACCGCCGAACTGGCCACCTCCCCCAACGGGTTGGCCACCCTGCCCGGCGTGCACGACCTCGACGTACAGGGCCTGCGGGTCAAGCTCCAGGTCGACAGCGACAAGCTGGACGCGGTCCTCAGGTCCCTCACGGAGTCCGGCGTCCGGTCGCTCACCAGCACACCGCCGACGCTGGAGGAACTGTTCCTGCGGCACTACGAAGAAGACGTGGACGCGGCCCCGGCCGTCGAAGGCGCGGTGGCCCGATGACCGCCACCGCCCTCGCGCCCGCCACCGCCAAAGCCCCCTCACGTCATCTCGCGGGCACCGGCGCCCTGTTGAGGCTCGCGCTGCGCCGCGACCGGGTCATGATCCCGGTCTGGGTCGCCGTCGTCGCGATGCTGGTCCTGTCGATGCCGGGCGCCCTGGACAGCGTCTACGGCACGGCCGCCGAGCGCGCGGACCTGGCCAGGTCGATGGTCGCGAACACCTCGATGCGGGCCATGTACGGCCCGGTGTTCTCCGACTCCCTCGGCGGACTCGTCGCCTGGCGCATGGGCGTCTACGCGGGCGTGCTCGCCGGCGTCATGAGCCTGCTCGTCGTCGTGCGGCACACCCGGGACGAGGAGGAGAGCGGGCGGCAGGAGCTTTTGTCGTCGGCGATGGTGGGGCGGCGGGCGCCGCTGACCGCCGCGCTGCTCGCCGCGCTCGTCGCGAACGCGGCCGTCGCGGTGCTGATCGCGGGCGGGCTCGCGGCCCAAGGGGGCGGCGGCGCGCTGGTGTTGGGGCTCTCGACGGCCGGGACCGGCATGGTGTTCGCGACGATGGCGGCGATCGTCGCCCAGTTCACGGAGAGCGCGCGGCTCGCCAAGGGGCTCACGTCGGCGGTGCTCGGGCTCGCGTTCGCGCTGCGGGCGGCCGGGGATTCAGGAACGGCGGACGGTTCGTCGGCCCTGACCTGGATCTCACCGCTGGGCTGGCTGGAGAACGCGCGGGCGTTCGCGGACGAACGCTGGTGGGTGCTCCTGCTGTTCGTGGCGGGCGTCGGCGCGCAGGCGGTCGCGGCGTACGCGCTCGCCGGGCGGCGGGACCTCGGGATGAGCTTCCTGCCGAGCCGGCCCGGACCCGCCGAGGGCACGCTCGGCACGGCGGGCGCGCTCGCGTGGCGGCTCCAGCGGGGCACGGTGTTCGGCTGGAGCGCCGGGTTCCTGTGCGCCGGGATCGCCTTCGGCGGGATGACGCAGGGCGCGGCCGACCTCGTCGGCAACAACGCCAGGACGCGCGACATCATCGAGCGGATGGGCGGCCAGTCCGGGCTCACGGACGCGTTCCTCGCGGCGATGACCGGGATGCTCGGGATGGTGGCCGCGCTGTTCATCGTGTCGTCGGTGCTGCGCCTGAGCGGCGAGGAGACCTCGCAGCGCGCCGAACCGGTCCTCGCGGCAGCGGTCGGCCGCCTGCGCTGGGCCGCAGGGCATCTCGTCATCGCGTTCGGCGGCGCGGCCCTGATCATGCTCCTCGGCGGCCTCGGCCTGGGGATCGGCTACGGCGGCCACTTCGGCCCGGTCCTGGGCGCCTGCCTCGCGCAGCTCCCGGCGATCTGGGTGATCGGCGGTCTCGCGGTCCTGCTGTTCGGCCTGTTCCCCCGGGGAGCGGCGGCGGCCTGGGCCGTGGCGGGCCTGACCCTCCTCATCGGCTGGATCGGCCCGGCCCTCGAACTCCCCCAGCCCGTCATGAACCTCTCCCCCTACACCCACCTCCCCAAGCTCCCCGGCGGCGACATGACCTGGACCCCGGTCCTGCTCCTGACGGCAGTGGCGGCGGCACTGGTGGCGGCGGGCCTTGCGGGACTACGGCGACGGGATCTGTCGAGCTGAGGGCGGGGCGGGGCGAGTCACACGCCCCCCGAGGTCAACGGACGTAGTTCTTCAGCGACTCGGTGTCGAGTTCGATGCCGACGGGGTCAGGCAGCAGCACCGTCTCACCGAACTTCGCGGTGTGGGTGTCGCGGTAGCCGCCGGCCTCCCGGTCCGGGTTGCTGTGCACGGTGACGGTGCAGGAATCCCTGTCGACGAGGAGGTAGACGGGGATTCCTGCCTCGCCGTACGCCGACGGCTTCTCACGCCGGTCCCGGTTGTCGGTGTCGGAGTCGTACGACGTGACTTCGACGGCGAGCAGCACGCCCTGCGGATCAGCCCATTCACCGTGTCCCGCGAAGTGCGCCTCGGGCGCGAGCACGCCGTCCGGCCTGGCACGGCCTTGACGGTAGGCCCCTACTTTCAGACCTTGCCCTGTGTACAGGTCCAGGTCGGGCCTGAACTGCATACAGCGGCGCACCAGCCACTGCACGATCGTGTTGTGGTCCCCATCGGCCACCTGTTTTACCTCGATCCGTCCGTTGATGAACTCCAACGTGACGGTCTCGGGAGCGCCGAGGGCGATCTCCTCGAACTCCTCCACCGACATCTGGGACGTGCGCTCGGCCATGACCGTCATGGTGCCCCCCTTTCCGGGCTGAGGCCAGTGTGGTGGGGCCGTGCGCGCCAGGTGTCCCTTCGGCGCTTCTTCAGCCGTGTGAGTGATCACCGGCGAACCCCGTCACCAGGCCAGTTGGGCGATCTCCTCCGCCACCACCGCGCACGCGTCCGCCGCCGGGTCGATCAGGGGGAAGTGGCCCACGCCTTCGAGGAGGGTGAGGCCCACTACCTCGCCGGCCTTGGCGGCCGCGTCCGCGTACGCCTCCGCCACCTCGGGCGGGACCGTCGTGTCCGCGCGGCCCTGGACGAGGGTGGTCGCGATGCCGGTGGGCAGGAGGAGCGCCGGGTCCGCGTACGGGAGGCGTTCGGCGAACACGGCCTCGCCGCCCAGGAACTGGACCGGGCCGCCGGAGCACACGTCGAGGTCGCGGGACACCGTGAAGTCGGCGATCGGGGCGAGCGCGACGACGCCGCGCAGGGGTGCGGGGGCGGCCGTGCGCCAGGGCGCGTCCTCCGGGAGCAGGTGTCGCGCGGCGGCCCACAGCGCGAGCTGGCCGCCCGCCGAGTGGCCCGAGACGACGGTGCGCCGGGGGTCGGCCTGCGGCAGCGCTTCGCGTACGAGGCGCGGCATGGCGTCGAGAGCGGCCGCGACGTCGTCGAACGTCTCCGGCCAGCGCCCGGCCGGGGCGACCGTACCGCCCTGATGGGGCAGCGAACTGCCGCGCCGGTACTCGACGTTGGCGACCGCGAAGCCGCGCCGGGCGAGGAAGTCGGCGAAGGGCGTGACGTGCTGCCGGTCATAGGTCGCGCGCCACACGCCGCCGTGCAGGAATACCACCAGCGGTGCGGCTTTCGCGCCGTCGCGGGGGGCGTAGAAGTCGACGACCTGGTCCGGGTGATCCCCGTACGCGGCGGTGACGTCCGGCGGGACCACGGGGTGCGAGAAGGCCGATGCTTCCTCGGCCTCGTCCCGGGCGGCGGCGTCGTCTTCCGGCATTCTCCGACCTCTCAGCGTCACGGCGGGATTGAAGAGAAGGCGGACGCTACCAGTCCGGTGACGTGCGTGGACACACACCGTAACCGGATAAACGGTTCCCCTGTGCCGTTACCCTGGGGCGTATGCCCGAACAAGCCGATCCCGGCACCGTCCGTCCCGGCGGGCGCACGGCCCGCGTCCGCGCCGCCGTCCTCGACGCCGCCGGCGACGTGCTCGCCGAACAGGGCTTCGCCCACCTCGATCTGGCGGACGTCGCCCGGCGCGCGGAGGTCGGCAAGACGACGGTGTACCGGCGCTGGGGCTCCGTCACGGGCCTCGTCGCCGACCTGCTCGCCGACATGGCCGAGCAGTCACTCCCCCGCACGGAGACCGGCACCCTGCGCGGTGACCTGCGCGCCAACGCCCACCTCGTCCGCCGCACACTGGCCGACCCCCGCCAGGGCGCCCTGTTCCGCGCGGTCATCGCGGCGGCGACGTGCGACGACAAGACGTCCGCGGCCCTGCGCCGTTTCTACGACGTACGGGTCGACGAGTGGACACCCTGCGTCGAACAGGCCGTCCAGCGCGGTGAGTTGAGGCCCGGCACCGACCCGGCCGCCGTCGTGCGTGCCGTGTCCGCGCCGCTCTACTACCAGCTCCTGACGGCCGGTTCGGCCCCGACGGAAGCCGACGCCGACCGGGCCGCCGATGCGGCGGCCGTGGCGGCGGAGGCGGGTGTGTACGCGGGCTGAACCGCCCGCGCACACACCCCAGGCTCTTTAGACCGCCAACTGCTCGGCCAGCACCCGTGCCGCCCGTTCCACGTCCGTGAACCCGACGTACAGCGGCGTGAAGCCGAAGCGCAGGACGTCCGGGGAGCGGAAGTCGCCGACGACGCCCGCGCCGATCAGGCGCTCCATCACCGCGCCCGCGTCGTCACACCGCAGCGCGACCTGGCTGCCGCGCTCCGCGTGCGCCGCCGGGGTCACCGACTCGACGCGGCCCGCCGGCACGTACTCCGCGACGCACTCCAGGAAGAAGTCCGTCAGCGCGAGCGACTTCGCGCGCACCGCCTCGACCGACACCCCGTCCCAGACGTCGAGCGCCGCCTCCAGGGCGAGCATCGACAGGATGTCGGGGGTGCCGACCCTGCCGCGTACCGCGCCCTCCCCGGCCTCGTACGAGGGCCGCATCCCGAAGGGCTCGGCGTGCGAGTTCCAGCCGGGCAGCGGCGAGTCGAAACGGCTCTGCAGGCCGGCGCGCACGTACAGGTACGCGGGCGAACCCGGCCCGCCGTTCAGGTACTTGTAGGTGCAGCCGACGGCGATGTCGACCCCGTGCTCGTCGAGCCCGACCGGCAGCGCGCCCGCGCTGTGGCACAGGTCCCACACCGACACGGCGCCCGCCGCGCGCACGGCGGCGGTCAGCGCGGGCAGGTCGTGCAGCCGGCCCGTGCGGTAGTCGACGTGGTTGAGCAGCACGGCGGCCGTACGCTCGCTCAGCGCGCCCGGGACCTCCGCCGGGGTCAGGGGCCGCAGCGTGCACCCCGTCATCCGGGCGGCGGACTCGGCGATGTACCCGTCCGTGGGGAACGTCGTCGCGTCCACGATGATCTCGTCGCGGCCCTCGCCGGCCAGGCGCACCGCGCCCACCAGCGCCTTGAACACGTTCACGCTGGTCGAGTCGCCCACGACGATCTGCCCCGGCGCGGCACCGACCAGCGGGGCTATCCGGTCACCGATCCGCTCGGGCGCCGTCCACCAGCCGGACTCGCTCCAGGAGCGGATGCGCATCTCGCCCCACTGGCGGCGTACGACGTCCTCGACGCGCCCCGGCACGTGCGCGGGGAGCGCGCCGAGCGAGTTGCCGTCCAGGTAGACGACGTCGTCGAGGACGAACAACTCGCGCAGCTTGCCGAGCGCGTCTGCGGTGTCCAGCTCGGCGGCGCGCGCCACCAGACGCTCGGACGCGGGGCTGTCGGCCGTCAGGCGCTCGGGCGTAAGGGAACTCTCAGACATGGGACCTCGCTGTCCACAGCTCGGGGAACACGTTCTTCTGGGCACGCTTCTCCAGCCAGGCGACACCCGCGGAGCCGCCCGTACCCGCCTTGGCGCCCATGGCCCGGCGGGTCGCCACCAGGTGGTCGTTGCGCCAGCGCCACACCAGCTCGGCGACGTCGGTGAGGGCCTCGCCGAGGCGGGCCAGCTCGTCGCTCTCGTCACCGGCGTACAGCGCCGTCCACACGGCCTCGACCTCGGGGGTCGGCTCGTACCTGCGCGACACGTCCCGGTTCAGGACGGCCTGCGGGACGGCGTGCCCGCGCCGGGCGAGGAGCCGCAGCACCTCGTCGTACAGGCTCGGCTCCTCCAGGGCCTTCTCCAGCTCCGCGTGCACGCGCGGCGCGCCCCGGTGCGGGACCAGCATGGAGGCGGACTTCTCTCCGAGCAGGAACTCCATGCGCCGGTACATCGCCGACTGGAAGCCGGAGCCCTCGCCGAGGGCGGACCGGTAGGAGTTGAACTGCCCCGGGGTCAGCTGGGCGAGCGGGCGCCACGACGCGTTCAACGCGTCGAGCTCGCGCACGGAGCGCTTCAGGGCGGCGATCGCGGTGGGCACGTCGTCGGCGCCGAGGGCACGCGCGGCGGTCTCCCACTCGTGCACGATCACGGTGAACCACAGCTCCATCACCTGGGTCGTGACCAGGAAGACCATCTCTCCGGGGTCGTCGGAGCGCAGGTGCTGGAGGTGGGTGAGGACGTCGGCCTGGACGTAGTCCTCGTACGGGGTGGTCCCCTGGAAGTCGAGATACGGCGTCTCGGGCTCGTTCGTCTCGTGAGCCTGCTGGGACATCGCTGTCTCCTTGAACGTACTCCGGGTAGCGGTCCGCCCCTGCCGAATTCCGGCACGGGGGCCCCGGTCCCCACCGGCATCCTCCGCAATCGTCCCCCGAAACGGCAAGGCCCGCCCGGTCACATCGACGCGGGCGGGCCTGTGCGAACCCCACAACGGATCCGCGGGGACGACTAGCCGAGGGTCTGCGCGGCCGCCGGCGAGGAGTCCTTGAGGAACTGGGCGCAGCGCTCGTACTCGTCCTGCTCGTCGATCGCCTGCGCGGCGCGCGCGAGGGCGTGCAGGGCGCGCAGGAAGCCGCGGTTCGGCTCGTGCTCCCACGGCACCGGGCCGTGGCCCTTCCAGCCGGCGCGGCGCAGCGCGTCGAGGCCGCGGTGGTAGCCGGTGCGGGCGTACGCGTACGACTCGACGACGCTGCCGCGCTCGAACGCCTCGTCGGCGAGACGGGCCCAGGCGAGGGAGGACTTCGGGTACTTCGCCGCGACGTCGGCGGGAGCGGTGCCGTTCGCGAGCAGCTCGCGCGGCTCCGGGTCGTCAGGCAGCTGGGTCGGGGGCGGTCCCCCGAGAAGGTTCTCGTGAAGGCTCATGGTTCCAGTCTGCTCCATGACGAGAGCCCGGCACCCACGGAGGGGTGCCGGGCTCGTACGCCGTACAGGAAGCCGTACGGGAAAGGGCGCTTACTTGAGGCGCGTGCCCGTCGAGCGGAGGTTCGCGCAGGCCTCGGTGACGCGGACGGCCATGCCCGCCTCGGCGGCCTTGCCCCAGCTGCGCGGGTCGTACTGCGCCTTGACGCCGACCTCGCCGTCGACCTTCAGGACACCGGCGTAGTTACTGAACATGTGGTCCGCGACCGGACGCGTGAAGGCGTACTGGGTGTCGGTGTCGAGGTTCATCTTCACGACGCCGTTCTCCAGGGCCGTCGCGATCTCCTGCTCGGTGGAGCCGGAGCCGCCGTGGAAGACGAAGTCGAACGGGGACGCCTTGCCGTACTTGGCGCCGACGCCCTCCTGGAGGTCCTTGAGGAGCTCCGGACGCAGGACGACATTGCCCGGCTTGTAGACGCCGTGCACGTTGCCGAAGGACGCGGCGAGCAGGTAGCGGCCCTTCTCGCCCAGGCCCAGGGCCTCGGCGGTGCGCAGCGCGTCCTCGACGGTCGTGTACAGCTCGTCGTTGATCTCGTGGCTGACGCCGTCCTCCTCGCCGCCGGTCGGGGTGATCTCGACCTCGAGAATGATCTTCGCGGCGGCGGCCTTGGCGAGCAGTTCCTCGCCGATGGCCAGGTTGTCCGCGAGGGTCTCGGCGGAGCCGTCCCACATGTGCGACTGGAACAGCGGGTTGCGGCCGGCCTTCACGCGCTCGGCGGAGATGTCGAGCAGCGGGCGCACGTAGCCGTCCAGCTTGCCCTTGGGGCAGTGGTCGGTGTGCAGCGCGACCGTGGTGTCGTACTTCTCCGCGACGATGTGCGCGTACTCGGCGAGGGCCACCGCGCCCGTCACCATGTCCTTCTTGTACTGGCCGCCCAGGAACTCCGCACCACCGGTGGAGATCTGGATGATGCCGTCGCTCTCGGCCTCCGCGAAGCCGCGCAGCGCGGCGTTCAGGGTCTGCGAGGAGGTCACGTTGATGGCCGGGTAGGCGAACTTGCCTGCCTTCGCCCGGTCGAGCATCTCGGCGTAGACCTCGGGGGTTGCGATGGGCATGTGTCCGCTCCTCGGTATGTGCGGGGTGTGGTGTCAGACCCTGACCTGAAGGCCTGCGGCCCTTGGTGGCGACGTCATCGTCGCCACCATCTTTCCAGACGTCAGTCGAGGCCGAGCTCGTCCTTGCCGTAAGCGAACAGGTAGGGCACTCCGGCGCCCTCGGTGATCTTCTCGGCGGCACCCGTGGCGCGGTCCACGATGGTCGCGACGCCGACGACCTCGGCGCCCGCCTCGCGCACGGCCTCGACGGCGGTGAGCGGGGAGCCGCCCGTGGTCGAGGTGTCCTCGACGACCAGGACGCGGCGGCCCTTGATGTCCGGGCCCTCGACGCGGCGCTGCATACCGTGCGCCTTGGCGGCCTTGCGGACGACGAAGGCGTCGAGGCGCTGACCTCGCGCGGAGGCCGCGTGCAGCATGGCGCCGGCGACCGGGTCGGCGCCCATGGTCAGACCGCCCACGGCGTCGAAGTCGAGGTCGGCGGTCAGGTCGAGGAGCACCTGGCCGACGAGCGGCGCGGCCTCTCCGTCGAGGGTGATGCGGCGCAGGTCGATGTAGTAGTCCGCCTCAAGCCCGGAGGAGAGCGTGACCTTGCCGTGCACCACGGCCTTGTCCTTGATCTGCTGGAGAAGCGCGTCGCGCACGTCGTTCGTCATGGTTACGAGCTTAAGGGTCTCCTTCAGGGCCTCCGCCACGTCCGGGTGGCCGGGGCTCAGAGCCTTCGCCACGTCCAGGTGGCCGACGCTTCCAGGGGGTCGACGGGGGTGACGAGGCGCGGCAGGGTGTTCAGGCCGTTGGGCGGGCCGGTCTGCGGCTCGACGCACACGGCGGCCTCCTGCTCGTCGTAGACCACGACCCACTGCTCGCGGCTCGCGACCTTGAGTTCCAGCTCGCCGGGCCAGGTCAGGGTCACATCGACGCCGTCGGGCATCCCGAAGCAGTCGTCCCAGGGGCCGGGCTGTACGTCGATGCGCTTGCCGGTGGGGAGGTGGTCGTCGCCGCGCTCCTCCTGCCAGGTGGGGGCGAAGTCGAGCTGGGCCGAGGCGTCGCCCAGCTGCCGGTTGAACCACGGGTGCCAGCCGGCCTGCGCGGGGAACGAGTCGCCGTACGTCTCGATGCCGAGCGTCAGCGTGAGCGAGTCCTCGGTCAGCTGCACGAGCTGCGTGACGCGCCCGGTCCAGGGCCAGGGTTCGGTGAGGTCGTACGTGAAGACGGCCTCGTCGGTGCCCGCGCGGGCCGTCGTCCACTCGGCGTCGCGGCCGAAGCCGTGGATGGCGTGCGGCGGCGAGTTCAGCGGCATCTGGTGCACGCTCCCGCCGTCCCGGAACCGGCCCTCCCCGATCCGGCCGCACCACGGCACCATCGGGAAGCAGCCGTACTTCGCGCCCTGCCGCAGCAGCTCGGTGCCGCCGATCCGCAGGCTGCTCACGCGGCAGCCGTTGCCGGGCTGCACGGTCACTTCGGTGTCGCCCGCGGTCAGGGTCGTTTCCTGGGTAGTCACGGGGCCGACCCTACTTTTGCCCGGGTCCGGCGGCACGTTCCGGTCGGCGTCGACGTCGGTGTTCAGCGTCAGCGCCTGCGGCGCAGCGCCCGGCCCACCACGATCGCCCCCGCGACGACCACGGCCGCGGCGGGGGCGGCCCAGCGGAGCGTGTCGGACGTCGACGTGGTCTCGGCGGCGGGCACGGGGGCGTACCGGCCGCGCGGCGGCGCGTGGTCGACCTCCTCGGCGCTGCGGCCGATCATCGTGCGGCGCGCGTGGGCGGCCTCGGCGGGCGGCACGGCGTCGAAACCGGCGTCGTCCCCGTCGAGCCCCTGCCCCGGCTCGGGCTCCAGCTCGGCGAAGGGGGAGAGGGAGGGGGGCGGCGGGACCTCGGTCTCGAAGAGGGGGGTGTGGTCCTCGGAGCCGTCAGTGTCGCCGGAGCCGTCTGTGTCGCCGGAGTCGTCGGTGTCTTTGGTGAGGTCGGCGTCGGCCTGGTCGGCCTCGTCCTCCTGGCCCTCGGCGGCCGCTTCCGGTGAGGCGTCCTCCGCCCCCGGGTCCGCCACCGTGCCGAGCGCCTCCGCGAACCGGCCGAGCAGACGCCGTACGGCGGTCCGCACCGCGTCGTCCGAGAGTTCGGCCACGCGGCCGTCCCCGCTGCCCGACGCCACGAACGTGAGCCGGCAACCGCCGGACGCGGCGGCCACACGCACGGTCACCGCGAACTTCACGGTCCCGTCGCCCCGCGCCTCGGTGCCCTCGCCCTCGATCGCGAACGCGCCGGTCCCCGTCTCGCTGACGCGCAGGGAGCCGCGGTACGTGATGGTGGTGCCGCCGATACGGAGCTTCAGGCGGCCGCCGTCGCCGGTGGCCTCCCGCTGCAGCCCTGGAACCGCGCGGGCCACCAGCTCGGGCGCCGCCAGCGCGCCCCGCAACGACTCCGCCGGGACCGGGACGAACACCTCATGCTCCATGTCGCCCGAGCCTACCCACGCCCGGCCCCACGCGTCCCGCGATCCGCCCGTAGTCAGTCGGCGTACCTCGGATGCACCAGGGTCGACGGCGCGACCCCCGTCATCCGGGACCGCTCCGCCGCGCGCAGCTCCTCCCACGGCACCGCGTCCGTGGGCGGCGGCCGGAGCCCGGCGAGCACGAATCCCCAGTCACCCGGCGCCCGCGTCCCGTCGAGTGTGCGATCGGGACCGTGACCGATCCCCCCGCCGGAGGACGGCAGCGCACCCGTCCCCACCCAGTACGGCACGCTCCGCAGCCCCGCCGCGTGCAGCGTCGCGTCGACCGTCCAGAACGTCAGGGGCCGCGCCGACACCGGTCCCGCGTGCACCGCGAGCCGCCCGTCCGGGGCGAGGACGCGGGCGGCGAGACCGTAGAACTCCTGCGAGTAGAGCTTCGCGCTGGCCGTGATCCCGGGGTCGGGCAGATCGGAGATCACCACGTCGTACGGGCTGTGCCGGTCGCGCAGCCAGCGGAAGGCGTCCTCGGCGACGGCCCGTACGCGCGGATCGCGGAACACATGGCCGTTGAGCGCACTGAGCGCCGGATCGTTTCTGGCGAGGCGCAGGACGGCCGGGTCCAGCTCGACGATGTCCACGCTCCGTACCCCGGCGAAGCGTAGCACCTCGCGCGCGGCGAGGCCGTCACCGCCGCCGAGGATCAGCACGCGCGCGTGCGGTCCGTCCATCGCGGGCCGCACCAGCGCCTCGTGGTACCGGCGCTCGTCCCGGCCGTCGACGCGCAGCCGCCCGTCGAGGAAGAGGTCGAGCGGATGGTGCCGCCCGCCGGTGAGGACGACTTCCTGTACGCCGGTCTGGACGGCGACCCGTACGTCGTCGCCGTACATGGCCCGGCGGGCGGCGTGCTCGAAGTCGTCGACGAGGGCGGCGGCGCCGGCGAGCACGCCGAGCACGAGGACGTTCGCCACGAGGAGGGTCAGGCGGCCCCGGCGCGTGAGGTCGCGGCGGAACAGGCCGAGGACGAGGGCGCCGCCCGCGAGCGCGTTGACCGCGCCGGTCAGCAGGGCGCCGGTGAGCTGGCCGAGCAAGGGCAGCAGGAGGAAGGGGAAGGCGAGTCCGCCCACGAGCGCGCCAACGTAGTCGGCGGCGAACAGGTCGGCGACGGCGCCGCCCGGGTCCTGCCGTCTGATGCGCTGGATGAGGACCATCAGGAGGGGCACCTCGGCGCCGATGAGCACGCCGATGGCGAGGGAGAAGACGACGACGAGGTAGCGCGAGCCGCCGGCCCAGGAGCCGCCCCAGTCGCCGGTCCACGCGAACGCCGCGTAGAGCGCCATCGCGCTGCACCCGCCGACCAGCGCGAGCGCGGCCTCGACCGCGCCGAACCCGGCGGCGGCCCGCAGCCGCAGCCGCTTGGCGGCGAGCGAGCCGATGCCCATGGCGAAGACCATCACGGAAAGGACGACGGACGCCTGGGTGACCGAGTCGCCGATCAAGTACGAGGCGAGGGCGACCAGTTCGAGTTCGTACACGAGTCCGCAGGCGGCGCAGACGAAGACGCCCGCGAGCACGAGAAGGCGTCCCGTCGCCGGTTTCACGGGAAGAGGGGCCACGGGAAGGGGGGCCCTGCCCTCCTCGCTCCGGACGCGCGGGGCGCCGGAGGGGACGGGGGTACGCGGCTCGATCACCTTGGGAACGCTACGTCACCACGCAACTCCGTCCCGTCACCCACACGTGTGGAAGTGGGCGGGCGGAGGCGTGGGCGTGGCCGGTGGGCACGGGCACGTGCCCGCATCCCGGCCGACGTCACCGCACCGCCGCCGGCGTCCGCACCCCCACCCTCGTCCTGGTGACGACGAGTTGACCCTCCTGGGGATAGGCATGCCAGGTGCGCCAGTGCACCTGGCTGCCCTGGCGCTGGGCCAGCAGGGCGGTGAAGGCGTGCGGGCTGCCGGGGAACACCCCGACGAGTCCGTTCGGATGGTCGGACACCAGCGCGATGAGTTCTTGCGCGCGCCCCGCGAACGAGCCCTCGGAGAGGTTCTCGACGTGCGCCGCGAACTCGTACTCCCAGTCGCCGACGCGCTTCGCGACCCCGAGCGGCAGCGGGGCGCTGCTGCCCGGGATGCACGCGACGGTCTCGGAGCAGCTGCCCCGCTCCTCCTCCATGAGTACCTGGTGCGAGGCGCCGAGCAGTCTCAACTGCAGTTGTGCTCCCCCGAGTTGGAGATCGAGCGTGGCGAGCGCGGGCAGCGGTTCGCGGCCCAGGGTCCAGGCCAGGTCGTCCGCGCGCGTGTCGGTGTAGGCGGTGTTCAGGGTCGTGAGCATGGGTCGGCTCCGCTAACACGCAAAGGAGGTGAGGCCGGCGCCGAAAGAGGAGGCCGGCGAGCGCCCACGAGAACGTACGAGGGCCGCTTTGACGGTTAAGAGGGAATCATGAACGGCGGGGCCGCCACAGCGTTTTTACCCAACTTCGCCGGGTTTCCATCCCCTCCGGGGACCCCACAGCTCAACTGTTCAACTGCCCCCGCGACTTGGGCGCCCTCAGTTCCCGCCGCCGCCGCACCCGCCGCCACCGCCGCACGAGTGCCCGCCGCCGCACGAATGCCCACCGCCGCACGAGTGCCCGCCGTGATGCCCGCCGCCGCTCGAGTGCCCACCGTGATGCCCGCCCGAGCTGCCCGAAGACGAGCACGAGTACCCACCCCCGGAGCCGCCCCCGGCCCACCAGCTGTCCCCAGTGCTCCCCGACCGGCGGCTCACGCCCGACCTGCCGCTCACGCCCGGCCGCCCCTTGCTGAGCGACGTCTTCCGGGCCTTCCGGTTCCTGCGCGCCGACCCCGAGCCACCCGCGGACGACACACCCACCACAATTCCCACGATCACCAGTACGAAGATGATGGCTCCGATCACGGACCCCACCCCTCTCGCTCTCCTCCGAGAACGCCCCCCGTCGGGCGTGACTCGGGGATGCCCGGACCGGCGACAGCCCAAGCAGGAGTTGAGGAAGTCCAGAGGTTCGGCGCAGGATGGCGGCCATGACCTCCAGCGCGCGCCCGCTCCTCAACCGCCGCCTCGCCGAGTTCGGTACGACGATCTTCGCGGAGATGTCCGCGCTGGCCACGTCGACCGGCTCCATCAACCTGGGCCAGGGCTTCCCCGACCAGGACGGCCCCGAGGAGATCCGCGAGGCGGCCGTACGGGCGCTGCGCGACGGACGCGGCAACCAGTACCCGCCGGGCCCCGGCGTCCCCGAGCTGCGCACCGCCGTCGCCGCCCACCAGGAGCGCCGCTACGGCCTCGCGTTCGACCCGGACCGCGAGGTCCTCGTCACGGCCGGCGCCACCGAGGCCATCGCCGCCTCGCTGCTCGCCCTGGTGGAACCCGGCGACGAGGTCGTCGCCCTGGAGCCGTACTACGACTCGTACGCGGCCTGCATCGCGATGGCGGGCGGCACGCGCGTGCCCGTGACGCTGCGACCCGACGCCGGAGCCTTCCGCCTCGACCTGGACGAGCTGCGTGCAGCCGTGACCGACCGCACCCGTCTCCTCCTCATCAACACCCCGCACAACCCCACCGGCACGGTCCTCACCCGCGAGGAACTCACCGCGATCGCCGACCTCGCCGTGGAGCGCGACCTCCTCGTCATCACCGACGAGGTGTACGAGCACCTGACGTTCGGCGAGGCGACGCACATCCCGCTCGCCACACTGCCCGGGATGCGCGAGCGCACGGTGACGATCGGCTCGTCCGGCAAGACGTTCTCGTTCACGGGCTGGAAGGTCGGCTGGGTGACCGCGTCCCCCGAGCTGGTCACGGCGGTGCGCTCGGCGAAGCAGTTCCTCACGTACGTCTCCGCCGGCCCGTTCCAGTACGCGGTCGCCGAGGCGCTCGCGCTGCCCGACTCGTACTTCGACGCGTTCCGCGCCGACATGAGCCTCAAGCGCGACCTCCTCGCGGACGGCCTCGCTGCGGCCGGCTTCGACGTGTACCGGCCGGCGGGCACGTACTTCGTCACCACCGACATCCGCCCCCTCGGCGAGAGCGACGGCTTCGCGTTCTGCCGGGCCCTCCCCGAACGCGCGGGCGTCGTCGCCATCCCGAACGCCGTCTTCTACGACCACCGGGACGCCGGCGCCCCCTTCGTCCGCTTCGCCTTCTGCAAGCAGATCCCGGTCCTGGAGGAAGCGGTCACCCGCCTGAAGAGGCTGACGGCCTGAGGGGGCCGGCTGTTCACTTCTGCCGAACCGGCGTGATCGAGACGGGTCGGTCGCGACCGTACCCACGCGAGCCTCTTCCGCTTACCCTTGCTGGCTCGGACGGCGACAGCACGACCGGCTGCCGCAGGACGACGTGTGAGGGGGACACGTGGAAGTGGTTCGACCGACCGTTCGGCCCGTAGAAGCAACTGCCTTGACCTGTCCGGCGGGTGACACCCGGCGGACCGACCGTTCCCACGCCGATGCCTGAGTACGCGTCCCGGTATCTGGCCTTTCCCGCGAGCGGGGAGCTCGTGGAGGCGCTGATGCGGGTGCCGGTCCTGGAGGACCGGCGCACCCGCCGTATGTGCGTGGAACGGGCGCAGCAACGGCTCGGACATCGCCTGCACGTGGCCGAGTTCGCCGACAAGAAGCGGCACATCGTCGAGATGGTCCGGGCGTTCGGAACCCTGCCCCAGGGCTGGCTGCACCTTGTCGAGGCCGTGCGTCACTACGCGAACGACGACCTTCCGTCGCGCCGGGCCGCCGCCCTCGTCGAGGCGCCGCTGCCGCCGGACGGCGACCCCGGGCACCGGGCCGCGCTCGAACCCCTGCTCAGCGGCCTGGACCGGGACACCGTGCCGGAACTCCCCGAGCTGTTCCGCCATGTGGCGGGCGACAGTTTCGGACCGCTGCCGGAGACGACCCGGACGGCCCTGGAGGCGTACGAACTCCTGGAGCAGTGCAACGTTCCTTCGGACGGCATTCCGAGGAGCCTGCGCTTTCTGCACGAGCTGGCCGCCCTGATCGACCCGGAGCGCGGCGACCCGATCCGGGTCTGGCTCATCAAGCACATCCGCGCCGTCTGGAGCACCGACGCGCAGGAAATGATCGACGCCCTTCGCAGGTCCACCGGCGACTGGAGCCGGGCGTACAGCGGCGACGCCTTCCTGGTGATCCGGCTCAAACCGTTGACGGAGTCACCCGACCAGGTGGCGCTGACGTGCTGGACGAGTGCGGGCGACACCTGGGAGCCGTGGCAGCGCGATGACCTGCAACTGCGTCTGACGGACGTACCGGGCTGCGTCGCCACCATCATCGACCGCGAGGAGAAACGCCTGAGCAACCACGAGGGCGGCATCGTCGTGGAGTTCATCCTCACCCTCGCCATGGCGAACACGCCGGTGGAGGACTGGAGGCGCCCGAGCCCGTTCGGGACGCCTCGGTACGGCCTCGGCAAGGTCAGCGAGTACCGGCCTCCGCTGGGCATGGACTACAAGGTCGTCATACGCAGCCTCGAACGGATGGAGGCGCAGCAGGTCCACCGGGTGTGGAACGCGCGCTGGAAGGTGCTCAAGGGCGGCGCCGCGGGGCGCCTGCACCGGTGCGAGATCGGCGCGGGCTCCCAACAGGGGGATCTCTACGCCAAGTTGGCGCACAATCAAGCCATTGTGCTGATGACTCTGGGGTCGTCGCCGGACGAGGAACACGGGCTCAGCGAGCTCATGCTCGGCCTCGAGGTGGGCCTTCCGGTGCTGCTCTGGGCTCACGAGGGACCCCTCGACGACGCGGAGCACGCGGCCCTGCTCGCGGTCGCCGAAACGGGCGCCTGGGACCAGCTGCTCGAGACCGTGCGGCGCTTGCGCTTCCCTCCCGGAACACGGGACGATGGGCCGGATTCCCGCATCGCTGTTCTGTGGGATGATCCGAACCGACTGCCCGAAATGCCCGGATCCATGAGCCGGAAGCAGACTTTCTGAACCGGACACAGGTGTTCAGGCGTAAGCGGTCGGAGGGTAGAACGGACGTGCACCGACCGGGCGCGAACCAGGTGAGGGGGAACGGTCGATGGCCGACAGGGATCCGCACGGTCCAGCACAGGCCGACGGCGTGGCCGATCCCGGCGCATGGCGCGTCTACCGGGGCACCGCGAGGCCCCGCGGCAGCGGGCAGGCGTTCCGCGAATTACCCCCGCCTCCGCCCTGGCGCCGCTTCACCGGCGCACCCCTGATCACCGACCCGCCACCGGGCGACGAGGACGAGTTCACCCGCCGCCTCGGCCCGCCGGACGGCCGCGTCGCGCGGACCGCGTCGGAGCAGGAACTCGATCTCGTGAACGCCGCGCTGTTCCTGCGCAGGCCGCTGATCGTCGCGGGCCCTCCCGGCATCGGGAAGTCGAGCCTCGCCCACTGCGTCAGCCGCGAACTCTCCCTCGGCCGCGTCCTGCGCTGGTCGATCACCAGCCGCAGCACCCTCAAAGAGGGCCTGTACGCCTACGACGCGATCGGCAGGGTCCAGGAGGCGGCCACCCGCGGCGCCCTGCGCGGCCCCGCACTGACGGAGACCGACACCCCGGAGCCCGGCCCCGCCGACCCGGACGGCTTGGAGAATCTCGGCGACTACGTCCAACTCGGGCCGCTGGGAACGGCGTTGCTGCCGCGCGAGACACCGCGCGTCCTTCTCATCGACGAGTTCGACAAGTCCGACACCGACCTCGCGGGCGACCTGCTGAGCGTCTTCGAAGAGGGCGAGTTCCGCATCCCGGAGCTGGCCCGCGTACGCTCCCGGCTCCCCGACGCCGAGGTGCACACGGACGACCCGGACGGCACGGCGGTCATCCATCACGGAGCGGTGCGCTGCGCCGCGTTCCCCGTCGTCGTGATCACCAGCAACGGCGAGCGCACCCTGCCGCCCGCCCTGCTGCGCCGCTGCCTCTACCTCGACCTCCCCGCGCCGGACGCGGGCCAGCTCGCCGCGATGCTGTCGGCCCAGCTGTCGGACAACGACGACGAGGGCCGGACCGCGATGATCCGGGACTTCCTCAGCCACGCGAGGACCGGCGGGTCGCTCGCCGCGGACCAGCTCCTCAACTCCGAGTACCTGCGCACCACTCCCGCGGGCCCCGGCCAGGGGTCCATGAGCACGCTGTTGCACGCGCTGTGGCGACGGCTCGACGAGGTCGGCACTGGATGAGCCGGGCGCCCTCCCCCGGCGGCCTGGCGGGTGACGGCATCGGGCCGGGTGCCGCACCGCCGGCCGAGGCGTCCGCGCAGCCGCACTGGTACGAGGCCGGCGAAGTCCTGTGGCTGGCCGCGCAACGCTGGCTGCGGCTGAAGGACGCGGCGCGCGGCGGGCCACCGACGAGCCCGGCGCCCGAGCCGCCCGAAGCCCCCGACGCGGAGCGCCCGCGCCCCGAGGACCTCGACGGCCCCGCGCCGGAGCCCGCCGACGCACCCGTGGAGGAGCTCGCGCCCCCGGACAGGCCCACGGCACCGGCCCCTGACCCCGGCGACCATGTGGACTCGCTCCTCCTGAGCCTGGGCAACGGCTTCGCCCTCGACCGCTCCCGGGAGATCGAGAAGGCGCTGCGGCCCCTGAAGCGGCGCGTCGCCGCCCCGGGCCACGACGTCCTGAACGAGGAGGCCACCGCCGAGCTGCACGCCGACACCGGCATGTGGCTCCCTCAGCTGGAGCCCGACCGGGAACGCTGGCTGACCGTGACGCTCCTCGTGGACTCGGGCGACTCGATGCGCCTGTGGTCGCACACCGCGGAACGCCTCGCGGAGACCCTGCACTGCTCCGGCGCCTTCCGTGACGTGCGGACCGTCCGCTGGCAGGAGGACGGCGGCGACGCCCCGCCCGTCGACCCCCAGGGCCGGCACCTGGTCCTCGTCCTCACCGATCTGCACGCCGACCACTGGGGCGACGGCAGCGCCCGGCGCAGGCTCGCCCGGTGGGCCCGCACGACACCGGTCGCCATCGTCCACGTACTGCCGGAGCACGTGTGGGCGAGGGCCGGGACGCGGACCAGCACGCTGCTGCTGACCAGCCCGCGCCCCGCGGCGCCCAACTGCGCGTGGGCCGCGAAGCCCGTAGGTCTCGTGCTGTCCATGGGCGGTGCCGCCGATCCCGGTGGGGTGGAGCTTCCGGTGGTGACGCTGACGCCCGAGGGGATCGGCGGCCTCGCGAAGTTCCTGGCCCATGACGCGCCCCACGGCTACACGGTGCGGGTCCTCGACCGGACGCCCGGCGACGAGACCGCCGTCGTGCCCAGACCCGAGGCCCCACTGCCCGCCGACATCCAGGTCAAGACCCTTCGCGCCCAGCTCTCCCCCACCGCCTACCACCTGGCCCGGCTCTCCGCGGCCGTGCCGCTCAACCTCGACGTGCTGCGGCTGCTCCAGGAGGGCCTGATCCCCGGGGCGCGGAACTGGCATGTGGCGGAGCTGCTGTTGAGCGGACTGCTGCGGCGTACGGACGGGCCGGAGGACACCGTCGGGCCGGGCGTCGAACTCGACTTCGACGACGGGGTGCGGCGGGAGCTGCTCTCAGACGGGACGCGCGGTGAGACGGCCCGTGCGCTGATGCTCGCCCTGGACCATCTGGCGGCCACCGCACCGGCGTACGAGGGGGGCATCACCCTTCTCCGCGAGCCTGATCGCGCGCCGAGTGTCCCGATGGAAGAGTTACGGCCGTGGATTTCGTCCATTCTGCCCGCTTTCGCGGCTATGGCCGGACCGCACGCCACAGCCGCCCGACAGCTTGAGGCGCGCCTCGCCGAACCTCCGCCTCGGGCGCCCACACCCTCCGAAGAACCCCGTCAGTTAAGCGGTGGGGCCGAGATCATCGCCTCACCGGACACCGGCACCGGCGCCGGCATCGAGGAAAGGGTCGAAGAAGTGAGCGGCTTGCAGCCCACCCAGGGCGGATCAAGAGGTGACGTGCTGCAGAAGCCGCCCCCCGTCTGGGGCAACGTCCCTCCCCGGAACCGCGCCTTCACCGGCCGCGTCCAGCTCCTGGACGACCTGCACCGCAGGCTCCAGGAGGGGACCACGGCGGTACTCCCCGAGGCGCTCCAGGGCATGGGCGGCGTCGGCAAGTCCCAGCTCGCCGTCGAATACGTGTACCGGCATCTGAACGAGTACCAGATCGTCTGGTGGATCCCCGCCGAACAGCCGCAGCAGATCCGGCAGTTCCTCGTCCAGCTGGCGAGTCGGCTCGGCCTCAACGTCGGCAGCGGCGAGGCGAACACCGCCGTACCCGCCGTCATCGAGGCCCTGCGCGTCGGCGAGCCGTTCAAAAACTGGCTCCTCGTCTTCGACAACGCCGAAGACCCGGAATCCGTAAGGGAGTTCTTCCCGACCAACGGTCCGGGCCGCATCCTCGTCACCTCGCGGAACTCGCAGTGGTCGGCGTCGGCGCGCCCGCTGGAGGTCGACGTGTTCACCCGCGAGGAGAGCCGTGAGCTGCTCCAGATGCGGGCCCCGAGCCTCGACGACACGACGGCGGACCGGCTCGCCGAGACCCTGGGTGACCTGCCGCTGGGCATCGAGCAGGCGGCCGTGTGGCTGGCCGAGACGGGGATGCCCGCGGACGAGTACCTGCGCATGTTCGAGGAGCAGGCCAACGAGCTGATGCTCAGCGACCCGCCGGTGGACTACCCGCTGTCCGTCGCCGCGGCCTGGAACGTGTCCCTCGACCGGCTGCGCAAGAACCACCCGGCGGCCCTCCAACTCCTCCAGGTCTGCGCCTTCTTCGCGCCCGAGCCGATCTCCCGGCGCCTGCTCACCGGCGTCCGCGACGCCCCCGTGCCCCCGGAGCTGAACGCGGCGCTCGGCGACCCGATCCGGCTCGGCCGCGCCATCCGCGAGATCAACCGGTACGCCCTCGCGCGCATCAACCACAACACCAACACCATCCAGCTGCACCGACTGGTCCAGCGCGTTCTCATCAACCAGATGTCGGAGCCGCTGAAGTCGCAGATGCGGGGCGGCGCCCACCGGCT
The DNA here is from genome assembly GCF_040645335.1 of Streptomyces sp. NPDC046821. Classification (NCBI taxonomy): domain Bacteria; kingdom Bacillati; phylum Actinomycetota; class Actinomycetes; order Kitasatosporales; family Streptomycetaceae; genus Streptomyces; species Streptomyces sp. NPDC046821. Next base: position 29,966 of record NZ_JBEYYB010000013.1, on the reverse strand, counting down.
GCTCGCCAAGTACGACCCCGACGACCCCACGGCCTCGCACCAGTGGAAGCAGTACGGCGACCTGCTGCCGCACGTCCTCAACAGCAGGGCCGTCGAGTCGAAGGACCCCTGGGTACGGCAACTCGTCCTGAACGAGGTCCAGTACATGTTCTCCTGGGGCGACCACCAGGGCTCCGCCGACCTGGCCAGGGAGACGTACTCCACCTGGCGCGAGGCCGACGGCGACAAGGCGGAGCACGTACTCAACGCGGCCAAGCTCTACACGAACGCGCTGCGCATCCTGGGCCGCTACTCGGAGGCGTACGAACTCGACCAGCGCACCCTGGCCGGCATGACCGAGGTGCTCGGCCCCGAGCACGAGTCGACGGTCGACATCAGCTCCATGCTCGCCTGGGACCTGCGGCTGCGCGGGGACTTCCAGGCCGCGCTCGAACTCGACAAGCAGGCCTACGAGACCTGCGAGCGCCTCTTCGGGCCCAACGACCCGGCCACCCTGATCACCGCCCACCGGCACGCGCTGAACCTGCGCTGCATCGGGCACTTCCGGGCGGCTCTCGCGCTCGACCGCATGACGCACAGCCGCAAGGTCGAGGAACTCGGCGAGAACGCGGCGTCGACGCTGGGGACCATGGCGTCCATCACGTTCGACCTTCAGGAGGGCGGCGAGTATCTGGCGGCCCGCGACCAGGCACGGGACGTCGAGGAGCGCTTCCGCAGCACCGTCGGCGACACCCACCCGAACACGATGTCCGCGGCCCGCATCCTGTCGGTGACCGAGCGGCACGCCGGTGAGCACGAGCTGGCCCTCGAACTCTCCGGCCGGGCCCTCACCATGTTCCGCACCCGGTACGGCGACCTGTACCCGCAGACGGTGAACGCGCTGGTCTCGCACGCGCTCGACGTGGCGCACACAGGCGACCTCGACCAGGCGCTCGCACTCGGGCAGGAAGGGTACGAGGGATTCGAGGCGCTGCTCGGCACGCGGCATCCGCACACCGTCGCGGCACGCATCAACCACGCGATCTGCCTGCGCCTGGCCGGACGGGCGGAGGAGGCCCGCGCCGTCGATGTGGCCGCGCGGGAGCAGCTGACGGACCTGCTCGGCGACGGGCACCCCAACACCCTGGCCTGCACCGCGAACCTGGTCGCCGACCTGTACGAGCTGGGCGAGATGCAGGCGTCGGTGGAGCTCGGCACGAGTTCGCTCGACCAGTGCCGCACGCTCCTCGGCGAGGACCACCCCTTCACCCTCGCCACCGCCCTCAACCTCTCGCTCGGACTGCGGCAGCTCCGGCGTGCCGACGAGGCGGACGCGCTGTACGCGGACACGGTCCGGCGGTACCGGATCACGCTCGGCGAGGACCACCCGCAGGCCGTGGCCGCCGCGGACGGCAGGACGGCGAACTGCGACATCGACCCCCTGCTCCTCTGAGGTCGTCCGGATCCTGGTGGGTCAGGTGCCCGGGAGGCCCGTCACCAGCGGTCCGGTGAGGCCGGGCAGGCGGGCGGTCCAGTCGGCCAGGTCCACGGGGTCGGGCAGCCGCCCGTCCCGGGTGCGGGCGTCGAGCGCCAGCGCCCGCACCAGTTCCGGGCGGTGCAGCAGCGCGGTGGCGGGGGTGTGCTCGCCCGCCGCCGCGAGGGCCAGGCCGAGGCCGACCCAGGCCTCGCGGGTCCCGGGGGCGGCGATCAGGACCGCCCGATAGCGCTCCGCCGCCCGTGCCGCGTTCGCCGGGCCGCCGAGCAGCAGGCACATGTCCGCTTCGAGGAGGTCCGGCGCGCGTTCCACGCCGGACAGGCGCGCGCGGGTGTCCGGGGCGAAGGTGCCGCCGTCGGCGAGGAGCGTCCGCCGTAGTTCGCAGCGGAGTTCCGGCAGGCGTGGCGGGCGCTCGGCACGCATCCGGGACGGCGGCGCGGTCGCCTCGTCAGCCGGTCCGCCGTCGAGCCGGAACCCGGTGAGCCGCCGCGTCGCGGCCGGGTCGGGTACGAGGTTGTGGCTGCACCAGGTGGCCCGCAGGTCGGCCAGTTCGTCCAGGGCCGGGGCGAGGGCGCCGGCCGGCACCTGCTCGTCGGCCCACGGAGCGGACCGGCACGCCATCGCGTCGACGAAGCGGCGGCCCCACGGAGTCAGCCCCGGCTGGTCGGCGAGCGTACGGAGCGCGATGGCCACGGCGTCCCGCCACACCGCGAACTCGAAGTGCGCGAGGTCCGCGCGGGGGCCGGTGAGGGCGTGCCGTTCCGCGCGCCAGAAGTCGGCGACGCCCGCGAACGCGTAGGTGCCGTGGAGGAGTCCCCATGGCGGACGCGGATCGGTGCGCCACGGCGCATACAGCAGGGTGTCCGCGTGGGGGCCGCCCGTGGCCCGGTCGACGAGCTGGATCTGGTGGCCGAGGGCGTTGAGCACGGAGTGGCGTGACTCGTGGACGAGCGTGACCGCGAAGTCGACGGGGTCGCGCGGCAGGGAGGCGAGCGCGCCGCCGAACGCCTCGGCGTACGAGGCACTGGAGGTTCGGAAGCGCGGCATCCCGGGCAGGGGCACGAGCGAGTTCAGGACGAGCCGCGCCATGCGGGCCGCGTCCGGGTGCCGGGCCCTGAGCAGGTCCGCCGCGTCGTGCAGGCGCCGCTGCCAGATGCCGGACTCCCCGTCGGTGACCGGGGCCGGGGGCGGCCAGGGGGAGCGGAAGTCGCGGTAGGGGTCGGCGTCGTCGAGGAAGACGCCGGGTCCCGGGTCGCCGGGGGTCCAGCTCAGGACGCGCGCGGGGTGCCAGCCGGGGGCGGGCGTGTGCGGGTCGGCGGGGAGTTCGAGGGCGTACGGGCCGAGGGTCAGGCGGGCGGCGCCGGGCCCGCCGGTCTCCAGTGTGGCGACGTCGTGGTCGCCGGTATCCGGCGTGGCGACGTCGTGATCACCGGGGGCGTCGTCCAGTACGGCGTGGCCCAGAGTGGGCAGGGTCACCCTGCCCGCACGGGCGGGGACGCGGACCCTCGCGGGAAGTCCCGCCCGCAGCGCGGCCGCCGCGGCGAGCGCGTGCGCGTAGCCCGCCTCCCGCCACAGCGGGGGCTCGCCGGGCCGGGCCACGGCGCCCTTGCGCAGCCGCCCGAGCAGCCGGACCGCCCACACCCCGACGGGCGGATGCCCGAGGACGCGCGCCACCGCCTGAGGGTCGCGCCGTTCCGCGCGGGCCAGCAGGTCGAAGGCGTACGTCATGGGGGGCAGCGGGCCGTGGAGCTCCGACGCGGCGGCCGCGTGTTCGGCCGCCGTGCGCTCGGCTTCGGCGAGGGCGCGCAGCATGAGCGTCCGGCGGCTGCGCTCGGCCGCCGCGACACGGGTACCGGTGGGCGCGGTGATGCGCCCGGTCGCGATGTCTTCCAGATCGGCGACCGGCACATGGTGCCGGGTCAGCACGGAACGGCGGGCCGGTCGGGTTCCCCGGACAGGTCACTCGGGGAGAGAGGCGCGGGCGGCCCGTGTTCGTGACGCGGCTCGTGGGAGGCCGTGCCACCGCGCTGCCGAACGCCGAAGTGCGGGCTCGTCTCCCCGCTGCCCACGACCTGCCCGACCGCGTCCTCCGTGAGATGTTCGAGCAGCGCCTGCTGCGCCTCCGCCACCAGCGGGTCCCTCAGTGCCATGGCCTCCTGAAGGCCCCAACGGCTGAGATCGACAAGTCCGGTCTCGATGTCAGTCGTAGAAGTCCTCACGTCAAACATCCCCCTGTCGGCTCCCGCTCGCGGCCCCGCGGCGCAGACCCACCTCTTCCCATAGTGGCCCGCGCCCCGCCACGCCGAAAGGGGTCCTGGCGGCCATCAAGGCTTGAATTGTTCGATTACTGGCCGGGAGAGAAGGCATCCGGTGCCGCAATATGCCGTTGACCTGGTCATCAACTGACGTGCCCTGTGGGGTACTTGGCATGTGGGGCGGCGCGTGGGGCGGGCGTTGCCGCAAACGCCGAGAGCCCGGCCGGGGTTACCCCGGCCGGGCTCTCAACTTGCAGATGTACCCGACGGCTACGCGTCGTCGCCCGGCTTCTCGTCGTCCGGGGAGTCCACGGACTGCTCCAGGCCGAGCTGCTCGACGAGCCAGCGGTCGAACTCGATCGCGGCGCGGACCCAGCTGACGGTCGACGACACGAAGTGCTCCAGGCTGACGCCCGTACCGATGAGCATCTGGGCCTCGCCGATGAGGCGGACCGTGCCGTCGTCGTGGGTGTGGCTGTAGACCTTGGGCCACAGGGTGCGGCGGTTCCAGTCGTCGATGGTCTCGAGGAGCGCCGGCTTGGCCTCGAGGTCGTGCGGGCGGTCGTAGAACGTCCGCACCGAGAAGACCTGCTGGTCGTCCTCGCCGCGGAACATGAAGTACGTGCGGAACTCCTCCCACGGAGCGGCGAGGTCACCCTCTTCGTCGGTGACGTACTTGAGCTCCATCTGCTCCAGGAGCTGCTTCACGAGGTCCTGGTCGGGGACGACGGGGCCCGCCGGTCCTGAGCCCTGCGGCTGCTGGGGCTGGCCCCCGAAGTTCGGAATCGAGGACGGGTCGATGCTCACGTGCTTGGTCCCTTCGTACGGATTCCCGCCATCCTCCCCCAGGAGGGGCGGGGAATAGCAAGCCCCGGCGGCACTATCCGCTGCGGGCTGACACGATCCGCCTCACCGGCTCAGCGCGGGCGGCGTACGGAAGGGAGCGGGCGGGGGCTGTGTCACCGCCCCCGCCCGAACACACCCGCTACAGCGTCTTGCCCGTGGCGCGGCCCACGATCAGGCCGTCTCCAAAGGCGTCCACCCGGACCGTGTCGCCGTCCGTGACCTCGCCGGCGAGGATCTCCTTCGCGAGGCGGTCGCCGATGGCTGTCTGGACGAGGCGGCGCAGGGGGCGGGCGCCGTATGCCGGGTCGTTGCCCTCGTCTGCCAGCCAGGCCAAGGCCTCGTCGGTGACTTCCAGCGTAAGACGCCGCTCGGCGAGACGCTTGGCGAGGCGGTCGATCTGGAGCTTCGCGATCCGCTCCAGCTCGGCCTTGTCGAGCGCCGAGAAGACGACGAGGTCGTCGAGCCGGTTCAGGAACTCCGGCTTGAAGGAGGCCCGTACCACTTCCAGGACCTCCTGCTTCTTCTCCTCGTCCGACAGCGTCGGCTCGACCAGGAACTGGCTGCCGAGGTTCGAGGTGAGCACCAGGATCGTGTTCCGGAAGTCGACCGTGCGGCCCTGGCCGTCCGTGAGACGCCCGTCGTCGAGCACCTGGAGCAGGACGTCGAAGACCTCCGGGTGCGCCTTCTCGACCTCGTCGAGCAGGACGACGCTGTACGGGCGCCGGCGCACCGCCTCGGTGAGCTGGCCACCCTCCTCGTACCCGACGTACCCGGGAGGCGCACCGACGAGGCGGGCGACGCTGTGCTTCTCGCCGTACTCGCTCATGTCGATGCGGATCATGGCCCGCTCGTCGTCGAAGAGGAAGTCGGCGAGGGCCTTGGCCAGCTCCGTCTTGCCCACGCCCGTCGGGCCGAGGAAGAGGAAGGAGCCCGTGGGGCGGTCCGGGTCGGCGATGCCGGCGCGGGTGCGGCGGACCGCGTCGGAGACCGCCTGGACGGCCTCGGCCTGTCCGATCAGGCGCCTGCCGAGCTCGTCCTCCATCCGCAGCAGCTTCTGGGTCTCGCCCTCCATGAGGCGTCCGGCGGGGATGCCGGTCCAGGCGGCGACGACGTCCGCGATGTCGTCGGAGCCGACCTCCTCCTTGACCATGGTGGACTTGGCCGCCTCGACCTCCGCCTCTTCCTCGGAGGCGGCCTCCAGGTCGCGCTCCAGGGTGGGGATCTCGCCGTAGAGCAGCTTGGAGGCGGTGTCGAAGTCGCCGTCGCGCTGGGCGCGTTCGGCCTGGCCGCGCAGGTCGTCGAGCTTCTCCTTCAGCTCACCGACGCGGTTGAGGGACTGCTTCTCCTTCTCCCAACGGGCGGTGAGGCCGCGCAGCTCCTCCTCCTTGTCGGCGAGGTCGCGCCGCAGCTTCTCCAGGCGCTGCATACTCGCCGGGTCCGTCTCCTTGTCGAGCGCCAGCTCCTCCATCTTCAACCGGTCGACGGAGCGCTGGAGTTCGTCGATCTCCACGGGCGACGAGTCGATCTCCATACGGAGCCGGGACGCGGCCTCGTCCACGAGGTCGATGGCCTTGTCGGGCAGGAAACGGGAGGTGATGTACCGGTCGGAGAGCGTCGCGGCGGCGACGAGCGCGCTGTCGGCGATCTGGACCTTGTGGTGGGCCTCGTACCGGCCCTTCAGCCCGCGCAGGATCGCGATCGAGTCCTCGACCGTCGGCTCGGCGACGAGGACCTGCTGGAAGCGGCGCTCCAGGGCGGGGTCCTTCTCGATGCGCTCGCGGTACTCGTCGAGCGTGGTCGCGCCGACCATACGGAGTTCACCGCGCGCGAGCATCGGCTTCAGCATGTTCCCCGCGTCCATCGAGGAGTCGCCGCCGGCGCCCGCGCCCACGACCGTGTGCAGCTCGTCGATGAACGTGATGATCTGCCCGTCGCTCTCCTTGATCTCGGAGAGGACGGTCTTCAGGCGCTCCTCGAACTCACCGCGGTACTTCGCGCCGGCGACCATGGCGCCGAGGTCGAGCGAGACGAGCCGCTTGCCGCGCAGCGACTCCGGGACGTCCCCCTTCACGATCCGCTGGGCGAGCCCCTCGACGACGGCGGTCTTGCCGACGCCGGGCTCACCGATCAGGACGGGGTTGTTCTTGGTGCGGCGGGACAGCACCTGCACCACGCGCCGGATCTCGTGGTCCCGTCCGATGACGGGGTCGAGCTTGCCCTCGCGCGCGGCGGCCGTGAAGTCGGTGCCGAACTTCTCCAGGGCCTTGTACTGGCCCTCGGGGTCGGGTGTGGTCACCCGGCGCCCTCCCCTGCTCTTCTCGAAGGCGGCGAGCAGCTTCTCTGCGCTCGCCCCCTGGTTCTTCAGTATTTCGCCCACCGCGCCGCCCCTGGCGGCGACCGCGATGAGCAGATGCTCGGTGGAGAGGTACTCGTCCCCGAGCTCCCCGGCCCGCTTGTCCGCGTCCGCGATGACGGCGAGCAGTTCCCTGTTGGGAGCGGGCGGCGCGACCGTCGAACCGGTCACGCTCGGCAGTGCGCCGAGTACCCGCTCGGCCCCGGACCTCACGGCGGCCTGGTCGGCGTCGACCGCGGCCAGCAGGTCCGTGATGTTCTCGTTGTCCTGGCCTTCAAGCAGTGCCAGGAGCAGATGCGCGGGGGTCAGATCCGCGTGCCCTCCGGACACGGCCCGACTGGTGGCCGCGTTGATCGCGTCCCGGCTCCGGTTCGTCAGCTCGGCGTCCACGTGCGCACTCTCCTCCTTGCGTCTGCATCTCCAGCACACTGACCCTGCAAGAATACACAAACTTGAGTCGACCTGACTCAAGAAAAGCGCGACGGGTCCGCTGCGGCTGCTTTCGCGGGTAACGGACGGCCCTGCCGATATCTTCCGGAGCATGGCCAAGCGGAACGATCCCCTGAACCCGGACCCGGGTTTCCTCAGCTTCTGGCGCGAGCGGCACCTGTGCACGCTGACGACGCTGCGCCCCGACGGGACCCCGCACGTGGTGCCGGTCGGCGTCACGTACGACCCGGAGGCGGGCCTGGCCCGGGTGATCACGAACCGGCACAGCGCGAAGGTGGGGCACGTCCGCGCGGCGGCGGCGACGGACGGCGGGGCCCGGGTGGCGGTCTGCCAGGTCGACGGGCGGCGCTGGGCCACGCTGGAGGGCCGCGCGGAGATCAGCGCGGAACCGGAACGGGTGGCGGAGGCGGTACGGCGGTACACCGAGCGGTACGAGCGCGTACCGGCACCCAACCCCGACCGCGTGGTCATCGAGATCGCGCTGACGCGCGCCACGGGGAACGGGTAGCGGAGGCCGGGTAGCGAGGGCCGGCCGCTGGGACCCGTAGACAAAAAATGCAGCGGCGCCACCGTGTTCAGGTCCACGGTGGCGCCACTGCTGGGGGAAGCGCCTGCGCGATCTACAACGACGGGGGAATCGCGTCAGGCACTGCGGGGGGTGGCTGAGGCGGTGTGCGAGACCTCGGGCCCCGACTCCTGCACCAGCTGATGGTCACGCTGGTCGAGATTCACGAAGATCATCCCGTACCGGACGACCGACCGGACCGGCTGTGGCGCGCCCCGGGGCCGGCGCAGGCACCGGTAGGCCCGGATGTCGTCACCCTCGTCCCGGACCACGACGATCGGTTCTCCGAACAGGGTGACCATCAGGGAGTCACCCGGGTTCGGGATCGCCGTCACGAGGTCGACGGTGTGCCAGCCGGAGCGGTAGGCGATCGCCATCTCCCTGCGCAGGGATCGGTCGTCAGGCGGGGGGGTCATGCGCCGGAGTCCACAGGGGCGGAGCTCCAGGACAGGTCCGGCGGCACCGCGGCCGACACATGCGTGGTGGGCGTACCGCTCCAGGACAGGTCCAAAGTGCCGAGCACTCCGAGAGCCATTCCGGTGCAGAAGGCAACAGCCATCACCGAGCGAAGCATTCTCTTGCACATAGTGGGCTTCGTCCTCACTTCCGTGGCTTCTCTCCCCCGACTCCCAAACGATGACTCATTCGGCCAACCAAACACCACAGAAGCGATGCATCATGTTCCTGCACGTTCAGGACCCTGGGGGGTGGATCAACAGTGACAAACAGCGCGGATCGGACACATCCTCACGTCGCGGCTGAACTGTGCGACGAGGGCAGGCGGTTGTACGCAAGCGCTCTGCGCTCCGGACGCATCGCCCGAAGTGACGTGGTGTCCGCTCCCTGCCTGGTGGAATCCGCGCTCCTGCACCCGGACCCGGACGACGCGGGCTGGCTCCGCCCGGTTCCCCCCACCGCGGCCCTGGCCCAGCGCCTCCAGCCCATTGAGCGCGAAATCCAGGAGAAGAGAAGCCTGGCAGTCGAACTGGCCGATTACTTCGAGCCATTCATGGCCATCAGCGCACAGGACCAGCCCACCACTCACGCGGTCACCGTCCTCGAAGGCATCAACCGCATCAACTCGGCGATCGAAGTCGCCATCGCCGAGTGCCAGTCGGAGATCCTCACCGTCCAGCCCGGCGGCGGACGCAGCGAACACTCCCTCACCGAAGGCCTGGAGCGCGGCCGTGCCGTCATCGCGCGCGGCATCACCATGCGCACCCTCTACCAGCACACGGCCCGCCACAGCCAGGGCACGCTCCTGTACGCCGAGCACATGGCCAAGGGCAACGTGGAGATACGCACGCTCGAAGAACTCATCGAGCGGCTGATGATCTTCGACCGGACCGTGGCGTTCATCCCGGTCGCCGGCGAACACCCGGTCGCCCTCGAACTGCGCCACCCCGGCCTCGTCGAGTACCTGGCCAAGGTCTTCGAGCAGCTCTGGCAGCGCGGGGTTCCCCTCCTGGAGGAGACGCCTTACGCTCCCCCGACCGACGGCATCACCGGCGTACAGCGTTCGATCGCCAGACTTCTGGTCGAAGGCCACGTCGACGAGGCGATCGCCCGCCGCCTGGGTATGAACGTCCGCACCTGCCGCGCGCACATAGCCAAGCTCGCCGCCGCCCTCGGCAGCGGAAGCCGCGCTCAACTCGGGTTTCTGATAGCACAGTCGGGGATCCTCGACCAGGATCACTGAGAGTCGACCGAAGAGAGCCACACCGTGACCACTGAGGCCCACACGCACGGCGCCGAGGAGTTGTGCGCCGCCGGCACGGCGGTGTACTCCCGGGCCCTGCGCGAGGGCCGCGTCAAGGTCGAGGACGCCGGCTGCGCGCCGTGCCTCCTCGACTTCGGGCTGCTGCACACGGACCCGGACGACGGGCAGTGGCTGTGCCCCGTCCCGCCCGCCCTGGTCCTGCCCGGACTGCTGCGCGGCATCGAGGCCGAGATCGCGCACCAGCGCCGCCGCGAGTCGAAGCTCGCGGACACGTTCGCCCCGCTCATGGAGCTCGACGCGCAGCGCGCGGCCGTACGCAGCACCCCCATGCTCTCCGTCCTCATGGGGTCCCAGCGGATCAACAGCGCGATCGCCGAGGCCATGGCCGCCTCCTCGCAGGAGCTGCTGACCGTCCAGCCGGGCCAGCGTCCGCCCACGCTCCAGACCTCGGTCCTCTCCCAGGAGCAGCAGCTCCTCTCCCGCGGCTGCCGGATGCGCACGCTGTACCAGCACACGGCCCGGCACTCCCCCGCCGCCGTCGCCCACTGCGAGCAGCTGCGGGGCGACGTCGAGGTCCGTACGCTCGACGAGGTCACCGAGCGGCTCGTGCTGCTCGACCGGACCGTCGCGTTCATCCCCGCCAACTCGGACCGCACCGTGGCCCTGGAGATCCGCCACCCGGCGCTCATCTCCTACCTCGTGACGACCTTCGAGCGCCTGTGGCGGCTGGCCACGCCGATGTTCCCCGTCGCCGCGCACCAGCCCCCGGCGAAGGGCGGCGTCACCTCGCGCCAGCGCACCATCGCCGCCCTCCTCATCGAGGGCCACACCGACGCCGTCATCGCGGAGCGCCTCGGCATGAACATCCGCACGGTCCGCGTCCACATAGCCAAGCTGGCCACCACCCTCGGCAGCGACAGCCGCGCCCAACTCGGCTATCTCATAGGGCAGTCGGGGATGCTGGAACCAGATCCGGAGCCGGAAGCGGAAGGCCGACCGGAACCGGAAGCGGAACCGACCCCGTAGAGCGGCCCGCGCCCGTACAACCAACCCCCACCCTCGTGTGTCTTGATCGTCATGACACCCGCCACACCCTCAGGTGCGCCCTCACGCGCACTCCCCGGCGCACCGCGCGGCCGCCGCTCCGCGCGGGCGCTCTCCGCGTCCGTGGTGGCCGCCACGGCCGGCAGCCTCCTCACGGTCGCGGCCCCGCCCGCCGACGCCGCGGTCAGCTGCGCCTCCCCCGTCTTCAAGCGGCAGTTCTACGCGAACACCACCTTCTCCGGTACGCCGAAGAAGACCGACTGCGACTCGAAGATCGACCAGAACTGGGGCACGGGCGCGCCCGCGACCGGCCTGCCCGTCAACAACTTCGGCGTCCGCTGGACCGTCACGCGCGACTTCGGCTCCGGCGGCCCCTTCGCCCTGCCCGTCGAGACCCGGGACGGCATCCGCGTCTACGTGGACGACGTACGCAAGGTCGACATCTGGAAGAACGTGTCGACGACGCAGTCCAAGACCGTCAACGTCACGATCCCCGCCGGGAAGCACACCCTTCGGGTCGACTTCGTGAACTGGACGGGCGCGGCGAACGTCAAGTTCGCCTACACGCCCCGCACTTCGGCGACGGTCGACACGGTCAAGCCTCTCGTCCCGACGGCTCCCGTGCTCACGTACACCTCCACCTACCAGGCCAAGCTGAGCTGGGCGGCGAACAAGGAGATGGACCTCGCGGGGTACCGCGTCTACCGGCGGCTCAAGAGCGGCACGTACCCCGCGCAGCCGCTCGCCACCACGACCTCGACGTCGTTCACGGACACGACCGTCCCGGCGACGGGCGACGTCTATGCGTACGAGGTCCGCGCCTACGACAAGGCGGGCAACACGTCGGCCGGCACCGCCGACCAGTACGTCACCACCGCCGACCGCACCGGCCCCGCGGCCCCGGCCGGGCTCACCGCGCACGGTGACCTGTACGGGATGATGATCGGCTGGAAGCCGGTCGCGGACGCCACCGCGTACGAGGTGTACGCGAAGTCGTCCACCGGCGCCTACACCCTCCTCAAGCGCCTCACCGGCACGTCGTTCATCGATTACGTGGGCGCCGACAGCACGCTGCACACGTACGCGGTGCGGGCGTTCGACGCGGCCGGGAACCCGAGCGCGTACTCGACGGCCGTCACGTCGGACGGCATCGACCGCACGGCACCCGACGCACCCGCGAACTTCGGCGCGGACGTCGCGGCCACCGAGGTGAAGCTGACCTGGGAGACGCCCGAGCACCCCATGAGCGACGAGCTCGACAACTCCGCGCGCTTCGTCGTGTACCGCTCGCAGGGCAGCTCGCTCGGCGCCGACCGGACACCGATCACCTGCGAGAACGAGACGACGACGCTCCGCTCGGACCGGGCCGCCTACGACTTCCGGTGCTACGACCGCAGCGCGAAGCCCGAGACCCGGTACACGTACGGGGTCACCGTGGTCGACGGCTGGAAGAACGAGTCCCAGGTGTCGAACACCGTCACCGTGACGACGGCCGACCGCGTGCCGCCGCGCCCGCTCACCGGCCTCAAGGCCACGCCCCGCGCCGACGGCACGGTCCTGAGCTGGGACAAGCCGCTCGACGACGACATCGTCGAGTACACCGCCCAGCGCGGCGTCCTCCAGGCCGACGGCACCATCGAGTGGCTGGACCCGTTCGCCTGCGTGGACGACGCGGAGAACCCGCTGGCGATCCTGTGCGTCGGCGTCCCCGACGGCAAGACGTACGTGTACGCCGTGACCGCCCGCGACAAGTGGGGCAACGAACTGTCCTTCGACGACCCGTCGGTGCCCAAGGTGACGAGCACGGAACTCGACCTGGTCCCGGCCGACGCGACCGGCAGCGACCCGGGCCCGGTGTACGGCGCAGGCGGCTGGCGCGCCACCGAGGACGTCTCCGGCCCCTCCTGGCGCTGCGGCGACGCGACGGCCTGCGCGGACATCAAGGAGTACCGCATCACCCGCTGGAACCGGGCGACGAGCACGTACGAGCCCCTGGCCACGGTCCCGTCCACCGGCAGCACCGCACCGCAGTCCTACCGCGACACGACCCAGCCGCTCGGCGAGACGTCGTTCTACCGGATCGTCGGCGTGCGTTCAGACGGCTCGACGACGGCCCCGGCCCACTCGTGGACGATCCGGCCGGACCTGGTCTGACACCGCGTGACGAGCGACGCCGCTTCGCACCGCCGGACTGCCCGGCGGGGCGAAGCGCTGAGGCACTGCTGGTCAGGGGCGGCGCGCTCCGGTGATCGCCTCATCGAGGGTGAACCCCTTGGCGGGACCCTCGGGGATGATCACCTCCGTGCCGTACGGCACCTGGTGCACGCCCACCCAGTCCCCCTTGTCGGAGCGGGGCTCGGTGAGGACCGTGACGGTGCCCTGAGCGTCGTGGTCGTCGATGATCACGTATACGGGGATGCCCGCTCGGGCGTACTCGCGGCGCTTCCTGACGCGGTCGCGATCCTGGTTGCGCTTGCCGGGTGAGACGACTTCGACGACGAGACGCACTGCCGCGGCCGTGATACCGAGACCGTCAGCCGTGACGAATCGATCGACATCCCTGGGGACGATGAACAGATCGGGTACCCACGCACTGCCCTTGTGCACGACGTTGATGTCGTTGCGCGCGACGAAGTCCGTCTCCTTCAGGAAGAAGACCAGCTCGTCGCGGAGCAGATTGATGATCTGGCCGTGGGAAAAGCGGCCGGTGGGCGACACCTCGATGGCTCCCTCAATGATCTCGGCGTGATAGCCCTCGGGGAGTTCCATGGCCTTCCATGCCTGCCACACAACCTTTTCCAGCTCGGACAGCCCCTCGTCGAACGGAGCGTTCTCTGCCTGGGTCGCGATGTCGGGCATGGTCCTGGGCCTCTCAGCGGCAAGAGCGGTCATCGTGGCGCACCTCCTTTCAGTGTGGGCTCGGCGTACTGGGGACACAAGCGACACGATCACTGCGGCGCGGGGCGGCAGCCGGGGCAGCAGTCCGGTTCCGGGCCCCGGTAGGCGTGGTCGCAGACGTCGCAGTTCCGCAGTGGGTAGCGGACGGTCGGCGGTGGTGGCGGTGCGGCGCTTGCCGTGAAGCCGCTTGGCCGGGGCGGTAGTTGGACCGTCAGGCGGTGTGCGAGGAGGGCCGCCGGGCGGTGGATCGGGCGGTCCTCGGGCAGGTCGCGGGTGAGGGCGTGGCGTACGGCGGCGGGCGTCAGATCCCGTTCCAGCCATGCGGCCACGCCGGGCGCGAGGCGTTCGGCGTCGTGCGCGGAGAGGGTGAGGCGGGAGTCGGCGCGGTGGAGGCCGGCCAGGACGTCCATGGCCGCCCGGAGGATGCCGGGCCCGGGAGTGTGCTCCGGGTGGGGCACGGCGAGAGTCCGGGGCTTTTTCTTCGGCGCGGGTCGGCGCCTCGCGGGGGCCTCGGAAGTCGTGGCACCCGGCTGGTTGCAGGAGACCGTGCGCGTACGCACCCGCCCGTCCGGTGTGCGATGCCGCTCGCGCCGCAGGTAGCCGTGGGCCTCCAGTTCGCGCAGGGCCGCGGCGATACGGGCGGTGCCCTCCGGGAAGCGGGCCGCGAGAGTACGGACGTCGGCGCGGGCCCCTGCCGGAAGCGACTGGATGTGCACGGCGAGGCCGATCGCCAGGCCGGAGAGTTCGCGGTGCTGGGCGAGGTGATTGCCGACGACCGTGAAACGCGTGTGATGACGGGCGTTGTCATGGACGATTCCGCCCGGGGCGCGCGAGGGGGCGCTAGGGTGCTGAGTATCCATCGGGAAGACCACATCTTCCTTGGCGGCTAGGCCCTCGCACTGGGATGCCCGTCCCGGCGAGGGCTGTCGCATGTCTGGGGTTGTGATGGTGCGTGCTGCTGGTCGTGAGCGTAGAGGGCGCAACCGGCATATGCGCAAGCCCAGTTGGTGACCTTCACCCGTCCGTGTCTCGGCGGGCGGAGGGGTGGGGCTTGGACTGGGTCCTTTCCCCCTCGGCCGTTCTTAGGTGTTACCGCCCCCGTCACCGGCCTACGGGTTTCCGTGCTCCGGTCGACCGCGTGCGAGGTCGAGTTCGGCCCAGACCGTTTTGCGTGGAAACGGCCCGTCTGCGACGCCCCACCGATCGGCGAGCAACGCTACGAGGATGAGGCCGCGCCCTGATTCGGCGGTGGGCGGCGGCAGTTGAGTCTCAGGCAGCCGGTCGCCCCGCGCGTCGGCCACCTCGATCCGCAGCGCGCCCCCGGCCACGTACAGACTCATCCGGAAGTCCCGTCCGGGCAGCCGGGCGTGCGTGACGGCGTTCGCGGCCAGCTCCGCCACGAGGTGCGCCGCGTCGTCCAGCACGTCGGCGAGGCCCCAGGTGCGGAGCTGTTCGACGGCGAGGAGGCGAGCGAGCCGGGCCGCGCGCGGCGTGGGCGACAGCTGCACGCGGAAGTGGCGTGCGGTGCGGGGAAGTTCGTCGATTTCTTGGTTCACGTCACTCAGCGTGGCGCCGCCCTCGTACGCTCACCATCGACACGCCCGTCACGTACGGTGACTGTCCAGCTTTTGTCCAGGGCTGTACAGGCTGTCCAAGGCGCTTTGCGGGTACGGCGGTTGACGGAGTGTGGGCGGGGAGCTCGGCGAACTGGAGGTGCGCGCGGATGACTGAGGCGACGGGCAGTGACGGCTGGGAGATCGAGCCGGGTGACGAACAGGGCGCGGCGGTGGTGGCGCTCGTCGGGCGGCTGCTCAGGGCCCGCCGGGAGGCGGCCGGGCTGAAGGCGCCCGAGCTGGGGTCGGCCATGGGCTACGGCGAAGGGATCATCTACAAGGTCGAGGCCGGTGCGCGGATTCCCCGGCCGGAGTTCCTCGACAAGGCGGACGAAGTACTGAAGACCGGCGGGCTCTTCAGTGACATGAAGCCGGCCGTGGCGGAGATCCGCTACCCGAAGAAGGTGCGGGACATCGCCCAGATGGAGGCGAAGGCCGTCGAGCTGACGGCTTACTGGAACCACAACCTGCACGGTCTTCTACAGACGGCGGAGTACGCGCAGGCGCTCATCTCCATGTGGCGCCCGGCGCTGGATCCGGAGACGATCGAGCGGGGCGTGGCCGGACGCATGGCCCGGAAGTCCGTCTTCGAGCGCGACCTGACGCCCACCCTCAGCTTCATCCAGGAAGAGGTGACCCTGCGACGCCCGATCGGAGGGAAGATGGTGTTGCGGCGCCAGCTCGAACATCTTCTGGAACTCGGCCAGTTGCGCCACGTGGAGATCCAGGTGATGCCGACGGCGCGCGAAGATCACGCCGGAATGAGCGGGGAGATGGAGGTGCTGAAGTTCAGGGACGGAACGGCGATCGGTCGCTGCCATGGCCTCTACGCCGGACGCCCGGTCTCCGACCCGAAGCAGCTCCGCATCATCGAACTGCGGTGTGGCATCATCCGGGCTCAGGCGCTCACACCAGAGGAGTCGCTGGCCTTCATCGAGCATGTGCTGGGAGAAGTATGAACCGCGAGACCCCCGCCGGTGCCCCGTCCGAACTGGTCTGGTTCAAGAGCAGCTACAGCAGCGGCAGCGACGACCCGAACTGCATCGAGGTCGCGACCACCCCCGGCACCGTCCACATCCGCGACTCCAAGAACACCCAGGGCCCCCGCCTCACGGTGAACGGCACGGCCTGGGCGGACTTCCTCACGTACGCAAGCGATCACTGAGCCGACGCCGCAGGCACGACGAAGGGGCCGGGAGGCGTCAACCTCCCGGCCCCTTCGGCCACTTGCGCGTACTGCTACTGCTCCGGCGTCCGCTTGGGCCGCCACACGACGAGCGCGCTCGTCTGCTGGACCTCCTGGTACGGGACCAGGTCCCGGCGGTACGAGGCGTGGACGGCCGCCTCACGCTGCTGCATCGCCACCGCGGCGCCCTCGACCGCCGAGGACAGCTCGGCCACCCTCGACTGCAGCGCGGCGACCTGGTTCTCCAGTTCGATGATGCGCTTGATGCCGGCGAGGTTGATGCCCTCGTCCTGCGACAACTGCTGGACGGTGCGCAGCAGTTCGATGTCGCGGGCCGAGTAGCGCCGGCCACGGCCCGCCGTGCGGTCCGGGGAGACCAGACCGAGGCGGTCGTACTGGCGCAGGGTCTGCGGATGCAGCCCGCTGAGCTGGGCGGCCACCGAGATGACGTAGACCGGGGTCTCGTCGGTCAGCTCGTAGGCCCTGCCAACAAAGGAACTCTGTCGTCGACGGCCGTCCATACGCTCATGCTCCCTTCGCGGCCTGGAACAGTTCTGCCCTTACATCCGTCTCCGCAGTCGCCTTCCGGTACGCCTCCAGGGCGTCCTTCGCGGCGTCGGTCAGCTCGGTCGGGACCGAGACCTCCACCGTGACCAGGAGATCGCCGCGGGTGCCGTCCTTACGGACCGCGCCCTTGCCGCGCGCCCGCATCGTCCGCCCGTTCGGCGTGCCCGGGGGCAGCTTGAGCGTGACCGGGGGCCCGCCGAGCGTGGGGACCTTGACCTCGCCGCCGAGCGCGGCCTCCGGGTAGGAGACCGGCACGGTGACCGTGAGGTTGTCGCCCTTGCGGCCGAAGACCGGGTGGGCGTCCACGTGCACGACCACGTACAGGTCGCCCGCCGGGCCGCCCCGCTCGCCCGGTGCTCCCTTGCCGCGCAGCCGGATGCGCTGGCTGTCCGAGACCCCGGCCGGGATACGGACCTGCATCGTCCGGGAGGACTTCGCGCGGCCCGAGCCCTTGCAGACCTCGCAGGGGTTCTCCGCGATCAGGCCGCGCCCCTTGCAGTCCACGCACGGGTCGGTCAGCGAGAAGCCGCCACCGCCGCCGCGCGACACCTGGCCGGTGCCGACGCAGGTCGGGCACACACGCGGTGTGCCGTTCTTGTCGCCGGTGCCGGAACAGGCCTTGCAGGGCGCCTGCGAGGACATGCGCAGCGGGACCGTGGCCCCGTCGACCGCCTCGGTGAAGCTGAGGGTGACCTCGGACTCGATGTCCTGGCCCCGGCGCGGCTGCGTGCGCGTGCCGGTGCCCGCGCCGCCCCGGTTGAACAGGCCGCCGAAGACGTCCCCGAGTCCGCCGCCGAAACCGCCGGCGCCGCCCGGGCCCTGGCCGCCCTGGGCGCCGCCTCCGAAGAGGTCGCCCAGGTCGAAGTTGAACGAACCGCCGCCGGGACCGCCCGGCCCCGGACGGAATCCGCCGTTGCCGAACAGGGCCCGCGCCTCGTCGTACTCCTTGCGCTTCTTGGGGTCGCCGAGGATGTCGTTCGCCTCGGAGATCTCCTTGAAACGTTCCTCCGCCTTGGGGTTGCCCTTGTTGGCGTCGGGGTGGTTCTCACGGGCGAGCTTGCGGTACGCCTTCTTGATCTCGGCGTCGGTGGCGTCCTTGGGGACGCCGAGGACCTTGTAGTAGTCCTTCTCGATGAAGTCCTTCGTGTTCATCCTCGACGTCCCTCCTTCCGCTCACTGACGTCAGCCCTTGTCCGGGCCACCGTTTTCCTTGTCGTCGGCCGAGCTGTCCTTGGCGGACTCGCCCTTGGCCTGCGCCCCGGGCTGCGGTTCGGCCACCGCCACCCGCGCGGGGCGGATGGTGCGCTCACCGATCCGGTAGCCCGGCTGCAGGATCGCCACGCAGGTCGTCTCGGTGACGTCCGGCGCGTACGAGTGCATCAGGGCCTCGTGGATCGTCGGGTCGAAGGGCTCGCCCTCCTTGCCGAACTGCTGGAGCCCCATCTTGGCGGCGACGGTCTCCACCGACTCGGCGACCGACTTGAAGCCGCCGACCAGCTCACCGTGCTCGCGGGCACGGCCGATGTCGTCGAGTACGGGAAGGAGCTCGGTCAGGAGGCCCGCAACCGCGATCTCCTTGACCGTGACCCGGTCCCGCTCCACCCGGCGACGGTAGTTCTGGTACTCGGCCTGGAGCCGCTGGAGGTCCGCGGTGCGCTCGTTGAGCGCGGTGCGCACCTGGTCCAGCTGGGCGGTCAGGCCTACGTTCTGCACCGCCGAAGCGGCGTCGGAAGCTGCTGCGTCCCCGGCCGGGGCCGCCCCCTCCTCCTTGGCGGAAGAGGCGGCGGCCTTCGACTCGGCGTCTTCGGGGGTGGCGCCGGAGGGGACGTCAGGCTTCTCGTTCTCGTCGAAGCCCGGGGTCTCCTCCGTCACGCGGCACCGTCCTTGCGGTCCTCGTCGACGATCTCGGCGTCGACGACGTCGTCATCCTTGGACATGTTCGGGCCGTCGGTGCCCGGGGCAGCGCCCTCGGCACCGCCGGCCTGCGCGGCCTGGGCGTCGGCGTACATGGCCTGGCCCAGCTTCTGCGAGACGGCGGCGACCTTCTCCGTGGCGGTGCGGATCTCGGCCGTGTCCTCGCCCTTGAGCTTCTCCTTCAGCTCGGTGAGCGACTCCTCGACCTCGGTCTTCACGTCGCCGGGAACCTTGTCCTCGTTGTCCTTGAGGAACTTCTCCGTCTGGTAGACGAGCTGCTCGCCCTGGTTGCGCGTCTCGGCGGCCTCGCGGCGACGGTGGTCCTCGTCCGCGTACTGCTCGGCCTCCTGGCGCATCCGGTCGACCTCGTCCTTCGGCAGCGAGGAGCCGCCGGTGACGGTCATCTTCTGCTCCTTGCCCGTGCCAAGGTCCTTGGCCGTGACGTGCATGATGCCGTTGGCGTCGATGTCGAAGGCGACCTCGATCTGCGGGACACCACGCGGGGCCGGCGGCAGACCGGTCAGCTCGAACATCCCGAGCTTCTTGTTGTACGCCGCGATCTCGCGCTCGCCCTGGTAGACCTGGATCTGCACGGAGGGCTGGTTGTCCTCGGCCGTCGTGAAGATCTCGGAACGCTTGGTCGGGATCGTGGTGTTGCGCTCGATGAGCTTCGTCATGATCCCTCCCTTGGTCTCGATGCCGAGGGACAGCGGGGTCACGTCGAGGAGCAGGACGTCCTTGACCTCACCCTTGAGGACACCGGCCTGCAGGGCGGCGCCGATGGCGACAACCTCGTCCGGGTTCACGCCCTTGTTGGCGTCCTGGCCGCCGGTCAGCTCCTTGACGAGCTCGGCGACAGCGGGCATACGGGTCGAACCACCGACGAGAACGACGTGGTCGATCTCGGAGAGCTGGATGCCCGCGTCCTTGATGACGTTGTGGAACGGCGTCTTGCAGCGCTCCAGGAGGTCGGACGTGAGCTGCTGGAACTGGGCGCGCGTGAGCTTCTCGTCCAGGTGCAGCGGGCCCTCGGCGGAGGCCGTGATGTAGGGCAGGTTGATCGTGGTCTCGGTCGAGGACGAGAGCTCGATCTTCGCCTTCTCGGCGGCCTCGCGCAGGCGCTGGAGCGCCATCTTGTCCTTGCCCAGGTCCACGCCGTGGCCGTTGTTGAACTGCTTGACCAGGTAGTCGACGACGCGCTGGTCCCAGTCGTCACCACCGAGGTGGTTGTCACCGTTGGTGGCCTTCACCTCGACGACGCCGTCGCCGATCTCCAGCAGCGAGACGTCGAACGTACCGCCACCGAGGTCGAAGACGAGGATCGTCTGGTCGTCCTTGTCGAGGCCGTAGGCCAGGGCGGCGGCCGTCGGCTCGTTCACGATGCGCAGGACGTTCAGGCCCGCGATCTCGCCGGCCTCCTTCGTCGCCTGACGCTCGGAGTCGTTGAAGTACGCCGGGACGGTGATGACCGCGTCCGCGACCTTCTCGCCCAGGTACGCCTCGGCGTCGCGCTTCAGCTTCTGCAGGATGAAGGCGCTCATCTGCTGCGGGTTGAAGCTCTTGCCGTCGATCTCGATCTTCCAGTCAGTGCCCATGTGGCGCTTGACCGAACGGATCGTCCTGTCGACGTTGGTGACCGCCTGGCGCTTGGCGACCTCGCCGACGAGCACCTCGCCGTTCTTCGCGAAGGCGACGACGGACGGCGTGGTCCTGGCGCCCTCGGCGTTGGTGATGACGGTGGGCTCGCCGCCTTCGAGAACGCTGACGACGGAGTTAGTCGTGCCCAGGTCGATGCCGACCGCACGTGCCATGGTGAATCCTCCAGCTGACTTGAGTGGAACAGGCTCAAGGATGCATGACGACGGCCGATCGGTCAACAGAGGTGAGTCGGACCGACTCAACTTTTATGTTGCGCTTATTGAAGCGGGCATCATCTACGCAGGTCAGGAGCCGGTCAGGAGCCGGATACGTTGATGGCGGCGGGCTGCTGAACGGTCCGCGCACCGCGCTCCCGTACCCCGTGCATCGTCTCCCGCACCCCGTGGACCGGCACCCGGAGCAGTACGGCGACGGCAGCGGCGGCCACGGTCAGCGGCCCGAGCGCGGCCGCCGGGCCCAGCGTCCCCTCGTGCATCAGGAGTGCGGTCACCACGCCGGACAGGGACGCGACACCGAGGACGACCGCCGACCCGCGCGGGGTCAGGCCCAGGCGGCGCAGCCGGTGGGCGATGTGGTCCGGGCCGGGCCGGAGCACCGGCCGCCCCGCGAGCCGCCGCGACACCGCAACCAGCGCCGCGTCCGCGGTCACCACGAACGTCACGGCGAACAGCGAACCGGCACCCGTGAGCGCGTCGTGCTCCACGTTCACCAGAACCGCGGCCGAGGCCAGGACGAAGCCCGTGAACAGCGATCCGCAGCTCCCGAGGCGCATCCGCGCGGGGTGCCAGTTGTGCATGAGGAACCCGGTCAGCGCGGCGGCGAGCAGCCCGAGCACGCCGGAGAGCTGCCCGAGCCCGTCGGCCGAGGCGCACACGCTCAGGCCGAGCGCGGTCACGACGCCGACGGTGCCGAGCACCCCGTCCGAGGTGTCGAAGTGCCGGCACACACTGGTCACGAAGACGATCCAGAGGACCGCCAACATGCTTACCAGGAAGCCGAGTTGAGCGGTGTGCACGACGGCGGTGGCGGCGGCCGTCACGACGGCGACGCGGGCGCGCGCTCCCGTCGGACGCGCGTCGTCGAGCAGCCCGATCGCGGCGACGGCCCCGGCCGCGATCAGCAGCGTGAGCGTGCCGGAGCCGACCGGGGCGAGCCCGGTGCTCGCGCCGACGGTGATGACTGTGGCCGTCACGAGGGCGACGGCCAGGCCGCCCAGGCGCGGGGTCCGCAGAATGCGGCCCGCCCGGCGGACGGTGAACCCGGTCTTCCGCGCCACGACGCGCAGCAGAGCGGTGAGGGCGGCGGTCGCCAGGAGGGCGGTCGCGGCGGCGGCGATCCCGTAGAACACGGCGGACGTCCCGTCAGCTCAGAGGGTGGGCCGGAGCGAGCCCCTCGGCCCGCGTCCCGGGTACGGGGGAAAGGGAGGTGCGGCGCGCTTCTTCGAGGGCCGCGTCCACGAGGTCGTCGAGCGTGACGCGGGGCGCCCATCCGGTGAGCTCGCGCAGGGGGGTCGTGTCGGGGGCGGGGTCCGTATCGGGGGCGGGGTCCGTATCGGGGGCGGGTTCCGTATCGGGTGCGGGTCCGGTGCCGGGGTCCGTATGCGGGTGCCCCGAGGCGACGGGTGCGCCCGCGCGCCGGGCGACGAGGGCCGCGAGTTCCGCGTCCGTCACTTCCTCCGCGCCCGCGAGATCGAGGACCCGGCCGGGCGCACCGCCCGTACCGAGCAGCCGCACCAGCGCGTTGACGACGTCCGCGACGTGAAGGAAGCGACGCCGCGTGCGTCCGCCGTCCGGCGCCGCGACGGCCTCGCCCCGGCCGGCGATCGCCTCACCCCCCACCGCCCGCGCCGCGAACCCACCGAGCACCGCCCCGTATGCGGGCACGCGCCTCGGCCCGACGACCTCGCCGGAAATTCTGACGCCCGTGACCACCCGACCGGCCTCATCTCCGGCACCCACATGCAGCAGGGGGCGCCCGAGCCGGTGCGCGGCCCCGGCGAGTACGCGTACGTCGGCCGGAGGCGCGGCGTGGACCGCGCCGTCGCAGCGGCTCAGGAGTTCGCCCACGAGCCGTTCGTCGAGGGCCGAGCCGCGGACGAAGCGCAGGCAGGGGGAGGGCCACGCGGCGGTGAGGCGGGCGCGGTCGCCGGTGGAGAGGTCGTCGAGGATCACGACACCGTGTCCCGCGTCGAGCAGCGCGTCGGCGAGATGCGAGCCGATGACGCCCGCGCCGCCCGCGATCAGGTACGTGGTGGACATCAGGGGCCCTTTCTCTTGCGGCCCCATGCGGTCTCATGCGTAATCGGGGTGACGGCGGAGGGGCGCGTCCGGCCGGAGAGCTTCATAAGTTATTCGCTTATGTCGCAAAATGGGGCGAATAACACGTTCCGTCGCCACCGGCCACCCCCGAACCCCCCAGGGGGCCCTCAGCGACGCAGATCACCGCCCGGCTGGCTACAGTGCGGCCGCACAAGTGGGTAGTGTCAGCATGAACTGAAATAAGTTACCGCTTAGTAATCACTTGTCATCCCCGGATATTTCCACCTCGCAGGCCCGAGGAGCCCTCAAATGCAACTCGCCGCGATCATCGTGTCGCTGGTCCTGATCGTGGTCGGCGTGGCTCTCTTCGCCCGAGCCATCGCGCAGATCTACCGCTTCATGCGGCTCGGTCAGAACGTCCCCGCCGGGACGCGTACCGACGAACCCGTGCAGCGCACGGTCACCGTGGCCAAGGAGTTCCTCGGCCACACCCGGATGAACCGCTGGGGCGTCGTCGGCGTGGCGCACTGGTTCGTGGCAGTGGGCTTCTTCTCGCTGCTCCTGACGATCGTGAACGCCATCGGCCAGCTGTTCAAGGCCGACTGGCTCCTGCCGGTCATCGGCAACTGGGCGCCGTACAACGTCTTCGTCGAGTTCATCGGCACGATGACGGTGCTCGGCATCCTCGTACTGATCGTCATCCGGCAGCTGAGCCTGCCCTCGCGTCCGGGCCGCAAGTCCCGCTTCGCCGGCTCGAACTTCGGCCAGGCGTACTTCGTCGAGGCCGTCATCCTCATCGTCGGCGTCTGCATCTTCATGCTGCACGCCCTCGAAGGCGCCCAGCACCACGTCGACGGCTACGAGGCGTCGTTCTTCATCTCGTACCCGGTCGTGCACGCGCTCGAAGGCCTGGACGTCTCGACGCTCCAGAACCTCACGTACTTCTTCGCCGGCCTGAAGATCGCGACCTCCTTCATCTGGATGATCACGGTCGCCCTCAAGACCGACATGGGTGTCGCCTGGCACCGCTTCCTCGCGTTCCCGAACATCTGGTTCAAGCGCGAGGCCGACGGCGGTACGGCGCTCGGCGCGCTGCAGCCGATGACCTCGGGCGGCGAGCTGATCGACTTCGAGGACCCGGGCGAGGACGACGTCTACGGCGTCAGCCAGGTCGAGCAGTTCTCCTGGAAGGGCCTGCTGGACTTCTCCACCTGCACCGAGTGCGGCCGCTGCCAGTCGCAGTGCCCCGCGTGGAACACCGGCAAGCCGCTGTCCCCGAAGCTGCTCATCATGTCGCTGCGCGACAACGCGCACGCCAAGGCCCCGTACCTGCTCGCCGGTGGCGGCAAGACCATGGAGGGCGACGAGAAGGCGACCGAGGAGCAGCTCAAGGACGTGCCCGCGGCAGCCCTCGCGGAGGCCGAGCGCCCGCTCATCGGCACCCTCGAAGAGAACGGCGTCATCGACCCGGACGTCCTGTGGTCCTGCACCACCTGCGGCGCCTGCGTCGAGCAGTGCCCGGTCGACATCGAGCACATCGACCACATCGTCGACATGCGCCGCTACCAGGTGATGATCGAGTCCTCGTTCCCGTCCGAGGCGGGCACGATGCTCAAGAACCTGGAGAAGAAGGGCAACCCCTGGGGCCTCGCCAAAAAGCAGCGCCTGGAGTGGCTCAAGGAGCTCGACTTCGAGGTCCCGGTCGTCGGCAAGGACATCGAGGACCTCACCGAGGTCGAGTACCTGTACTGGGTCGGCTGCGCCGGCTCCCTGGAAGACCGCGCCAAGAAGACCACCAAGGCCTTCGCGGAGCTGCTGCACATGGCGGGCGTCAAGTTCGCGATCATGGGCGGCGACGAGAAGTGCACCGGTGACTCCGCCCGCCGCCTGGGCAACGAGCCGCTGTTCCAGCAGCTCGGCCAGGAGAACGTCATGGCGCTGAACATGGCGTTCGGCGAGGAGCTGGACGACGACGGCAAGGTCACGCCGGAGTCGGCCAAGCCGAAGTCCGCGAAGAAGATCGTCGCGACCTGCCCGCACTGCCTCAACACGATCGGCAACGAGTACCCGCAGATCGGCGGTGACTACGAGGTCATCCACCACACGCAGCTGCTCCAGCACCTCATCGACGAGGGCAAGCTCATCCCCGTCACGCCGGTCGAGGGCCTGATCACGTACCACGACCCGTGCTACCTGGGCCGTCACAACAAGGTCTACACGCCCCCGCGCCAGATCATGGACGCCGTCCCGGGCCTGCGTCAGCAGGAGATGCACCGCCACAAGGAGCGCGGCTTCTGCTGCGGCGCCGGCGGCGCGCGCATGTGGATGGAAGAGCGCATCGGCAAGCGCATCAACAACGAGCGTGTCGACGAGGCCCTGTCCCTCAACCCGGACATCGTCTCCACCGCCTGCCCGTTCTGCCTCGTCATGCTGACCGACTCGGTCAACGGCAAGAAGAACGACGGCCAGGCCAAGGAGTCCGTCACGGTCGTCGACGTGGCCCAGCTGCTCCTCGACTCCGTCAAGACGCCGGTCGACCCGGCGGGCGACGCGGAGCCGGAGGACGCTCCGGAGCCGGAGCCGGTGAAGTAGGACGTAGCCGGTGACGTAGCCGGGCTGGTCACGTGGCCGAGCCGGTCACGTAAAAGACTTCGGGCCCGCCCCCTTCGCAGGGGGCGGGCCCGAAGTCTTTACGGCTCAGCCGGACGTCATCCGAGCAGGCGGCCAAGCCGCTGCCGGGTGATGAACCCGATCTGCGTCAGCGCCTCGTCCCACTCGACGTCGGTCGGACGCTCCGTGCGGAGCCGGAGCTCCTTCAGGACGGCGTCCTTGTCGCGGTCGCGGACCGCGAGGATGAACGGGAAGCCGTGGGACTCGCGGTAGGTCTTGTTCAGCTCGGTCATCTCGGCGACCTCGGCGGCCGTCAGAGCGTCCAGACCGGCGCTCGACTGCTCGCCCTTCGAGTCGTCCGTCATCGTGCCCGCACGGGCCTCTGAACCGGCCAGCTCGGGGTGTCCGTTGAGGAACTCCAGGACGCGCTCGGAGGGCGAGGAACGAACGGTCTCGATCATCGCCGCGTGCAGGGCGTCGACGTCGGAGAACGGAAGCCGTCCCCACGTCTCGTCGGCGACCCAGGAGGCGTGCTCGAAGATCCCGCCGAGGGACCCGACGAAGTCCTCCCGCGTCATCGCGTTCACATCGGCTATGCCGGGACGCGAGGTGCTGCTGGTGCTCATACCGCTTGCTCCGATTCCTTCGATGCGTCCTGCACGGCCGGTGCGGCGGCCGCGTCGGTGGTACGGAAGGAGGGTACGAGCTTCAGGATCAGCAGCGCCGCGAGGACCTCGACGCCGGCCACGATGAACAGGCCGGGGCTCAGGCTGCCCGTGCTGTCCTTGACCGCGCCGAGCAGGAACGGAGCGCCGAAGCCGGCGAGGTTGGCCATCGAGTTGATCAGGGCGACACCACCGGCCGCCGCGCCGCCGGCGAGGAACCAGTTCGGCATCTGCCAGAACACCGGGATGGCGCTCATCGTGCCGACGATCGCGAGACCGAGGCAGAGCAGGGTGCCCGCCGCGCTCACGTTCAGGAGCAGACCCGCACCGGCCAGGCCCGCCGCGCCGAAGGTGACGGCAGTGGCGGTGTGCCAGCGGGACTCACCGGTCTTGTCGCAGTGGAGGCCGTTGAGGATCATGCCGATGCCACCGGCCAGGTTGACCGCGGCCATGATCCAGCCGATCGCCAGCGGGTCCTTGAAGCCGACTTCCTGGACCAGGGTCGGGCCGAAGAAGGTCAGGGCGGAGTTCGCCGAGATGATGCAGAAGAAGATGGCGATGAACTGCCAGATACGGCCCGACTTCAGGGACTGGAGCAGGCTGTGCTCGCGGCCCTCGACGGCGTTGTTGTCAGCGGCGAGGTCCTCGGCGACGAGTTCCTGCTCCTCGACCGTGAGCCACTTGGCCTGGTGCGGGCGGTCCGTCAGGTAGAGCCACACGACGAAGCCGGCGAGCACCGACGGGGTGCCCTCGACGATGAAGACCCACTGCCAGCCGTTGAGGTTGTTGACCCCGTCGAAGGTGTTCATGATCCAGCCCGCGAGCGGACCGCCGAGCACACCGGCGAACGCGGAGGCGGACATGAAGGTGCCGAACGCCTTGGCACGGCGCTTGGCCGGGAACCAGTAGGTCAGGTACAGGATGATGCCGGGGTAGAAACCGGCCTCGAAGACACCCAGCAGGAACCTGAGGGAGTAGAAGATCGTCGGGGTGGTCGCGAAGATCATCGCGATACTCGTCAGACCCCAGCCGATCGTGATGCGCATCAGGGTCTTCTTGGCCCCGATCTTCTGCAGCAGCAGGTTGCTGGGTACCTCAAAGATGAAATAGCCGATGAAGAAGATGCCGGCGCCGAGGCCGTAGACCGCCTCGCTCCAGCCCAGATCCTCGGTCATCGTCAGCTTGACGAAACCGATGTTCACGCGGTCGATCCAGGCGAGCGTCCACAGAATCATCAGGAACGGCAGAAGTCGCAGGAAAATCTTGCGGTAAATGAGGTCGAGCGGCGCTTTCGCGCTCGACGTGACGTGCGTGCTCCCCATGACGTCTCCCTTGATCGTGAACAGGGGGGTCTCGCGATACGGGCCCGGCTCCGGCTTCTTCGACGCAGCCTCACTTCCACATTGTGGAAAGTGTGTTCCGTTGTGGCGTAACAATGTAAGAGGGCGGTAAGTCTGTCAAGAGTTCAAGTTCGCCCACTTCAACAGTTTGTGAACAACGCCAAGATCGTCCAACTGCAGGTCAGGGCATAGGTGTTGGGTGCACTTATCCGCAAAGGCGCGCTTGGTACCAGGGGTAATGCGGGCACGCGGGGTGAAGGCGGGCGCCCTCCGGGGGCGCCGCAGGGCATCGGTTAACCGGGCGTCCACGCGCGCGCAACCTTCGCCTACATCTCACCAGTCGGACGCCGGAAGCCTTCCCTCATCACCAGGAATTCCGGCCATGCGCATACGCGAACTCGATCTCGCCGCAGGTGCCGTCGCGGGCCGGTACTCCGGCCGGTACTTCGGCCGGTACCGATGATGACTTCGGCAGCGACGGATATCGCGACCCGGCCATCGGCGAACGGGACGCAATCGCGGTCACCATTACGTTCGGTTCCGCGAACGGAGTGAACCCTTCCCTTTCCGCGACGATCACCTGGAAAGCGGCCGGAACACCCTCACGCACGGCGCCGGCCGAACGTACGTCGCGTACGGGCCGCGCGTGGACTGCGAGCCGTACACCGTCTACGTCAAGGGCGGGCCCGGCGACATCGTCACGGCGAACCCACGCCGACCCACCGTCAACCCCCAATGAGGGCACGGAAATAAACGGGGTTCACATACAACCCTCCCGCCCCACAAAGAGTCTCCTGTTCGCTCACCGCAGGGCTACGCCCGGGACAACTCCCGGCAAACGCCCGCGGAACGCACCCCCATTGACCGGGGAGGCCCCAGGACCTCCCTGTCCGCAGGAGAACCGTATGCACAAGAACATACGCACCGCCCTCGCGACGGCCGCCACGGTCGCGCTGACGGGCGGGCTGCTCTCACTGTCCGCGGGCCCGGCACCGGCTGCCGACTCCGTCCACCATCACCAGGCCGACTTCAACGGCGACCACATCGGCGACGTCGCGTTCTCCGCCGGCTGGTCGACCGTCGGCGGCAAGAGGGGCGCCGGCCAGATCGTCGCCCTGTACGGCTCGGCGAACGGCCTGAACTCCGCCGCCCGCAAGACCATCAGCCAGAACACGACGGGCGTCCCCGGCTCGGCCGAGACCAACGACGCCTTCGGCTGGGTCAGCGCGTACGGCGACTTCAACCACGACGGTTTCGACGACCTGGCCGTCTCCGCCGAATTGGAGGACGTGGCCGGCGACACCGACGGCGGCACCGTCCTCGTCCTGTGGGGCTCGCCCTCGGGCCTCACCGGCGGCACGACGATCAAGGACCCGGCCGTCTCCTCCCACGACCGGTGGGGCACGGCGCTCGCCGCGGGCGACTTCGACGGCGACGGCACGGACGACCTCGCGATCGGCTCCTCGGCGAGCACGATCTACGTCTACAAGGGCGGCATCACCAAGTCGGGTACCTCGGGCGGCCGTTACACCATCAAGCCCCCGATCATGTCCGGCGGCGGCACCGGCCCGCGCATGATGACCGCGGGCGACGTGAACGGCGACGGCGCGACCGACCTCGTGGTCGACGGCTACGAGACCGGTACCCAGTACGGCTGGAACGCCAACTACTACGTTCCCGGCGGCGCGTCCGGCCTCGACGCCTCGTCCGCAGTGAAGCTGCGGCCCGGAACCATCACCGACATCGGCGACGTCAACGGGGACGGCTTCGGCGACATCGTCACCGGCGAGGAGTGGGACACCAACAAGGACGGCCCGTCCGCGCCCGGCTCGGTCGACGGCGGCAAGGTCAACATCACGTACGGCTCCGCGAGCGGCCCCGCCGGCGGCACCGACATCACCCAGGACACCGGCAACGTGCCCGGCGCCTCCGAGCGCGGCGACGGCTTCGGCGGCGAACTGTCCCTCGGCGACATCAACGGCGACGGTTACCAGGACCTGGCCGTCGGCGTCAGTGGCGAGAACCTGGGCGGCGTCACGGACACCGGCTCCGTGACCGTCCTGTACGGCTCCCCGAACGGCATCAACACCCAGTCCGGCAGCCAGTTCTTCGCCCAGTCGACGGCCGGCGTCCCCGGCTCCGACGAGACGAACGACAACTTCGGCAACGAGGTCAAGCTCACGGACGTCACCGGCGACGGCAAGGCGGACCTGACGGTCGGCGTGTTCGGCGAGAACAACTACAACGGCGCCCTGACGTACCTCCCGTCCGACGGCACCCACATCACCACGACGGGCGCCCGCTCCCTCGCGGCGTCCTCGGTCGGCGTCTCGACGGCCGCCTACCCGGAACTGGGCGGAAACGCCGCCAACTAGCCGTAGCCCTACCCCAGTCGGGGCCGCCCCCCCCCCCGGCGGGGCCCCCCCCCCCCCCGCCCCCCCCCCCCCCCCCCCCCCCCCCCCCCACCACCCCCCCCCCACCCCCCCCCCCCCCCCCCCCCACCCCCACCACCCCCCCGGTCATAGACGCCGCGACGCGCAAGCGAAGGG
>NZ_JBEYYB010000012.1:0-325621 GCF_040645335.1 Streptomyces sp. NPDC046821 | reverse complement strand
GCCCGGTTACATTCCGAACCCGGAAGCTAAGCCTCACAGCGCCGATGGTACTGCAGGGGGGACCCTGTGGGAGAGTAGGACGCCGCCGAACTAATATTGATGAAAAGCCCCGTGCCATTCGGCACGGGGCTTTTCTGCGTTTGGGCCTCTAAAGTCGGGTCATGCGATACGACCTGGTCCTCTTCGACAATGACGGCGTTCTCGTCGACAGCGAGCCGATTTCTAACAAGCTCCTCGCCGCTTATCTCACCGAGCTTGGTCACCCCACCTCGTACGAAGACTCCCTCAGGGACTACATGGGTGCCGCCATGCACCGCATTCACGACCTCGTCGAGGAGCGGACCGGACAGCGGTTGCCTGAAGACTTCGATGACGTCTTTCACGGGCGGGTGTTTGCCGCTTTCGAGCGTGAACTCGAGCCCGTGCCTGGAGCTGTCGACGTACTCGACAAACTCACCGCGGACGGGGTCCCGTACTGCGTGGCCTCTTCGGGTAGCCATGAGCGGATTCGGGTCGGGCATCGCAAGACCGGGCTCGACAAGTGGTTCGACGGCGGGCGGATTTTCAGTGCGCAGGACGTCGGGCGGGGGAAGCCGGCGCCGGATCTCTTCCTCTACGCGGCTCAGCGCATGGGTGTGGCGCCGGACAGGTGCGTGGTCGTGGAGGACAGCCTGCTTGGCGTACAGGCCGCTGTAGCGGCCGGAATGGACGTGTACGGGTTCACCGCCATGACGCCGGCGGACCGGCTCGCCGGAGCGACCGGAATTTTCGGCGATATGCGGGAGTTGCCCGGTCTGCTCGCCTGACCTCCTGCTGGGTCGTTGCTGCTGTGAATGCCCTGCGCAACCGCTGTTTTCCGAGATCCTTCAAGATCCTTCGAGAACTATCTACCCATGAGTAGTTTTGGCGCTTACGCTGTGCGGCCATGACAGAAGTGCTGCGGCGTGGCAGAGGCTCGCTGGCGTTCAGTTTCTTTGTGCAGGGTGTCGCGTTCGCGCTCCTGGTGACCCGAATCCCGGCGATCCAGGATCAGTACGGGATATCGGACGGGCTGCTGCCCGTGTTCCTGGCTGCCGTGCCGATCCTGGCCGGCGTCGGCAGTGTGGTCACCGAGAAACTCGTGAAACGGGTGCGGCCGAGCCGCGTCCTGAGGTGGTCCCAGCCCGTCGTGCTGCTCGCCCTGCTCGGTGCGGGGTCGGGGGACACGATGTGGCAGGCGGCCCTGGCGCTGGGGGCGTTCGGGCTCTCGGTCGGGGCGCTCGACGCGTCGATGAACATGCTCGGCGTGAGCCTGCAGCGGGCGTACGGGCGCAGCATCATGCTCGGGTTCCACGCGGCGTACAGCCTGGGTGGGATCGTCGGGGCGTCGCTCGCCTGGGTGGGGGCGCACTGGCAGCTTTCGCTGTTCGTGTCGTACCTGCCGGTGGTCGTGCTGCTGTTGCCGGCCGCCTTTGTGGGGAGCCGCTGGTACGTCGACGGGGACAGTGCGGCCGGTGACGGCGTGGACCTGGACAAGGGTTCCGCGGGCGGGACCGTGGTCTTCAAGATGCTGCTGCCGCTGTGCCTGGTGATGACGTTCGCGTACATCGGGGACTCGACGGTTTCCAACTGGAGTGCGAAGTACCTCCAGGACGTGCTGGGCAGCTCGGAGCAGCTGTCCACGGTTCCGTACAACGTCTACATGGTGATGACGCTCGTGGGGCGCGCGCTCGGGGATCTCGGGGTGCGGAAGTTCGGGGCGGTCGTCGTGGTGCGGTTCGGGGCCGTGGTGGCGGCTGCCGGGTTTGCGGTTGTGGCGGCGGCGCCGGGGGCCTGGGTGGGGATGCTC
This sequence comes from Streptomyces sp. NPDC046821, assembly GCF_040645335.1. Lineage (NCBI taxonomy): Bacteria > Bacillati > Actinomycetota > Actinomycetes > Kitasatosporales > Streptomycetaceae > Streptomyces > Streptomyces sp. NPDC046821. The sequence goes on along the minus strand of NZ_JBEYYB010000012.1, from coordinate 323,793 downwards.
GGCTTCACGCTGTTGGGGCTCGGGCTGTGCGTGATCGTGCCGCAGACGTTCGCGGCGGCGGGCCGGCTCTTCCCGAACGCATCGGACTCGGCGATCGCCCGGCTGAATGTCTTCAACTATGTGGGCTTCCTTGTTGGTTCGCCCCTTGTGGGAGCTCTGGGCGATGCGTGGAACTATCGCGGGGCCATGCTCGTTCCGATGGTGTTGGTACTCGTCACACTCGTGTACGCCCGGTCCTTCGCCCCCGGAGCGGACCGATACGGTGACGGGCATGAGCGGCCGCGCACAGTTGATGTGGGACGAGGCAGTAACGGGCTATGACTTCGGCCCGGATCACCCGATGGATCCGGTCCGGCTGGCTCTGACGAGGAGTCTCGTCGGGGCACTTGGGCTCGATCGTGAGGTGGAGGTCGTCGCCGCCAAGCCGGCGGGCGAGTCGACGCTGCGCCTCGTGCATCGCGAGGACTACGTGGAGGCGGTCAAGGCCGCCTCCGCCGATCCGGCGTCGGCGGATGGGAGCTACGGCCTCGGGACGCCCGACGACCCGGCCTTCGCGGGGATGCACGAGGTGTCGGCGCTGATCGCCGGTCAGTCCGTGGGCGCGGCGGAGGCCGTGTGGCGGGGTGAGGTGCTGCACGCGGTGAACTTCGCGGGCGGGCTGCACCATGCGATGCCCGGCGCTGCCTCCGGGTTCTGCATCTACAACGATGCGGCGCTGGCCATCGCGCGTCTGCTGGAGCTGGGCGCCGAGCGGGTGGCGTACGTCGATGTGGACGTGCATCACGGGGACGGGGTGCAGGCGGCGTTCTGGGACGACCCTCGGGTGCTGACCATCTCGCTGCACGAGCATCCCCGGACGCTGTTCCCGCAGACCGGGTGGCCTGAGGAGACGGGCGCGGACGGTCCGGCCGAGGGGTCGGCGGTCAATGTGGCGCTGCCGGCGGGGACGGGGGACGCGGGGTGGCTGCGGGCCTTCCACGCCGTGGTGCCCGAGCTCCTCGCGGAGTTCGGGCCGCAGGTCCTGGTGACCCAGCACGGGGCCGACACACACTTCGAGGACCCGCTGGCACACCTCGCGGTGTCGCTCGACGCGCAGCGGGCCGTGCAGGTCGCGTGCCACGACCTGGCGCACACATACGCGGACGGGCGCTGGGTCGCGCTGGGTGGCGGCGGGTACGCGGTGGTGGACGTCGTGCCGCGATCCTGGTCGCATCTGGTGGGGATCGCCGCCGGGCACGAGGTGGCGCCGGAGACGGTGATTCCGGAGAGCTGGCGGCAGGAAGTGTTCGCGCGGACACGGCAGTTGGCGCCCACGCGGATGACGGATGGGCGATGGCCGGTCGCGTACCACGAGTGGGAGTCGGGGTACGACCCGGCGGACCGGCTCGACCAGGCGGTCCTGGCGACGCGGCGCGCGGCGTTCCCGCTGCGTGGGCTGCTGGCGTAGGGCACCGCCTGGCCTGCGGCGCGGGCGGCCTGTGAAGTGCGCGGCGGCACTGCGGGCCCCGGCCAGATGGACCGCCGGGTGGTTCGCGGCGTCACACCGTTGGCCTGGGCCTGGGCTAGGCGGGCCGCCGGCGAGGCGTGCGGCGTCGCCACGGGCCCCGGCCGGACGGACTGCCGAGTGGTGCATGGCGTCACCACGGGCACCTGCCCAGACGGCCGGGTGGTGCATGACATCACGATGGCCCCTGGCCACGCGGGTCTTCGGCGAGGTGTGCGGCGTCACCACGAGCCCCGGCCACGCGAGCCGCGGGAGCGCACGGCCTCATCGCGGGCCCACGCCAGACACCCCGCCAGCAAGGCGTCACCACAACCCCCACCCAGACGCCCGGCTGGCAAGACTCACGCCGTCACCATGTCCCCCGCCCAGACGGATCGTCGGCGAGGTGCCCGGCAGCACACCATGGGCCCACGCCAGACGCGCCACCGCCGGCAAGGCGCAAGGCGTCACCACAGCCGCCACCCAGACGCGCCACCGCCGGCAAGGCGCACAGGCGTCACCACAGCCCCCACCCAGACACCCCGCCGACGAGATACGCCAGGCAGCGGCGCCCCATACCGGCTGGCGCCCGCGCAGCACGCCCCCCGTTACGCCAAGAGTGCGGTTTTCCCCGGTTTTTGGGGTGGCCGGGATCCCAATACGTAAGCATCACAAGCGTGTTGAGCACCGGAGCGTTGCGAGCGCATCTGTTGGCCGCCCGCCTGGCCGGGCCCGTGGCGACGTCTCGCGAGGAGAGTCTGCGCAGTTATCGGCTCTTCGCGGCGCGGGACCCCCGGATACTGCTCGGCCTGGACCCCGAGTGGAGCTGGGGTCAGCGGGAGCTGCTCGCGCTGATGGCGGACAAGTGCGGGGTCTCGGACGATCCACGGCACACGACAGGCCACGATGTGATCGATCCGGAGCGGACCCTGGCGGCGCTGGACGCGTTCGCGAAGCGGCTCGGTGAGGCCGCGCGGAATCGCGTTCCGGTGCTGTTCGGGACGGGGCACCCGCATCGGCTCCTCGGTTTCTACGCCGCGTTGGCGGACGCCCTGTCGGCGGCGGGATGCCCTGTTCTCACCCCCGCGCAGGGTGAGAGTGTCGACATAACGACCCGGTTCGGACTACGTACGTACAGCCTCGACTACGTACGAGGAGTTGCGCTGGTGCGGGAGCCCGGCGCGCGGGTGGCCGGGAGTGAGCCAGGCGCACACACCCACTCGCCGCTGCCGGTGCGCACCGCCCTCGCGGCGGCCGCGCAGGCCGGCGGACGGCTGCCGGAGCTGGTCGTGGGTGACCACGGATGGGTCTGCGGCGCAGGTCAGTTGGGGTTCGACGCGATCGGGCTCGCGGACACGGACGATCCGGCGCTGTTCGTGGGGGAGGCCGAGGGTCAGGTGTCGGTGGTGGTGCCGCTAGACGATGCCGTCCGGTCCGACTACTACCGGCCGCTCACTCGCTATGTACTCAATCGAGCGTGTCTGTCACAGTAGGCGGCCATACGCTGCTCCTCTTCCCCACTCGCACCACACGCCCCTACTCTGGGGAGTGAGCACGCAACGACGTTGAGTCACCGGAAGGGGAAGCCGGTGGCCGTCGAGTGCGGAAGGTTCAGGTGTGTCATGGCTGCTGCTGAGAGTAGGCCTCTGAACGAGGTGCAGTTCCTTACCGTGGCGGAAGTCGCCTCGGTGATGCGAGTCTCGAAGATGACCGTGTACCGGCTGGTGCACAGTGGTCATCTGCCCGCCATCCGGGTCGGAAGGTCCTTCCGCGTCCCGGAACAAGCGGTTCACGAGTACCTCCGCGAGTCCTACGTGGGGGTGGGGACGGCCTGACGGCATCCTTCGGGATCCCTCGATTACGGGCTCAGCGCTGGGCCGGGTAGGCTAGGCCGACGTAGGTCGTGTGGGCCCAGACGCCCCGCACCGAGTGAAGAGAAGTGAGCGAGGGTAGTCGTGGGCTCTGTTATTAAGAAGCGGCGTAAGCGGATGGCCAAGAAGAAGCACCGCAAGCTGCTGAAGCGCACCCGCGTGCAGCGTCGCAACAAGAAGTAAGCGACCGCTGTATCAAGCGCGAGCTGTGGCCCCTCCACCGTCCGGTGGAGGGGCCACAGTCGTTCCAGGGGTCTTTGTCGTTCCAGGAGCTTTGTCGTTCCCGGGGCCTTTGCCGTTTCCGGGCCTTTTCGGGCCGCGTGGTCATCACAGCGCAACATCCAGCCGCTAACGTGAGGCCAGAGCCTGGCGGCGCGGAACGGGGGCGTGGCAGGGCTGCGAGGGAAGGTAGGCGCTGATCTTGGGCAAGGTCGTGCTCGTGACGGGGGTGGCCCGGCAGCTGGGGGGCCGTTTCGTGCGGCGGATCCAGCGTGACCCCGACGTGGACCGGGTGATCGGCGTGGACGTGGTGGCGCCCGCGCATCAGCTGGGGAGCGCCGAGTTCCTGAGGGCGGACATAAGGCAGCCCGCGATCGCCCGGGTGCTCGCCGAGCACGCCGTCGACACGGTCGTCCATCTGGACGTCACGGGCACCCCGCTGGCCGGCGGCGGCCGGGGCTCCGTGAAGGAGACCAACGTCATCGGCACGATGCAGCTGCTCGGCGCGTGCCAGAAGTCGCCGGCGGTGAAGCGGCTCGTGGTGAAGTCCAGTACGAACGTGTACGGGTCCGCGCCGCGCGACCCGGCCGTGTTCACCGAGACGACGCCGCCCAAGTCGCTGCCCAGCGGCGGCTTCGCGAAGGACACCGTGGAGGTCGAGGGGTACGTGCGCGGGTTCGCCCGGCGCCGGCCCGATGTCGCGGTGTGCGTCCTGCGGTTCGCGAACATCCTCGGCCCCGCCGCCGATTCGCCGCTCGCCGAGTACTTCTCGCTGCCGGTCCTGCCGACCGTCCTCGGCTACGACCCGCGGCTGCAGTTCGTGCACGAGGACGACGTCGTCGAGGTGCTGCGGATCGCCTCGCGCGAACCGGCGCGCGGCACGCTGAACAGCGGCACGTTCAACATCGCCGGTGACGGGGTGCTGCTCCTGTCGCAGTGCTCGCGCCGGCTCGGGCGGCCCACGGTCCCGGTGTTCCTGCCCGCCGTGACCTGGGTGGGATCCGCGCTGCGTACGCTGGGCGCGACGGACTTCTCACCCGAGCAGATCAGGCTGCTCACGCACGGGCGGATGGTGTCGACGACCCAGATGCGCGAGACCCTGGGGTACCGGCCCGCGTACACGACGGCGGAGACCTTCGCCGACTTCGTGCGGAGCCGCGGGCCCGGACTGCTGCCGCCGGAGGCCCTCGCGGGGGCCGTCGACCGGATCGCCGCGCTGCCCTTCCTGGGCGGCCACCCCCCGACGCAGAGCGCCAGCTGAGGAGCGCATCAACGATGGCGGATGCCAAGGTCATTCCGTTCGACGACGACCGGTCGCGCGGCGGCGCCGGCAAGGTGGTGCCACGCCGCCGGCTGGTGAACGGCCGGCGCAAGGGCGAGCCCGTCGCCGTACGCGAGGTCGCGCCGCTGCCCGGGCAGCAGGACGGCGAGCCGCCGGCGGCCGGGCGGTCCCAGGGCCGGCAGGAACCACAGGGCGGCCCGGACCGCTCAGACAGGCCGGAGGGGGCGGACGTGCCGAGGGACGGCGGCGGTCTGGAGCGGCGCGTCGCGAGCGGCCTCGCGTTCCTGAGGCGGCGCCTGACGGGCGATTACGAGGTCGACGAGTTCGGCTACGACAAGGAACTCACCGACCAGGTCCTGATGTCCCTGGTGCGGCCCCTGGCCGAGAAGTACTTCAGGGTCGAGGTGAAGGGCATCGAGAACATTCCGGCGGACGGCGGTGCCCTGATCGTCGCGAACCACTCGGGGACGCTGCCGCTGGACGGCGTGATGCTCCAGGTCGCCGTGCACGACAACCACCCGCAGAACCGGCATCTGCGGCTGCTGGCCGCGGATCTCGTGTTCATGCTGCCGGTGGTCAACGAGCTGGCGCGCAAGGCCGGTCACACGCTGGCCTGCGCGGAGGACGCGCAGCGGCTCCTGGAGGCGGGCGAGCTGGTCGGGGTGATGCCGGAGGGGTTCAAGGGCATCGGCAAGCCGTTCAGCGAGCGGTACAAGCTCCAGCGGTTCGGCCGGGGCGGGTTCGTGTCGACGGCGCTGAGAGCCGGGACGCCGATCGTGCCGTGCTCGATCGTCGGGGCGGAGGAGATCTACCCGATGATCGGCAACGCGAAGACGCTGGCGCGGCTGCTCGGGTTCCCGTACTTCCCGATCACGCCGACGTTCCCCTGGCTCGGCCCGCTGGGCGCCGTGCCGCTGCCGACGAAGTGGACGATCCAGTTCGGCGAGCCGATCCCGACGGACGGGTATCCGCCGGAGGCGGCCGACGACCCGATGCTGATGTTCAACCTGACGGATCAGGTGCGGGAGCAGATCCAGCACACCCTGTACAAGCTGCTGGTGCAGCGCCGCTCGGTGTTCTTCTAAGAGTTACGCAGATGGGCGGTCACCTGATCACAGGTGACCGCCCATCCACGTATCGCAGAGAACTACTTCGCGTCCTCGCTGTCGATGCCCAGGCCGGGCAGGAGGCCGGGGAGCAGCGGGGGGAGGGTGACGTCGGGCTTCGGGAGCGGGTTCTTGCCCTCGGACGGGGTGGGGCTGGTGCTGTCGTCCTTGGGCGGGTCGAGCAGGTCGCCCGTGCCGCCGAGGAGGCCGTCGTCGTGGGTGTGTGAGGTGGACGGACGGGGCTTGCCCGAGCTGTCCTGGTGGCTGTGCGACGCTCCGCCGGCGCTCGGCGAGGAGGAGCCGGAGCCGGACGAACCGGGCGTCGTACCGGGGGTGCCCGAGTACGTGCCGGTGGGATCGTCCTTGGTGGGCGTCTTCGGCAGCAGGGACCGCAGCGGACCGACCTCTTGGTCTATGGCGTCGAAGACCGAGCTGACCTCCGCGCCCACGTCACCGAGCTGCACGGGGAGCCGGTTCCGCAGCGCGTCCCAGTTCTCCCGGTGTGACTGGGTGAACGTGGAGAGGGCCTGGATGGGGCCGAGAGAACCGTCTCTGCGGTACGCCTCGGAGAGCAGGCGATGCCCCTCGGCAGCGTCGTACCGGACGCCGGACAGGGTGCGCCTGACCTCGCTGAGGGATTCGTGGTCGAGCTGGCCGGCGCGGCCGCGCTCCATGAGCCGGCGCGCCTCGCTGAGGCGGGTCGAGGCCTGGTCGAGATAGATCTGGCCGCGATCGGTGTCGCCGGCGGCCATGCCGAGCTTCAGGTCCTCCATCCCGCGTTTCAGTCCGTAGAGATGGTCACCGGGGAGGGCGTCGGAGCTGGCGGCTGCGACGCCGCTGAAGGCTCCGGCCGCGACGCCGACGGTGAGTCCGCCGGCCGCGATGCCCTTGGACAGGCGTGAGCGGGGTCGCAACTTCCCCAGCGGGCTCGCCCGGTGAGCGCCTTTGCGCGCGCGCTGCTCGGGCACCGAAGGGCCTGGGCCCGCACCCCCGGCGGCCGTGCCCTCGAGCAGCATGGCCTCCATGGCGGCCACGAGCTGGGCTCGTTGGACCACCTTCACTTCGGGGTCAAGCTCAGGCTTGGGCAGCTCGTCCAGTCCGGTCGCCAGAGCCAACAGCTTGCCCTGCTCGCCCTGATCGGCGGGGGGCTCTTCGTGCTGTACGGCTGCCGCTTCCCGGTCGGACTGCTCCTCCAGGGCCTGGGCGAAGGCGTTCGCCCGCCGGTGTGCCGAAACATTCGCGATCACTGGCGGCACCTCCTCTCGTCATGACGGTCGACTCCCCAGGGGGTCCTGAGGGTTGCACGCCCTGAGCACTTCCACACGTTCGAGTGAGTGGAAGTGGCCCGGGAGTGACCACAGGGAGCCTGCATCCCGCATAACGAGCGACTCGGCACTTGGGTTACGGACGACGGATGATCCGACCGTGATCCCATCTCCCGCTCACAGAAGGTGAGTTGGCGGATACGGAGGGGTGCGGTGCGGCGGGTGGGGCGGGCCCCACCGGCGGCTAGCGGGCGTCGTCCGGGAGCAGTCGTGCCAGGGTGCGCACGGCGCGGTACTGGAGGGTCTTGATCGCGCCTTCGTTCTTGCCCATGACGTGGGCGGTCTCGGCGACCGAGAGGCCCTGCAGGAAGCGCAGGGTCACGCACTCCTGCTGCTGCGGGTTGAGGCGGCGTACGGCGTCGAGCAGTGCCGCGTTCGACAGGGACTCCAGGACCGAGTCCTCGGGGCTGCGTTCGACCTCGTTCGCGTCGAGCATTTCGCCGGTGGTCACTTCGAGGCGGAAACGGCTCGACTTGAAGTGGTCGGCGACCAGGTTCCGCGCGATCGTGACCAGCCAGGCGCCGAAGTCGCGGCCCTGCCAGGTGAACGTTCCGATGCGGCGCAGCGCCCTCAGGAAGGTCTCGCTGGTGAGATCCTCGGCGGTCGCCTTCCCGCCCACGCGGTAATAGATGTAGCGGTAGACGGTGTCGCTGTACTGATCGTAGAGACGGCCGAACGCGTCGGCCTCGCCCGCCTGGGCGCGCTCGACGAGATCCATCATGCGGGCGCTGTCGCTGTCCGCGGCTGGGCGGCGCGCGGTGGACGTGCCTGCGGAACCTGAGCGGGCTCGTCTTCCGACGGTTGTGCTCCCGGTGGCCAGGGCATAGCAAGGACGGGTAGGGCCGTTCGCGGCTGGTGCCGCTACGGCGAGGGCGGGGACGGCGTACGCGGTGGGGACGAAGCCGCGCAAGCGGTCGAAGACCGATGCGCGCAGCGTAGCCAGGCCCGAGGCGTCAACCCCGACGTGTGGGTACACGGGACTCCCAGAGGCAGAGCTTCCATCACGTGCAGTGCGGGACCTTTCACTCGTCGTGTTGACGTGTGGGTACCGGTTTGCGTCTGAGGAGAATAACGCTTCGTGCAGGGAGCGCTACACCCAGTTGCTCAAATCACCGATTACGACGGTTCCGTTACTGAACGGAGTCGATTCGCGTGCCGGAGAGTGACCGTTTGTTGATCGAATCAGTGCAGATTCGGTCTGGGTGCACGGTGCGTTGCGGACGAGTCGACCTCTGCGTGACTGGCGGAGGCCGTGCACGGGTAAGGGGTTGAGAATCCGCGGCGACACTTCAGGCCCCGGGGTGCGGCCGGGGCCTGTTCGTCAGCGGCGGCGGCGGTGCAGGGCGACGGCGGCCGCGGTGCCGCCGGCCAGTGCGCCGACTCCCGCGGCGGCCGGGATGCCGACCTTCGCGGCCTTGCGGCCGGTGCGGTAGTCGCGCAGCCGCCAGTCACGTTCGCGCGCGTGCTTGCGCAGTTTCGCGTCCGGATTGATCGCGTACGGATGCCCGACGAGCGACAGCATCGGGATGTCATTGTGCGAGTCGCTGTACGCGGCGCAGCGGCGCAGGTCGAGGCCTTCGGCGGCGGCGAGGGCACGGACGGCCTCGGCCTTCGCGGGGCCGTGCAGGGGTTCGCCGACGAGCTTGCCGGTGTAGACGCCGTCGACGGACTCGGCGACCGTGCCGAGGGCGCCGGTCAGGCCGAGGCGCCGCGCGATGATCGTCGCCGTCTCGACGGGGGCCGCGGTGACGAGCCACACCTTCTGGCCCGCGTCCAGGTGGGCCTGGGCGAGGGCGCGGGTGCCGGGCCAGATGCGCTCGGCCATGTACTCGTCGTAGATCTCCTCGCCGATGGACATCAGCTCGGCGACGCGGTGGCCCTTGACGATGGACAGCGCGCTGTCGCGGGCGTCCTGCATATGTTCCGGATCCTCGACGCCGGCGATCCTGAACCACGCCTGCTGCCAGCCGAACTTGACCAGCTCGCGGCGCCTGAAGAACTTCCGCTTGTAGAGGCCGCGGCCGAAGTGGAAGATCGCGGCGCCCTGCATCACGGTGTTGTCGAGGTCGAAGAAGGCGGCGGCGCGGACGTCACCGACGACGGGGAACTCGGGTTCCTGGACGCCTTCGGGCTGTTCCGTCTCGACGAGCTTTTCCAGCTCCTGCGACGACTTGCGGGCGGCCTCGGCCGAGGCCTCGCCGGCCAGCACGCTGCGCGCGGTGGCGGGGCGCCTGCGAGGAGTGAGCCATCCGATTCCGATGTGCGGCACGAAGTGCCTCCTGCCGGGGTGGTGGTCGGGAGACGGGCGGGCCATGACGTGAGCATAGCCAGTTGGTTCCCTGGTTCCGGAGTCGTGCGGATTCGGCCTCGTGAACTCTGCGCGACCGAGTCATGAAAGAAGAGGCCGTCCGGGTGCTCCGGGTGCCGCGGGCGGAGCGAGAATGGCCGGTATGAGCCCCATTTTTCGCCGGAGCGAGAAGAAGAGCCCCGAGGAGCGCCTGGTCACCCTGATCGGGAAGCCCGGCTGCCATCTGTGTGACGACGCGCAGGTGGTGATCGAGAAGGTCTGCGGCGAGCTCGGGTCGGCCTGGGAGAAGAAGGACATCACTCAGGACGAGGAGCTGTACCGCTTGTACTGGGAGCAGATCCCCGTGGTGCTGGTGGACGGAGCACAGCATGACTTCTGGAAAGTGAACGAGGACCGACTTCGGCGTGCGCTGACGGGCTGACGTGCCGGGCGGGGCGCGCGGGAGTCGTGAGCGTCACTGACCGACCAGTCCAAACGGTCCGGAAAGTCGCTTAGGATCGTGGGCGGTTTGGTCTCGGGGGCGTGGATCGAAGAGGAGAGTGGGCGGTTTTGCCCCCTTCACGTAGGCAACGAAGCGGCTGGCGCGGCGGTTCCACAAGTGCGTGCCAGGGGCGCGTGACCCCGGTCACGTTGCCCGGGCAAATCGGACACAATCTTTGTGCACGCGTTCACAAAGACATAGCCTGCATTCGACGGGGCGGTCACGGAAATTTCAGCCGCCCGCAGCCCCGCTCTACCCGCAGGAGCACCGTGGCAACTGGCCGAACTCACCGACCGGCGACCCGCAGCCGAGGCATTCCCGAGGCCACTGTCGCCAGGCTTCCGCTGTACCTCCGAGCCCTCACCGCTCTGTCGGAGCGCTCGGTCCCCACGGTCTCCTCGGAGGAGCTCGCGGCCGCGGCGGGGGTCAACTCCGCGAAGCTGCGCAAGGACTTCTCGTACCTCGGCTCGTACGGCACTCGCGGTGTGGGGTACGACGTCGAGTACCTCGTCTACCAGATCTCGCGCGAGCTCGGGCTCACCCAGGACTGGCCGATCGTCATGGTCGGTATCGGTAACCTCGGCGCCGCCCTCGCCAACTACGGCGGGTTCGCCTCGCGCGGCTTCCGGGTCGCGGCGCTCATCGACGCCGACCCGGCGATGACCGGCAAGTCCGTCGCGGGCATGGCCGTGCAGCACGCCGACGAGCTCGAGAAGATCATCGACACGAACGGCGTCTCCATCGGTGTCATCGCGACCCCCGCGGGCGCGGCCCAGCAGGTCTGCGACCGGCTCGTCGCCGCCGGTGTCACCTCGATCCTGAACTTCGCGCCGACCGTCCTGGTCGTGCCGGACGGCGTCGACGTGCGCAAGGTCGACCTCTCCATCGAGCTTCAGATCCTCGCCTTCCACGAGCAGCGCAAGGCCGGCGAGGGCCAGGAGAGCGAGACCGAGACCGAGAGCGCGGCCGGTACGGAGAATGCGGAGACGGTCGAGGCCGAGACCGCCGTCGCGCCGAAGCAGAACCGCAAGGGACCCGACGGGGACGTCCCCGCCGTGATGCCGGCATGAGTCTCCTCGTCGTAGGCCTGAGCCACCGCAGCGCCCCCGTCAGCGTTCTTGAGCGCGCGGCGCTCTCCGCGGATGCCCAGGGCAAGCTGCTCCAGGACACGCTCGCCGCCGAGCCCGCCGTCGAGGCCTCGGTGCTGTCGACGTGCAACCGCATCGAGCTGTACGCCGACGTTGACAAGTTCCACGCGGGTGTCGCCGAGCTCTCGACCCTTCTCGCCCAGCACAGCGGCGTCGGTCTGGAAGAGCTCACTCCTTATCTTTATGTGCACTACGAGGACCGGGCCGTCCACCACCTCTTCTCGGTGGCGTGCGGGCTCGACTCGATGGTCGTGGGCGAGGGCCAGATCCTCGGCCAGATCAAGGACGGCCTCGCGCGCTCGCAGGACCTGCACACCGCGGGCCGCCTCCTGAACGACCTGTTCCAGCAGGCCCTGCGGGTCGGCAAGCGGGCCCACTCGGAGACCGGCATCGACCGGGCCGGCCAGTCCCTGGTCACCTTCGGCCTGGAGCAGCTTGCCGACGGCACCCCCGTCGACGGCTGGGCGAGCGGCAAGCGTGCCCTGGTGATCGGCGCGGGCTCGATGTCCTCGCTGGCCGCCGCGACGCTCGCGCGCGCCGGAGTTTCCGAGATCGTCGTCGCCAACCGCACCCTGGAGCGCGCCGAGCGCCTCGCCCAGATTTTGAGCGAGCCCGGCGGCACCGGCGTGACCGCGCGCGCAGTCCGCATGGACGCCGTGGGCGCCGAGATGGCCCGCGCCGACGTCGTCGTCTCCTGCACCGGCGCGACCGGACTCGTACTCGCCGAGGCCGAGATCAGCGGCGCCATCGGCGAGCGTGAGCGCGAACTCGCTCTGCTCGACCTGGCCATGCCGCGTGACATCGACGCCGCCGCCCACCGCCTCGCCGGAGTGCGTCTCGTCGACATCGAGTCGCTCGCCGAGGCCTCGGCCGACGCGCCGATGGCCGCCGACGTGGACCAGGTGCGGGGCATCGTCTCCGACGAGGTCGCCGCGTTCGGCGCCGCCCAGCGCGCCGCGACCATCACGCCGACCGTCGTCGCCCTGCGCACGATGGCCGCCGACGTGGTCGCCGGCGAGATCGCGCGGCTCGACGGGCGCCTCCCGGAGCTCGACGAGAAGCAGCGCGCCGAGATCACCCAGACCGTGCGGCGCGTCGTGGACAAGCTCCTCCACGCGCCCACCGTGCGGGTCAAGCAGCTCGCGGCCGAACCCGGGGGCGCCGGGTACGCGGACGCGCTGCGGACCCTTTTCGACCTCGACCCGGAGGCGGTAGCCGCCGTCTCGCGGGCCGATCTGAACGAGCTGAACGAGCCGGTAGCCAAGAATCGAGGCCGGGCATCATGACGGACAGGGCACTCAGGCTCGGGACCAGGCGCAGCAAGCTCGCCATGGCCCAGTCCGGGCACGTGGCTGAGGCCGTGCGCCAGGTGACGGGACGTCCCGTCGAGCTGGTCGAGATCACCACGTACGGCGACACCTCCCGTGAGCAGCTGGCGCAGATCGGCGGCACCGGGGTGTTCGTCGTCGCGCTGCGCGAGGCGCTGCTGCGCGGCGACGTCGACTTCGCCGTGCACTCCCTCAAGGATCTGCCGACCACCCCCCACCCCGGCCTCACGCTGGCGGCCGTGCCGCTGCGCGAGGACCCGCGCGACATCCTCGTCGCCCGTGACGGACTGACCTTCGCCGAGCTCCCCGACGGGGCCCGCGTGGGTACGGGTTCGCCGCGCCGCATGTCGCAGCTGAACGCATACGCGCGCAGCCACGGTATGCGCATACAGACCGTACCGATCCGCGGGAACATAGACACCCGCATCGGTTACGTGCACAACGGGGAGCTCGACGCCGTCGTGCTCGCCGCCGCCGGACTGAACCGGATCGGCCGTACCGGGGAAGTGACCGACTTCCTCGCGGTCGACACCGTTCTGCCCGCCCCCGGCCAGGGGGCTCTGGCGGTCGAGTGCGCCGCGTCCGACGCGGACCTCGCCGCCGCGCTCGCCGAGCTCGACGACCCGTTCACACGAGTCGCCGTGACCGCCGAGCGATCCCTGCTCGCCGCCCTGGAGGCCGGCTGCAGCGCACCTGTGGGTGCGCTGGCCGACCTGCTGGCCGACGGGCAGATTGCCAACGAAATGCGCCTGCGCGGCGTCGTCGGGACCACCGACGGCTCCTCGCTGGTGCAGCTGTCCACCACCGGTCCCGTGCCCGAGACAGATGACCAGGCGCAGGCGCTCGGTCGCGAACTCGCTGCCGAGATGCTTGCCAAGGGCGCGGCCGGTCTGATGGGGGAGCGAGCACTTTGAGCCCCACCACCTCTGACCCTTCCGCCACCTGGGCAACCGGGCACGTCACCTTCCTCGGTGCCGGACCCGGAGATCCAGGACTACTGACGCTGCGCGCCGTGGAGGCGCTCGCCCGAGCGGATGTGCTGATCGCCGAGCCCGAAGTGCTCGACGTCGTCCGCACACACGCGAAGGCGGGCGTGACCGTCCTCGGCGCGGAGAACCCGGGCACACCGGGGCAGACGGCTGCTGATGATGCGTCAACTGCCGTCGCGGTCCCCGCGTTGAGGGACTGCGCCAATCTTGTCATGGAGGCCGCGCGGGGCGGCAAGCGGGTCGTCCGTGCGGTCAGCGGTGACCCCGGGCTCGACACGTACGCGGCCGACGAGATGCTCGCCTGCGCCGCCGAGGGGATCGACTTCGAGGTCGTTCCCGGCATCGCGGCCGCCGTCGGTGTGCCCGCGTACGCCGGTGTGCCGCTGCGGGACGCCCAGGGCGCGGACGTGCGCTTCGTCGACGCCCGTACGGCTTCCGACCGGTGCTGGACCGAGGTCGGCGCGTCCGACGGCACGGTCGTCGTGTCGACGACGCTCGACGCGGTGGCCGCGGCCGCCGGTGAGCTGGTGGCGGCGGGCCGTAAGCCGGACACCCCACTCACCGTCACGGTCGGCGGTACGACGACGCGCCAGCGGACGTGGACCGCGACGCTCGGCACCATCGCCCAGACCTTCAAGCAGGCGAAGGTGCTGCCGTCCCCGGACGGCGGGCGCCCCGTCATAGCCGTGGTCGGCGAGCGTTCCGCCGCCGCCCAGCGCGACCAGCTCGCGTGGTTCGAGTCCAAGCCGCTGTTCGGCTGGAAGGTGCTCGTGCCGCGTACGAAGGAGCAGGCGGCGTCGCTCTCCGACCAGCTCAGCTCCTACGGGGCCGTGCCGCACGAGGTGCCGACGATCGCCGTCGAGCCGCCGCGGACGCCCCAGCAGATGGAGCGGGCGGTCAAGGGCCTCGTCACCGGGCGCTACGAGTGGATCGCCTTCACCTCGGTGAACGCGGTCAAGGCCGTGCGCGAGAAGTTCGAGGAGTACGGGCTCGACGCCCGTGCCTTCGCCGGGATCAAGGTCGCGGCCGTCGGTGAGCAGACCGCCAACGCGCTGATCGCGTTCGGTGTGAAGCCGGATCTCGTGCCGAGCGGTGAGCAGTCCGCCGCCGGTCTGCTCGAGGACTGGCCGCCGTACGACCCGGTCTTCGACCCGATCGACCGGGTGTTCCTGCCGCGGGCCGACATCGCCACGGAGACGTTGGTCGCCGGGCTCATCGAGCTCGGGTGGGAGGTGGACGACGTGACCGCGTACCGGACGGTGCGGGCGTCGCCGCCGCCGGCGGAGACGCGGGAGGCGATCAAGGGGGGCGGGTTCGATGCCGTTCTCTTCACTTCGTCGTCGACCGTGCGGAACCTTGTGGGTATCGCCGGTAAGCCGCACAACGTGACGGTGATCGCTTGTATTGGTCCGGCTACCGCCAAGACGGCGGAGGAGCATGGGCTTCGGGTTGATGTGATGGCTCCTGAGCCGTCTGTGCATCGGCTGGCGCAGGCTCTCGCGGACTTCGGTGCGCGGCGGCGTGCCGCTGCGCTTGAAGCTGGGGACCCTGTGTCCCGGCCGTCTGAGCGGCGGCCGGGGGCGCGGCGGCGGCGCGCGGCGCCGTAGGGTCGAGATGGGTGGGCGCCCTTGTGCCGTGACCCGGCGCATGGGCTGTGCCCACCCGTTCCGCCCCTGGCGGACCAGCTGCCCACAGCAGTAAGCGGTGGGAGTCGTAGTGAGACACGGAGTGTTGGTGTGACCGAGTACGGATCGTTTCCTGGTGTGCGGCCTCGGCGGTTGCGGGTCAATCCCGCTATGCGGCGCATGGTTGCCGAGACTCGGTTGCATCCGGCTGATCTGATTCTGCCCGCGTTCGTGCGGGAGGGGATCAGTGAGCCCGTCGAGATCGGGTCCATGCCCGGGGTCGTGCAGCACACCCGCGACACCCTGAAGAAGGCCGCCGTCGAGGCGGTCGAGGCCGGGGTCTCCGGGATCATGCTCTTCGGCGTGCCGGAGGAAGAGAAGAAGGACGCTCTGGGGACGGTCGGTACGGATCCCGACGGGATTCTCCAGGTCGCCCTGCGCGACGTACGCGCCGAGGTCGGGGACGACCTGATCGTCATGTCCGACCTGTGCCTCGACGAGTTCACGGACCACGGCCACTGCGGTGTCCTCGACGCCGACGGCCGCGTCGACAACGACGCGACCCTGGAGCGTTACGCCGAGATGGCGCAGGTCCAGGCCGACGCCGGCGCCCATGTCGTGGGCCCCAGCGGCATGATGGACGGCCAGGTCGGCGTCATCCGCGACGCGCTCGACACCATCGGCAAGGAAGACGTCTCGATCCTCGCCTACACGGCGAAGTACTCGTCGGCGTTCTACGGGCCCTTCCGCGAGGCCGTCGGCTCGTCGCTGACCGGCGACCGCAAGACGTACCAGCAGGACCCGGCCAACGTCCGTGAGTCGCTGCGCGAGCTCGCCCTCGACCTGGAGGAGGGCGCCGACATGGTGATGGTCAAGCCGGCCGGCCCCTACCTCGACATCCTCGCCAAGGTCGCCGAGGCGGTGGACGTGCCCGTCGCCGCGTACCAGATCAGCGGCGAGTACGCGATGGTCGAGGCGGCCGCCGAGCGCGGCTGGATCGAGCGCGACCGCGCCATCATGGAGACGCTGCTCGGCATCAAGCGCGCCGGCGCCAACATGATCCTCACGTACTGGGCGACGGAGGCGGCGCGGCAGCTGCGCTGAGCCGCACCTTCTGACTACGTAAACGGCCCGGCCCTCAGGTCTCCCTGAGGGCCGGGCCGCTTACGTAATCGCTTGAGCGTCAGAGCTTCTCGGGCGTGCGGATGCCCAGGAGCGCCATGCCCTGGTGCAGGGTGCGGGCCGTCAGGTCGCACAGGAACAGGCGGTTCTCGACCTGCTCCGGGGTGTCGGCCTTCAGGACCGGGCACTGGTCGTAGAACGTCGTGTACAGCGACGCCAGCTGGTACAGGTACGCGGCCAGCTTGTGCGGGGCGTGCTCGGCGGCGGCCTCGAAGACCGTGTCGCCGAACGCGTCCAGGTGCAGGCCGAGCGCGCGCTCCGCCGGGGCCAGCTCCAGCTCCGGGTGGGCGGCCGGGGTGGCCGACTCGCCGGCGCGGCGCAGGATCGACTTGATCCGGGCGTACGCGTACTGGAGGTACACGCTCGTGTCGCCGTTCAGCGACACCATCTGGTCCAGGTCGAACTTGTAGTCCCGGCTCGGCGACGTCGACAGGTCGGCGTACTTCACCGCGCCGATGCCCACGTACCGGCCGTTCTCCACGATCTCCTGCTCGGTCAGGCCGACCTTCTCGGCCTTGTCGCGCACGACGGCCGTGGCCCGCTCGGCGGCCTCGTCGAGGAGGTCCTCCAGGCGGACCGTCTCGCCCTCACGCGTCTTGAACGGCTTGCCGTCCGCGCCGAGGACCGTGCCGTAGCCCATGTTGTGGGCCGTGACCTCGTCGCTCAGCCAGCCCGCCCGGCGGGCCGTCTCGAAGACCATCTTGAAGTGCAGCGACTGGCGCACATCCACGACGTAGATCAGCGAAGTGGCGTGCAGGTCGACGACGCGGTCGCGGATCGCGGAGAGATCGGAGGCCGCGTAGCCGAAGCCGCCGTCCTTCTTCTGCACGATCAGCGGGACCGGCTGGTCGTCCTTGCCCTTGATGTCGTCGAAGAAGACCACGAGCGCGCCCTCGGAGCGGACGGCGACGCCCGACTCCTCCAGCTGACGCGCCGTCTCGGCCATCATGTCGTTGTAGGCGCTCTCGCCGACGATCTCGTCGTCGCGGATCTCCATGTCGAGCTTCTCGAAGACCGAGTAGAAGTAGACCTTCGACTCGTCCACGAACCGCTGCCACAGGTCGAGCGTCTCCTTGTCGCCCGACTGCAGCGCGACGACCCGCTTACGGGCCCGCTCCTTGAAGTCCTCGTCCGCGTCGAAGACGGCGCGGGACGCCTTGTAGATCCGGTTGAGGTTCGACATGGCCTGCTCGCCGTCGACCTCGTCGGCCGGGGCCAGCTCGCCCGGGTGCTCGATCAGGTACTGGATGAGCATCCCGAACTGGGTGCCCCAGTCACCGATGTGGTGCCGGCCGATCGTCTTCTCGCCGGTGAAGTCGAGCATGGCGCGCAGGGCGTCGCCGATGACCGCCGACCGCAGGTGGCCGACGTGCATCTCCTTCGCGACGTTCGGCTGCGCGTAGTCGACGACGGTGACGCCCGCGTTCTCCTTCAGCGGGACGCCGAGGCGGTCGTCGGCGGCACGGGCCGCCAGCGTCTCGGTGATCGCCTTGTCGGTGACCGTGACGTTCAGGAAGCCGGGGCCCGAGACCTCGACGTCGGCGAGCAGGTCGCCGGCCGTGATCCGCTCGACGACCTGCGTGGCCAGCTCGCGCGGGTTGGCCTTCGCCTTCTTCGCGAGCGCCAGGATCCCGTTGGCCTGGAAGTCGGCCCGGTCGCTACGTCGCAGCAGCGGGTCCGCGGCGCCGGCCTCCGGCAGGGCAGCCGAGAGGGCGTCCGCGAGACGCTGGTGGACGGAAGCGGTGAGGGACGTGACCGAGGCCATGGGGAGACGCCGTTCTGCTCG
This sequence comes from Streptomyces sp. NPDC046821, assembly GCF_040645335.1. Classification (NCBI taxonomy): domain Bacteria; kingdom Bacillati; phylum Actinomycetota; class Actinomycetes; order Kitasatosporales; family Streptomycetaceae; genus Streptomyces; species Streptomyces sp. NPDC046821. The sequence goes on along the minus strand of NZ_JBEYYB010000012.1, from coordinate 305,660 downwards.
GGTGCCTGGGTTTCTGGAACTCTCCGTGCCCGGAGAGACTCTCCATACACGGAGAACGTCAGTATCCCACGCGGTGAAAAGCGGTTTTCGCGGATACGGGCGTTGCTGGGAGAATGGTGTACGTCAGGTTCCTGACGTACACCACGTATGAGGAAGAAGGACGTGCCGATCGTGGCTCAGAGCACAGAGACCACCGACTGGGTCTCCCGTTACGCGGACGAGGTCATTGCCGAGTCGGAGCGTCGTGCCCCGGGCAAACCGGTCGTCGTCGCGTCCGGACTCTCCCCGTCCGGGCCCATCCACCTGGGCAACCTGCGCGAGGTCATGACCCCGCACCTGGTCGCCGACGAGGTCCGCCGCCGCGGGTACGAGGTCCGGCACCTGATCTCCTGGGACGACTTCGACCGGTACCGCAAGGTCCCGGCCGGTGTCCCCGGCACCGACGCGTCCTGGGCCGAGCACATCGGCAAGCCCCTCACCGCGGTCCCCGCGCCCGCCGGTTCGGCGTTCCCGAACTGGGCGGAGCACTTCAAGGCCGCGATGATCGAGGCGCTCGCCGACCTCGGCGTCGAGTTCGACGGCATCAGCCAGACCGAGCAGTACAAGGCGGGCGTCTACCGCGAGCAGATCCTGCACGCGATGAAGCACCGCGGTGACATCGACGCGATCCTCGACCAGTACCGCACCAAGAAGGCCCCGGCCAAGAAGCAGCAGGGCCAGAAGCCGGTCGACGAGGCCGAGCTGGAGGCCGCCGAGGGCTCCGGCGCCGCGTCCGAGGACGACGGCAGCGGCGGCGCGGGCGGCTACTACCCGTACAAGCCGTTCTGCGGCGAGTGCGGCAAGGACCTCACCACCGTCACGTCGTACGACGACGCGACGACGGAGCTGTCCTACACCTGCACGCTCGACGGCTTCACCGAGACGGTCCGGCTCTCCGAGTTCAACCGCGGCAAGCTGGTCTGGAAGGTCGACTGGCCGATGCGCTGGGCGTTCGAGGGCGTCGTCTTCGAGCCGTCCGGTGTCGACCACTCGTCGCCGGGCTCGTCGTTCCAGGTCGGCGGGCAGATCGTCGAGCTGTTCGGCGGCAAGCAGCCGATCGGCCCGATGTACGCCTTCGTCGGCATCAGCGGCATGGCCAAGATGTCCTCCAGCAAGGGCGGGGTCCCGACCCCGGCCGACGCGCTGCAGATCATGGAGCCGCAGCTGCTGCGCTGGCTCTACGCCCGCCGTCGTCCCAACCAGTCGTTCAAGATCGCCTTCGACCAGGAGATCCAGCGGCTCTACGACGAGTGGGACAAGCTGGAGTCCAAGGTCGCCGACGGGTCCGTCCTGCCGGCCGACGCGGCCGCCTACACGCGCGCCGTGGGCACCGCCGCCGGTGAACTGCCGCGCACGCCGCGCCCGTTGCCGTACCGCACGCTGGCCTCCGTCGCCGACATCACCGCCGGCCACGAGGACCAGTCGCTGCGCATCCTCAGCGAGCTCGACCCGGCGAACCCGGTCACCACGCTCGACGAGGTACGGCCGCGGCTCGACCGTGCCGAGGCGTGGATCAGCAAGTACGTGCCGGCCGAGTCCCGCACCCTGGTGCGCGCCGAGCCCGACACGGAGGCCCTCGGCGGGCTCGACGACGCGGCCCGCGAGTCGCTGCGGCTCCTCCTGGAGGGCCTGGACTCGCACTGGTCGCTCGACGGCCTGACGCACCTCGTCTACGGCGTGCCGAAGGTCCAGGCCGGTTTCTCGGCCGACGCGACGCCGAAGGAGCTGCCGCCGGAGATCAAGACGGCCCAGCGGACGTTCTTCGCGCTCCTGTACCACCTGCTGGTCGGCCGTGACACCGGGCCGCGACTGCCTACGCTGCTGCTGGCGGTGGGCGCGGACCAGGTGCGGAAGCTGCTTGGCGCGTAGGCGCTAGCCGCTCGTGCATGTGAAAGGGGCGCCCCGGATATCCGGGGCGCCCCTTTCATGCGTTGCTGCGGCTGCTGGCGTTGCTGCGGCTCAGGCGATGTGGTTCTCGATGAACTCGCTGTTCAGGCGCTCGAGGAACAGGTCCATGTAGCGCTGGAGTTCGCGTGGCTCCAGCTTGATGCCGTACGTCGCCTCGACGTTGGCGTGGAACGTGCCCGGCGTCGGCGCGCCCTCACCCTCTATCGACTTGCGGAACACTTCGTAGAGGTCCTCCTCCGTGAGCGGCGCCTCGCCGTTCTCGGCGATCCCGTCGCCGAGCGGGCGGGTCCGGCCGGGACCGGCGGGAACGGGGAACTCCGGGTCGTGGGGCTCCGGCTGGGGCTGGGCCGGGGCCTGGGGCTGAGCCTGTGCGTGCGGCTCGGGCGAGGCCTGGGCCTGGGCGGGAATGAAGACTTCCGGCTGAGGCTGCCCAGGGTTCTGGCCGGCGTTCTGCTCCGGGCCCTGGGCCTCGTACCACTGCTCGTACTGCTGCTCAGGGTCGTAGTTCGGGTCGTAGCCGCCCCCGTACGGTCCCGCCTGCTGGGGCGTCTTGAACCACGGGCTCGCCTCGTCCGCGACGGCGGTCCCCGCGGCGGCTGCCACGGGCTGGGCCGGGGTCTCGGCGGCCGTCCCGGCCGGGGCGGCCTGGACCAGCTCGGGCTTGGGCGGCGCGGTCACCGGGGTCGTCGAGGCCGGCGGCAGCAGTACCGGTTCGATGCCGGCGGCGGCGAGGCCCGAGGCGGCCGTCTCCTCGAGCGGGACGCCGTAACGCGCGAGGCGCAGCGGCATCAGGGACTCGACGGGGGCCTTGCGGCGCCAGCCGCGGCCGAAGCGGGAGTGCAGCCGGGCCTTGTAGACCATGCGCTCGCGCTCCAGATTGATGACGGCCTCGTAGCTGCGCAGCTCCCACAGCTTCATGCGGCGCCACAGCAGGAACGTGGGCAGCGGGGAGAGGATCCAGCGGGTGAGGCGGACGCCCTCCATGTGCTTGTCGGCGGTGATGTCCGCGATCCGGCCGACCGCGTGCCGGGCCGCCTCGACCGCGACGACGAACAGGATCGGGATGACGGCGTGCATCCCCACGCCCAGCGGGTCGGGCCACGCGGCCGCGCCGTTGAACGCGATCGTCGCCGCCGTGAGCAGCCACGCCGTCTGGCGCAGCAGCGGGAACGGGATGCGGATCCAGGTCAGCAGCAGGTCGAGCGCGAGGAGTACGCAGATGCCCGCGTCGATGCCGATCGGGAACACATAGCTGAAGTTCCCGAACCCCTTCTGGAGCGCGAGCGAGCGCACGGCCGCGTAGGACCCCGCGAAGCCGATGCCGGCGATGACCACCGCTCCGGCGACGACCACGCCGATGAGTATGCGGTGAGTCCGGGTCAGCTGTGGCACGGCCACGCGAGTCCCCTCCCTGTACGGCTGATTGGCCGCAACAGCCTCGCACATCGATGCGGAGGGCCGTGTCCCGGTACGCCGGGAGCCCGGCCCCATAAGGGACCGGGCTCCGCAAAAGGCTTGTCAGGGTGGGGAGTTGAGGATCCCGCCCCGGTTCAGTTTCAGGACTTCGAGCTGGCCTTGGCGGACGGCTTGTCGGAGGCCTTCTCGGACGGCTTGTCCGACGCCTTGTCCGACGGCTTCGCCGAGGAGCTGCTGGACTCGTTCGCCGCGACGACCGCCGCGACGGCCTCCTTCGCGGCCTTCTCGGCGTCCTTCACCAGCTCGGAGGCGTCCGGCGCCCCCTGGCCCGCGAGACCGGCGCCGTTGTAGTCGATCGTCACGACGACGTTCTTCACGCGCGCCACGATCGTCTGCTGCTTGAAGGTGCCTTCCTTCTTCTTCAGCTCGTACGTCACGGCCGTCGCCTCGTCGCCCGTGCCGCTCACCGGCTCGGCCTTCGGGGACTTCGCGCCCTCGGTCGACTGCGCGTCCGTGACCTGCTTCGTGAAGTAGGTGTGCGCCAGCTTGTCGCCGCTGCCGCGGGTCGCGTCCGAGTCGAAACGCATCAGCGACGCGTTCAGCCAGCGGAACTGCGAACCGTCGACGCCCTTGTTGTCGAGGCTCGACCAGGAGCAGGTGCCGCGCACCGACTCGTCGTCGGAGGAGCCCGCCTTGCCCGCCTTCGCCGCCGGCACGAGGGAGTCGAGCGTGTTCTTCGAGATCGCCGAGCAGGGCTGGGGCAGCGAGCCGTACGCCGCCGGCTTCACCTTGACGGTGTCGGCGGACGCGGCGGCCGACGGCTTCGACGAGCTCTTCTTCGCCCCGTCGGAGGAGCCCGAGCCGGAGGAGCAGCCGGCTGCGACGAGGATCACCGGCACGGCGGCTGCGCAGACGAATACGCGGTTGAGTCGCTTGGTCGGTCGGTGCATGGTTCCTTATTCTCCGGGTTTGCCTGATACGTACCCGGAGGTGCGGCCCGGGTCCGATGGGTCACCGTACGCCCAAGCCGCGCCGGGCGGTTCCGGATCGGCGGACCCGCCCGGGTGGGATACCGCCGGTTACTCGCTCAGCCGCCCGGCCAGTTTGACGGCCAGTTCCTGCGCTCTGTCCTGCATTTCCTTGCTGTCCGGGGCCATGACGGCGGGTCCGGACTGCTCCTCGTACTCGATGGTGACGATGACGTTGGACGTGCGGAACACCACAGTCACGGTCCGGTGGCCGCCCGTCGACGCGGACGCGCTGAGCTGGTCGTCGAGGAACGCCTCGTCACCGAGACCCTGGAGGACGCGGGGCCGCAGGTCGGCGCTCTGCGCGTCGTCGCCGGAGGCGCTGGCGGAGGTGCTGGCGGAGGCGTCGACGGACGCGCTCTCCGAGGCCGAGCCCCCCTTCTTCCCGCCCTTCCCCGTCCCCTTGTCCTTCTTACTGGCGCCGGCGGACGGGGAGGCGGACGATGAAGAGGAGGAGGACCCTGACGACGTGCCTCCGGGAGCCGGCTCCGGCAGGTGCGCCGCCAGCCGCTTCGACGCGAAGACCTGACCGGCCTCCGTGTCGTCGCTGACCGTGTTGTCGTAGGAGACGACCCGCTCGAAGTCGATCAGGAGCCGGTGCGAGGCGTCGGTGCCGTCGTCCTTCCAGCGGCAGCCCACGCGCCGGTCCGTGTCGTACGTGACCGTGGCCGCGCCCTCGTAGGCCTTGTCGCGCTGGTCGCCCTCGGGGAGTTCCTTGATGCCGGGGAGCATCTTGTCGAGGGTGCCGCGGTCGAGCTGGCGGCACGGCTCGGGGAGCGTGCGGTATTTGCCGGGGTGGGCGGCGGGGGCGCTGGTGCCGGTGTCACCGGGCTTGGAGTCGGTCGTGTCGCCGGACGGGCCGGGCCCGCCGGTGCAACCGGTGAGCAGCGCTGCGAGGAGCGCGGCGACGCCGGGTACATACGCCTTCCGCTGCACGGTGAGGGCCCCTCTCGACAAAGGTGACACGTCGTCGGACGTGGTTATTCGGTTGCCGCGACGAGGCGGCCGATGGACACAATGTCTATCGCACGCACCGCCGTGGACGCCGGTCCGATATCCCATTCGTTGACCTTGGCGCCGGTATTTGCGATTACAGACTTTTGATCAAGTACGAGAAGGTGCGGGGGAAAGAGGGCGTTATGTCGTACGTAGAGGTGCCGGGCGCGAAGGTTCCGATCCGGATGTGGACGGATCCGGCGACGGTCGAGGACGTGGCGATGGCTCAGCTGCGGAACGTGGCGACGCTGCCGTGGATCAAGGGCCTGGCCGTGATGCCCGACGTGCACTACGGCAAGGGTGCGACGGTCGGCTCGGTGATCGCGATGCACGGGGCGGTCTGCCCGGCGGCGGTCGGGGTGGACATCGGCTGCGGCATGTCGGCGGTGAAGACGTCGCTGACGGCGAACGACCTGCCGGGTGACCTGTCCCGCCTGCGCTCGAAGATCGAGCAGGCGATCCCGGTGGGCCGCGGTATGCACGACGACCCGGTCGACCCGTCCCGCCAGCACGGCTTCGGCACGGCGGACTGGGAGGACTTCTGGGGCCGCTTCGAGGGGGTCGCGGACGCGGTCAAGTTCCGCGAGGAGCGGGCGGTCAAGCAGATGGGGACGCTGGGCGGGGGAAATCACTTCATCGAACTTACGATCGATACTGAGGGTGTCGTGTGGCTCATGCTGCACTCCGGTTCGCGCAACATCGGCAAGGAACTGGCCGACCACCACATCGGCGTCGCGCAGAAGCTGTCGCACAACCAGGGCCTCGTCGACCGGGACCTCGCCGTCTTCATCGCGGAGACCCCGCAGATGGACGCGTACCGCAGCGACCTGTTCTGGGCGCAGGAGTACGCGAAGTACAACCGCGCCATCATGATGGAGCTCTTCAAGGACGTGATCCGCAAGGAGTTCAAGAAGGCGAAGCCGACGTTCGAGCCGGTCATCTCCTGCCACCACAACTACGTGTCGGAGGAGCGGTACGACGACATGGACCTGCTCGTCACCCGTAAGGGCGCGATCCGCGCGGGTTCCGGCGAGTACGGGATCATCCCGGGCTCCATGGGCACGGGGTCGTACATCGTGAAGGGGCTCGGGAACGCGGCGTCCTTCAACTCCGCTTCGCACGGCGCCGGCCGCCGGATGAGCCGGAACGCGGCGAAGAAGCACTTCACGACGCGGGACCTGGAGGAGCAGACGCGGGGTGTGGAGTGCCGTAAGGACTCCGGCGTCGTCGACGAGATCCCGGGCGCGTACAAGCCGATCGAGCAGGTCATCGACCAGCAGCGGGACCTCGTCGAGGTCGTGGCGAAGCTGAAGCAGGTCGTGTGCGTGAAGGGCTGACCCCGTAAGGCTTAAGAGCTGAGGCCTACTTCGAGTGCGTCACCGCGTAGATCATGACCAGGGCCACCAGGTGGATGCCGAAGAGGAAGTAGGCGAGGTACCACCACATGTGGCGTTCGCCGCGCTTTTCCTCTGCGCGGCGGCGCTCGTCGTGTTCCTGTTCCAGGGACTCCAGCGGGTCGGGGGACTCGGGTGCCATCACAGCTCCCTGTGGACCTTCGTGTTCGAGGCCTGGGCGCGGGGGCGGACGACGAGGAGGTCGATGTTCACGTGGCTGGGGCGGGTGACCGCCCAGGTGATCGTGTCGGCCACGTCGTCCGCCGAGAGCGGCTGCGCGACGCCCGCGTAGACCTTCTCCGCCTTCTCCGTGTCGCCGGCGAAGCGGGTGAGGGCGAACTCCTCCGTCTTGACCATGCCGGGCGCCACCTCGATGACCCGGACCGGCGTCCCGAGGATCTCCAGGCGCAGCGTCTCCGCGAGCACGTGCTCGGCGTGCTTCGCGGCCACGTAACCGCCGCCGCCCTCGTACGTGGCGAAGCCGGCCGTTGAGGAGAGGACGACGACCGTGCCGTCGCCGCTCGCGGTGAGCGCGGGGAGCAGGGCCTGGGTGATGTTGAGCGTGCCGATGACGTTCGTCTCGTACATCCGGCGCCACTCGGCCGGATCGCCCGTCGCGACGGGGTCGGCGCCGAGCGCGCCGCCCGCGTTGTTCACGAGGACGCCGATGGTCTTGAAGGCCGTCGCGAACTCGTCGACCGCGGCGCGGTCCGTGATGTCGAGCGCGTAGGGCATCGCCTCGTGGCCCGCCTCGTTGATCTCGGCGGCCAGCTTCTCGATGCGGTCCTTGCGGCGCGCGGTGAGCACGACCCGGTACCCGGCCGCCGCGAGCTGTCGGGCGGTGGCCGCCCCGATTCCGCTGCTCGCGCCGGTGACGACGGCGATGCGGGAGGCGGCTGCGGGCGCGGCGGCGGTCATGGACGTGCTCCTCGGGCGTGGGTCTGACACTCGGACGACTCCAGCCAGGATAGGCAGGCGGCGCGCGGTGCTGTCACCGGCCGCCGCGGGGCGCGTACATGATCACGGCCATGCCGGCCAGGCAGATGAGTGCTCCGGTGACGTCCCAGCGGTCGGGCCGGTATCCGTCGGCGACCATGCCCCAGGCGATCGAGCCGGCGACGAACACGCCTCCGTACGCGGCCAGGATGCGGCCGAACTCGCCGTCGGGCTGGAGCGTGGCGACGAAGCCGTAGATCCCGAGCGCGATCACGCCCGCGCCGATCCAGGCCCACCCTCTGTGCTCGCGCACGCCCTGCCAGACGAGCCAGGCGCCGCCGATCTCGAAGAGGGCGGCGAGGACGAAGAGGAGCGCGGAGCGGGCGACGAGCATGGGCACAGGCTGTCATGCCCGGCCGGGGGCGTTCGCCGTCGCCTGCCGGGCGGGGCCGGCTCGCGCAGGCGCCTACCGCGTCTGTGGTGCGTAGGCCGTCGGCGGTACCCCCACCGTGGCGGTGAAGTCGCGTACGAGGTGGGCCTGGTCGGCGTATCCGAGGTCGGCGGCGAGGGCGGCCCAGTCGACGGCGGCCTCGGAGTCGGCGCGTTCCAGGGCCTGGTGGATGCGGTGGCGGAGGATGACCCACTTCGGCCCGACGCCGACGTACGCGGAAAAGAGGCGTTGCAGGGCCCGTACGGAGATGCTCTGGGCGGCCGCGAAGTCGCCGACGCGGTGCACGGTGGCGTCGGAGCGGATGAGGTCGACGAGGGTGATGGCGAGGTCGGCCTGCGGGTCGTCGGCGGCGCCGAGGCCGAGCAGGAACGCGTCGAGCGCGGCCACGCGCGCGTGCTCGTCGTCGGGCCCGGTGACCGTCTCGGCGATGTCGGCGGGCGCGCTCGCGAACACGTCGTGCACGGGCAGCTCCTGTCCCGTCCACTGGAGTACGGGCACGTCCGGAGCGAACGGGCGGAAGCCGCCGCTGCGGAACTTCACCCCGCACACCCGGCCGCGTCCGGTGAGTTTCCTGGTGAACAGGCCGAGTGCGACGCCGGTGACCACGCCGACGGGCTCGTCCCACGTCGTGGCCGGGCTCTCGTCGCCGTAACGCTCGAAGGTCACGTTGACCGAGGGGTGCGGGACGATGTGCGAGGCGTAGGGCTCGGAGAGGTCCCAGTCCAGGAACCAGTAGTTCTCGACGTAGCGGCGCAGGGGTGGGGCGGGCTCGTGGCGGCGCAGCCGTACGCGGGTGAGGAGCTCCTGCGGGGCGACGATGCCGCGGGTGCCACGGCGGGGTGCGGCCATGGCCGGATCGTATGTCGCCTTTCTTCAAGACGTCTCTTCAAGACGCCTCTTCAAGGCGTCGCCTTTCTTCAAGACGGCCGGTGTTCGGGTTCGTAGCTTGGCGTCATGAGTGAGATGACTGAGCGGGCGAGCGGAATCGGTGAGCTTCTCGGGGTGGCGGTGGAGCGGGCTCTGCCGGTGGTCGGCGCGCTGTCCGACGACCGGCTCGACGCGCCCACGCCGTGCGCGGAGTACGACGTGAAGGCCCTGGTGAACCACCTCTTCAACGTGGTGGTGCAGTTCCAGCGCCTCGCGGTCAAGGAGGACTCCGACTTCTCGGCGACCCCGGACCACGTGGGCGCCGGGCCTGACTGGCGTGAGCGGTTCGGCGAGGAGGCCCGCAAGCTGGTGGCTGCCTGGTCGGCGCCGGGGGCGGAGGAGGGGACGACCGGCGCGATGAACATGCCCGCGCCCCTGGTCGGCTCGATGGTGCTGCTCGACCTGACCGTGCACGCGTGGGACCTGGCGCGGGCGACGGGGCAGGAGTACGTGCCTGAGGGGGACGAGCACGCCGTCGTGGACCGGCTGGCCGGGGCGGTGGCCGAGCTGGGGCCGACGGCGCGGTCGATGGGGGTGTTCGGCGAGCCGGTCGCGGTGGCGGAGGGGGCGTCGGAATTCGAGCGGCTGCTCGCGGCGTCGGGGCGGGATCCGGGGTGGGCGCCCGCGTAAGGGCTGACGCATAAGGGCTGACGTGCGATCCCGGGTGCCCGTGGAGTGACGCGCGGCACCCGGGAATAGCTGGAACGCCGCCACCGTTCGTGGGTATAGTTGAATAATCAACAACCGCGAAGGGTGAGCAGCCATGCAGTTCGGAATCTTCAGCGTCGGCGACGTCACGGCCGATCCGACGACGGGCCGTACGCCGACGGAGCACGAGCGCATCAAGGCCATGCTCGCCATCGCGCAGAAGGCGGAAGAGGTCGGCCTCGACGTCTTCGCCACCGGCGAGCACCACAACCGGCCGTTCGTGCCGTCCTCGCCGACGACGATGCTGGGCTACATCGCCGCCCGCACCGAGAACCTGATCCTGTCGACGTCCACCACGCTGATCACCACCAACGACCCGGTGAAGATCGCCGAGGACTTCGCGATGCTCCAGCACGTCGCGGACGGCCGCGTCGACCTGATGATGGGCCGCGGCAACACCGGCCCGGTCTACCCCTGGTTCGGCAAGGACATCCGCGAGGGCATCAACCTCGCGATCGAGAACTACGCCCTGCTGCGCCGGCTGTGGGACGAGGACGTCGTGACCTGGGAGGGCAAGTTCCGTACGCCGCTCCAGTCCTTCACGTCGACGCCGCGGCCGCTCGACGGGGTCGCGCCCTTCGTCTGGCACGGCTCGATCCGCTCGCCCGAGATCGCCGAACAGGCCGCCTTCTACGGGGACGGGTTCTTCCACAACAACATCTTCTGGCCGATGGAGCACACCAAGCAGATGGTGAACCTCTACCGGCGCCGCTTCGCCCACTACGGGCACGGCACCCCCGAGCAGGCGATCGTCGGACTCGGCGGCCAGGTGTTCATGCGCAAGAACTCGCAGGACGCGGTGCGCGAGTTCCGCCCCTACTTCGACAACGCGCCGGTCTACGGGCACGGCCCCTCCCTGGAGGAGTTCACCTCGCAGACCCCGCTGACCGTGGGATCCCCGCAGCAGGTGATCGAGCGGACGCTCGGCTTCCGGGACCACGTCGGTGACTACCAGCGCCAGCTGTTCCTGATGGACCACGCCGGCCTGCCCCTGAAGACCGTCCTGGAGCAGCTCGACATCCTCGGCGAGGAGGTCGTGCCGGTGCTGCGCGAGGAGTTCGCGAAGATGCGCCCGGCGAACGTGCCGGACGCCCCGACGCACGCCTCCCGCGTCGCCGAAGGCTTCGTCTCGCCCATCTCGTACACCACGCCCGCCGAGCAGGAAGGAAGTGCCGCATGAAGCTCGTCGTCGTGTCGGCGGGGCTGAGCGCCCCCTCGTCCAGCAGGATCCTCGCGGACCGGCTCGCCCAGGCGGTGACCGCCCAGGCCGGGCCCGGCGTCGAGGTGACCTTCGTCGAGCTGCGTGACCTGGCCGTCGAGATCGCCCACAACCTGGTCACCGGGTTCCCCGGGCCCGCCCTCAAGGCGGCGCTCGACGCGGTGGCCGGGGCGGACGGCCTGATCGCCGTGTCGCCGGTGTTCGCGGCCTCGTACAGCGGCCTTTTCAAGTCGTTCTTCGACGTGCTCGACCGGGACGCGCTCACCGGGAAGCCCGTGCTCGTCGGGGCGACCGGCGGGACGCCGCGGCACTCGCTCGTCCTGGAGCACGCGATGCGGCCGCTCTTCGCCCACCTGCGGGCCGTCGTCGTGCCGACCGCCGTGTACGCGGCGTCGCAGGACTTCGGAGCGGAGGGCCTGGCGGAGCGCGTCGAGCGAGCCGGCGGCGAACTCGCCCGGCTCATGACCGGCCTCGCCGCCGCCCGCCCCGCGCCGGTGGCGGAGTGGGGCGACGACGTGATCCCGTTCGAGCAGCAGCTCGCCGCGCTGCGGGCGTAACAGGGAGTTACTGGTGGGCGGCCGGGGCGACCCAGGCCGTCCACCCGGGGGTGCCGGGCAGGCGATGTGGCGTCCAGCCGTGCGTGTAGTGCGGCTGGCTCTGTCCCTTTTCCGTGAGGACGGCCGTCGGCTCCTTCGCGGCTTGCTTCACCAGGCCCGCGACGGACGTCGACATGTTGTTCCCGGACACCTCGGCCGAGGCGCAGCCCCCGGCGTACGCGATCGGGATGGCGCGCGGGCCCGCGACCAGGCACGGCGGGCGCAGGCCCAGGTCGCGCAGACCGTCGGCGGCGGCGCGGTAGCGCTGGTTCGCGGCGGCGGCCGTGTCCCTGACGTCGGCGAGGACGACGCTCTGCGACGTGAGCTGAGCGGCGACCACGACTCCTACGACGACCAGGACGCTCCGCGCGCGGAAGCGGGCGAACAGGCCCGCGACCGGCAGCGCCACCAGCGCGTACGCCGGGAGCAGGAAGCGCGGGGCCGAGTAGTCGAGCAGCAGCAGATAGGGCACCGAGAGTGACACGGCGCACGCGACGGCGAGCGCGGCCGGCGGGAACCGGCGGTCGCGCAGGGCGAAGCCGAGCGCGGCAAGCGCGAGTACCGGCAGGGCCAGCCACCACAGCGTGAAGCCGGTGGAGACGTGGGTCACCGTGCAGGGGCGGCAGAGCACCGGACCGTCGAGGCTGTGCCAGGCGTTGGCGAAGTTGAGGTGCAGGCCCATCGTGCCCTCGGTGGCGCTGGACACGTGCAGGCGTTCCTGGATCGAGCCGAAGCGGATGAACGCCTCCGCGACCCACTGGGCCATCCCCAGGACGAGCCCGCCCACGAGGTAGGGCAGCATCCGGCGGCCGCGGAACAGGGCCACCACGAACAGCGGCAGGGTGAGCCAGACGACGTCCGACGCGCGGAACAGGGCGGCCGCTGCGACACATCCCGCGAGCCACCAGCCGGCGCGCGGCTCGCCCCGGAGCACCGCCCGCAGGAACCAGCCCACCGCGCCGACCGAGGCGAACGCCACCCACAGGTTCGGCATCGCCTGCGGCCCGTAGAGCAGGGTGACCCAGAGGCCCGCGAAGAGGAGTGCGGCGAGGGCGGTGGTGCGGGCCCCGACGATCGGCCGCCACACGCGGAACGCGGCGTACAGTGCGGCCGACGACAGCAGCGTGAGCCCGACGCGCAGGACCACCGTGGACGAGGTGAGCGCGATGATCGGCGCGGTCAGGAAGCTGGTGCCGCGCGAGCGGGGCGCGCTGAAGAACGCGGTGGGTATGCGCGGGTCGTACTGGGACACGTAGACCGACTCGTCCCAGCCGAGTACGTGGGCGAGCTGCGGCACGACGAACACGAACTGCGCGAGCGCGTACCCGACGGCCACGACGAGCAGCCACGGAACGCCCCGCACCCCCCACCCCACCGGACGCCCGGCCTCCGCACCCGGGGGGGTGGGGGCGGGGCCGAGGGGGTCCGGTGTGACGGGAGTGGGGGGTGGGGCGCTGTGGGGGGTGGTTCTGGGGGCGGGGGTTTCGGAGGGGGAGGGAGCGGTGGGGGCTGAGGCGGAGGTGGAGGCGGAGGTGGCCTCGGCCGACACGGTCTCGGACGCGGGGGGTGTGGGTTCTGGAGCGGTCTGAGAACCGGTGTCCGGAGCTGTCAGGGAATCCGTTTCCGGAGCCGGAGAAGCCGCCGGGTTCGGCTGTCGCTCGGGGCGTGGTGCGGACCGGGGGGCGGGCCGCCGCCGGTGATGAACGGCCCGCCTCCCCCGGCCCTCGGTGGCTCGTTCCCGCTGGGCCCCGGGGGCCGTGAGGCCTCGCGGGTGAGCCGGTTCAGGAGCAGACGTGCCGCGTCGCGCGTCGTCGCTCATGTGCCTTCCCCCTTGCTTGCTTCAGCGTCAGGTAAGACCTAGGCGTCAGGTGGGACGCGGGTCGGAGCGGGCCCCGCGCGGGGCCGCGGGCGAGGTGCCCCGGGCCGGACGGCGGGTCGAACGGGCTTTGCGGCGCGCCCAGTTGGCCGCGCGGTATCGCAGCCGCTCCCAGGACCTCAGGCGCCGCGACGCACGCAGCTCGCCGAACAGGAGCTCGTAGCGGCCGACGATCGGGTCCGGGTCGTACCGGTGCGCCGACGCGAACGCCGCACGGGCCATCGCGTGCCGCTTGGGCTCGTCCTCGATGAGGTCGACGAGGGCCTCGGCGATGGCGCGCGCGTCCCCGACCGGCACGAGCCGGCCGTCGACGCCGTCCGTGATGATCTCGGCGGGGCCGAGCGGCGCGTTCGTGCTGACCACCGGGACCCCGCAGCGCATCGCCTCGACGAGCGTCATCCCGAAGGACTCCGCGTCGGAGGCGGACACGACGATCGAGGACCGCGCGAACTCCGGCTCGATCGGCGAGCGCGCGCCCATCAGGTGCGCGCGCCCGGTCAGGCCGAGCCCGGAGATCAGCTCGCGCAGCTTCGCCTCCTCGGGCCCGCCGCCGTAGATCCGCAGCTGCCACTCGGGCGCCTGCACGGCGACCGCCGAGAACGCTTCGAGCAGCAGGTCGAACCGCTTGCCCGGGGCGAGCCGGCCGGCGGTCGCGATGATCTTTGGGGTGCCGTCGGAGGGCTCGCAGGGCGCCTCCGGCACGATGTTCGGGACCGACAGGACCCGCACGCCCGGCAGGGTCATGCGCGCCCGGTACGCCTCCGCGTCCGCCGCCGTCATGGTGACCACGGCGTCGAGGGAGCGGTAGTGGCGGGCGAGCACCGCGCGGAGCTTCTTGCTGTGGGCCTCCAGGCGCAGGTGCTCCTGCCCGATGCGCAGGGCGGTGCGGGGGCCGAACATCGCCAGGTAGACGTTGATCCCGGGGCGGGTGCCGATCACCACGTCAGCGTCGCAGTGCTCCAGGTACTCCCGCACGCGCAGATCGTGCAGCCGGGTGTACTGCTTGTGGCGCTTCTCGGCGCTGGGGAAGTCCTGGGCCGGTTCCTCGTACGTCGCGTAGCGCGTGTCGACGCTCCCGATGCGGGTGTCGACGAGCGGGACAAGGGTGACCTCGGGGTCGATCTCGAACCGCGGCACCTCGCGGTGGCGTGACATCGAGACGATCTCCACGTCGTGGCCCCCGCGCCCGGCGAGCGCCGAGGCGAGGTTGAGCGTGGTCCGTACGGTCCCGCCGATCGCGTACGCGTTGTGCAGCAGGAACACGATCTTCATGGACAGCCCTCCCGGCGGACTCTCTGCCCGCGACATATCAGGGGGAGCGTGGTGCAGCCAGGTAAGCCGCCGGTCCTGAGCGGGTGAGAGGCGGGTAAGAAGGGGGCTGGCCGGTCCCCGGTCGGGGGTTGAGCTGCGGCGACGGCAGGGCACACTGGAACGCGTGTCCCCTACCGCCGCGTCCGCCGCCCCCCGCGCCACGTCCCCGACCGTGCTGCTCGCCGAGGACGACCGCGCCATCCGCCACGCCCTGGAGCGGGCCCTGACCCTGGAGGGCTACGCGGTCACGGCCGTCGCCGACGGGGTGGAGGCCATCGCCCAGGCTCACCGCAGCGCGCCCGACATCCTCGTCCTGGACGTGATGATGCCGGGCATCGACGGCCTCCAGGTGTGCCGGGTGCTGCGCGCCGAGGGGGACCGCACGCCGATCCTGATGCTGACGGCGCTCGTCGAGACGCCCGACCGGATCGCGGGTCTGGACGCGGGCGCCGACGACTACGTCGTGAAGCCGTTCGACGTCGACGAGGTCTTCGCCCGGCTCCGCGCGCTCCTGCGCCGCACCGACGGCACGGCCTCCTCCGAGAACGGCCACCACGTGGCGCCCGACACCCCGGACGGGCAGGTCACGGCCGCCGATGTGCGCATGGACCCGCAGGCCAGGCGCGCCTGGCGCGGGGACCGTGAGCTGGAACTCACCCGCACCGAGTTCGACCTCCTGGAACTCCTCGTGCGCAATGCGGGCATCGTCCTCGACCACGCCACGATCTACGACCGCATCTGGGGCTACGACTTCGGCCCCGGCTCGAAGAACCTCGCCGTGTACGTCGGCTATCTGCGCCGCAAGGTCGACGAGCCCGGCGCCACCTCCCTGATCCACACCGTGCGTGGCGTCGGCTACGTGCTGCGGGAGGACTGAGGTTTGGTACGTCGCCGCCTGCGCGCGTTCCTGCGGCGGCGGGGGAGCGCCCGGTCGCTGCGCACCACGTTCGCCGTGTCCTTCGCCGCCGTCGCCGCGGTCGTCACCGTCCTCGTGGGCCTTCTGTCGTACGACGCCGCGGCCCGGCTCGTCCGCGTCGACCAGCAGGCGGTGTTCAACGAGGTCGTCCACGATCTGAAGGTGCAGGTCAAGCACGAGAAGCTCACCCCGTACGACTTCGTCGTGGGCGACCCCGACCACGACGGTCCGCGCGACGACCTGATCCGGCCGGCCCGCACGAACGTCCAGATCCTCGGGTCCGGCGGCGTGATCGTCGACGCGGGCAGCCCGCGGCTCCCCGTGAACGCGGCGGACAAGCTGACCGCCGACTACGCGAAGCCCGGCCTGACGTCGGACGGCAAGGGCGTGTCGGGCCCCGGGTCACGGCGTGACGTGCAGCTGGGCGGCGACGAGTACCGCATGACGACCGTGTCGCTGGGCGGCGGACGCGGGGCCGTGCAGGTCGCGCAGCAGTTCAGCGACACCGAGGATCTGCTGCGTCAGCTCCAGCGGCGTACGGGTGTGGTGGCCCTCGCCGTGATCCTCGCCTCGGCCTTCGTCGGCTGGTGGCTGGCCCGGCGCATCACGCGCCGCCTGGTCCTGCTCGCCGGGGCGGCGGAGGAGGTCGCGGGCACCGGGCATCTCGATGTGCGGGTGCCGGTCGAGGGCGGCGACGAGGTCGGCAGCCTGGGCCGGTCCTTCGACCGGATGCTGGGGCGCCTCGCGCGCGCCATCGAGGACCAGCGGCGCCTCGTCCAGGACGCGGGGCACGAGCTGCGTACGCCGCTCACCTCGCTCCGTACGAACATCTCGCTGCTCCGCCGCATAGAGGATCTGCCGCCGGCCGCCCGCGAGGAGCTGATCGCCGACCTGGCGCAGGAGTCCCGCGAGCTGACCGACCTGGTCAACGAGCTGGTGGACCTGGCCGCGGGCAAGGAGGACGACGAGCCGGTCGTCGAGGTGGAGCTCGCCGACACCGCCGAGGACGTGGCGGTCCTGACCCGCCGCCGGACCGGCCGCGAGATCACGGTGCGCGTCACGGGCGCCACCGCGATCCAGGGCCGCCCGGCCTCGCTCCAGCGCGCGCTGTCCAACCTCGTGGAGAACGCGGCCAAGTTCGACCGCGGCGGCACGGAGCCGATCCAGATCGTGGTGACCGGGGGCATCCCGGACGGCGTACGCGTCGAGGTGCTCGACCGGGGTCCCGGCATCGCGGACTCGGACCTCGAACGCGTCTTCGACCGCTTCTACCGGGCCCCGGCGGCCCGCAGCCTCCCCGGCTCAGGCCTGGGCCTGTCCATCGTCCAGGAGGTCGCGTCCGCCCACGGCGGCCGCGCGTTCGCGGAGCGCCGCACGGGCGGAGGAGCGGCGATCGGATTCACGGTACGGGGGGTCCGGACGGAGGAAGAGGCGTGACGGGGCGCTCCGCTGGGGGCGGGGGGCCGGCTTCGGTCTGCCGCCGGGGCTCCTCGGCGGTGGCGCTTGCCGAGCCGGGCCGGGCGCCCTTCGAGGACTACGTGGAGCAGGTCTTCGTCGCGCTCCACCAGAATTCCGGAGCGGACCCATGACCGCGGCACCCGCTTCCGCCTCCGCGCCCGCCCCCGCCCGCCAGATGTGGCCCCTCTACGCGGCCGGGTTCACCACCGCCTTCGGGGCGCACGGGATCGCCGCCAACCTCGGTGGCCACACCCATGGCGCCGTCACCTCCCTGATGGTGCTCGGTGGGCTGCTCGCCCTCTACGACGGCGCCGAAGTGCTGCTCAAGCCCGTTTTCGGCACCCTCGCCGACCGGGTCGGCGCCCGCCCCGTCCTGCTCGGCGGACTCGCCGCCTTCGCCGCCGCGTCCGCCCTGTACGTCGTCGCCGACAGCCCCGGCTGGCTCTGGGCCGCGCGTCTCGGGCAGGGCGCCGCCGCCTCCGCCTTCTCGCCGTCCGCCTCCGCGCTGGTCGCCCGCCTCAACCCGGCCGCGAAACACGGCCGCGCCTTCGGCAGCTACGGCTTCTACAAGTCCGTCGGCTACACCCTCGGCCCCCTGCTCGGCGGCGTCCTGGTGTGGGCCGGCGGCCTGCGCCTGCTGTTCGTCGTCCTCGCCGTGCTCGGCGCGGCGGTCGCCGTGTGGGCCGCGCTCGCCGTACCCGCCGTACCGCCGCTGCCCAAGGCCCGGCAGACGGTCCTCGACCTGGCCCGGCGCCTCGCCGACCCGGCCTTCCTCACCCCGACGACCGCGCTCGCGGCGGCGACGGCGGCCCTGTCGGTCGGGGTCGGTTTCCTGCCGGTCTCCGGCCGTGCGGACGGGCTCGGCACGGTCGCGACCGGGGCGGCGGTGTCGGTGCTCGCGGGGTGCGCGGCCGTCGTCCAGCCACGCGCCGGGCGCGCTCTGGACGACGGGCGCCTCACCGCCCGTACCGGTCTGACGGCGGGGCTGCTGGTCACCGCCGTGGGCATGGCCTGCGTGATGCTGCCGGGGCTGACGGGCATCCTCCTCGGGGCCGCGCTGACCGGCGCCGGTACGGGGCTGATCACCCCGCTCGGCTTCGCCACGCTCGCCGCGAGCACGCCCACGGAACGGCTCGGCCAGACGATGGGCGCCGCCGAACTGGGCCGCGAACTGGGCGACGCGGGCGGCCCGTTGCTGGTCGCAGCCGTTGCCTCGTACACGACACTGACGTACGGCTTCGGGGCGCTCGCCGTCCTGATCGGGGTCGTCGCGGTGGTGGTGTTCGCACAGCGCCGGCCGGTGGCGCCCGTGTCGCGGGAGCCGTGACTCAGGTCTGGCGCCGGGCGCGCAGGACGTGGCGGGCGATCAGGGCCGCGATCAGGACGCCGAGGACGATGAGCGCGTAGAGCTGGTAGCGGCTGATCACGTCGTACACGGCGGTGATGTGGGTGCCGGTGACGTAGGCCAGGGTCGCCCACAGGCCGACCCAGAGCGCGGCGCCCAGGGCGTTGAAGACGATGAAACGGCGCCAGGGCATACCGCTGGTCCCGGCGATGATGCCGTTGACCTGGCGCAGCCCCTCGACGAACCGGGCCACGATGACGATCGCGCCGCCGTGCCGCTTGAAGAAGTCCTCCGCCTTGGCGAACCGCTCGGGGGTGATGAACACGTAGCGGCCCCAGCGGTGCACGAAGGCGCGTCCGCCGTAGTGGCCGATCAGATAGCCGATGTTGTCGCCGACGACGGCGGCCGCGAAGGCGACGGCGGCGACGGCGAAGATGTTCAGCTGACCGGCCCCGGCGTAGACCCCGGCGGCGATCAGAATCGTCTCGCCCGGCGCGGGCACCCCGAAGTCCTCCACGAGAACCACGGCGCCGACAGCCCAGTACCCGTAATGACTGAGCAACGGAGCGAGATGGGCCAACGGGCCGGGCAGGGGCGTCGCCATATCTGAACGGTACGCCGGAGGTGCCTCAGCACGGCAGATCGACCGTCACCGCGCCCCCACCCCCCATGTTCTCCGCGTACGCAGACCCCCCGTGCGCCACCGACGCCGCCCGTACGAAGGCGAGGCCCAGGCCCGAGCCCTGGCTCGTGCGGCTCGCCTCCGCGCGGGCGAAGCGGTCGAAGGCCCGGGGCAGGAACTCGGCCGGGAAACCGGGCCCCTCGTCCGTGACGCGCAGCCGTAGCCTCCCGCCCCCGACCGTCGCCGTCACCCGTACCGTCCCGTCGCCGTGGCGGAGCGCGTTGTCGACGAGGTTGCCGATCGCGGGCTGCAGCCAGCGCGCGTCGACGTCGACCGTCGCGTCGGGCACGGCGACGGTCAGGGCGCGCCCGGCCCGTTCCGCCGTACGCAGATGCGGCGCGACCGCCGCCTCGACGAGGTCGGGTAGGCGCAGCGGGAACCGCGTGATGTGGGCGTTGCCGCCGAGTTCCTCCAGATCGAGGAGCGCGTTGGACAGGTCGATCAGGCGCTGGACCTCGGTGTCCACGGAGCGCAGCGTCTCGGTGAGTTCGCCGCTGGAGCGGGGCCGGTGCAGCGCGACGTCCAGCTCGGCGCGCATCAGCGTCAGCGGCGTACGCAGTTCATGGCTGGCGTCCGCGACGAACCGCCGCTCGCGCTCGGCGGACGCCTCGAGCCGCTCCAGCATGTGGTTGAGGGTGTGCCCGAGCCGGGTGATGTCGTCGTCGCGGTCGGCGGGTACGTCGAGCCGGGTGTTCTGGGCGCCGTCCGCGAGCGTCGCCGCGCCGCTGCGGTAACGCTCGACGGGGCGCAGGGCCGCGCGGGCCGTGCGGTAGCCGACGTACGACGCGGCGATCAGCGTCAGCGCGGACGCGAAACCGAGCTGGGCGAGGAGTTCGCGCAGCGCCTCGTCCCGGTGCCCGCGCCGGAGCGCGGCGATCACGATGCGGGGCTGCCCGGCCGCCGTGACGCGCCGGGCCTGGAGGCGCAGGGTGTCGGAGGTGATGGGCAGGAGCGAGCCGATGTCCCGTCGGATGGTCGCGCCGCCCGCGACGGCGGCCAGCTCGGCGGGCGTGAGCAACTGCCGGGGGAGCGCGTCGCTGGACCGCAGGACGTGCCCCTGCCCGTCGAGGACTTGCTTGAGGCTGCCGCTGGGGCCCGGCGGCAGGGGTGATCCGGCGCGTACGGCCCGGTCGAGCCCGCGCTGGTAGGCGGTGAGGTCGTCGTTGAGCTGCTGGTCGAGGGCGGTCTTGACCCGCCAGTAGACGAGCCCGGCCGCGCCGGTCAGGACCAGGGACATGGTGACGGCGACGGCGAGGACGAGCCGGGTGACGACGGGCATCCGGCGCAGCCGGGCCCGTATACCGGCCGGTTGGCCTGCCGTGTCCTGCCGGGTCACGGTGCGGTCTCCAGGCGGTAGCCGTGCCGTGTCCTGCCGGGTCACGGTGCCGTCTCCAGGCGGTAGCCGCGCCGTGTCCTGCCGGGTCACGGTGCCGTCTCCAGGCGGTAGCCGCGCCGTGTCCTGCCGGGTCACGGTGCCGTCTCCAGGCGGTAGCCGCGCCCGCGCAGGGTCGTGATCGTCGTACGGTCGAAGGCGCGGTCGACCTTGGCGCGCACCTTGGAGACGTGGACGTCGATGGCGTTGCTGCGGAGGTCGGTCTCGCCGTCCCAGACCTCGTCGAGGAGCTGGAGCCGGGTCACGACCCGCCCCGCGTTGTCCATCAGCACCCGCAGGACGTCGAACTCGCGCCGGGAGAGCTCGAGTTCGGCGTCGCCGCGCCAGGCACGGTGCTGCTCGGGGTCGAGAACGAGGTCACCGACCTGGAGGCGGCCTGAACTGTCGGGGCGGCGCCGGGATATGGCGCGCAGCCGGGCGAGCAGTTCGTCCATGGCGAAGGGCTTGACCACGTAGTCGTCGGCGCCGGCGTCGAGCCCGGCCACGCGCTCGCTGATCGCGCCGCGCGCGGTGAGCAGGATCACGGGTACGTCGATGCCTTCGCCGCGCAGCGTGCGGCACACCTCGACGCCGTCCATCCCGGGCAGCATGACGTCGAGAAGTACGGCGTCCACGCGGGGGTCACGGGCGGCGGCGAGGCCGGAGGGCCCGTCGTAGCGTCCCTCGGCGGTGTGACCGGACTCGCCGAGGAAGCGGACGACCAGATCCGTGAGCCGTTTCTCGTCGTCGACGACCAGGCAATGCATATCGGCCAGGCTAACGGGGCGGCTGCGCCGGGCTTTCGGGGGCGATGGTGCTGGGCTGACGGGGACGGCTGCGCCGGGATTTCGGGGGCGATGGTGCTGGGCTGACGGGGACGGCTGCGCCGGGATTTCGGGGGCGATGGTGCTGGGCTGACCGGGGCGAGGGCGCTGGGCTGACGGGGACGGCTGCGCCGGGATTTCGGGGGCGATGGTGCTGGGCTGACCGGGGCGAGGGCGCTGGGCTGACCGGGGCGGGGGCTGGGGCCGTCCGCCGAGTCGGCGTGGTGCGGGCGGCTGGGCTGTCGTCCACTCCGAACGGTACGCCGGCCAGGCGTCTGGACCGTCGCCGGGCCTTGCCCGGCCTGACAGAACCCCCGCGCCGCCACTCCGGCCGCCCCCGCCCGGCCCCCCGACAGCCGCACCTCGACCGCCCCCGCCCGGCGAAGCCCCCTCCCCGCCCGGCGAAGCCCCCTCCCCGCCCGGCGAAGCCCACCCCACCCGGCGACAGCCCCCCCCACGACGGCCGTCAGGAACCCTTCATGGTCTGTTCATGTGACTTCCCTACCTTCCTTCATGTCGCGGTGCTCCGCGGGCCGCGACCGGTCCGCCGTCTGCCATGCCGTGACGGAAGGGACAGTCATGTACGCAGCGGCAGCGGTCACGGTGCTCGCCGGTAAGGGCATCACCGACCACATCGCCCCCACGGACCTCATCTCCCGCGGTGGTCTGGACGTCGTAGCGCTGCTGATCCTGGTCGGCTGGCTCTACCGGCGCCGCCCCAGCGCGCCGGAGATCCCGCTGGTCCTGGCCGGGCTGAACATCGGCCTGTTCGCCGCGATGAGCACGATCAGCGCGGGCAAGTTCCCCGCCGGCGTCGGCTTCGGACTGTTCGGCATCCTCTCCCTGGTGCGCCTGCGCAGCGCCGCGTTCACCCTGCGGGACGTCGCCTACACCTTCGTCACCTTGGTCATCGCCCTGTGCACGGGCCTGCCGCAGCGCCAGACGTGGCTGGTCGTCGGGCTCGTGGCCGTCGTCCTGGTCGCCGTCCTCGTGGTCGACGACCCCAGGTCGTACGACCCGCCGACCCGCACCGTGAAGCTCACGCTCGACCGGATCTACCCCGATCCCTCGCTCATCGCCGCCGACGTCGCGCTCCGCTTCGGGCAGGCCCCGCTCTCCGTGGCCGTCGACGAAGTCGACTACGTACGCGAGACCACCCGGGTCTCCGCGCGGTACCCGGACGTGGCCGGTACCGATCTGGGTACCCTCGCGGACGCGGAACCGCGCGAGCAGGTGGTCGTGTCATGACCCCGGCGTCAGCCTTCGCGGCAGGGCTCGGCCTGTCCGCCCTGCGGGGCGCCACGCTCGCCGAGGTCGACGCGGCCGCCGCGCTCCAGCACCGCACCGACCGTAAATATCTGGTCCCGCTCGACCAGGCACGCGTTTTCGTCCGCCGGCTCGCCGACGATCATCACGTCCTCGACCTGGGCGGACGCCGTACGACGAGCTACCTCAGCGCCTACTTCGACACCGAGCGCCTCGCGTCCTGGCACGCGCACGTGCAGGGCCGGCGCCGCCGCTGGAAGGTCCGGACCCGCCTGTACGCGGAGGACGGCCTGTGCCGGGTCGAGGTCAAGACGAAGGACGGCCGCGGCAACACGGTCAAGCACGCACTGCGCGTCCCGGCCGCCGCCTACGGCGAACTGGACGCGCAGGCAGCGGACTTCGTGGACGAGAACCTCGAGCGCTCCGGGATCCCCGTAAGGGCCGCGGACCTGGTACCCGCCGCCGAGATCCGTTACGTCCGTGCCGCCCTCGCCGACCTCGACAACGGCACCCGCGTCACCCTCGACGGCGTCCTGACCTGCGGACACGGTGACCGCACCGCCGCCCTCGACCCCGGCCACGTACTCGTGGAGACGAAGGGCGGCCTCCAACTCGCCCCGGCCGACCGCCTGTTGCTGAGCCTCGGCGTACGCCCGGTGTCCCTGAGCAAGTACGTCGTCGGCCAGTCCCTGCTCAGGCCCGGCCTGCACGACAACGACGTACGACGGCTCGCCCGCACCCACTTCACCGCACCGACGAGCACGGACCCCCCAACGGGCCCCCTTCCGGATCCCCTCCCGGACCCCCTCCTCGAAAGGATCTCCGCCGCATGAACGCCCTGCGTGGCATCAAATGGCCGTACGCGCTGATCGCGCTGGTCGCCGTGGCCGCAGCCGCCTTCGGCCTGCTGCACCCGGCCGCCGCAGCATCGTCCGCCAAGAAGAAGAAGCCCGGGGCCACGGCGCGGATCAAGCAGAGCCCGCCGCCCCAGCTCTTCACCGACGCCGAGATCGCCAAGATCGGCAAGGCGGCCTCCGACCAGCGCAAGAAGGCCGACGCGCTCTTCGCCAAGTGGAAGGCCGAGCACGGCACGGGCCGCGACGACAAGGCGTTCGCCGCCTGGGTCGCGCAGCAGGTCCCGGCCGGGCCGTCCGCCGACCAGCGCAAGGCCGAACTCAAGGACGTCCAGGCCCTGGCCAAGACCCGCACGGCCGCCGGCAAGAACGCCGCGACCTGGCTGGAGCTGCACGGCAAGAAGGACATCTGGAAGCTCTACCTCCACGACCAGCGCGAACTGATCCCCGCCGCGCAGGGCAAGGCGGAGAAGGCCCAGCTCAAGGCCGCCCTGAAGCTGGCCAAGACCGTCAGTGACCAGGTCGCCGCCAAGGACAAGCAGCCGGCGCCGTTCGTCATGGACCCGACCCTGCGCCCGGAGAAGCACATCAAGCCCGGCGCCAAGGGCCCGTACTCCTACCCGTCCCGCCACGCGGCCCGCTCCGCCGCCGCCGTCACCTTCCTCAGCGCCCTCTCCCCGCACCGCGCCGAGGACTACGAGTGGATGCGCGCCGAAGTCCTGTACTCCCGCCTCTACATGGCCGGCCACGTCAACAGCGACCTCACCGCCGGCACCCTCCTCGGCGACCTGATCGGCGACTACGAACTCGCGATCAACGGCCACTGACCGACTCCGTCGGCCCGGCGGCATCCCCCTTGCGCGTAACGCGGTTCGGGGGGTGCCGCCGACGCGTATGCCGGTCCCGGGTGCGCCGCGTAGACATGAAAGGAGACATGAAAACGGCGGAGCCCGAAGGCCCCGCCGAACAATGTGACGCCCTGTAATCCCGGCTCAGGGCCACACCAGGCAGTACGCCTGGTGGCCCGCGTCGTGCAGGCGGTGGCTGAAGTCCTGCCATTCGTGGAGCAGTTGGTACACATTGAACGCGTCGCGCGGGCCGCCGCGGTCCGGGACCGTCGACCAGATGAACGCCGCCGCGCCCACGGCCTCCTCGCCCACGCCGCGCAGCGGGTCGACGACCGTCATCGGGAGCTTCACGACGGCGTAATCGGGGTGCAGGACGACCAGTTCGAGCGGGGGCACCTTGTGCAGGGGTATGCCCTCGATGCCGGTGAGGACCATCGCGGCCATCGTCTCCGGCTTGATCTTGGTGAACATGCCGCCCATGCCCAGCTCGTCACCGCCGAGCTCCTCGGGACGCATCGAGATGGGGACGCGGGCCGCCGTGGCGCCGTCGGGCGCGCCGAAGTATTTGTACGTCACCCCCACCCGGCCACCATTCCTGCCCCCGGTCCCGCCCTGTGTCTGCTCCGCGCCCGCATCCCCCGCTGCTGCTGCCGCTGCCGCCTCCGCGTCGCGCCGGTGCTTTCCGCGCCGGGCACGCCGGGGGCCCAGATCGCCGGTCCCCTCGCCCAGTCCGCCACCGCGATGCATATCTCCACCCGACTGCTTTTCCAGGGCGCCTCGCCCCTTTTCTAGGCCGCGCGGTCAGCACCGCGCAACCCGATCATCGTGTCAGTGACCTCCCCCACGGTCACTCGCCGAAACGTGCGGCGGAACACCTGCGGGCAGGGGCACGAAACCCATGCCGGCGCCGACGTGAACCGTCCGCGAGCCGCCCTCCTCCGGGGAGTTTAGGTAGTCGGTTCGCGCCGTGGCCAGAAATGCAGGCGATGAGCCATCCCGGGGGTCCGGTTCGCGCCAGAAGGACGTGGAGGAAGGGGACGGGGACGTGCGGGGGGAGTGGGTGAGACGTGCGTGATGAGTGGGGGGAGGAGGGGAGGGGGAGGGGCGCGTGCGGTGGTGGGCCGGTACGCGCGCCGGGTGTGAGGGCGCGGCGCGCCGGGCCGCGAGGCTGAGGTGGGCCGGGAGGTGGGCAGAACCCAAGGCTCCGGTAAATCGGGACGTGGGACGGACGCGAGGGCGCGGCGGGACCGGGACCCAAAGGCGACGGCGACCCGGGACGCAAGGCGGCGGCGAGCCGAGGCGTGCGCCGGACCAAGGCCCCGGCGGGCCCGAACCCGCGCCCGACCCAACCCACCCCCCCGGACCAGAACCCCCGCCCGACCCAACCCACCCCCCGGACCAGAACCCCCCGGACCAGAACCCCCGCCCCCGCCCACCCCCGACCCGTCCGGCGTGGACCCGCGAAAGCCTGCCCGTACGCTGAGAGGCATGGCAGAGGCGAACAACATCCCCGGGTCCGCGGCACCTAGCTCGGGCGCGACCGCACCGTACCCCTATGAAGCACCGGTCTCGCAGGGTCTCTTCGACCGCGCGGCCCTCGTGACCCCGGGCGGCGTGAACTCGCCCGTGCGCGCGTTCCGCGCCGTGGGTGGGACGCCCCGGTTCATGGTGTCCGGCACCGGTCCCTACCTGACCGACGCCGACGGCCGCGAGTACGTCGACCTCGTCTGCTCCTGGGGGCCGATGATCCTCGGCCACTCCCGCCCCGAGGTCATCGCCGCGGTCCAGGAGGCCGTCGCGCGCGGCACGTCCTTCGGTACGCCGGGCGAGGGCGAGGTCGCGCTCGCCGAGGAGATCGTCGCGCGTATCGCGCCGGTCGAGCAGGTGCGGCTCGTGTCCTCCGGGACCGAGGCGACCATGTCCGCGATCCGGCTCGCCCGCGGCTTCACCGGCCGCGCGAAGATCGTCAAGTTCGCCGGCTGCTACCACGGGCACGTGGACGCGCTGCTCGCCGCCGCAGGTTCGGGCGTCGCGACCCTCGGGCTCCCCGACACCCCGGGCGTCACCGGCGCCCAGGCCGGCGACACCATCGTCGTCCCCTACAACGACCTCGACGCCGTGCGCGCCGCGTTCGCCGCGAACGAGGGCCAGATCGCCTGCGTCATCACCGAGGCCTCGCCCGGCAACATGGGCGTCGTCCCGCCGGTCGCCGGCTTCAACCAGGGCCTCGCGGACCTGTGCCGCGCGAACGGAGCGCTGTACATCTCCGACGAGGTCATGACCGGTTTCCGCACCTCGAAGGCCGGCTGGTTCGGCGTCGACGGCGTGGTGCCCGACCTGATGACCTTCGGCAAGGTCATGGGCGGCGGCTTCCCCGCGGCCGCGTTCGGTGGCCGCGCGGACGTCATGGGGCACCTCGCCCCGGCGGGCCCGGTCTACCAGGCGGGCACGCTCTCCGGGAACCCGATCGCCACGGCGGCCGGCGTCGCCCAGCTCCGCCTCCTCGACGACGCGGCCTACGCGAAGATCGACGCGGTATCCGAGGAAGTACGCACGCTGGTGAGCGCCGCGCTGACCAAGGAGGGCGTCGCCCACCGCGTACAGACCGCCTCGAACATGTTCTCCGTGTTCTTCACCGAGAACGAGGTCCGCAACTACGACGACGCGAAGCGCCAAGAATCCTTCCGCTTCACCGCGTTCTTCCACTCGATGCTGGAGCAGGGCGTGTATCTGCCGCCGTCGGCCTTCGAGTCCTGGTTCGTCTCGACCGCCCACGACGAGCGGGCGGTCGAACGTATCGCCGCCGCGCTCCCCGGTGCCGCCCGCGCGGCTGCGGAGGCGACGCAGGCATGACCACTGCCGACAAGCCCGCCCGGTCCGACAAGGACATCACCGTCGTCCACGTGATGCGGCACGGAGAGGTGCACAACCCGGAGGGGATCCTGTACGGGCGGCTGCCCGACTACCACCTCTCCGAGCTCGGCCGGCAGATGGCCGACCGGGTCGCCGAGCACCTGTCCTCGCGTGACGTGACGCACGTCGTGGCCTCGCCGCTCGACCGGGCGCAGGAGACGGCGACGCCGATCGCGAAGGCGCACGGCCTCGACCTGGCGACCGACGACCGCCTCATCGAGGCGGGCAACGTCTTCCAGGGCAAGACCTTCGGCGTCGGCGACGGCGCGCTGCGCAGGCCGGAGAACTGGAAGCACCTCGTCAACCCGTTCAAGCCGTCCTGGGGCGAGCCCTACCTCGAGCAGGTCGTGCGGATGATGGGCGCGATCGACGCGGCGAAGGACGCGGCGCGCGGCCACGAGGCGGTGTGCGTCAGCCACCAGCTGCCGATCTGGATCGTGCGCAGCTTCGTGGAGAAGCGGCGCCTGTGGCACGACCCGCGCAAGCGGCAGTGCACGCTGGCCTCGCTCACGTCGTTCACCTACCTCGGCGACAAGATCGTGTCCGTCGGCTACTCGGAGCCCGCGCGGGATCTCGTGCCGGCTCATCTCCTCGCGGGCGCCAAGCCGGTGAAGGGGAAGGACAAGGCTTTCGGCGCCTGACGCACCGTCAGGACATGGGTTCCTCTGTACGCGCGCATTGCCCAAATTTGTGTGACTTGCAGGAACCCCCCTGTTCGTCGCGCCCTCTAAGGGTGTGTCCCTCCCGCCAGGGGATCGGGGCGCGACGAATGGGGCTGTGGAATGCCGGCGATCTCGCGGCGAGGACTGATCGGGCTCGGGGCAGGCGCGGCGGCGGCCGCCGCGCTCTCCGGGTGCGGTACCGACAGTGGCCAAGGCGGCGGTGGGTCCATCCCTCCGGGTGCCAAGGCGAAGGGCGGCGGCGCGGGGATGCCCGAGAAGCCCCAGGGCCGGCTGATCGGTGACGGCTCGACATCCTTCACCGGCAAGCAGCCGAACCAGCCTGCCGCGCCCGTCCCCCTCGAACCCGGCCAGACGCCGCCGCAGTTCGTCGTCTTCTCCTGGGACGGCGCGGGCGAAGTCGGCAACGGACTCTTCCCGCGCTTCCTGAAAGCCGCCGAGGAGACCGGCGCGCACATGACGTTCTTCCTCTCCGGCCTCTATCTGCTGCCCGAGGCGAAGAAGCGGCTCTACCGCCCGCCGAACAACCACGTCGGCGCCTCGGCCATCGGCTACCTCACCGACACCCACCTCGAGGAGACGCTGAAATGCGTCCGCCAGGCGTGGCTCGCCGGCCATGAGATCGGCACGCACTTCAACGGCCACTTCTGCTCGGGCTTCGGCTCCGTCGCGCACTGGACCCCGGCGCAGTGGCACAGCGAGATCGACCAGGCCAAGTCCTTCGTCAAGGAATGGCGCACGAACACGGGCCGCTACGACCTGCCTTCGCTGCCCTTCGACTACGAGAAGGAACTCGTCGGCGGCCGCACCCCCTGCCTGCTCGGCCAGAACAACCTGCTGCCCACGGCCGCCAAGCTGGGCTGGCGCTACGACGCCTCGTCGCCGGGCGGCAAACAGCGCTGGCCGTCCAAGCGGCTCGGTGTGTGGGACCTGCCGCTCCAGTCCGTGCCGTTCCCCGGGCGCAAGTTCGAAGTGCTGTCGATGGACTACAACATGCTGGCCAACCAGTCGGTGCACACGACCAAGGCGCCCGCTTACAACTACCCGGGCTGGCGCAAGCAGTCGGCCGAGGCCTACATCGCCGGCTTCCACCGGGCATACGAGACAAACAGGGCGCCCTTCTTCATCGGCAACCACTTCGAGAAGTGGAACGGCGGGATCTACATGGACTCCGTCGAGCACGCGCTGCGGCACATTGCCGGCAAGAAGGACGTACGCCTCGTGTCCTTCCGGCAGTTCGTCGACTGGATGGACGTCCAGGACCCGAAAGTGCTTGACAAGCTCCGCACGCTCGATGTCGGCGTTCGCCCCCACGGTGGCTGGAACCGCTTCCTCAGCGCCACGGCGTGAGCGACACGCCAGACTCCATTTGACCCCCGCTGAAATGGGCTTTTCCGTACCCAAGGGGGGTGCGGAAGATCCCCTAAACAGACATGCGAAACTTTTCACATGAGTGCCGCCTGCCGCGTTCCCCACCTCGCTGCAACCAAGCGCCGTACCGTCTTCCTCGCCGCAGGAGCCGCCGTCGCTGCGCTGACGCTCTCCGCCTGCAGCTCCGGCGGGACCTCGGGCGGCGGCAACAACACCAACTTCGTGACGAACTCCGGCGGCATCTCCACCGCTGCCAAGGCGGAGCGTCAGCCCGCGCCGAAGCTCGACGGCAAGGACCTGGAGGGCAAGCACCTCGACCTCGCCGACTACAAGGGCAAGGTCGTCGTCCTGAACGTCTGGGGCTCCTGGTGCCCGCCCTGCCGCGCCGAGGCCGACTACTTCGCCAAGGTCTCGAAGGAGACCCAGGCCAAGGGCGTCCAGTTCATCGGCATCAACACCCGCGACGCGCAGACCGAGCCGGCCCTCCAGTTCGAGAAGGACCACGGGATTCCCTACCCGAGCTTCTACGACCCCTCGGGCAAGCTGATGCTTCGCTTCGCGAAGGGCACGCTCAACCCGCAGTCCATCCCCTCCACGCTCGTCATCGACCGCGACGGCAAGATCGCCGCCCGCTCGCTGCGCGCCCTCAGCGAGGACAAGCTGCGCGAGATGATCGACCCCGTGATCGCGGAGAAGTGAGCGACGGTGACCCCCACGTTCACCGATCTCGCCGCTGACGGAGTGAACAGCACAGTCGAAACCGGCACGCTCCTGCTCGCCCTCCCGATCGCCGCGCTCGGCGGTCTGCTCTCGTTCTTCTCGCCCTGCGTCCTGCCCCTCGTGCCCGGCTACCTGTCCTACGTGACCGGGGTCAGCGGCACCGACCTGGCGGACGCCCGCCGGGGCAGGATGGCGCTGGGCGCCACGCTCTTCGTCGCGGGCTTCACCGCCGTCTTCGTCTCCGGCGGCGCCCTCTTCGGCTACTTCGGCCAGACGCTCCAGGAGTACCAGGACACCCTGACCAAGATCCTCGGAGTCCTCATGCTCCTCATGGGGGTCTTCTTCATGGGGCTGATGCCCTGGCTCACCCAGCGCGAATTCCGCTTCCACAAGCGGCCGGTGACCGGGCTGATCGGCGCGCCCGTGCTCGGTGCGCTGTTCGGGATCGGCTGGACCCCGTGCATCGGACCGACGCTGGCCTCCGTGACCGTGCTCTCGTTCAACGAGGCGAGCGCGGGCCGCGGGGCCATACTGACCGTTGCGTACTGCGCCGGGCTCGGCATTCCCTTCGTGCTCGCCGCCGTCGCCTTCCGCAAGGCCCTCGGCGCCTTCGGCTGGGTCAAGAAGCACTACGCCTGGGTGATGCGGATCGGCGGCATCATGATGATCTTGACCGGAATTCTGCTGCTCACAGGAGCCTGGGACATCCTCGTCCAGCAGATGCAGACCTGGTCCGACGGCTTCACGGTGGGAATCTGATCCATGAGCACGACTGAATCCGGCAAGACGAGCGAGGCCGGCGAGACCCGCGAGGCCGGCGAGACACGCGCGGCGGACGACGCGGACGACGCGGGCGACGCGGGCCAGGTGACCGCCGACGAACTCGGCGCAGCCGGCTCGCACCTGTCCACCGCCCCGGAGGAGGACTCCGAGGACCGCGGCCCCAACCTGCCCCGCCTCGGCGTCATCGGCTGGGCCCGCTGGTTCTGGCGGCAGCTCACCTCGATGCGCGTCGCGCTGATCCTGCTCTTCCTGCTGTCGCTCGGCGCGATCCCCGGCTCGCTCATCCCGCAGTCCGGGACCGACGAGCTGAAGGTGCAGACCTTCAAGGACGCGCACACCACGCTCGCGCCGGTCTACGACAAGCTCGGCCTCTTCCACGTCTACAGCTCGGTGTGGTTCTCCGCGATCTACATCCTGCTGTTCATCTCCCTCATCGGCTGCATCGTCCCGCGCACCTGGCAGTTCGTCGGCCAGCTCCGCGGCCGCGCGCCCGGCGCCCCCAAGCGCTTCACGCACCTGCCCGCCTCGACCAGCTGGCGCACCGACGTCGAGCCCGAGGAGGTCCGCGCCGCCGCGCTCGCCCTGCTCAAGAAGCGCCGCTTCCGCGCCCACGCCGAGGGCGACGCCGTCTCCTCGGAGAAGGGCTACCTGCGCGAGGCCGGCAACCTGGTCTTCCACGTCGCCCTGATCGTGATGCTCATCGCCTTCGCCTGGGGCCAGCTCTTCAAGTCCGAGGGCGGCAAGCTGATGGTCGAGGGCGACGGAGGCTTCTCCAACGCCCTGCCGATGTACGACGACTTCAAGTCCGGCAGCCTCTTCGACGCGGACACCGACCTCACGCCGTTCAGCTTCCAGCTCGACAAGTTCGTCGGGACGTACGAGCGGAGCGGGCCGAACAAGGCCACCCCGCGCACCTACCGCGCCGACGTCACCTACAGCGTCGGGGCCGAGGGCAAGGACCAGAAGACCGCGATCGAGGTCAACAAGCCCCTCGAGATCGACGGCACCAAGGTCTACCTCAACGGCCACGGCTACGCGCCCACCGTCACCGTCCGGGACGGCCGCGGCAAGATCGTCTCCCGCCAGGCCGTCGCGCTGCTGCCCATCGACTCGAACGTCACCTCCACCGGTGCCATCAAGGTCATGGACGGCTACCGCGACAAGAACGGCAAGAAGGAACAGCTCGGCTTCAACGCCTTCTTCGTGCCGACCTTCGCGGGCTCCGGCAAGGGCGACATGTTCTCCCAGTTCCCCGCGCTCGACTACCCCGTCCTCGCGCTGTCCGCGTACCACGGCAGCCTGGGTGTCGACTCGGGCATCCCACAGAACGTGTACCAACTGGACACCTCCAAGATGAAGAAGTTCACGGACTCCAAGGGGGAGCTGCTCAAGACGCGGCTGCGGCCCGGCGAGACCATGCAGCTTCCGAACGGTGCCGGGTCGATCACGTTCGACAAGGACATCAAGCAGTGGGCGAGCTTCCAGATCACCGACCAGCCCGGCACCGGCTGGGCCCTCACCGGAGCGATCGCCGCCATCGCGGGCCTCGCCGCCTCCCTGTTCATCCAGCGCCGCCGCATCTGGGTGCGGGCGGTGAAGGGCGCCGACGGAGTCACCCTCGTCGAGATGGGCGGCCTCGGCCGCAACGAGTCCTCGAAGGTGGCCGAAGAGCTCGGCGATCTGGCCGCACACCTCCACGAACAGGCGCCCAGCGCCGCCGATCCCGAACCTGTTCCTGCCGAAGGGGCTGAGAAGTGAATCTCGCCGCCGCAACCAACGAGAATCTCGCGAGCATCAGCAATGTGCTGATCTACTCGTCGATGGCCGTGTACCTCCTGGCCTTCTTCGCGCACATGGCCGAGTGGGTCTTCGGCAGCCGCAGCAAGGTCGGCCGCACAGCCGCCGCGCTGACCCAGCAGAAGGGCGACGCGGCAGCCGCGACCGGCACCGTGAAGGTGCAGGTCAAGGGGAAGGACGGCGGCACCAAGACCCTGGAGCGGCCCGCCGTCGTGACCCGCGCCGTGGCCGGCGCGCGTGACGTCCCGGACGGCCCCGGCGCCTCCGGCGGCGACGCGCAGGGCGACCTCTACGGCCGTATCGCCGTGTCTCTCACCGTGCTCGCGTTCCTCGTCGAGGCCGGTGGTGTCCTCACCCGCGCGCTCTCCGTGCAGCGCGCGCCGTGGGGCAACATGTACGAGTTCAACATCACCTTCTCCACCGTCGCCGTCGGTGTGTACCTCGGCTTCATGCTGGCGAAGAAGAACATCGGCTGGCTCGGCCTCCCGCTGGTCACCACGGTCCTCCTCGATCTCGGCCTCGCTGTCACTGTCTTGTACACCGCCAGCGACCAGTTGGTTCCCGCCCTCCACTCGTACTGGCTGTACATCCACGTCTCCACCGCGATCTTCTGCGGCGCCGTGTTCTACGTCGGAGCGGTCGGCACGCTGCTCTACCTCTTCCGCGACGCGTACGAGAGCAAGCTGGCGAGCGGCGGACAGCCCGGCAAGTTCGCGACGTCCGTCATGGAGCGGCTGCCCGCCGCGGCCTCGCTCGACAAGTTCTCGTACCGCGTGAACGCGGCCGTCTTCCCGCTGTGGACGTTCACGATCATCGCGGGCGCGATCTGGGCCGGCGACGCGTGGGGCCGCTACTGGGGCTGGGACCCCAAGGAGACCTGGTCCTTCATCACCTGGGTCGCGTACGCCTGCTACCTGCACGCCCGCGCCACCGCAGGCTGGAAGGGCCGCAAGGCCGCCTACCTGGCCCTCATCGCCTTCGGCTGCTGGCTCTTCAACTACTACGGCGTGAACATCTTCGTCACCGGCAAGCACTCCTACGCCGGAGTCTGAGCCGGCGGGGTGCGAGCGGCGCGCGGGCGGGCCAGCCTGGAGGTATGAGCCAATCCGCCGCGCCCGTCGAACCCGGCACGAGCAGGACCGAGGGTGATACGCACACCCTCCATTTCACGATCGGTCTGCCCCACCCCGTGGAGCAGGTCTGGGCGGCGGTCGCCACCCCGGAAGGACTTCCGGGATGGCTGGCCGCCGCCGACGTGTTCGAGCCCCGGCTCGGCGGGGCGGTCACGCTGCGGTGGCTCAACAACGGAGGCGCCCACCGAGGCAACGTGACGGCCTGGGACGGCGAGCGCGTCGCCGAGTACACCCTCGAAGGGCTCCACGGCAGGATGCGGTTCCATCTGGAGCCGGACGGCCGGAGCGCGACGACCCTGCGTTTCACGAACGAGTTCGACGGCGACGATGCCCTGCGCCTCGACTGTCTGGCCGGCTGGCACGACCACCTGGAACACCTCGTCGCCGCGCTCGACGGCCACCCGACGGACGAACAGGCCTGGGCGGCCTGGACCCCGGAACGGTGGCAACAGCTCAGGGACTGGTACGTCGCCGCCGCGGGGCGGGATCCGAGCTGAGGCGCAGGGAGCGCGGTACGCGGCCGCAGCTCAAGGCGCCAGCGACCGCCAGATCCGGTCCGGCAGGACCCGCGCCGCCTCGGCGAGATCCACGTCGTCGACGCCGGACAGCCAGCGCCGCGCCACTCCGACGACCGGTCCCAGCACCAGCGCCTCGATCAGCGGCATCGGCAGCGCGGCCACCTCGCCGGACTCGACGCGCGGCCGCAGCCACTCCGCCATCGGCGAGAGCCGGGCCTCCTGCGCGTCCCGCAGCTCCCGCCCCCGCGCCATGCCCGCCCGGTCCGCGAAGGAGGAGTGCATGAGGCGGGACGCGTCCGGGTACTCCTGGACGAAGTCCAGATACGCACGCACGAGAGCCCGTACGCCGGTCCGTGCCGTACGGGACCGGACCAGGGCCGCCGCCAGCTCGTCGAGGAGACGTCCCAGCCAGCGCATCACCAGGGCGCTCATGAGCCCGTCGACGCTGCCGAAGTGGTGGTAGAGGCTGCCGAGACTGACGCCGCTCGCCTTGGTGAGAGCACTGACGGTGATGCCCTGCTCGCCCTCTTCGGCATACACCCGCAGGGCGGCGTCCAGGAGTCGGTCGGCTGTTGCCGCGCCGCGCTGTTGCTTGGGAGCCATGGTGGAAACCAGCCTAGGGCACGCGGATTTATCCGGAGAATCCCCGGAAGCGTGGTTCGTCCCGGCTGGTGCGGGCAGCTCCCGGAGTGAAATGGTTTTCTAGAAAGAACTACCACTCCGAACGGCGGATGGGTCAGACTGTTCCGAGTGTCCGGGCTGATGTCGGTCCGTGCGGACCGGGGGGATCGCACGGCCGGCGACGGTCCGGTCGCGGGCCGGTGAACGGGGAGAGTGTGGGACGGGGGGCCACCCCGGCCAAGGCCGTCGAGCGGAACGGGGGGCCGCTCGACGGCAACCGTTCCCGTACGTTCCCCGGGGCGTCGCTACTCCCCGATGTCCTCGTTCCACAGCTCGGGCCGCGCCGCGATGAACTCCCGCATCAACGCCACGCACTCGGCATCGTCGAGCACCAGAACTTGAACCCCATGTTCCGCCAGCCAGTCATGGCCGCCGTGGAACGTACGCGCCTCACCGATGACCACCCGCGAGATCCCGAACTGCCGTACAAGCCCCGAGCAGTACCAGCAGGGCGAGAGCGTCGTCACCATCGTCGTGCCCCGGTACGAGCGCTGCCGGCCCGCGGAGCGGAACGCGTCCGTCTCGCCGTGCGCCGACGGATCACCGTCCTGCACACGGCGGTTGTGCCCGCGCCCGAGGACCCGCCCGTCCGCCGAGTAGAGCGCCGCGCCGATCGGGATGCCGCCCTCGGCGAGCCCGGCCCGCGCCTCCGCCACGGCCGTCGCCAGCCACTCGCGCGCGAGTTCGGGCCCGAGCGTGCTCACGCCTGTCCCCAAGGCGGACCCACCCGCTCCGGAGAAAAGCCGCCGCTCACGCCTGCTCGCCCCCCTGCTCCCGCTCCCGCTCACGCCGCTTCAGTTCCTCCTCGCGGCGCCGCAGATCGGCCTCCCAGTCCTTCAGGAGCGACTCGTCCTTCTTGTTCTCTTCCCTGAGGGACTGGAGGAACTCGGGATTGTCGTCGGGCGCGACGAACGTGGTGCGGTGGTTGCGGTGCCACTCGGAGGGCGTCGCTCCGCCCGCGGGCGCGCGCCGGTACCGGCCGGCGACGAGCCAGGCGATCGGGCCGACGAGCACCTCGCCGAAGAGCAGGATGATGATCACCCACACCACCTTCGGCAGGCCCCTGACCTCTTCCTCCGGGGTGTTCAGGCAGTCGATGAAGGCGTAGATCCACAACGCCAGGACCAGCAGGAACGGGATGTAGCGCAGCATGGTGGCGGGATCCCCCAAGGAACGGCGTGGAGGCGACGCGGGCCCCCGGTGACCGGGCCAGGGTAGCGGGTGCTCGATACTGGGAGGCATGGCTTACGACGATCTTCGCTCCCTCCTCCGGGCGCTGGAGCGCGAGGGTGACCTGAAGCGCATCAAGGCCGAGGTCGACCCTTATCTGGAGGTCGGTGAGATCGTCGACCGCGTACAGAAGGCAGGCGGTCCCGCCCTCCTCTTCGAGAACGTGCGCGGCTCCTCGATGCCCCTCGCGATGAACGTGTACGGCACCGACCGCCGCCTCCTGAAGGCGCTCGGTCTGAAGTCGTACGACGAGATCAGCGAGAAGATCGGCGGGCTGCTCAGGCCCGAGCTGCCGCATGGATTCGTGGGCGTGCGCGAGGCGTTCGGGAAGCTCGGCTCGATGGTGCACGTACCGCCGAGGAAGGTGAAGGAGGCTCCGGTCCAGGAGGTTGTCCTCACCGGGGACGACGTCGATCTCGACGCGCTGCCCGCGCTGTTCACGTGGCCGCAGGACGGCGGCTCGTTCTTCAACCTCGGCCTGACGCACACCAAGGACCCCGAGAGCGGCATCCGTAACCTCGGTCTCTACCGCCTCCAGCGCCACGACAAGCGCACCATCGGTATGCACTGGCAGATCCACAAGGACAGCCGGAACCACTACCAGGTGGCCGCCCGCAAGGGCGAGAAGCTGCCGGTCGCGATCGCCTTCGGCTGCCCGCCGGCGGTGACGTACGCGTCGACGGCCCCGCTGCCCGGTGACATCGACGAGTACCTCTTCGCCGGGTTCATCCAGGGCAAGCGGATCGAGATGGTCGACTGCAAGACCGTGCCGCTCCAGGTGCCGGCGAACGCCGAGGTCGTGATCGAGGGCTGGCTGGAGCCGGGCGAGATGCTTCCGGAGGGTCCCTTCGGTGACCACACCGGTTTCTACACGCCGCAGGAACCGTTCCCCGCGCTGAAGATCGACTGCGTGACGATGCGGAAGCGTCCGCTCCTCCAGTCGATCGTCGTGGGGCGCCCGCCGACGGAGGACGGTCCGCTCGGACGCGCGACCGAGCGTTTCTTCCTGCCGCTCCTCAAGATCATCGTGCCGGACATCGTGGACTACCACCTGCCCGAGTCGGGCGGCTTCCACAACTGCGCGATCGTCTCGATCGACAAGAAGTACCCGAAGCACGCCCAGAAGGTGATGCACGCCGTGTGGGGCGCCCACATGATGTCGCTGACCAAGCTGATCGTGGTCGTCGACTCGGACTGCGACGTGCACGACCTGCACGAGGTCGCGTGGCGCGCGCTCGGCAACACGGACTACGCGCGTGACCTCACGGTCGCCGAGGGCCCGGTCGACCACCTCGACCACGCCTCGTACCAGCAGTTCTGGGGCGGCAAGGCGGGGATCGACGCGACGAAGAAGTGGCCCGAGGAGGGCTACACCCGGGACGGCGGCTGGCCCGAGATGGTGCTGTCGGACCCGGAGACGGCGGCGACGGTCGACCGCCGTTGGAAGGAGTACGGCCTGTGACCAGCGCCTCCGCCGCGATTCCGCAGCCGGGCCGGACGAAGGCGTTCCTGCGCCTCGTCATGATCGAGCACTCGGTGTTCGCGCTGCCCTTCGCGTACATCGCCTCGCTGACCGCGATGTACGAGCTGGACAGGGACATCCACTGGGGGCGGCTGCTCCTGGTGACGATCTGCATGGTGGGCCTGCGCACGTTCGCGATGGCGGCGAACCGGATCATCGACCGTGAGATCGACGCCCGTAACCCGCGCACCGCGCACCGCGAGCTGGTCACCGGCGCCGTGTCCGTGAAGTCGGCGTGGACCGGCGCGCTGATCGCCCTGGTGATCTTCCTCGGCGCGGCGGCCCTGCTGAACCCGCTCTGCCTCGCCCTGGCCCCCATCGCGGTGATCCCGATGGTCGTCTACCCGTACGGCAAGCGGTTCACGAACTTCCCGCAGGCCATCCTGGGTCTCGCGCAGGCGATGGGCCCGGTCGGCGCGTGGATCGCGATCACCGGGTCGTGGTCCTGGGAGGCGGTGATCCTCGGGCTCGCGGTCGGCATCTGGATCGGCGGCTTCGACCTGATCTACGCCTGCCAGGACGTGGAGACGGACCGCGAGGTCGGCGTGAAGTCGGTCCCGGCCCGCTTCGGCATCCCCGCCTCCATCTGGGGCGCCCGCGCCTGCCACACGGTCACCACGGCCCTGTTCGTCTGGTACGCGCTGGCGACCGGCGCCGGGGTGTTCTTCTGGATCGGCCTCGTCATCGTCGCGGGCGCCTTCCTGTACGAGCACACGATCGTGCGCCCGCACGACCTGTCCCGCCTGAACCGGGCCTTCTTCCAGGTCAACGGATTCATCGGGATCGCGCTGTTCGTGTGCGCCCTGCTGGACCTGCTCGTACGCGGCCTGACTGTCTGACAGTGAGGGCGTGCCGGATAGGCTCGATGGCATGACCGCAGGAGAAAATGGGCGCCGGCCTTGGATCGTGGGGGTCTCCGGTGCGTCCGGGACCCCGTATGCGGCCGCCGTGCTGCGCGCGCTGCTGGAGGCCGGCGAGAGCGTGGACCTCGTCGTGTCGCGGGCCTCACGGCTGACGCTGCTCGACGAGACGGGCATCGCCTTCCGGGACGCGCACTGGCAGGCGGACCTGGGGGAGTGGCTGGCGCGCGGGGCGGACGGGAAGCCGGGCGCCTACGTGGTGGGCGACGCTCTCGACGACGTGCGGTACTGGGCCGCGGGGGATCTCGCGGCCGGGCCGTCGTCCGGGTCGTATCCGGCGAAGGGGATGATCATCGTGCCCGCGTCCACGGCGTGCGTGGCGGGGGTGGCCCTCGGTCTGTCGAAGGACCTGCTCCAGCGCGCGGCGAGCGTGACGCTCAAGGAGGGGCGCAAGCTGGTGGTGGCGGTGCGCGAGACGCCGCTGAACGGGCAGACGCTGAAGCATCTGGTGGCGCTGGACGAGGCGGGCGCCGTGGTGCTGCCCGCCTCTCCGGCGTTCTACGCGGGGGCGACGCACATCCAGGATCTGGTGGACTTCGTCGCCGGGCGGGCGCTGGACGCGGTGGGTGTGCCGCATCGGCTCTACCGCCGGTGGGAGGGAGAGCTGGGTGGCGGCTCTCCGGACCGCTAGGGCTTCGTGCCTGGCGGGACCGCTGAGGCTTTGCGCCTAGGGACCGCCAAGGCTTTGTGTCTAGCGCTTCTTGGCGCGCTCGGCCCGCTTCCGCGCGGCGCGCGCCTTGAGGATGGACCGGTGGGCACGCGAGCGGTTGGCCTCGTCCTGCAGCTCGCGCATACGGGCGTGGACCATCTCGATCGTGTACACGGTGACAGCGCTCCTGAATGATCGTCTTGATCGGTAGTTGAAGATCGTTTGAGTGATCAGTCGAAGGTGAGACGACCGTTCGACTGAAAGGTTCCCAGGGCGAGTACCCTGTGTGCCTTAGATTCTACAGGTAAATTCGTTCAACTCGCAACAATGAAAGGCATGGACCTATGGACGCCGTCGATCGGCAGCTCATCCAGGCCCTGCGCGAGAACGGCCGCGCCTCGTATGCCGAGCTGGGACGCCTCGTCGGCCTGTCCGGCCCCAGCGTCACCGACCGCATCAACCGCCTCGAAGCGGCCGGTGTCATCACCGGTTACCGCGCGACCGTCGACGCGGCCTCGCTCGGCCTCGGTGTCACCGCCCTGATCGGCATCTCGCTCTCCGACGCCGCCGACCACGAGGACGTGGCGCGCCGGCTCAAGGACCTGCACGAGATCGAGGACCTGTGGTTCATCGCGGGTGACGACTCGTACATGCTCAAGGTGCGCTCCAACGACGTGGACGGGCTTGAGCGAACGATCCGCCGGCTCAGCGGTACGAAGGGTGTGTCGCGCACCCGGACCACGATCGTGCTCTCCACCAAGTGGGAGAACCGGGTGGGGGAGCTGCCCGAGGAGGAGTAGGGGAACCGGGTGGGGCTGCCCGAGGGGGAGCAGGGCGGGCCCGACATGCCCGATGAGGGCCCATCAGGCCCGGGGAGTACCGTTACCCGCAGTCTTTGGTGAGGAGCAATGGCAATGGACGTAGGGCTCAAGCGCGAGCTGGAGCAGAAGGTGCGGGACGGCGAGCGGCTGTCCTGTGAGGACGGCATCGCGCTGTACGAGTCGGACGACCTGGCCTGGCTGGGCGGTCTCGCCCACGAGGTGCGGACCCGTAAGAACGGCGACGTCGTCCACTTCAACGTCAACCGTCACCTCAACATGACGAACGTGTGCACCGCGTCCTGCGCGTACTGCTCGTTCCAGCGCAAGCCGGGCGAGAAGGACGCGTACACGATGCGTATCGAGGAGGCCGTCCGCCTCGCCAAGGCGATGGAGAACGAGAACCTCACCGAGCTGCACATCGTCAACGGCCTGCACCCGACGCTGCCCTGGCGCTACTACCCGCGCTCCCTGAAGGCCCTCAAGGAGGCGCTGCCGAGCGTCGCCCTGAAGGCGTTCACGGCGACGGAGATCCACCACTTCGAGAAGATCTCGGGGCTCTCCGCCTCCGAGATCCTCGACGAGCTGATCGACGCCGGCCTGGAGTCGCTGACCGGCGGCGGCGCCGAGATCTTCGACTGGGAGGTCCGGCAGCACATCGTCGACCACGACACCCACTGGGAGGACTGGTCGCGGATCCACCGTCTCGCGCACGAGAAGGGTCTCAAGACCCCGGCGACGATGCTGTACGGGCACATCGAAGAGCCCCGTCACCGCGTCGACCACGTGCTGCGCCTGCGTGAACTCCAGGACGAGACCAACGGTTTCCAGGTCTTCATCCCGCTGCGCTACCAGCACGACTTCGTGGACATGAAGGACGGCAAGATCCGTAACCGCCTTCAGGCCCGTACGACGATGGCGACCGGTGCCGAGTCCCTGAAGACGTTCGCGGTCTCGCGCCTCCTGTTCGACAACGTGCCGCACGTGAAGTGCTTCTGGGTCATGCACGGCGTGCAGACCACGCAGCTCGCGATGCAGCACGGCGCCGACGACATGGACGGCTCGGTCGTCGAGTACAAGATCACGCACGACGCGGACAATTACGGCACGCCGAACAAGCTGACCCGTGAGGATCTGCTCGACCTGATCCGGGACGCCGGTTTCCGTCCCGTCGAGCGCAACACGCGCTACGAGATCATCCGCGAGTACGAGGGCCCTGACCCTGCGCGCCGCGATGCGCCGCAGGCGATGCGGGTTTGATCTTTTCGCCGTAGGGGTTTCGGCTGTGGGCGGCTGCGGGTGATCCGTGGCCGCCCGCGCCGTTCCCCGCGCCCCTGAAATACGCGCTGGGGGAAGGCGCGGCGAAGCCGCGAGCCTTCAGGGGCGCGGGGAACTGCGCGACCCGCCACGACGAGACCCGCACCCGCAGCACGGCGCGCCGTCAGCCAGTTCCGAGCGGCAGCATCATGTGCACGTCGTCCCGGTCGTCACCCGGGGCCACCCGGATCGCCCCCGGAACCCGGCCCACCTCCTTGTACCCGCAGGCCTCGTAGAAGCGGTCCGCGCCCGTGCCGCCCCGGCACGTGAGACGGATCGCCTCGATGCCGTCGAACCCGCGCGCGGCCTCCGCTGCCGCGGCCATCAGCTCACGGCCGTACCCCTTGCCCTGATGCTTCGGGTGGACCATCACCGTGTAGAGCCAGATGTGGTGCTGCATCAGGCGGTGCTGGCTGAAGGAGAAGAAGGCTGTGGCCGCCACGGCGCCCTCCTCGTCGCGTCCGGCGAGCAGCCGGAAGCGGCCCTCCGCCATCTCCGCAAGGTGCTTGACCAGCGACGGGCGTATGTCCTCGGTCGTCACGGGCGGGACGAAGCCGACCGCGCCGCCCGCGTTCGACACATCCGCCCAGAGAGCGAGAACGCCTTCCCGCAGTGCGGGGTCGACGGCCGGGTCCAGCTGAAACGTAAGGGTCATAGGTCGACCCTAGCCCTTACGGGTCATGCCGCTCAATAGCGCCCAGGCGGCACGTGCTTCACTGGGACGAGACCGATTAAGGAACGGAAGAGTGGATTGACATGCTCCGCTACACGCTGATGCGCTTCGGGATCTTCGCGGGCTGCTTCCTCGTCGTCTGGGGCTTCGCCTCGACCGGCATCGTGCCCCGCGGCGTCGGCGGTTCCTACTTCCTGTGGATCGCCCTGCTGGCTCTCGCCATCTCCGCGCCCATCAGTTACGTCGTGCTGCGCAAGGCGCGCGACCGGGCCTCGGCCCAGATCGTCGCCCGCGTCGACCGCGCGAAGGCCGGCTTCGAGGCCAACGCAGCGCAGGAGGACGTCGCCGACGACGCCGCCCGCGCGCAGAGCGCCTCCTGAGGACCCCTGAGGGTCCCTAAGGGGTCCTCAGGGTCTCTGAGGGTTCCATAAAGGTCTCGTAAGCTTCGTCACAGTAAAGATGGCCCCGGCATCGATCGATGCCGGGGCCACCTGCGTTTTTACGGGTCGAGGCGCCAAAAGGCATCATCTTTCCCCCAAAGAAGCCCTTTGATGTTCTCAAAGTATGAGTGTTAACGTCATCGGCATGAAGACATCCGCAGCCCGCCGCCGCTTGAGCGTTCCGCTCGTGGCGCGTCTGCATGTCGATCTCTGCCGTTGCATGTCCGCGGCCTGTCGCCTCTGACGCGACCCCCTCGATGCAGCGGCGCCCCTGGTTGTTCCACCCGTGGTGGCCGCTTCCTTAACGTCCAACCCCCATCCGCGCGTCATCACTGGAGTGTGTCCGTGTCCGCGAACACCGCGTCCACGTCCGAGAAGCAGAAGCCCGGCTTCCGGATACCCATCCCGTTCTGGGCCCAGGTCCTGCTCGGCCTCGTCGTCGGCCTCGTGCTCGGCTTCGTCGCCCGCACCTACGACGTCTCCTGGCTCGGCACGACCCTCGACAAGGTCGGCGGCATCTTCGTCCAGCTCCTGAAGCTGGCCGTCGCCCCGCTGGTCTTCTTCGCGATCATGGTGTCGATCACCAACCTGCGGAAGGTCAACAACGCCGCACGGCTGGCCACCCGCACCCTGCTCTGGTTCATGATCACGTCCCTGATCGCGGTCGTCATCGGTCTCGCGATCGGCCTGATCACCAACCCGGGCAACGGCTCCAGCCTCACCCCGGCCGACGGCTCCAAGCCCGACCACGCCGGCTCCTGGCTGGACTTCCTGACGGGCATCATCCCGACGGACATCATCACGCCGTTCACGCAGCTCAACGTGCTGCAGATCGTCTTCATGGCCGTCGTCGCCGGTATCGCCGTCCTGAAGATCGGCCCGAAGGCCCAGCCGCTCCTCACGCTCTCCGAGTCCGTCCTGGAGCTCCTGCAGAAGGCCCTGTGGTGGGTCATCCTGCTCGCCCCGATCGGCTCCGCCGGCCTCATCGGCCGCGCCATCGTCCAGTACGGCTGGGACCTGCTCGGCAACTACGCGACGTTCACCGTCGACATCTACGTCGGCTGCGCCATCGTCCTCTTCGGCGTCTACCCGCTGCTCCTCGCGACGGTCGCCAAGCTGAACCCGCTCCAGTTCTTCAAGGGCGCCTGGCCCGCGATCCAGCTGGCCTTCGTCTCCCGCTCCTCGGTCGGCACCATGCCGGTCACGCAGCAGTCGGCGATCCGCCTCGGTGTCCCGAAGGACTACGCCTCCTTCGCCGTGCCGTTCG
Organism: Streptomyces sp. NPDC046821; assembly: GCF_040645335.1. Taxonomy (NCBI): domain Bacteria; kingdom Bacillati; phylum Actinomycetota; class Actinomycetes; order Kitasatosporales; family Streptomycetaceae; genus Streptomyces; species Streptomyces sp. NPDC046821. Next base: position 261,858 of record NZ_JBEYYB010000012.1, on the reverse strand, counting down.
GCGCGACGACCAAGATGGACGGCTGCGCCGCGATCTACCCGGCGATCTCCGCGATCTTCGTCGCCCAGATCTTCGGTGTGCACCTCGGCATCAAGGAGTACATCCTCATCGCGTTCGTCTCGGTCATCGGCTCCGCCGCGACCGCCGGTCTCACCGGCGCCACGGTCATGCTGACCCTGACCCTGTCGACGCTCGGCCTCCCGATGGAGGGCGTGGGCCTGCTCCTCGCCATCGACCCGATCCTGGACATGATGCGCACCGCCACCAACGTGGCCGGCCAGGCGCTCGTCCCGGTCATCGTCTCGGCCCGCGAGAACATCCTGGACCGCACGAAGTACGACCACGCGACCGCTTCCCCCGTCGAGCTCGAAGAACTCGCCGACGAGCCGCAGGCAGTGCCCGCCGCCGCCTGATCCCTCTTGCCACCCGCCAAGGGTGGACGAACAGAGGACCGACGCCCTGAAGCGCTTCGACCTACGGGTCGATGCGCTTCAGGGCGTCGGCGTTTGCGAATCCTTTGCCTCCGCAGGCGCGTCTCTCGTAAAGTTGCCGAGACGATCACGTACGGGGGAGGAATCGTGACTGACGGTGATGCGCCGCCTGGGGCGGCAGCGCCGACGCAGATGTACCTGAACCGCCTGGCCCCTCTCGACGGCGGCGGTGGAGGTACGGCAGCGGGCAAGGACCTCGTGTCGACTCCGGCGCAGAAGAAGAAGGCGGCCGAGGCGATCGAGAAGCACCTGGAGCCGGACACCCGCAAGGCCGGGGCGCAGGCTCGCGAGAGCACCGGAGCCGCGGTCAAGGAGTTCGGGCCACGCGATGGCGAGGGATGGCTCAGCGGTCCTGCTCTGAAGGCCGCGCGCAAGACATGGGGCGAGTCGTTGACGACCCTGATGAATCGTCTCGGGTCGGAGAAGGCAGCCCTCCGGGCCACCAACACGCTGTTGCAGGGCGCTGACACGGGTGTGGGGCTGGGCGTCCGGAAGTCTTCCGCGCTCGACGCATTGTGACGCCCCGCCCCTTCGAGTCCACCTTTGCCGAACTGCGAATCCGCCGAACGGAGTTCAGTCGTGGCGACGTATTACGAGATCCTGTCCACCGATCTGTCGAAGCTCACCACAGCGGCCGGCGACTGGGATGCGATGGCCGAGGACTTCGACAAGCTCGCGGGGAGTTATGAGAAGGAAGTGCACGGTATCTCCCTGGGGGACACCTGGGTGGGTCTCAGCGCGAACGCCGGCTCCGCACGCTTCGAGGTGACGCTCGAGGAGTACCGGGGCGCACAGAGCGAGGCGAAGGCCGTGGCGAAGCTGATCCGGGACGCGCACACCGAGTTCACGAGGCTGCGGAAGAACATCGAGGGCGTCCGGGACGACGCGGTGAAGGCCGGTATGCGGGTGTCGGAGCGCGGTGCCGTCGCCTTCGACACGTCCAAGCTCGACCGTGGAGCGTACGTCGCCTACGTGCATGACCCCGGCTATCAGGAGAGCGCCCGTACGACGGCGGCCGGCTGGGGAGACCAGATCGATGTGGCTGTGAAGGCGGTGAACGACGCCGACGAAGGGTTCAAGCTCGCCCTCGCCTCCTTGACCCAGGACTCGGACTTCCTGGACGGCACAATGGGCGGCTTCAACCGGGATCCGAAAGAGAACCCCTACCCGTCCCTGGAAGAGATGGCGAAGGCCCGGCACATCCCCAAGGGCAAGCGGGCGGTCGCCGAGTGGTGGCACGGTCTTGATCCGGTCACCCGCGCGCTCCTCCTCCAGGAGAAGGGGGACGAGCTGCGGAAGGCCGGCGTCATGAGCCCGCTGTACAAGTGGCACGCGGCAGACGAGGGCTCCGGTGCGTTCAACACCGAGGACCCCACGGCCAAGGACCTGTTGTTGCTGGCCCGCGCGCAGGCCATCGCCGCCGGTGGCGACTTCACCGGGGAAAACGCGGCGTCACGCAACATGGAACACTATCTGGGCAAGACCGGGGAACCGCTCGACCTGGACGTCGACCAGATCCTTGAGGACGACTCCAAGTTCCGTACAGACGTCTCGACCCACATCGCCAAGAATCAGGACGTGTGGCGTCAGCAGGGGCTCGACGCCTTCGAGAAGGCCGGCGGCGACAAGACAGTCGTCGTGCCTGTGGAGAGCGAAGCGGTCGGCAGGACCTTCGGCAGTGACGAGTGGTTCCACGCGGTCGGCTCTCACCAGCAGAACGTTTCGGGAATGGTGACCGTCAGCCCCGGTGAGGACGGCAAGCCGAAGGTCTCGCTCGACTACCAGGCCAACGTCTGGGACCGGTACAACTGGGACGCTGGGAAGGTGACCAATTTTCCTGTCATCGGTGATGTCCCCGACTCCGAGATGGGCCGTCTGCACAAGACAGGTCTCGCCCAGGAGTTCGACATGAGGGGCAGCAGCTCCACCTACACGTACGACCTGAACAGTGACACGCCCTCTGCGGTGCACCCACCCGACCAGGGGCGCGAAGGTACCCGCGGAGACGTGTCCCGCGGTGATGAGGAGAACCGTTGATGATCCGACGTGCCGCCCGCATCTTCGTGGCGCTGGCCGGCGTCCTTCTCGTCGGCTCGTGCTCCGGCTCGGACGCGGGCGATCGGCGCGTGACCGAGGGGCGCGACTGGCACTGGGACAAGACGGCGGGCGTGACCGAGGCTGCCGCGTTCATGAACGTGGCGGTGCCCGAGGGCGCCACGCAGGCCAAGGGTGCCGTCCAGGTCAATCCTCAGGAGGACGTCTACCTGCTGTCCTTCGTCACCAGCGGGAAGAACGCCGAAGACATCGCCCACGATCTGCACTCCGAACACCCACTCAAGGCACGGAAGAAGGACTTCGCCCCCGAGGGAGAGCGCTTCGGGCACTTCGGGCTGCCCGAGCCGCAGACGCTCAAGAGTGTTCGCTCGGCAGGAGTGTGCCCTCCGTGCGTGAAGGACGCCCGCCGCAAGAACGTGCAGTGGATCGACATCTACGTACAGGCGGTCGGCGCCGGTCAGGCGAGGGTCTATCTCCAGGCGTTCTGACTCCGTACCCCAAGGCGCATTTGCTTCGGGCGGGGCGCGGGGTGTGGGCGTTTTTTCGGGGATCGTACGCTTGCCGGGTACGGGGGTGCGGAGAAAGGCGGTCGGCCGGGGTGGGCGAAGTGAGGGCGAAGCGGATGCCGCGCGCCGAGCGGGAGCGCGAGATGATGGCCGCCGCGGTGCGGGTGTTCGGCGAGCGGGGGTACCGGGCCGCGTCGATGGACGACATCGCCGAGCTGGCCGGGGTGTCGAAGCCGCTGGTCTATCTGTATCTGAACTCCAAGGAAGAGCTCTTCTCGGCGTGCATCCGGCGTGAGTCGGAGGCCCTGATCGCGGCCGTGCGCGAGGGGACCATCGGCACCGGTGACGCCGACCGGCAGCTGTGGACCGGGCTGACGGCGTTCTTCACGCACACGGCCGGCAACCCCGATGGCTGGGCGGTCCTGCACCGCCACGCACGGACGGGCGGTGAGCCGTTCGTCGCCGAGGTCACGGCGATGCGGGAGGAACTCGTCGCGTTCGTGACCGGCCTGATCGTCGAGGCGGCCCGCGAGGCCCACGGCGACCCCGAGCTGCAGGAGCGCGAGGTGGCCGGGCTCGCCCAGGCGCTGGTCGGGGCCGCGGAATCGCTGGCGGGCTGGGCCAACACGGACGAGTCGGTCACGGCGAAGGAGGCGGCGGCGACGCTGATGAACTTCGCTTGGGCGGGGCTCGGGAACTTGATGGAGGGCCGGCGGTGGTCGCCGGAGGCCGGGGCGTAGGGCTTCGCCGGTGACGGTGGAGGGGCCGGCGTCGGACGCCGGCCCCGGTGCGTAGCGGCTACGGCTCACCGACCCCCGGCCCGCAGTACCTCCCCCGTCACATGCGTTCGGTCCGAGCGGAGCTCGAATGCGGCGCCCTGGGATGCGTACGTCACCGTGGCCGGCAGGAGTACGGGGGCGCGGAACTGGGCGCTGACCTGGACTTCTCCGTGGGCGCCGCCGTGTTCCGCGAGGCAGCGGGCTACCGTCCACATGCCGTGGGCGATGTGGCGCGGGAAGCCGAAGAGGCGGGCCGTGAGCGGGTGCAGGTGGATCGGGTTGCGGTCGCCGGACGCGGCGGCGTAGCGGCGGCCGAGGTCGCCGGGCAGGGTCCACTCGGCGACGGCGGGCAGGGGATCCGGCCGCGCTCCGCCGGTCGTCGAATCGGCCGGGGCGTCCGTGCGGTGGCGTGCCAGATACGTGCTCGACGACGACCACGCGCGTGTGTCGCCCGCCCGCAGCTCCGTCACGACCGTGGCCTCCGTGCCGCGCCGGTGCGGGGTCAGCTCCTTGACCTGCACGGACAGTTCGTACGTCTCGCCCATCGGCAGGTCGTGCCCCTGCGTGACGGTCAGGGACGTGTGGACGAGGCCGAGCAGCGGCAGCGGGAAGCGTCGCTCCGCCATGATCCGCATCGCCAGCGGGAAGCCGAGGACGTGCGGATACGTGACTGGCAGGAAGGCCGACTCCGCGTCGAAGCCGCACACCTCGCGGTACTTGGCGAGGCGGGCGTGGTCGGCGCGGGCGTTCGGCAGGACGAGGCGCGTCGCGGGGGCCTCGGCGCCGGGGCCCGGCCGCTTGAGCGGCGAGAACAGGGCGCCGCGGGCCAGGAGGGGAGGCAGCGCGGGGGCTGCGTTGAGGGTGACGGTGGTCATGGTCGTCACGCCCCCAGCAGGCTCTGGCCGCAGACGCGGACGACCTGGCCGTTGACGGAACCGGAAGCCGGGTGCGCGAACCACGCAGTCGTCTCGGCGACGTCCACCGGCTGCCCGCCCTGCCCGAGCGAGTTCATGCGGCGGCCGGCCTCGCGGATGAACAGCGGGACGGCGGCCGTCATCTTCGTCTCGATGAAGCCGGGGGCCACCGCGTTGACCGTGACGCCGTGGTCGGCGAGGGCCCGGGGCGCGAGGGAACGGGTCATTCCGGCGATACCGGCCTTGCTGGCCGCGTAGTTCGTCTGCCCGGCGTTGCCCGCGAGGCCCGCGATGGAGGCGGTGGCGACGATGCTGCCGCCGCGGTTGAGGGCGCCGGCCTTGAGGAGGGCGTCCGTGGTGGTCAGGACGCTCGCGAGGTTCACGTCCATGACCGAGGCCCAGCGGTCGGCGGGCATCTTGGCGAGGGTGCGGTCCCGGGTGATGCCCGCGTTGTGGACGAGGGTGTCGAGGGAGGGGACCGCGTCCATGATCCGCTCGGCCGCGTCGGCGGCCGTGATGTCGAGGGGCAGCGCGGTCCCGTCGAGCCGGGCCGCGAGCGCCTCCAGATCCTGCCGCGCGGACGGTACGTCGAGCAGCACCAGGCGTGCGCCGTCCCGCGCCAGGACCTCCGCGACGGCCGCGCCGATACCCCGGGCGGCGCCCGTGATCAGCGCGGTCCGGCCGGCCAAGGGACGCGCCCAGTCGGCGGGCGCCGTCGTCTCGGCGGCGGTCACCTCGATGACCTGGCCACTCACGTACGCGGACCGGGGCGAGAGCAGGAAACGGAGCGTCGACTCGGCGGCGGCCACGGGCCCTTCGACGCGGACGAGGGTCACCGTGCGGCCGCGGCCTATCTCCTTGCCGAGCGAGCGCGTGAACCCTTCGAGTGCCTGCTGGGCGGCGGCCTGGTGGTGGTCGTCGCGGGAGACGGGGGAGCCGAGGACGACGATCCGGCCACTCGCCGCGACCGTGCGCGCGACGGGGTGCAGGGCGGCGTGGACCTGCGCGAGGCCGGTGACGTCGGCGACGGCGGTGGCGTCGAGGACGATGGCGGCGGGACGGGCAGCGCTCTCGCTGGGGCCCTCCACCTCGGCCCGCACGTCGAGACCCGTCCGCACGTCGAGACCCGTCCGCACGTCGAGACCCGTCCGCACATCGAGCCCGGTCCGCCCAAGCACCTCCGCCAGCTCCGCCGAGTGCTTCGGCTCGCCCGCCGTCAGGTGGAGCACCACGCCTTCGAAAGAGGGGTACTCGGCGCTCCAGCGGCGCAGCTCGGCCGGCTGAGGAAGGCCCAGGCGGCGGGTCAGGAAGCGGCCCGGGGCCGTGCCGGTGAAGTTCAGATAGCGGTCGGCCATTGTCCAACTCCCTGGTCGGTCGGTAATTTACTTATGAGTAAGGTTACTCAACAGTCAGGAGTTGGTCGAGATGGAACGCCCCGCCCGTCCGGTCCGCGTGGACCTGCCGCGCCGCGTCGCCGTCGTCGGCGGCAGCCGTACCCCCTTCGCCCGCTCCGACGGCCCGTACGCGACCGCCTCGAACCAGGACATGCTGACCGCCGCACTCGACGGCCTCGTCACTCGCTATGACCTCCAACAGCCGGGCGCCGTGGGCGAGTTCGTCGCCGGAGCCGTCCTCAAGCACAGCCGCGACTTCAACCTCGCCCGCGAGACCCTCCTCGGCTCCGCACTCGACCCCCGCACCCCCGCGTACGACATCCAGCAGGCGTGCGGAACCGGCCTCCAGGCCGTGATCGCCGCCGCCAACAAGATTGCGCTCGGGCAGCTCGACAGCGCGATCGCCGGCGGCTCGGACACCGCGAGCGACGCGCCTCTCGGCGTGAACGACTCCCTGCGCCGGATCCTCCTCGAAGCCCGCCGTGCCAAGTCCGTGCCCGCGCGCCTCAAGGCCCTCGCCAAGGTCCGCCCCCAGCACCTCGTACCGGACATCCCGCGCAACGCCGAGCCGCGCACCGGCCTGTCCATGGGCGAGCACGCCGCCGTCACCGCCCGTACTTGGGGCATCGCCCGCGAGGCGCAGGACGAACTCGCCGCCGCCAGCCACCAGCGCCTGGCCGCCGCCTACGAGCGCGGATTCCTGGACGACCTCGTCGTCCCGTTCCGCGGACTCGCCCGCGACCAGAACCTGCGTCCCGGCTCCACCGTGGAGAAACTCGCCACGCTCAAGCCGGTGTTCGGTGTCGACGGCCCGAACCCGACGATGACGGCGGGCAATTCGACCCCGCTGACCGACGGCGCGGCCGTGGTCCTGCTCGCGAGCGAGGAGTGGGCCGCCGAACGGGGCCTGGAACCACTGGCGTTCCTGACCGCGTACGAGACCGGAGCGGTGGACTTCGTGGGCGGCGACGTCACCGGCGGCGAGGGCGACGGCCTCCTCATGGCCCCCGCGCACGCCGTGCCCCGGATGCTGGAGCGCGCCGGTCTCGGCATCGAGGACTTCGACCTCTTCGAGGTCCACGAGGCCTTCGCCTCCCAGGTCCTCGCCACCCTCGCGGCCTGGGAGAAGCAGGGCCTGGCCCCGGTCGACCGGGACCGTCTCAACACCGCCGGCTCCTCCCTCGCCACCGGCCACCCGTTCGCCGCGACGGGCGCCCGCATCGTCGCCACCCTCGCCAAACTCCTGAGCGAACAGAACGGCCCGTCCCGCGGCCTCATCTCGATCTGCGCGGCGGGCGGCCAGGGCGTGACGGCAATCCTGGAACGAGCCTGAGGGGCTAAGGGCTCAGACGGAAGAACGGGCTCAGGCCTGCGCGGCGCGGGCCGCCGGATCGAGGCGGAGCATCGCCGCCTCGTCCGGCGTACCGGGCCTGGCCTGATACGTCACAAGGCGCTGCCCGCCCGTCCGGGCCAGCTGCATGACCTCGTACGTGAGGGTCATCCGGCCGACCTTGGGATGCGCGAACGTCTTCGTCCCGCCGCCGCGCTCAAGCACCTCGTACCGGTCCCAGATGCGCGCGAACTCCGGTGATTTGAGGAGCAGTTCACCCACGAGCGCGGTCAGCCGGGGCGAGTCGGGGTCCTTGCCGCCCACCGCGCGCAGGTGCGCCACGGACTGGGTGACCGTCTCCTCCCAGGGCTCGTAGAGCGTGCGGCCCACCGGGTGCAGGAACAGATAGCGCGTGACGTTGCGCTCCTCCTCCGGCCAGTCCCACAGACCCGGCATGAGGCGCCGCCCCGCCGGATTCGCCGCCAGCATGTAACTGTGCGGGCTCGTCACGTACGCGGGCAGCGGACTGAGCGCGTCCAGGACCCGCAGGACCGACTCGCGGACGGTCTCCTCGGTCGTGGGGTGCGGCTCGGTGAGGCGGCCCGAGGCGAGTTCGGCCAGGTCGTGCAGCCGTTCGTGGGCGTCGCCGCACAGTCGTAGCGCCCGGCTGATCGCGTCGATCACTGCGGTGGAGGGGTTCGTCTCGCGGCCCCGCTCCAGGCGCGTGTAGTAGTCGACGCTGACCCCGGCGAGCGTCGCCAGCTCCTCACGGCGCAGGCCCGGGGTGCGCCGGATCCCCGCGCCCGCGGGCAGCCCCGCGTCCGCCGGACTCACCAGCGCGCGCCGCGCCTTCAGATACCTGCCCAGCTCAGTGCCCTCGTGTGCCGCTCCACCAGCCATACGCCCATTGTCCCCGCCGGGCCATGTCCGTGGGGGGCCGTGTCAGGGCCAGGAACGCCGCACCCCGGTGCGACGCGCCCTGCCGGTCGGAGCCGGAAGCCAGCAGAGTGGTGCCCGTTGCGGGTGGCCCGGCCACTGCGGACCCAGGGGGTGCACGGCACCGGGCCGCGGCCGCGGTGGCCTGAGCCGCCCGCACGAAGCCGAACCGGCGTCGCCCTACCCCAGGGCCGCAACGACGCCCGCCCTGCCCCGAGTTCACGACCGTGAGCCCGGGGAGTTCCGACCCGCACCCGAGGAGTCCCGTATGCCGAGCACCGCCCGCCGCCCCGACCGGCAGAACCCGGACCGCGCACTGAACGCGGACCGCGCCCAGGTCTCCGACCGCGAGCGAATCCCGGACCGCCCCGAGAACCAGGACCACCCACAGACCCCTGAGCACCCACAGACCTCTGACCGCCCACAGACCTCTGAGCACCCACAGACCTCGGACCGTCCACACACCTCTGGCCGCCCACAGACCTCGGACCGTCCACAAGTCTCCGACCGCGCACGCAGCCCCGCGCCGCCTCCCCCGAACACGGCCGGACGGCCCGCGGCCGGGTTCGCCCTGGTCGCCGCCCTCCTGGGCTTCACCGTCATCTCCATCGACGTGTCCGCCGTGAACATCGCGCTGCCCGCGATCCGTTCGTCGCTGCACGGGGGCATCACCGGCCTGCAGTGGATCGTCGACGCATACACCCTGATGTTCGCCGCCCTCATGCTCTCGGCGGGGGCGCTCGCCGACCGGGCCGGTGCCCGGCGCGCGTACGCCTGGGGCGTCGTCCTTTTCACCGCCGCCTCACTCGCCTGCGCTCTCGCGCCCGGTATCGGCACGCTCGTCGCGGCCCGCGTCGTCCAGGGCAGCGCCGCCGCCGTCGTCATGCCGGCCTCGCTCGCGCTGATCCGCCAGGCCTACGACGACGCCGGCCGCCGTGCGCGGGCCATCGCCCTGTGGACGGTGGGCGGTTCGGTCGCCATGGCCGTCGGCCCGGTGCTCGGCGGCGCGCTCACCGAGGCGGCCGGCTGGCGCGCCGTGTTCTTCCTCAACCTGCCCGTCGGCGCGCTCATCCTGGGGCTCCTCACCCGCGTCCCGCGCTCGGAGCGCCGTCCCGCCCCGCTCGACCTGGCCGGCCAGGCCGCCGCCGTGCTCACTCTCGCCTCACTCGCCTTCGCCGTCATCCAGGGCGGCCACGCGGGCTGGACCGCGCCGCCCGTCCTCGCGGCCCTCGCGGTCACCGTCGCCGGTGCCCTCGCCTTCCGCACCGTCGAGCGGCGCCACCGCGCACCCGTGGTCCCGCCGGCCCTGCTGCGCCGCCGCGAGGTGAGCGTCTCCCTCGCCGTCGGCTTCGCGGTGAGCGCGGGCTTCTACGGCACGATCTTCCTGCTCGGCCTCTACTACCAGCAGCTGCTCGGCATGTCCGGTACGGAGGCGGGCCTGATGTTCGTACCGATGGCGGCGATCATCACGTCGACCAACCTGATCTCCCCGCCGATGGCCGAACGCTTCGGCCGCCGTCCCGTCATCGTGACCGGGCAGGCCGTCCTCGCCCTCGGCATGTTCAGCCTCCTGCCACTGGCCGCGCACACTCCGGTGTGGCTGATCATCGTGCTGCTGATTCCCACGGCCATGGGCGGCGCGTTCGCGGTGCCCGCTCTCACCGCGCTGCTCATGGACAGCGTGCCCGCCGACCGCGCGGGCACGGCCTCCGGTCTCCTGAACGCCCTCCGCCAGACCGGCGGAGCGCTCGCCGTCGCATTGTTCGGCTCGCTGGTCGCGGGCGGCGCGGGGGACGGCTTCTCGCTGCACGGTATGCGGGTGAGCCTCGTCGTCGCGGGCGGAGTCCTGTGCGTGACCGCGGGACTGGCGGCCTGGGGTCTGCCCCGCAAACGCTGACGGCCTACGGGGTCAGCGCGTTCTGGAGGCAGTGGGTCAGGGCGCGGCGTCTGAATTCGGCGTCCTCGCCCAGGAGTTCCAGCATCTGCTTGCCGTAGGCGCGGGTCGCGGCCGACATACGGAAGGTGCCGGGCGGGCCGGGGGTGAGGAGGGAGTGGTTCGCGAGGCCGTCGAACGCGAGGACGAGGTCGTCCGGGGGCAGGCGTTCGTCCGCGCACACCGTGAGGGCGTCGTCCCGCGTGAACGGGCCGGTGAAGACGCCGGCCCGCGCCCACAGCAGCCGTTCGCCGGGTGAGCACAGCCGTACGCTCCAGCACAGCGAGCCGCGCAGGGTGCGGAGCCGGTAGGGGAGTCCGGGCATCGGGGCGGGCAGGTCGAGGAGCTGGTCGGGGCGGCCGATGAGCGTGAGCAGGTCGTCGGCGTCCCGGTGCGCGAGCTGGCCTCCGGCGATGCGCAGGGCGAGCGGCAGACCGTCGAGGGCCGCGCAGATCCGGCGCGCCAGGTCGGGGTCCGGATCCTCGGTCGCACCCGCCTCCCGCGCGGCAGAGGTGAGCAGTTGGACGCCGGTGTCGGGCGCAGGTGAGGCCAGCGGGAACGTGTCCGAGGCGGCCAGCGGGATCCTGCTCGTCGCCAGTACGTGCAACGCCGGGCACGCCTCCACCAGTTGGGCCAGCGTCTCGCCGCACTCCTCGGCCCGGCGGTCGCACGTGTCCACGACGAGCAGCATCGGGCGCCGCCCGATCGCGTCGGCCAGCGCGGGAAGTTGGGGCAGCGCGGTACTGCCGTCGATCCGCAGGGCACGGGCGAGGCTGTGGGGTACGAGACCGGGGACGTCGAGCGGCGCCAGATCGGCCGTGCCGGCGGCGGCCCACGGTTCGTCCAGCAGGCGTCCCCCGACCTGCGCGGCGAGCGCGGTCTTGCCGACACCGCCGGGTCCGACGACCGTCACCAGGCGTTTCTCCCGCAGCAGCGACTCCAGTTCGGCCGCGGCGCTCTCCCTGCCGATGAGTCCTGCGGACCGGGTGTCCAGGAGCTGCCGCATGTGTCTGGTGCCTCCGTCGTGCTGCGTTTCGTCGGACGCGGCCAGCATGTGCCGGGCAGGCTTCCCCCGGCATCGGCCGATGCCCGGAATCGGTATACCTACCTGCGCCGAATCCGGTCGGTGACGCGGGGGCGATCACAGTAGCGAGCGATCCTGTGAAGTCGGCCCGCGTGATCGTTCGGGTCTGTTATCGACTCCTATAGGGCGCGATGCGTTCACCCGGGGCTGCGGCGGAGACGCTATTCGTCCGGGCGGGACCGAATTCTCGCGTGTTCGCCCTGCGTGACGGCGGGGCGTACCGCTCTGACCGGCAAGGAGTTCCCCACGGGCCGCCGAGGCGCCCCCCGCGGACCGGCGAGCGCGTGCCCCGCGGGCCGGCAGGCGAGCACCCCGTGGACCAGCAAGCCGCACCCCGCGGAGTGCAAAGGCAGGAGCCCCGTCCCCTCCCTGTGCCTGGGCACTTGGAGGAGCGGGGCTCCTTGGGTACTGCATCCGTTCCGGAGTCACGACGTCCCCTGGGGGAAACCCGGGGACGCCCCAATTACATGGGGGTGACGTTCTCCGCCTGCGGACCCTTGGGGCCCTGCGTGACGTCGAAGCTCACGGCCTGGTTCTCCTCGAGGGAGCGGAAGCCGTTTGCGTTGATCGCGGAGTAGTGGACGAAGACGTCCGGGCCGCCGCCTTCCTGGGCAATGAAGCCAAAGCCCTTTTCAGCGTTGAACCACTTCACGGTTCCGGTAGCCATAAGCCCTCCTTGGGCCAAAGGGTCGCCCTGCTCCAGAACCTGCAAATGCACTTGCGAACAACTGCAAAAGTCTGAAAACGACGAGAGCCCGCGGTCACATGCTCCGCAGGCTCTGTACTGCAAGGGAAACCAAACTGCAACTTGCGGCGAGCCTAGCACGCAGGCACCGGAATGCAATAGAGGGCAAGATCACGTCACCCGGAGGTTTGACCGGGGGTGAGGAAGGGTTGACAGGGCGGGTGTGATGACCCGCCCGGAAGTCAATGAGGGGCTCTGTCAGACGCTCCCCGGGGACCGGCTCGTACGCCTCTCGGGGACCCTGAAGCCTGCACCGTACCGCATGGGGTCTAGCCTCGCGATGTGGACAATTCTCCCGAGACCCCGCATCGCGTACGGCCGCGCGTCGGCCACATCCAGTTCCTCAACTGCATGCCCCTCTACTGGGGGCTCGCCAGGACGGGAACGCTTCTCGACCTCGAGCTCACGAAGGACACCCCGGAGAAGCTCAGCGAGAGCCTTGTGCAGGGCGACCTCGACATCGGCCCCATCACCCTCGTCGAGTTCCTCAAAGCCTCCGACCAGCTCGTCGCCTTCCCTGACCTCGCGGTCGGCTGCGACGGCCCGGTCATGTCCTGTGTGATCGTCTCGCAGGTACCGCTCGACCAGCTCGACGGGCGCCGCGTCGCCCTCGGCTCCACGTCGCGCACCTCCGTGCGCCTCGCGCAGCTGCTGCTCGCGGAGCGCTTCGGCGTACAGCCCGAGTACTACACGTGCCCGCCCGACCTGGGCCTGATGATGCAGGACGCGGAGGCGGCCGTCCTCATCGGTGACGCCGCGCTGCGCGCCAACCTGCACGACGCCCCGCGCCTCGGCCTCCAGGTGCACGACCTGGGCGCCCTGTGGAAGGAGTGGACGGGCCTGCCGTTCGTCTTCGCCGTGTGGGCCGCGCGCAAGGACTACGTGGAGCGCGAGCCGCTCATCACGCGCAAGGTCCACGAGGCGTTCCTCGCCTCCCGTGACGTGTCCCTGGAAGAGGTCTCCAAGGTCGCCGAGCAGGCCGCCCGCTGGGAGGTCTTCGACGAGGAGCTTCTGGAGCGCTATTTCACGACGCTCGACTTCCGCTTCGGCGCCCGGCAGCTGGAAGGCGTCACCGAGTTCGCCCGCCGCGTGGGCCCGACGACCGGCTTCCCGGCGGACGTACGGGTGGATCTGCTGCAGCCGTGACGAGCTGACGCCCACAGCTACTGGAAGGCGTACGGGAATTCCGCTTCGGGAATTTCCTGTACGCCTTCTGCGTACGGTCCCTCTCGGGTGCGGGCAATTCCGGCTATCCGGGAAACAACGGGCTCCTCGGGGTGGCTGTCGGAGCGTCCTGAGAATTTCACCGGTGAAGCATTTTTGGAATACCGAATGCGATCCGGGGCCGCGGTCATTCGGAATGATCCATTCCATCCGAGCTGTCACACCCGTCTGTCACAACGGGGGACTAACCTGGCCCGACCGAAGCGTGGGCACAGGGGGAGGGGCCAGGCCATGCAGCCGCTGGAAGCCGGCGAGCCGACCGCGATCGGGCCCTATCGGCTGCTCGGGCGGCTCGGTTCGGGCGGAATGGGCCGGGTCTATCTGGGGCGCAGCGCCGGCGGCCGTACCGTCGCCGTGAAGGTCGTCCATCCCCACTTCGCGCTCGACGAGGAGTTCCGGGCCCGCTTCCGGCGCGAGGTCGACGCCGCGCGGCGCGTCGGGGGCGCCTGGACCGCGCCGGTCCTCGACGCCGACCCGGAGGCGTCCGTTCCATGGGTGGCGACGGGGTACGTCGCCGGGCCTTCCCTGGCGCAGGCCGTGAAGGAACACCCCTTGCCCGACCACTCCGTACGGGTCCTCGGGGCCGGGCTGGCCGAGGCGCTGTCGGCGGTGCACGGGCTCGGGCTCGTCCACCGCGACGTGAAGCCGTCGAACGTCCTGCTGACGGTGGACGGCCCACGCCTCATCGACTTCGGCATCGCCCGCGCGACCGACGTAACGGCCTCCCTTACTTCCACTGGCGTCTCCATCGGGTCGCCCGGATACATGGCGCCCGAGCAGATCCTCGGCAAGGGCGTCACGGGCGCCGCCGATGTCTTCTCGCTCGGCGCGGTCCTCGTCTACGCGGTGACCGGCACGTCCCCCTTCCCCGGCGACTCGTCCGCCGCGCTCCTCTACAAGGTCGTGCACGAGGAACCCGAACTGGGCCTGGCGAGCGGGGAGCTGCGTGAGGTCGCGGCGGCGTGCCTGGCCAAGGACCCGGCCGCGCGCCCTGCCCCGGACGAGGTGGCGCGGGCCCTCGCACCGCAGGGCGCGGCCTCGCTCGTGGCGGCGGGGTGGCTGCCGGGCGCGCTGGTCGAGCAGGTGGGGCGGGGCGCGGTGGCGCTGCTCGATCTGGAGGGCGGGGTGCCGGGGAAGGGTGGAGGGCTTTCGGGGCCGGTGGCGTTCAGCCAGCCGTCGGTGGGCGAACCGTCGGTGGGCGAACCGTCGATGGGCGCGCCGTCGATGGGCGCGCCCTCGGTTGCCGGGGCGTCGGGGGGCGGGCCGCCCGCCGGGGTGTTCGGGCCGCCCGATCCCGCGTACGGGCCGCCGCCCGCGTGGACTTCGGCGGCCGTTCCGGCGGCACGCGCGGACGCGGCGCCCACGGAAACCTCCGCCCCGGGCAAACTCTCCGCCCAGGGCAAGCTCTCCGTCAGCGTGGCCGCGACGTCGACCCCGGGTGCCAACGGGCGTGGGCGCAAGCTCAGTTGCACGGTGGCCCTCGGTGTCGCGGGCGCGCTGGCCGCCGTAACCCTCGGTTCGGCGTTCCTTTTCGACTTCTGGCCGGGGTCGTCCAAGGGCAGTGACACGGCGGGCGGCCGGCCGCCGGCGGCCACCGCCTCAGCGGCTCCCCCGGGCGACTCGGTCCCGGTGAAGGAAGCGGTCCCCGCCGCGTATGTCGGCACGTGGGAAGGTCCCGCCACCGGCCTCGGCGGCAAGCTGCCGATGGGCACCTTCCGCGTCACCGTCGACAAGGGCGCGATCGGTGAGGAGTTCGGCATGTTCCACCAGACCGACCCGATCGGCGCGGTCTGCGAGGACGTTCTCGTCCTGAAGAAGGTGGAGAAGGACCGGATCGTCGCCACGAGCATCGCCGAGAAGTCGAACGGCGCCCAGTGCACCACCGGCCGCCACGAGGTCCGCCTCACCCTGTCGAAGTCGGGCGACCGCCTCACGTATGAGACGGACAACCCGCGCGCGGGCGACCCCGTCGCCACGATGCGGCGCGTCGACTGATGGTGGCCCTGGTCGTGGCTGCCGCGGTGTGGGGCGCCGTCGCCGGACTGCTGCTCGTGCCGCGCGCCGCGTACCGGTTCTCCGTCGAACCGGAAGAGGACTGGCGGAGCACCTGCCCGGACGGGCATCCGCTGCCGGGCGGGGTGCGCGGCTGGGTGGGGCGCGGACGGTGCGGGGTGTGCGGCCGCACGCTCGGACCCGGCGACCACGTGGGCGGCACGCTCGGACCCGGCGACCACGTGGCCGGACCCGGCGCCCTCCTCACCCCAGCCCTCACCGCCGCCGTCTGCGCCGCCCTCGCCGCCGCCACCGGCACCCGGCCCGAACTCGCCGTCTGGCTGCTGCTCGCCCCCGTCGGCGTACTCCTCGCCCTCGTCGACGCGCGCGTCAAACGCCTGCCCGACCTCCTCACCATCCCGCTCGCCGTGGCCGCCCCCGCCCTGCTCGGCCTGGCCGCGCTGCTGCCCGAAGCGGGCGGCGACTGGCTCGCGGCGCTCCTCGGTGCGGTCCTCCTCGGCGGCGGCTACTTCGTCCTCTTCCTCATCAGCCCCCAGGGCCTCGGCTTCGGTGACGTGAAACTCGCCGTCGGTCTGGGCGCGATGCTCGGCTGGTACGGGTGGGGCGTCGCGTTCATCGGCACGTTCGCCGGGTTCCTGTTCGCGGCGCTTTACGGCGCCGGCCTCGTGCTCGCCCGGCGCGCGGGCCGCCGCACGGCCATCCCCTTCGGCCCGTTCCTGCTGGCGGGCGCCCTGGTGGGCGTATTGATGGGCGCGTACGCCGCCTGACGTCAAGGGAGTCAGTGCCCTGGCGTACGCTGGTTCGGTCTGTCCACAACCCTGATGAAAGGGACGCCCGGTGACCGAGAAGGCCGACCTCCAGCCCATCCTCGACCGCGCCGCCGCAGGTGGGCGGATCACTCCGGAGGAGGCGCTCGACCTCTACCGCGACGCCCCGCTGCACGCGCTCGGCGCCGCCGCCGACGCCATCCGGCGCCGCCGTTACGCCGGCACCGAGCACATCGCGACGTACATCATCGAGCGGAACATCAACTACACGAACGTCTGCGTGACGGCGTGCAAGTTCTGTGCCTTCTACGCCGCGCCCAAGGACACCGACAAGGGCTGGACGCGCGACCTCGACGACATCCTGCGCCGCTGCGCCGAGACCGTCGAACTCGGCGGCACGCAGATCATGTTCCAGGGCGGCCACCACCCGGACTACGGCGTCGAGTACTACGAGGAGCACTTCTCCGCGATCAAGAAGGCGTTCCCGCAGCTCGTCATCCACTCCCTCGGCGCGTCCGAGATCGAGCACATGGCCCGTATCTCGAAGGTCTCCGTGGAGGAGGCCATCCAGCGGATCCACGCCGCGGGCCTCGACTCCTTCGCCGGCGCCGGCGCCGAGCTGCTCCCGGAGCGCCCCCGCAAGGCGATCGCTCCGCTGAAGGAGTCCGGCGAGCGCTGGCTGGAGATCATGGAGATCGCCCACAACCTGGGCGTCGAGTCGACGTCCACGATGCTGATGGGCACCGGCGAGACCAACGCCGAGCGCATCGAGCACCTGCGCATGATCCGCGACGTACAGGACCGGACGGGCGGCTTCCGCGCGTTCATCCCGTACACGTACCAGCCGCAGAACAACAAGCTGAAGGGCCAGACGCAGGCCACGCTCTTCGAGTACCTGCGCATGATCGCCATCGCGCGGATCTTCCTCGACAACGTGGCCCACATCCAGGGTTCCTGGCTGACCACCGGCAAGGAGGTCGGCCAGCTGTCCCTGCACTACGGCGCGGACGACCTCGGCTCGATCATGCTGGAGGAGAACGTCGTCTCCTCGGCCGGTGCCCGGCACCGCTCCAACCGCATGGAGATCATCGAACTCATCCGCAAGGCGGGCCGCGTCCCGGCGCAGCGCGCCACGACGTACGAGCACCTCGTCGTGCACGACGACCCGGCGAACGACCCGGTCGACGACCGCGTCCAGTCGCACATCTCGTCGACCGCGCTCGAGGGCGGCACGGCGCACCCCGAGCTGAAGCTCGTCTCCACCAACTGAGGCCCCTGTGCTGACGATCCACGTGGCCGAGGCCTCCCCGGAGGCCTCGGTCCTCATCGACGGCGACTCCGTGTCCGCCGTCGGCCCGTACGAGGACCTGGTCGCCGTCCGGCCCGAGGCGCGGGTGCGGCGCTGGCCCGGCATCCTCACGCCCGGACTGCTCAACCCGTTCGGGCCCGAGATCCTCGAGGCCACGTACCACCCGGACCCGCGCGAGGCCGACGAGTTCGGCACCCGGCCGATCGTCGGGGAGCGCGCGCGGGAGATCTTCAGCGCCGATCCGTCGCGGGTCGGCGCCAGTGCGCGGCGCGGCATCCAGCAGCTGTTCGCGCACGGCACGGTCGCCGTGGCGGGGGAGCTGCGGTCCCGCGTCGTGGTGGACGCGGTGCGCAGGGCCGGGCTCGCGATCGGGCAGCGCCCGGAGAACCAGCCGGGGCCCGTGTCGTTCTCGCCGGTCCCGCTCGTGCTGCTGCCCGCGCTGGTGCCGGGAGGGCCCGCGCGGTTCGCCGTGTTCGACGTACCGGACCGGCTCGCGCTCGTCCGGCGCGGGGCGTCCACGTGCGTGGCGACGGTCGTCGACGGACGGCTCGTGTACCGGCGCCGCTGAGTCTGCGGCTGTTTGTCTCGGAGGCGCCGGTTCCCGACCGGCGCCCTGCCGAACCGGCCCCGGCGCGTACTGCCACAATGGTCATGTGACCCGCGCATCCCTGGACAAGCAGCCGCACGAAGTCGCCTCGATGTTCGACGACGTGGCGGCGAACTACGACATCACCAACGACGTGCTCTCGCTCGGCCAGGCCCGGCTCTGGCGCAAGGAGGTCGCGAAGGCCGTCGACGCGCGCCCCGCGCAGAAGGTCCTCGACCTCGCGGCCGGTACGGCGACGTCCTCCCAGCCGTTCGCGCAGGCCGGCGCGTATGTCGTGCCGTGCGACTTCTCGATCGGGATGCTCCAGGTCGGCAAGCAGCGCCACCCGTGGATGCCGTTCACGGCGGGCGACGCGACGAAGCTGCCGTTCAAGGACGACACGTTCGACGCCGTCACCATCTCCTTCGGGCTGCGGAACGTGCAGGACACGGACACGGCGCTGCGTGAGATGTACCGGGTGACGAAGCCCGGCGGACGCGTAGTGATCTGCGAGTTCTCGCAGCCGACGTGGACGCCCTTCCGCACGGTCTACACCGAGTACCTGATGCGCGCCCTGCCGCCGGTCGCCCGCGCGGTGTCGTCGAACCCGGACGCGTACGTCTATCTCGCCGAGTCCATCCGCAGCTGGCCCGACCAGCCGGCGCTCGCCGCGCGGCTCCAGAAGGCGGGCTGGTCGAAGGTGGCGTGGCGCAACCTGACGGGCGGCGTGGTGGCGCTGCACCGGGGCGTGAAGTAGCCGTCGGCGTCGGCCAGTTGTGACCGGCTCCCGCCACGGGTAGCCCGCCTCGGGGGAACCGGTCACTCCGCTGCCGGTCGCTACACCCCGGCCACCGAATACGGCTCCCCCGGCTCGTCCAGCTCCCGCTGCATCCCGCCGCCGCGCGGCCCCGGCATCCGGGGCTCGTGCACCCCGGCGCCTCCGCCGCCGTCACCGTCGGGCAGATCGAACCAGACGGTGACGACGGCGCCGCGGGGCACCTCGGTGTCGGGCAGTGGGTACTGGCGTACGACGTAATCGACCACGGTGAGACGGAAGTCGGGGCGGTCGGGGGCGGCAAGCAGTACGCCGCGCGCCGCCGCGGCCTCGCGCGCGTCGACGGCCATCAGGCCGACCAGCTTCGGTACGCGCACCTCGGGCGTCTTGGGTGTAATGCGCACAGACTTCACCCCCAGCGGTACCCGAAGGGTAGCTCTGGCCGGGGCCGGACCGGAAGCTTGCTACAGGTCGAGCCTGAAGCAATGCCCCGTACGCGCGGCACCCGGCACGGTGAACGTCTCCGACCGCTCCATTCCGAGCCGCCGTGTCACCGCTATGGACCGTTCGTTGCGGGCGTCGACCATCGCGACGACGCTGCGCACGCCGGTGGCCCGTACGCGTTCCAGGGTCGCGAGCGCGGCGGCCGTCGCGTAACCGCGCCCCCAGTGCGCGCGCCCGAGCCGCCACCCGATCTCGACCTCGCCCGCCGGGCCCCACGCGTGCGGCCACGGCTGGGCGCCCGTGAAGCCGATGACCTCGCCGTCCGCGTCGGTCATCGTCCACAGGCAGAAGCCCAGTTCCGCGTCGTGCCGGCGCTGCCGGGCGGTCAGCTCCTCGTACACGGACAGCTCGGCCGGGGCCCCGCCGTGGAACTCCATGACCTCGGGGTCGGCGAAGACGCGGTGCCACGCGAAGGCGTCCTCGTCGGTGGGGACACGGAGCCGTACATCAGGCAGAGCTCGGTTCACAGGGCGGCCCTTCGGCTGGGTGATCGGTACCGCTGCATAGACTGCCCATATCCGGTGCCACGCAGCACGCAGATTTCGAGTCTTACGGGAGAACCCGCCGTGACCGAGCCCCTCTCCGAGCACAGCGCAGATGTGATCGTCGTCGGGGCCGGGCCAGCCGGCTCGACGACCGCGTACTACCTGGCCAAGGCCGGACTCGACGTCCTCCTCCTGGAGAAGACCGCGTTCCCGCGCGAGAAGGTGTGCGGCGACGGCCTCACCCCGCGCGCCACCAAGCAGCTCGTGTCGATGGGCATCGACATCTCCGAAGAGGCGGGCTGGCTGCGCAACAAGGGCCTGCGGATCATCGGCGGCGGCGTCCGCCTCCAGCTGGACTGGCCGGATCTCGCCTCCTACCCGGACTACGGACTCGTCCGTAAGCGCGACGACTTCGACGAGCAGCTGGCCCGCCAGGCGCAGAAGGCGGGCGCCCGCCTGTACGAGCGCTGCAACGTCGGCGCCCCGATCCTCGACGACCGCACGGGCCGCATCATCGGCGTGAACGCCAAGCTGGGCGAGGAGAAGCGCGAAGTCACCTTCCACGCGCCCCTCGTCGTCGCCGCCGACGGCAACTCGACCCGCCTGTCCCTCGCGATGGGCCTGCACCGGCGCGAGGACCGCCCGATGGGCGTCGCGGTGCGCACGTACTTCGAGTCGCCCCGCCACGACGACGACTACCTGGAGTCCTGGCTGGAGCTGTGGGACCGCCGCGGCGCCCAGGACCGGCTGCTGCCGGGCTACGGCTGGATCTTCGGCATGGGCGACGGCACGTCGAACGTCGGCCTCGGCATCCTCAACTCCTCGCAGGCCTTCCGTGAGCTGGACTGGCGCGAGGTGCTCAAGGCCTGGTGCGCGTCGATGCCGGAGGACTGGGGCTACACGCCGGAGAACATGACGACGCCGATCCGCGGTGCCGCCCTGCCCATGGCCTTCAACCGCCAGCCGCACTACACCAAGGGCCTGCTGCTCGTCGGTGACGCGGGCGGCCTCGTCAACCCGTTCAACGGCGAGGGCATCGCGTACGCGATGGAGTCCGGCCAGATCGCGGCCGACGTCATCGTGCAGGCCCACGCCCGCGCGACCGACGCCCAGCGCGAACTCGCCCTCCAGCGCTACCCGAAGGTCCTCAAGGACACGTACGGCGGCTACTACACGCTGGGCCGCGCCTTCGTGAAGATGATCGGCAACCCGAAGGTCATGAAGATCGCGACGCAGCGCGGCCTGACGCACCCGGTCCTGATGAAGTTCACGCTGAAGATGCTGGCCAACCTGACCGACCCCACGGGCGGCGACGCGATGGACCGCATCATCAACGGCCTGAGCAAAGTGGCGCCGAAGGCGTAGCCGGCCGACCTGGTCACACCGGGCGCCCGCCTCCTGGATCTCCGGGAGGCGGGCGCTCCGGCATGTGGCGTCCCGTGGAGCGCGACTTCAGGGGCTGATGGCAGCAAAGGGCCACCACTCCCGCACATGGGAAGTGGTGGCCCTTTGTCAGCTATGACGCGAAATGCGAGTCCGCTCAGAGAAGGCGGACCGCGCCGGTCGCCGGGTAACCGGAGAGGTCCTGGATGACGACGCCCTTCGAGGGGTTCGCGGCGTCCAGGTACTGGCCGTTACCGATGTACACACCCACGTGGTACGCCGAGCCCGCGGCGCCCCAGTACAGGAGGTCGCCCACCTGGAGGTTGGACAGCGAGACCGGGGTGCCGGCCGTCGACTGGTCCTGCGAGACGCGCGGGAGGCTCACGCCGGCCTGGCGGAACGCGGCCTGCGTCAGACCCGAGCAGTCCCACGAGTTGGGTCCCGTGCCGCCCATGACGTACGCGTCGCCCAGCTGCGCCTTCAGGAAGGCGATGACGGACGCGACGCTGCCGCTGGCGGGCGCCGAGACGTTCGCCGCGGCGGAGACGGTGGCGAGGGTCGTGCGCTGGGCGGAGCGCGACGCACGCGCTTCCTCGGCCTTGCGCTGCGCCTCGGCCTCGGCCTTCTTCTTGGCCTCCGCCTTCTGCTGGGCGTCTGCCTGGTCCGCCTTGGCCTGCTTCGCGGCCTTTGCGATGGCCTGGTCCTGCTCGGCCTGCAGCGCCCACGAGTTCGCGGCCTCCTGCGTGGCGTACGCGGACTCCGCGACCTGGGTCGAGAGGTCGGCCGTGATGGTCGGCATCTCGATCGTCTCGGTCACCGGCTCGGCGGCACTCGCCGGGGCGGACGCACCGGCGACTGCCAGGGTGCTGAGGACGCCACCGGCAACTCCGGCTCGCAGGGCGATTTTCGACGCGCTGCGACGGGGCTTCCGGTGGCTGGGTATGTGAGCGGTGAGGGACATGAGTACAACCGCTATCAGGGCCTCCATGGTTCCTTCAAGAAACGTGTGGTGCGCCACAGTTGCCGATTGAACGATCGAACTCCGGGCGCGTCGACCTTTATTGACGCCGTAACGGGCAATCCGGACACCGGTGATCAAGCCTGTGATCACTGGCTTTCCGCGAAAAGCCCGAATTGCCCGCGACCTACCACTCGTTGGTACCGATGGCCAAGCCCGGTTTCTAAAAGGTAACGGCCCATGTGACGCAGGTCACGAAGTGGGCGGCCCTCGGGGTCGGTCGCCGCGGGCGCGGATGCGCGCACGTCCACTTACGTACGCGCACCTCCCCCTGATGTGTGAACGCCGTTCACTATCAGCGAGTCGTGTCCAGCGCCAATTTGCCCGTACGGACTGTCTCTTGATAGTGGGTCAGCGCTTCTACCTGCGATAACGGACCAAGATGTCACCTCTCGTGATCACTCAGGTGCTTCGCGTATGAAGATCACTGCTCATCCGGCTTCATGATCCTTCGTCTGGTGGTGGAGATCACAAAGCCGCTGTCGGTAGCCGTGTCGCAGATCACAGACCGGCGGGCATAGACTGCGAAGCAGTTGGGCTTGTGACCTGCTTCACATGGGGGCGATCTTCCTGAGGATCGGCCGCGCGGAGTTGGGGAGCGGGTCCGACCCAACCGCCAGCAGTCAGTGCCGACTGAGAGGAGCGAGGAGCGGTGAACGCGTATGCGCCCATCCTCGTACTGGGAGCCCTCGGGGCAGGCTTTGCGATCTTCTCCGTGGTCATGGCCACGCTTATCGGTCCAAAGCGGTACAACCGCGCCAAGCTTGAAGCCTACGAGTGCGGCATCGAGCCGACCCCCACGCCGGCCGGCGGCGGGCGCTTCCCCATCAAGTACTACCTGACGGCGATGCTCTTCATCGTCTTCGACATCGAGATCGTCTTCCTCTACCCCTGGGCCGTCACCTTCGACGCCCTGGGTGTTTTCGGGCTCGTGGAGATGCTGCTCTTCGTGCTCACCGTCTTCGTCGCGTACGCGTACGTATGGCGGCGCGGCGGCCTGGAATGGGACTGAGGGGCCTTAAGCCATGGGACTCGAAGAAAAGCTGCCGAGCGGCTTTCTGCTGACCACCGTCGAACAGGCCGCGGGCTGGGTGCGCAAGTCATCCGTTTTCCCGGCCACGTTCGGCCTCGCGTGCTGCGCCATCGAGATGATGACGACGGGCGCGGGCCGCTACGACCTGGCGCGCTTCGGCATGGAGGTCTTCCGCGGCTCACCGCGGCAGGCCGACCTGATGATCGTCGCCGGACGCGTGAGCCAGAAGATGGCGCCCGTCCTGCGGCAGGTCTACGACCAGATGCCGAACCCCAAGTGGGTCATCTCCATGGGCGTGTGCGCCTCGTCGGGCGGGATGTTCAACAACTACGCGATCGTGCAGGGCGTCGACCACGTCGTCCCTGTGGACATCTACCTCCCCGGCTGCCCGCCGCGGCCCGAGATGCTGATGGACGCGATTCTCAAGCTCCACCAGAAGATCCAGACCTCCAAGCTCGGCGTGAACGCCGAGGAGGCGGCCCGCGAGGCGGAGGAAGCGGCGCTCAAGGCGCTCCCGACGATCGAGATGAAGGGGCTGCTGCGATGAGCGACGCGAACAGCGAAGGGGTCAACCCCGAGAAAGACCTCAGCGCGGCCAACCTCCCGGGGATGCGCGGCGACCAGGGCGAGGAGATCCGCGTCCAGCGCGGCATGTTCGGCGCCAACAACGGCGGCGACACCTCGGGTTACGGCGGCCTCGTCCGCTCCGTACGGCTGCCGGGCGCCGCGTCCCGGCCGTACGGCGGCTGGTTCGACGAGGTCGCGGACGAGCTGGAGGGTGCCCTGGAGGAACAGGGCCTCGTCCCCGAGAACGCCATCGACAAGACCGTCGTCGACCGCGGCGAGATCACCTTCCACATCGAACGCGAGTACCTCGTGGTCGTCGCCCAGACCCTGCGCGACGACCCTGCCCTGCGCTTCGAGCTCTGCACGGGCGTCAGCGGGGTGCACTACCCGGACGACAAGGGCCGCGAGCTGCACGCCGTCTACCACCTGCGCTCGATCACCCACAACCGCCTGATCCGCCTCGAAGTCAGCGCCCCCGACGCGGATCCGCACGTCCCCTCGCTGGTCAAGGTCTATCCGACGAACGACTGGCACGAGCGCGAGACGTACGACTTCTTCGGCCTGGTCTTCGACGGCCACCCGGCGCTGACGCGGATCATGATGCCGGACGACTGGCAGGGCTTCCCGCAGCGCAAGGACTACCCCCTCGGCGGCATTCCCGTCGAGTACAAGGGCGCCCAGATCCCGGCTCCGGACCAGCGGAGGTCGTACTCCTGATGTCTACTCCTTCTGCATCGCCCCGCGAGACGACCGAGGGGACCGTATATACGGTCACCGGCGGCGACTGGGACGAGGTCGTCCAGTCCGCGGCCAAGGCCGACGACGAGCGCATCATCGTCAACATGGGCCCGCAGCACCCGTCCACCCACGGTGTGCTCCGCCTGATCCTGGAGATCGACGGCGAAACGGTCACCGAGGCCCGCTGCGGCATCGGCTACCTGCACACCGGCATCGAGAAGAACCTCGAGTACCGCACGTGGACGCAGGGCACCACGTTCGTGACGCGCATGGACTACCTGACGCCGTTCTTCAACGAGACGGCGTACTGCCTCGCCGTCGAGAAGCTGCTCGGCATCGAGGACCAGATCCCCGACCGGGCGTCGATCATCCGGGTGCTCCTGATGGAGCTGAACCGGATGTCGTCGCACCTCGTCGCCATCGCCACCGGCGGCATGGAACTCGGCGCCACGACGATCATGATCTACGGATTCCGTGATCGTGAACTCATTCTCGACATCTACGAGCTGATCACCGGCCTGCGCATGAACCACGCGTACATCCGGCCCGGCGGACTCGCCCAGGACCTGCCGCCCGGCGCGGTGGACCAGATCCGCGAGTTCGTGAAGAAGATGAAGAAGAACCTTCCCGAGTACGACAAGCTCGCCACCGGGAACCCCATCTTCAAGGCCCGTATGCAGGACGTCGGCTATCTCGACCTCACCGGCTGCATGGCCCTCGGCGCCACCGGACCGATCCTGCGCTCCGCCGGCCTCCCGCACGACCTGCGCAAGGCGCAGCCGTACTGTGGATACGAGACCTACGACTTCGAGATCCCGACCGCCGACACCTGCGACTCCTACGGGCGCTTCCTGATCCGCCTGGAGGAGATGCGCCAGTCGCTGCGCATCGTCGAGCAGTGTCTGGACCGGCTGGCTCCGGGCCCGGTCATGGTCGAAGACAAGAAGATCGCCTGGCCGGCGCAGCTCGCGCTCGGCCCGGACGGCCTGGGCAACTCGCTCGACCACATCAAGAAGATCATGGGCACCTCCATGGAGGCCCTGATCCACCACTTCAAGCTGGTGACCGAGGGGTTCCGGGTCCCCGCCGGGCAGGCCTACGCCGCCGTCGAATCACCCAAGGGAGAGCTCGGGGTGCACGTCGTCTCCGACGGCGGAACCCGCCCCTACCGGGTCCACTACCGGGACCCGTCCTTCACCAATCTGCAGGCCATGGCGGCGATGTGCGAGGGCGGCCAGGTCGCCGACGTCATCGTCGCCGTCGCGTCCATCGACCCCGTGATGGGAGGCGTCGACCGGTGACCACCACTCCTTCCGAACAGGGCCAGGGCGTCAGCCTGGGTATGCCGCAACTGCCCGCGCCCGACTACCCGGACGACGTACGCGCACGTCTGGAGGCGGACGCGAAGGAGATCATCTCCCGCTACCCCGGCTCCCGCTCCGCGCTGCTGCCGATGCTGCACCTCGTGCAGGCGCACGAGGGCCATGTCACGCGCACCGGTATGCAGTTCTGCGCGGACATGCTCGGCCTGACCACCGCCGAGGTGACGGCCGTCGCCACCTTCTACACGATGTACCGGCGCGGCCCCAGCGGCGACTACCAGGTCGGCGTCTGTACCAACACGCTGTGCGCGGTGATGGGCGGCGACGCCATCTTCGAGTCCCTCCAGGAGTACCTGGGCGTCGGCAACGGCGGGACGACCGAGGACGGCAAGGTCACCCTCGAACACATCGAGTGCAACGCGGCCTGCGACTTCGCCCCCGTCGTGATGGTCAACTGGGAGTTCTTCGACAACCAGACCCCCGAGTCCGCCAGGCAGCTCGTCGACGACCTGCGCGCGGGGGCGCCGGTGTCACCCACCCGCGGTGCCCCCCTGTGCACCTTCAAGGAGACCGCGCGGATCCTGGCCGGCTTCCCGGACGAGCGCGAGGGCGCCGTCGAGGCGAGCGGCAGCGCCGGACCCGCGTCCCTGATCGGGCTCCGGCTCGCCAAGGGCGAGACGGCAGCCGGCGCGCGCGTGGTCCATCCGCGCGACGAGGCCCCCGGAGACGAGTCAGCAGCGGGCCGACCCGGTCAGGAGGGGGAGTGATGACCTTGGCAGCCGAGATCGACAACAACGACACCAGCCCGGAGAAGCTGCTGGCGCCGGTGCTTTCCGCGTTCTGGGACGAGGAGAAGTCCTGGTCCCTCGACGTCTACCGGCGGCACGACGGCTACGAGGGCCTGCGCAAGGCACTCGCCATGTCGCCGGACGACCTCATCGCCTATGTGAAGGACTCCGGCCTCCGCGGACGCGGCGGCGCCGGATTCCCCACCGGCATGAAATGGCAGTTCATCCCGCAGGGCGACGGCAAGCCTCACTATCTAGTTGTCAACGCCGACGAGTCGGAGCCTGGGACCTGCAAGGACATCCCGCTCCTCTTCGCGAACCCGCACAGCCTCATCGAGGGCATCGTCATCGCGTGCTACGCGATCCGTTCGTCGCACGCGTTCATCTATCTGCGTGGTGAAGTCGTCCCCGTGCTGCGCAGGCTGCACGAGGCCGTGCGCGAGGCGTACGCGGCGGGCTTCCTCGGCGAGAACATCCTGGGCAGCGGACTCGACCTCGAACTCACCGTGCACGCGGGCGCGGGCGCGTACATCTGTGGTGAAGAGACCGCACTGCTCGACTCGCTCGAAGGCCGCCGTGGCCAGCCGCGACTCCGTCCCCCCTTCCCTGCCGTCGCGGGCCTCTACGCGTGCCCCACTGTTGTCAACAACGTCGAGTCCATCGCGTCGGTTCCCGCGATCCTGAATCGCGGCAAGGACTGGTTCAAGACGATGGGCAGCGAGAAGTCCCCGGGCTTCACGCTGTACTCGCTCAGCGGGCACGTCACCAACCCCGGCCAGTACGAGGCGCCGCTCGGCATCACGCTGCGCCAGCTCCTCGACATGAGCGGCGGCATCCGTGCGGGCCACCGCCTCAAGTTCTGGACCCCGGGCGGCAGTTCGACACCGATGTTCACCGACGAGCACCTCGACGTGCCCCTCGACTACGAGGGCGTCGGCGCCGCCGGATCGATGCTCGGCACCAAGGCGCTCCAGTGCTTCGACGAGACGACCTGCGTCGTCCGGGCGGTCACCCGCTGGACCGAGTTCTACGCCCACGAGTCCTGCGGCAAGTGCACGCCGTGCCGTGAAGGGACGTACTGGCTCGTGCAGTTGCTGCGCGACATCGAGGCCGGCAAGGGCTCGATGAGCGACCTCGACAAGCTGAACGACATCGCCGACAACATCAACGGCAAGTCGTTCTGCGCGCTCGGCGACGGCGCCGCGTCCCCGATCTTCTCCTCGCTCAAGTACTTCCGCGAGGAGTACGAGCAGCACATCACGGGCAAGGGCTGCCCCTTCGACCCCGCCAAGTCGACGGCTTGGGCGGACCAGCGCACGGAGGTGAACGCATGACGGTAACCACAGGCGCTCCCTCCGGGGGCGGCGAAGCGGCGGCGGTGCCGGAAGATCTCGTCTCGCTGACCATCGACGGCATCGAGATCAGCGTGCCCAAGGGCACCCTGGTCATCCGCGCCGCCGAACAGCTCGGCATCGAGATCCCCCGCTTCTGCGACCACCCCCTCCTCGACCCCGCCGGCGCCTGCCGCCAGTGCATCGTCGAGGTCGAGGGCCAGCGCAAGCCGATGGCGTCCTGCACCATCACCTGCACCGACGGCATGGTGGTCAAGAGCCAGCTCAGCTCGCCCGTCGCCGAGAAGGCGCAGCGCGGTGTGATGGAGCTGCTCCTCATCAACCACCCGCTGGACTGCCCGGTCTGCGACAAGGGCGGCGAGTGCCCCCTGCAGAACCAGGCCATGTCGCACGGCCAGGCCGACTCCCGTTTCGAGGGCAAGAAGCGGACGTACGAGAAGCCCGTCGCGATCTCGACGCAGGTGCTGCTCGACCGTGAGCGGTGCGTGCTGTGTGCGCGCTGCACCCGGTTCTCGAACCAGATCGCGGGCGACCCGATGATCGAGCTGATCGAGCGCGGCGCGCTCCAGCAGGTCGGCACGGGCGAGGGCGACCCCTTCGAGTCGTACTTCTCCGGGAACACGATCCAGATCTGCCCGGTCGGCGCGCTGACCTCGGCGGCGTATCGCTTCCGCTCCCGTCCGTTCGACCTCGTGTCGTCGCCGAGCGTGTGCGAGCACTGCGCGGGTGGCTGCGCGACGCGCACCGACCACCGGCGCGGCAAGGTCATGCGCCGCCTCGCGGCCAACGACCCCGAGGTCAACGAGGAGTGGATCTGCGACAAGGGCCGCTTCGGGTTCCGTTACGCGCAGAAGCCCGACCGGCTGACCACGCCGCTCGTCCGCAACTCTGAGGGTGTCCTGGAGCCCGCCTCCTGGCCCGAGGCCCTGGAGATCGCGGCCCGCGGACTCACCTCCGCCCGCGGCCGTGCCGGAGTCCTCACCGGCGGCCGGCTCACCGTCGAGGACGCGTACGCGTACAGCAAGTTCGCGCGCGTGGCGCTCGCCACGAACGACATCGACTTCCGCGCGCGCGTGCACAGCAGTGAAGAGGCCGACTTCCTGGCCGCGCGGGTCGCCGGACGCGGGCGTGACCTTGACGGCGTCGGTGTCACGTACACCTCCCTGGAGAAGGCGCCCGCCGTCCTTCTGGTCGGGATCGAGTCCGAGGAGGAGGCGCCCGGCGTCTTCCTGAAGCTGCGCAAGGCGTGGCGCGGGCACGGTCAGCGGACGTTCGGGCTCGCCCCGTTCGTGACGCGCGGCCTGGAGAAGGCGGGCGGCACGCTGCTGCCGGCGGCTCCGGGCACCGAGACCGAGTGGCTGGACGCGCTCGCCTCCGGCTTCGGCCTGGAGGAGGGCGGCGCGGAGGCGGCCGAGGCGCTGCGCGGCGAAGGCGCCGTGATCGTCGTCGGCGAGCGGCTCGCCGCGGTGCCGGGCGCCCTGACCGCCGTCGTACGGGCCGCGACCGCGACCGGCGCCCAGCTCGTCTGGATTCCGCGCCGGGCCGGTGAGCGCGGCGCAATCGAGGCGGGCGCGCTGCCGTCGCTGCTGCCCGGCGGACGCCCGGCCACCGACCCACGCGCGCGTGAGGAGGTCGCCGCCGCCTGGGGCGTGTCCGAACTCCCGCACCGCTACGGGCGCGACACGGGCCAGATCGTCGAGGCCGCCGCGGGCGGCGAGCTGCGGGCTCTGGTCGTCGCCGGTGTTGAGATCGCGGATCTGCCGGACCCGGCACGCGCGCGTGAGGCGCTGCGCGAGGTCGCGTTCGTCGTCTCCCTGGAGCAGCGCCCCAGCGAGGTCACCGACCGCGCGGACGTCGTGCTCCCGGTGGCCGCGGTCGCCGAGAAGGCGGGCACGTTCCTCAACTGGGAAGGCCGGGCACGGCTGTTCGAGGCCGCGCTCAAGCCCGACCAGATGACGCGCACCCTGGCGCCCACCGACGCGCGCGTGCTGCAGATGCTCGCCGACGCCATGGACGTACACCTCGGGCTGCCCGATCTGCGGTCCGCGCGCGGTGAGCTGGACCGGCTCGGCGGCTGGACCGGGCCGCGCGCCACCGAACCGCAGGAGACCGCGGCGCAGCTGCCGCGGCCCGCAGGCGGCGAGGCCGTCCTCGCGGGGCACCGGCTCCTGCTCGACCAGGGCCGCCTCCAGGAGGGCGACGACGCGCTCGCCGGGACGCGGCACGCGGCCCACGCGCGCGTGTCCGCCGCGACGGCCGCCGAAGTGGGCGTCAAGGACGGCGACGAACTCGCCGTCACGGGACCGGCCGGAACGGTACGGCTCCCGCTCCAGGTCACGGAGATGCCGGACCGCGTGGTGTGGCTTCCGCTGAACTCCACCGGCGGAGGCGTCGCCTCCGACACGGGAGCCGTCCCGGGCGAACTCGTCCGGATCGGCGCCGCGGGCATCGACGAGGCCAAGGAGGTGCAGTCATGATGCCGCTCGCTCTCGAAGACCTCTCGCTCTTCGGCCGCGACCCCTGGTGGCTGGTCGCGATCAAGGCGGTCTTCTGCTTCGCCTTCCTGATGGTGACCGTGCTCTTCTCCATCGTGTGGGAGCGCAAGGTCGTCGCCTGGATGCAGCTGCGCGTCGGCCCGAACCGCCACGGCCCCTGGGGAATGCTCCAGTCGCTCGCCGACGGCGTGAAGCTGATGCTCAAGGAAGACGTCATCGTCAAGCGCGCCGACAAGGTCGTCTATGTCCTGGCGCCCGTCGTCGCGGCCATCCCGGCCTTCATGGCGATCGCTGTGATCCCCTTCGGGCCCGCCGGCAACGAGATCTCGATCTTCGGCCAGCGCACGACGATGCAGCTCACCGACCTGCCGATCGCGATGCTCTACATCCTCGCGGTCGCCTCGGTCGGCATCTACGGCATCGTCCTCGCGGGCTGGAGCTCCGGATCCACGTACCCGCTCCTCGGCGGTCTGCGGTCCTGCGCGCAGATGATCTCGTACGAGATCGCGATGGGCGCCGCCTTCGCCTCGGTGTTCCTGTACTCGGGGTCGATGTCCACGTCGGAGATCGTCGCCCAGCAGCACGACCGCTGGTACGTGATCCTGCTGCCGGTCTCGTTCGTGATCTACATCATCACGATGGTCGGCGAGACGAACCGCGCCCCCTTCGACATGCCGGAGTCCGAGGGCGACCTCGTCGGCGGCTTCAACACCGAGTACTCGTCGATCAAGTTCGCCCTGTTCATGCTCGCCGAGTACGTGAACATGGTGACGGTCTCGGCCGTGTCGGTGACGCTCTTCCTGGGCGGCTGGCGGGCCCCATGGCCGGTGTCGACGTTCTGGGAGGGCGCGAACCACGGCTGGTGGCCGATGCTCTGGTTCGTCATCAAGGTCCAGCTCCTGCTGTTCTTCTTCATCTGGCTGCGCGGCACGCTCCCGCGTGTGCGCTACGACCAGCTGATGAAGCTGGGCTGGAAGGTCCTCATCCCGGTCTCGGTGGTCTGGCTGATGCTCGTCGCCACCGTGCGGACCCTGAAGAACCAGAACTACGACTTCGCCTCGATCGCCCTGTACGTGGGCGGCGGAGTCCTCACCCTGCTGCTGCTCTCGTTCGTCGTCGACATGTTCCGCGACCGCGGCGCCAAGGAGCGCGCGGGGCGGGAGGCGTCCGCCGAGCCCCCGGCCTTCGACCCGATGGCGGGCGGTTTCCCGGTCCCGCCGCTGCCCGGCCAGACCCCGCAGGCCGTGCCGCGCCGACGCCCGCGCAGCGAGCGCGAGTTGATTGTCAGTGGTGGACCGGATACTGACAGTGACGGAAATGGTGACGGATCTCGTGACGGAAAGGAGGCGTCCCATGGCTGAGGAATCCAAGGAGGGCGGGCGGACCGAGCCCGGTTTCCAGAATCCCGTGGCCGGCTTCGCTGTGACCTTCAAGGCCATGTTCAAGAAGCGGCTGACGGAGCAGTACCCGGAGCAGCCCAAGACCACGGCCCCGCGCTTCCACGGCCGGCACCAGCTCAACCGTCATCCGGACGGCCTGGAGAAGTGCGTCGGCTGTGAGCTCTGCGCGTGGGCGTGTCCCGCCGACGCGATCTACGTGGAGGGCGCGGACAACACCGACGAGGAGCGCTACTCGCCGGGCGAGCGGTACGGCCGCGTCTACCAGATCAACTACGCCCGCTGCATCCTCTGCGGGCTGTGCATCGAGGCGTGCCCCACGCGCGCGCTGACGATGACGAACGAGTTCGAACTCGCCGACAGCAGCCGCGAGAACCTGATCTACACCAAGGAGCAGCTGCTCGCCGGCCTGGAGGAGGGCATGGTCGACACGCCCCACTCGATCTTCCCCGGCACGGACGAACAGGACTACTACCGGGGCCTGGTGACCGAGGCCGCGCCCGGCACGGTGCGTCAGGTCGCGGTCTCCAAGGGCGAGAAGCCCGAAGCGGAGAAGCCGGAGAACGAGGGGGCGGACGCATGAGCCGGCTCGCCGCCGCGGCGACTCTCGCGGCCGACGCCTCCACCGGTGAGGCCGTCCAGTTCTGGGTCCTCGGCACCGTCGCCGTCATCGGCGCGCTGTGCACGATCCTGATGAAGAAGGCCGTGCACAGCGCGCTGTGCCTCGCCGCGACGATGATCGTCCTCGCGATCTTCTACCTGGCCAACGGCGCCTACTTCCTGGGCGTCGTCCAGATCATCGTGTACACCGGCGCGATCATGATGCTGTTCCTCTTCGTGGTCATGCTCGTCGGTGTCACCGCCGCCGACTCCCTCACGGAGACCATCAAGGGCCAGCGCTGGCTGGCCCTGCTGTGCGGACTGGGCTTCGGGATCCTGCTGATCGCGGGCATCGCGAACGCCTCGCTCCACCAGTTCAACGGCCTCGGCAAGGCGAACGCCGGGGGGAACGTGCAGGGCCTCGCCGCCCTCCTCTTCACGAAGTACGTCTTCGCCTTCGAAATCACCGGCGCCCTGCTGATCACGGCCACCGTCGGAGCGATGCTGCTCACGCACCGCGAGCGCACCGAGCGGGCCAAGACCCAGCGCGAGCTGGCCGAGCAGCGCGTGCGCGAGGGCAAGCACCTGCCGCCGCTGCCGGCCCCGGGTGTCTACGCCCGGCACAACGCGGTGGACATCGCGGGCCTGCTCCCCGACGGCACCCCGTCCGAGCTCACGGTCAACGCGACGCTGCGCCAGCGCGGCCAGATCCGCGACGTGTCCGATGAAGCCATCGGCGACCTGAAGGCCCTGGAGCAGCGCTCTGCCGAGCGCCTTGAGAGGACCGAGGAGGCGTCGAAGTGAACCCGGTCAACTACCTGTATCTCGCCGCCCTGTTGTTCACGATCGGCGCCACCGGCGTGCTCATCAGGCGGAACGCGATCGTTGTGTTCATGAGCGTCGAGCTGATGCTCAACGCGTGCAACCTCGCGTTCGTCGCGTTCTCCCGGATGCACGGCAATCTCGACGGCCAGATCATCGCCTTCTTCACGATGGTCGTCGCCGCCGCGGAGGTCGTGGTCGGGCTCGCGATCATCGTGTCGCTGTTCCGTTCCCGCCACTCGGCCTCGGTCGACGACGCCAGCCTGATGAAGCTGTAAGGGGTCGCTGCACAGTGGAAAACCTGATCGCGCTGCTGGTAGCGGCGCCACTGCTCGGAGCGGCCGTACTGCTGTGCGGCGGACGGCGGTTGGACCGTACGGGCCACCTCCTCGGCACGCTGTTCGCGGCCGCCTCCTTCGTCATCGGTGTCGTCCTCTTCGTCGACATGCTCGGCAAGCCGGCCGACGACCGCACCTTCACCCAGCACCTGTACACCTGGATCCCCGTAGAGAGCTTCCAGGCCGACGTCGCCTTCCAGCTGGACCAGCTGTCGATGACGTTCGTGCTCCTGATCACCGGTGTGGGCACGCTGATCCACATCTACTCGATCGGTTACATGGAGCACGACGAGCGGCGCCGCCGCTTCTTCGGCTACCTGAACCTGTTCCTCGCGGCGATGCTCCTCCTGGTCCTCGCCGACAACTACCTGCTCCTGTACGTCGGTTGGGAGGGCGTGGGCCTCGCCTCGTACCTCCTGATCGGCTTCTGGCAGCACAAGCCCAGCGCGGCCACCGCGGCGAAGAAGGCCTTCCTGGTCAACCGCGTCGGCGACATGGGCCTTTCGATCGCCGTCATGCTGATGTTCACCACGTTCGGGACGTTCGCCTTCGCGCCGGTCCTGAAGGCGGCGGACGCGCATCAGGGCGGCAGCGCCACCCTGACGGGCATCGCCCTGATGCTGCTGCTCGCCGCGTGCGGCAAGTCGGCCCAGGTGCCGCTCCAGTCCTGGCTCGGTGACGCGATGGAGGGCCCGACCCCGGTCTCGGCCCTCATCCACGCCGCGACGATGGTGACCGCCGGCGTCTACCTGATCGTCCGCTCCGGCACGATCTTCAACGCGTCGCCGGACGCCCAGCTGGTCGTGGTCGTCGTGGGCGGCGTCACGCTCCTCTTCGGTGCGATCGTCGGTTGCGCGAAGGACGACATCAAGAAGGCGCTGGCCGGCTCGACGATGTCGCAGATCGGCTACATGGTGCTCGCCGCGGGCCTCGGTCCCATCGGCTACGTCTTCGCGATCATGCACCTCGTGACGCACGGCTTCTTCAAGGCGGGCCTCTTCCTCGGCGCCGGTTCGGTCATGCACGGCATGAACGACGAGGTGGACATGCGGAAGTACGGCGCCCTGAGGAAGTACATGCCGATCACGTTCGCCACGTTCGGGCTCGGCTATCTCGCGATCATCGGCTTCCCCGGTCTGTCCGGCTTCTTCTCCAAGGACAAGATCATCGAGGCGGCGTTCGCGAAGGGCGGCACGGAGGGCTGGATCCTCGGCGCGGTGACGCTGCTGGGCGCGGCCATCACCGCGTTCTACATGACCCGCGTGATGATCATGACGTTCTTCGGCGAGAAGCGCTGGCAGCCCGACGCGGA
Source organism: Streptomyces sp. NPDC046821 (assembly GCF_040645335.1). NCBI lineage: Bacteria > Bacillati > Actinomycetota > Actinomycetes > Kitasatosporales > Streptomycetaceae > Streptomyces > Streptomyces sp. NPDC046821. Next base: position 226,863 of record NZ_JBEYYB010000012.1, on the reverse strand, counting down.
CGGCCACGAGCCGCACCCGCACGAGTCCCCGTCGAACATGACGATCCCGATGATCATCCTCGCGTTCGGCTCGGTCTTCGCGGGCGGCTTCTTCGCCATCGGCGACCGCTTCGTGAACTGGCTGGAGCCCGTCACCGGTCACTCCGAGGGGAACTCGCCGCTCAGTGCGGCCGCGGTCACCGGCGCCACCATGGTGTGCCTGGTCATCGGCGTCGCGATCGCCTGGGTCCAGTACGGTCGCCGCCCGGTCCCGGTCCTCGCCCCGCGCGGCTCGCTGCTCACCCGGGCCGCCCGCCGCGACCTCCTCCAGGACGACTTCAACCACGTGGTCCTGGTCCGCGGCGGCGAACACCTGACGCGCTCGCTCGTCTACGTGGACCACACCCTGGTCGACGGGGTGGTGAACGGCACGGCCGCTTCCATGGGCGGACTCTCCGGCCGGCTGCGCAAGCTCCAGAACGGCTACGCCCGCTCGTACGCCGTCTCGATGTTCGGCGGTGCGGCGATCCTCGTCGCCGCGACCCTGCTGATGAGGGCGGTCTGATAGCAATGTCGTTTCCTCTGCTGACAGCGACGGCGGCGCTCCCCGCCGTGGGAGCCGTCGCCACGGCCGCCGTCCCGGCGGCGCGGCGCGGCGCGGCGAAGTGGCTCGCGCTGCTCGTCTCGCTCGCCACGCTCGGGCTCACCGCGGTCGTGCTCGCGCGCTTCGAGCCCGGCGGCGCCCGCTACCAGCTCACCGAATCGCACGCCTGGATCAAGGACTTCGGGGTGCGGTACGAGCTGGGGGTCGACGGCATCGGAGTGGCGCTCATCGCGCTCACCGCCCTGCTGATCCCGTTCGTGATCCTCGCGGGCTGGCACGACGCCGACCCGCAAGAGACGGGAGCTGAGTCTCTCAGCAGCTTCGCTGCGGGGCGCTGGCGGCCGACGCAGGGCTTCTTCGCCCTGATCCTCGGCGTCGAGGCGATGGTGATCATCTCCTTCGAGGCCACCGACGTCTTCCTCTTCTACATCTTCTTCGAAGCCATGCTCATCCCGATGTACTTCCTCATCGGCGGCTTCGGAGACCGCGCCCACGCGGGCAGCGACGAGAACGCGGCGGCCCAACGCTCGTACGCCGCCGTGAAGTTCCTCCTCTACAACCTCGTCGGCGGCCTCATCATGCTGGCGGCCGTGATCGGTCTCTACGTAGTGGCGGGGAACTTCTCCCTCCAGGAGATCGTCGCCGCGCGGGCCAACGGTTCGCTCCACATGGCGACGAACACGGAGCGGCTGCTCTTCCTCGGCTTCTTCTTCGCCTTCGCGGTGAAGGCGCCCCTGTGGCCGCTGCACACCTGGCTGCCGAACGCGATGGGGGAGGCCACCGCTCCGGTGGCCGTCCTCATCACGGCGGTGGTCGACAAGGTCGGCACGTTCGCGATGCTCCGCTTCTGCCTCCAGCTCTTCCCGGAGGCGTCGAAGTGGGCGACGCCGGTCATCCTCGTCCTGTCCCTGATCAGCATCGTCTACGGCGCGCTGCTCGCGGTCGGCCAGCGGGACATCAAGCGCCTGATCGCGTACGCGTCGATCTCGCACTTCGGGTTCATCATCCTCGGCATCTTCGCGATGACGAGCCAGGGCCAGTCGGGCGCGACGCTGTACATGGTCAACCACGGCATCTCGACGGCCGCGCTGATGCTGGTCGCGGGCTTCCTGATCTCGCGCCGCGGCTCGCGCCTCATCGCGGACTACGGAGGCGTGCAGAAGGTCGCCCCGGTGCTCGCCGGCACGTTCCTGATCGGCGGCCTCGCGACCCTGTCGCTGCCGGGGCTAGCGCCCTTCGTGAGCGAGTTCCTGGTCCTGGTCGGCACGTTCGCGCGCTACCCGGTCATCGGGATCATCGCGACGTTCGGCATCGTCCTCGCCGCGCTCTACACGCTCGTCCTCTACCAGCGGACGATGACGGGCCCGGTGAAGCCGTCGGTGTCGAAGCTGCCCGACCTGCGGGCGCGTGAACTCGCGGTGGTCTTCCCGCTGATCGCCCTCCTGATCTTTCTGGGCGTCTACCCGAAGCCGGTCACCGACCTGGTGAACCCGGCGGTCCAGCACACCCTGTCCGACGTACACAAGACGGACCCGAAGCCTGCGGTGGAGGCGGCCAAGTGAGCGCAGCAGCTGTCCACAGCCTGTGGACAACGGCGGCCGATCCGATTCTGAAGATCGAAGCGCCGAAGATCGAATACGGCCAATTGTCGCCCACCTTGATCGTCATCGGTGCGGCGGTCATCGGGGTCCTCGTCGAGGCGTTCGTGCCGCGCAGGTCCCGGTACTACGTCCAGGCGTTCCTCGCCGTCGTCGCCCTGGCCGCCGCGTTCGCCGCGGTCGTCGGGCTCGCCGCCGGCGGGTACGGCACCACGAAGGCGCACATCGCGGCCATGGGCGCGATCTCCGTCGACGGACCGGCCCTGTTCCTCCAGGGCGTCATCCTGCTGACCGGAATCGTCGCGATCTTCACGTTCGCCGAGCGCCGCCTGGACCCGGAGGCACACGGCAACCGCGTCGACTCGTTCGCCGCGCAGGCCGCGTCCGTACCCGGCAGCGACAGCGAGAAGGCGGCCGTGAAGGCCGGGTTCACCACCACGGAGGTGTTCCCGCTCGCCCTCTTCGCGATCGGCGGCATGTTGGTCTTCCCCTCGGCGAACGACCTGCTGACGCTGTTCATCGCCCTGGAGGTCTTCTCCCTGCCGCTCTACCTCCTGTGCGCCGTGGCCCGCCGCAAGCGGCTCCTGTCGCAGGAGGCCGCGGTCAAGTACTTCCTCCTCGGCGCCTTCGCCTCCGCGTTCACCCTCTTCGGCATCGCCCTCCTGTACGGGTACGCGGGCTCGGTCTCGTACGCGGCCATCGCCGACGTCGTCGACGGCACCGTCCAGAACGTCGACCCGGCGCTCGCCGACACCATGGGGAACGACGCACTCCTGCTCATCGGCGTCGCCATGGTCGTCATGGGGCTGCTGTTCAAGGTCGGCGCCGTCCCGTTCCACATGTGGACCCCGGACGTCTACCAGGGCGCGCCGACGCCCGTCACCGGCTTCATGGCGGCGGCCACGAAGGTCGCGGCCTTCGGCGCCCTCCTGCGACTCCTGTACGTCGTCCTGCCCGGCCTGCGCTGGGACTGGCGGCCGGTCATGTGGGGCGTCGCGATCATCACGATGCTGGGCGGCGCGATCATCGCGATCACCCAGACCGACATCAAGCGGCTCCTCGCGTACTCGTCGATCGCGCACGCCGGCTTCATCCTCGCCGGTGTCATCGCCACGACGCCGGCCGGTATCTCGTCCGTGCTCTTCTATCTGGCCGCGTACTCGTTCGTGACCGTCGGAGCGTTCGCGGTGGTCACCCTGGTCAGGGACGCGGGCGGCGAGGCCACGCACCTGTCGAAGTGGGCGGGGCTCGGGCGGCGCTCGCCGCTGGTCGCGGCCGTCTTCGCGGTGTTCCTGCTCGCCTTCGCCGGTATCCCGCTGACCTCGGGCTTCGCCGGAAAGTTCGCCGTGTTCAAGGCGGCGGCGCAGGGCGGGGCCGGGACTCTTGTCGTCATCGGTGTGATCTCGTCGGCGATCGCCGCGTTCTTCTACATCCGTGTGATCGTGCTCATGTTCTTCAGCGAGCCGAAGGCGGACGGCCCGACGGTCGCCGTGCCGTCGCCGCTGACGATGACCACGATCGCGGTGGGTGTGGCGGTCACGGTGGTGCTCGGCGTGGCGCCGCAGTACTTCCTCGATCTGGCTAATCAGGCGAGTGTGTTCGTGCGGTAACGCATCCGCTTAGGTCGTCTTAGGTCGTCTTAGGTCGCCGCCGCCCGGTGTCCCCGCGAGGGGGTGCCGGGCGGCGGCGTTTCCGGGCCACCGGCTCCCCAGCCTGTGGATAACTTTCCGGACTGTCGGCGGGGAGCCCTATCGTGGCAGCAGTGGTCGAACCACGGAGTACGGACGTACGGGGGACAGGGCGATGAATGGGATCGGTGGCATGAGCGAGGTGACGGAGCCGGGTGTGGCGCCGGGGATGACTACGGAGACGGGAGCGGTGGGGACGTCGGAGGTGGCGTCGGAAGGGTCGTCCGGGGTGGCGTCGGTCGTGCGGAGTGACGCGCTGGAGACGCTGCACCGGGTCTTCGGGTACGACGCGTTCCGGGGCGAGCAGGAAGCGATCATCGGGCACGTCGTGGACGGCGGGGACACCGTCGTCCTGATGCCGACCGGCGGCGGAAAGTCCCTCTGCTACCAGATCCCGGCCCTGGTCAGGCCCGGTACGGGCGTCGTCGTCTCGCCCCTCATCGCGCTCATGCAGGACCAGGTGGACGCGCTTCGAGCGCTCGGCGTCCGCGCCGGGTTCATGAACTCGACGCAGGACTTCGACGAGCGCCGCACGGTCGAGGCCGAGTTCCTCTCCGGCGAGCTCGACCTCCTCTACCTCGCCCCCGAGCGGCTGCGCCTCGACTCCACCCTCGACCTGCTCTCCCGCGGCAAGGTCTCCGTCTTCGCCATCGACGAGGCGCACTGTGTGGCCCAGTGGGGTCACGACTTCCGGCCCGACTATCTCGCCCTGTCCGTGCTCGGGCAGCGCTGGCCCGACGTGCCCCGGATCGCGCTGACGGCGACGGCGACGCACGCCACGCACCAGGAGATCACCCAGCGCCTCGGTATGCCGGACGCGAAGCACTTCGTGGCCAGCTTCGACCGGCCGAACATCCAGTACCGGATCGTGCCGAAGTCCGACCCGAAGCGGCAGCTCCTCTCCTTCCTCAAGGAGGAGCACGCCGGCGACGCGGGCATCGTGTACTGCCTCTCGCGCAACTCGGTCGAGAAGACCGCCGAGTTCCTCTGCCGGAACGGCATCGAGGCCGTCCCGTACCACGCGGGGCTCGACGCGGCCACGCGCGCCCGCCACCAGGCGCGCTTCCTGCGGGAGGAGGGGCTCGTGGTGACGGCGACCATCGCGTTCGGCATGGGCATCGACAAGCCGGACGTCCGGTTCGTCGCCCACCTCGACCTCCCGAAGTCCGTCGAGGGCTACTACCAGGAGACGGGCCGCGCGGGCCGCGACGGCCTCCCATCGACGGCGTGGATGGCGTACGGGCTCCAGGACGTCGTGCAGCAGCGCAAGTTGATCCAGGGCGGCGAGGGCGACGAGGCGTTCCGGCGCAGAGCCGCGTCGCACCTCGACTCGATGCTGGCGCTGTGCGAGACCGCGTCGTGCCGCCGCACCCAGCTCCTGACCTACTTCGGCCAGGAGGCGTCGAAGGCCTGCGGGAACTGCGACACGTGCCTCACCCCGCCCGAGACGTGGGACGGCACGGTCGCCGCGCAGAAGGTGCTCTCCACGGTGGTGCGGCTCCAGCGGGAGCGCGGCCAGAAGTTCGGCGCGGGCCAGATCATCGACATCCTGCTCGGCCGCAGGACCGCGAAGGTGATCCAGTTCGACCACGACCAGCTGTCCGTCTTCGGCATCGGCGAGGAGCTGGCCGAGGCCGAATGGCGGGGCGTGGTGCGGCAGTTGCTCGCCCAGGGCCTCATCGCGGTCGAGGGGGAGTACGGGACGCTGGTGCTCACGCCGGAGAGCGGGAGCGTGCTCGGCAGGGAGCGCGAGGTGCGGTTCCGCAAGGAGCCGAAGAAGCCGGCCGGGTCGCGCGGGTCGAAGGGCGAACGCAAGGCGAAGGCGGCGGCCGCCGATCTGCCGGAAGAACTGGTCCCGGTCTTCGAGGCGCTGCGCGCCTGGCGCGGAGCCCAGGCCAAGGAACAGGGCGTCCCGGCCTACGTGATCTTCCACGACGCGACACTCCGCGAGATCGCGACGCTGCGGCCCACGTCGGTGCGGGAGCTGGGCACGATCGGGGGAGTCGGCGAGAAGAAGCTGGCGACTTGGGGGGAAGGGGTGCTGGGGGTATTGGCGGAGTGTGCGTCGGGTGGCCCGGGGGCGAGCGACGCGGCGCCGGGTGGCGCGGCGGGGGCGGGTGCTGGTGCTGGGGCCGGGGCGGGCGCCGGGGTCGGCGCTGCGGCTGCGGTGAGGGGCGGGCGTGGCCCGGTCGAGGAGCCCGAGCCGTACTGGGGCCCGGAACCGGATCTGGGGCCGGAGCCGGAGGATGACTTGGGTTGGTGACAGGGCGGGGGCGGTGATCGGGCTGTGCCGGGCGCCCGGGAGTCGGGTGCCGGGGCGGGAGCCTGGCTGGGCCCGAGCGGGGGCGGGGGCTCACGGGCAGGTGGAGTTGAGAGCCCAGGCTCAGCCGTGCTGGCGATCCGTCAGGGACTCAGCCCGTCACCGATGACCTCGACCCATCACCGGCTCAGCCCGGAACCGGCGCCCCCGGCACGTCACCGACTCGGCCCGGCGCCGACGCCCCCGACCCGGCGCCGACTCAGCCCGGCACCGACGCCCCCGACCCGGCACCGATGCCCCCAACCCCTCCCCGACTCACCTCACCCCCACAATCCTCCCCGTCACCTCTCCGATCCCGACCCTCGTCTCCGGGGTCGGGCCCGGGGCCCAGGCCGTCATCGTGACTACGTCGCCGTCTTCGAGGAACGTCCGCTTGCCGTCGGGGAGTTCGATGGGGTCGCGGCCGTTCCAGGTGATTTCGATGAGGGAGCCGCGTTCGTCGTCGGACGTGCCGCTGATCGTGCCGGAGCCGTAGAGGTCGCCCGTGCGCAGGGATGCGCCGGCCACCGTCATGTGGGCCAGCATCTGCGCCGCCGTCCAGTAGAGCGTGGCGGACGAAGTGCGGGAGATGACATGGCCGTTGAGGGTGACCGTGATGTGCAGGTCGTAGCCGCCGGGCTCGTCCGCGGCGGAGTCGTCGAGGTAGGGGAGGAGCGGGACCGAGCGTTCCGGCGGAGCCACCCGCGCCGCGTCCAGGGCATCGAGTGGCGTGATCCAGGCCGACACCGACGTGGCGAACGACTTGCCGAGGTGCGGGCCGAGCGGCACCGTCTCCCACGACTGGATGTCGCGCGCCGACCAGTCGTTGAGGAGGCAGAGGCCGAACACATGGTCGCGGTACGAGGGCAGCGGCACCGGCGTGCCCTGCGCGGACGGCGCCCCGACGACGAAGCCCAGCTCCGTCTCGATGTCGAGCCGCACCGACGGCCCGAAGACGGGGACCGGGTCGGCCGGGCCCTTCCGCTGGCCCGACGGGCGGACCACGTCCGTGCCCGAGACGACGACGGTGCCGGCCCGCCCATGGTAACCCACCGGAAGATGCTTCCAGTTGGGCTTCAGCGGCTCCTCGTCCGGGCGGAACATCCGGCCCAGATTGTTCGCGTGGTTCTCGGACGCGTAGAAGTCCACGTAGTCCGCGACCTCGAAGGGGAGGTGCAGGGTGACGTCGTCGAGCGGGTGCAGCAGGGGCAGCACGGTGTCGCGGTGGGCCGGGACCGTGACCCACGCGGTGAGCGCGCGTCGCACGTCCGACCAGGCGGTGCGGCCGGCCGCGAGCAGCGGGTTCAGGGTGCGCCGCGCGAGCAGGGACACGTAAGGGGAGCCGAGCGCGGCCGCCGCGGCGCCCGCGTCGAGGACGTACGAGCCGAGGCGCACGCCGACCCGGCGGGAGTCCGCGGACTCGCCCGGCAGGGAGAAGACGCCGTAGGGGAGGTTGTGCGGTCCGAAGGGGTCGCCTTCGGGGAGGTCGAGGGGGGTGAGCGGGGTCTGCTCGGACATGCGTACCTGCCTCGCTTTCCATGTGGGTGGGCCACACGTTACGTGGGAGCGGAGCGTTCGGGCAGTGTCTAAAGAGTTCGCAATGTCCCGATAAGCCTTGCTGGAGCGGGCAATTCCGGCTTAGCGTCCTTTCGGGGGACGCGGACGGGGTGGGTCCGGGTCTAGAGGGACACGTGGGGGGACCCGTGGCCGTGCGTACCAGAGGCATTCCCTTCGGGGTGGACCGGGACATTCCGGGCCTGATCGTGAAGTTCGGCGACTATCCGCTGCATCACGGAGGCGTGGGGGCCATCCGCAGCCTGGGCCGCCTGGGCGTTCCCATGTACGCGATCACGGAGGACCGTTACACGCCCGCCGCGGCCTCGCGCTATCTGCACCGGGCCGTGCCCTGGCGGACCACCGGGGCCGAGGAACCGGAGCGCCTCGTCGAGGGCCTGCTGCGGATCGCGCGCCGGATCGGCAGGCCGACGGTCCTGATCCCGACCGACGAAGAGGCGGCCGTGCTGATCGCCGAGCATCAGGAGGCGCTGGGCGACGAGGGAAAGTTCCTGTTCCCGCGCGTGGAACGGGACCTGCCGCGCCGGCTCGCCAGCAAACAGGGCCTACACGAACTCTGCGTGGAGCACGGCATTCCGTCGCCGGCGGCCGCGTTCCCGGACTCGTACGCCGACATCGAGAAGTTCGCCGCGACGGCGCGCTTCCCGGTGGTCGCCAAGAATCGTGAGGCGTTCACCCGCCGAAGCCGGCCCGCGGTGAGCGGGACGACGAGGATCCCCACGCCGGAGGGCCTGCTCCGGCTCGCCCGCGACTGGGGCGCCCACCCAGGGGTGATACTCCAGGAGTACCTGCCGAGGGAGCAGGCGGAGGACTGGATCGTGCACGCGTACTTCGACGCGAGCTCGACGCCCCTCGCGCTGTTCACCGGCGTCAAGGTGCGTTCCTGGCCCCCGCACGCGGGCATGACGGCGAACGCGTTCGTCGTCGACAACCCGGAACTCGCGGACCTCGCCGCACGTTTCATCAAACAGATCGGCTTCACCGGCGTCATCGACCTCGACCTCCGCTTCGACCGCCGCGACGGCCGGTACAAACTGCTCGACTTCAATCCGCGCATGGGCGCCCAGTTCCGGCTCTTCGAGAGCGAGTCCGGGATCGACGTCGTCCGTGCCCTGCACCTCGATCTGACCGGCCGCGCCGTCCCGGAGGGCGAACAGCGCGCGGGCCACCGGTACGTCGTCGAGAACATCGACCTGCCCGCTCTCATCGCCTACCGCCGCAGCGGTTACACGACCCCGCACGCCCCGCCCCGCGCCACCGGCACGGAGCTGGCGTGGTTCGCCACGGACGACCTGCGGCCCTTCTTCACCATGCTCGCCCGGTTCGTGGGCCCGGGCGCCCGCCATCTCCACCAGCTGTGGCGCACCAACCGCCGCGGCGGCGCCTGACGGACGACGACTCAGCGCTTCTCGCGTTTCCCTGGGGAGGGGACTTCGTGATTCATCCGGTAGCTGTCATCGGGGCGGGCCCGTACGGCCTGTCGACCGCCGCCCATCTGCGGGCACGCGGCATTCCGGTACGGGTCTTCGGCGACCCGATGGTGAGCTGGCGCTCGCACATGCCCGAGAGAATGCTCCTGAAATCCGTCCCGTCCGCGTCGAACATAGACGCGCCACAGCCGGGCCATGACCTAGTCGACTACTGCGACGCGGCCGGGATACCGCGCCTCGTGACGGACGAGGACATCATCCCGGTCGAGACGTTCGTCGATTACGGGGACTGGTTCCAGGAGCAGCTCGTGCCCGGCCTGGAGCGGGTGCGGGTGGTGTCGGTCGACCGGCGCGCGCACGGGACCTTCGAGCTGAAGCTGGACTCCGGCGAGCAGTTCACGGCCCGCGCGGTCGTCGTCGCCACCGGGCTCTCGGGCCTGGACCATCTGCCGCGCGAGCTGGCCACGGCGGCGCCCGACGGACCGGCCCCCACGGCGGCCGTCTCCCACAGCTCGCAGCACCACGACCTGTCCCGGTTCGCCGGCAAGGAACTCATCGTGGTCGGCGCCGGACAGTCCGCCCTGGAGACCGCCGCCCTCGCCGCGGAGGCCGGGGCCAGCGTGCGGATCGTGGCGCGCGGCAAGGGCGCGGTGCGCTTCGGCGCGCCACCGTGGGAGCAGCCGAGGCTGCGCCCCGGGACGCCGTTCGGCCGGGCCTGGTCGCTGTACGCGCTGACGTACTACCCGCACCCGTACCGCCATCTCCCGCCGCAGGCCCGGCACTTCCTCGTCCGCAGAGTGCTCGGGCCGCTCGGGGCGTGGTGGCTGCGCGAGCGGTTCGAGGGCAAGGTGCGGGTGCGGGAAGTGGACGCGATCCTGGGTTCCGTCGAGGCCGACGGCGGCGCAGCCCTCACCGTACGGACGCCCGGCGGGCGCATAGCGGAGCTGACCGCGGACCACGTGATCGCCGCGACCGGGTACCGCGTCGACCTCGCCGCGATGGACTTCCTCGGCGACGGCCTGCGGACCCGGATCACCGCCAGCCGCGGCACCCCCAGACTCGGGGCCGGCTACGTCTCGTCGGTGCCGGGGCTCTACTTCACGGGGATGCTCGGCGGGTCCTCGTACGGGCCGGTGATGCGGTTCGTGTGCGGCACGGAGTTCGCTTCGCCGCGCCTGGCGAGACACCTCGCGGCGGCGCATGAGTGAGGCCTTCTGTGCCGTGACCGCAAGGGAGTTGAGAGGAAGAGACCAGGTCGAGTGACGGGCCGGAGTAGGAGGGCCGGGAGGTCCGTATTCTCTCGATCATGGCCGCTCCGTTTCGCTCCGCTCCGTTCGATCTCATCGCCACCGACCTGGACGGGACGCTGCTGCGCGGCGACGACACGGTCTCCGAAAGGACCCGCGCCGCGCTCGCGACGGCGGCCGCTGCCGGGGCGCACCACCTGGTGGTCACGGGACGGCCCGCACCCCGCGTACGGGAACTGCTCGGCGCGCTCGGCGGCCGGGGGCTCGCGGTCTGCGCGCAGGGAGCGCAGCTGTACGACGCGGCGACCGGCCGCATCGTGTGGTCCCTGACCCTCGACCGCGATCTCGCCGAGCAGGCCCTCGGCAAGATCGAGGCCGAGGTCGGGCAGGTCGACGCGGCGGTCGACCAGGCGGGGGAGGACGGACTGACGCTCATCGAGCCGGACTACGTGATGTCACACCCCCGGCTGCCGTCGGTGCGGGTCGGGCGCCGCGAGGAGCTGTGGGCCGCGCCCATCAGTAAGGTCCTGATCCGTCATCCCCGCCTCGCGGACGACGAGTTGGCGGCGACGGCGAGGGCGGTCGTCGGCGATCTGGCCACGGTCACGATGTCGGGCCCCGGCACGGTCGAGCTCCAGCCGTACGGGGTCACCAAGGCGACCGGGCTCGCGCTGGCCGCCGAGCGGCTCGGCCTGACGGCGGAGCGCACGATCGCGTTCGGGGACATGCCGAACGACGTCCCGATGTTCGCCTGGGCGGGCCACGGGGTGGCGATGGCCAACGCCCATGCCGAACTGAGAGCGGTGGCGGACGAGGTGACGCTGTCGAACGAGGAGGACGGGGTGGGGGTCGTGCTGGAGCGGGAGTTCGGGGGCTGAGCCGAGCCGCGTGCCGGGCGGCCACGGGCTCGGTCCCCTCAGCCCAGCGCCTCCACCCGGCCCGCCGCGCGCCTTGGGTGCGTAGTTCGGCGCGGCCGGCTCTGCTGTTGAGGCAGCGCAGTCCGGCGTTCGGTCCGCGTTGTGACAGCCGGAGCGGATCAGGTTTGCGCGGCGGCGGTCCAGCACGCGGCGTCGAGGCGGTCGGGGCCCGTCACGCGGCCCCGCCGCAGCTGTCACCCGGCCCGGCCGCACCCGTCACCCGGCCCGGCCACACCTGTCACCCCGCCCCGCCCCGCCCTGCCCCGCCGCACCCGTAACCCGTCCCCCGGAGGGCCCCGTCACCCCGCCGTCCGCGGAATCCTCTGTTCCCAAGTCCGGTGGAACACCACCTCACTCCCCTCCCGGCACACCACCTCATTACTCGTGATGAAGTCCCGCGCGTCACAGGTGATTTCGGAGCGCGTACGGATGGAGACGTCCCAGCCCAGTTCCGGACGGTGGAGGCGGATCGTCCAGTCGGAGCGGGTGCGTGCGCTCAGCGCGTCCGCCTCCTGGATGACGTACGTCTCCACGGCGTCCTCGGTGAACTCCAGGCCGTCCGGATAGACGCGGGTGCCGCCGTAGCGCGGGTCGACGTCGAGCCGCCATTCGCCCTTGGCGACATCGCGGACCAGGAGCCGTTCGGGGCGCTGCTCGTCGAGCGTCGCGGGGTACACGACGCCGAGCGGCTCGGACTGCTCCGGTCCCTCGAACCCGATGCCGCCGACCGATCCGCCCATCCTGACCGGCAGTTCGAGGGCGCTGCCCGCAGGATCGAGGGTGAAGCCGGCCTCGGAACCGGGCTGCGGCCAGATCCACGGCCAGTACGCGGAGGACACCGCGAGCCGGATGCGGTGCCCGGCCGGGAACGTGTGGCCGATGCCGTTCAGCTCGAAGGAGACCTCGTCCGTCGTGCCGGGCGGCCAGTCGACGGCCTTGTCGCGGCCCTCGCGCGCGGACAGGTTGAGCACGCCGCGCGTGACGAGCGTCGACGAGCCGTCCGGCGCCACGTCGCACACGCGCGCGATGACCTGCCCGCGCGGCACCTCCGAGGTGATCCGCAGCGTCACGCGAGGCCGCCCGAGTACCCGCACTTCGGACGGCACCTCGAACTCGAAGCACGCCGACTTCGCGTCCTCGTCGCGCTGGTCGGGCGGCAGGTCGCCGTCGTTCCCGAACGGGAAGAAGCGGCCCGCGTCCAGGCCCGTCTGCTGCGGGGAGCGCACCAGCACGGGCGGGCCCTGGAGCGCGTAGGCGAGCGGGGCGACGTTCGGGGACGGCCAGGACGGGTCGCCGACCCAGCGGCCGGGGAGTTCGGCGTAGACCGTGGCCGGCGGGTGCGAGTCGCTGATCCAGGAGCGGAGCTTGGGCTCGGCCATGACTCCGTTGTCGATGCCCTTGAGATGGTGGTCCCACCAGCGCAGCGTCTCCTGGAGGAAGCCGATCGCGGGACCCGGCGGAAGGCCGCGGTCCGGGTACTGGTGCGACCAGGGGCCGATGATCCCGCGTACCTGCTGGTCGGGCAGGTGCTCGACGAGGCGCAGGACGGTGTCGCGGTACGGGTCGTGCCAGCCGCCCACCGCGAGGACGGCGGCACGCACGGCCGAGTAGTCCTCGCAGACGCTGCCGTGCTTCCAGTAGGCGTCGCGGGTCTGGTGGCCCAGCCACGTGTGGATGAACGGATCGACGGCTTCCAGGCGCTTCTGCCACATCACGCGCCAGCCGTCACCCACGTACCGCGGGTCGGGCGGGCGGCACACGAAGGCGAGCATGGTCGCCGCCCACGCGTGCATGTCCACCGCGAGGAGGGAACCTCCCATGTAGTGCACGTCGTTGTCATAGCGATCGTCCGTCGAGCAGACGGTGACCACCGCCTTGAGCGGCTCGGGCGCGAGGGCCGCGATCTGGAGGGAGTTGAAGCCGCCCCAGGAGATGCCGAACATGCCGACGCGGCCGTTGCACCAGGGCTGTGCGGCGAGCCAGTTGACGACGGCGACACCGTCGGCGAGCTCCGTCGAGTCGTACTCGTCGCCGGGCATCCCCTCGGAGTTGCCGTGCCCGCGTACGTCGACGCGCACGGAGGCGTAGCCGTGGCCGGCGTACCAGGGGTGGCGCTGCCAGTCGCGGGGGGCGGTCCAGTCGCTGAGGCGGTAGGGCAGGTATTCGAGGAGGGCGGGCACCCGTTCCTCCGTCACCGGGCGCCAGACGCGCGCGAAGAGCGTGGTGCCGTCCGGCAGGGGCACGCGGACGTCCTGACGGACCGTCTCGTAGGGGAAGGAGGTGCGGATGATGACGGCTGGGGTCTCAGGCATGGGGGTCACCTCAGTGGACGGGGTGCATCGTCCTGCGCAGCCACGGCGCGAGAGCGATGACGACCAGGCCGGCGACGACGGCGATGGCGCCGTTGAAGCCGAAGTAGACGGGGTTGGAGACCGTGCCGTAGACCTTCACGGTCTGGGCCTGGATGCCGTTCGCGAGGGCGAGCGACAGGAACCACAGGGACATGGTCTGGCTGGCGAAGGCGTGCGGCGCGAGCTTCGTCGTGGCCGACATGCCCGAGGTCTCCAGGAGGATGTCGCCGAGCCCGAGCAGCAGGTACGAGCCGACGATCCACCAGGCGGCCATCCGGTACGTGTCCCCGCTGTGGCCCGAGGTCGGGATCACCATGAGCAGGAACGACAGACCGCCCAGGATGACGCCGAAGGCGATCTTGTTGGAGGCGTGCGGCTGGCGCGGGCCCATCCGCGCCCACAGGCCCGCCACCACGGGCGCGAGGGCGACCTCGAAGGCGCCGAGCGCCGACGCGTACCAGCCGGCGGGGAAGTGGAAGCCGAGGATCTCGGTCTTGGCGTTCGTCGAGGCCAGCAGGATCATCGTCGAGTAGGCCTGGAACAGGATGAAGTTGAAGACCACGGACGCCAGGAACAGGACGACGTAGGGCCGCAGCCGACCCCGTTCCTCGGCCGTCACGCGCGGGCTGCGGAACATGACGGCGAAGTACACGACCGGCGCGATCACGGATATGACGGTGAGGACGTCGACGAACCGACCCATCGTCAGCCAGCCCGCCCACGCGAGGATCACGGCGAGTGCGGCGACCACGACCGCGCCGGCGACCATCAGCCGGACGGCGCGCCGCATTCCTTCGGGCGGAAGCGCGTACTCCGCCGCGTGCTTGCGTCCGGCCAGGTGACGCCGCCCCAGGACGTACTGGACGAGCCCGAACGTCATGCCGATGGCGGCGGCCGAGAAGCCCCAGTGCCAGCCCTTGTGGTCGCCGAGCCAGCCGGTGATCAGCGGGCCGGCGAAGGCGCCGATGTTGATGCCCATGTAGTACAGCGCGAAGCCGGCGTCGCGGCGCTCGTCGTCGGTGCGGTAGAGCTTGCCGACCATGGTCGCGACATTGGGCTTGACCAGGCCCGTTCCCGCGCTGATGAGGCCGAGTCCGACCCAGGTCATGCCCGCGGTCGGCACGGCCATCGAGTAGTGCCCGCAGGCGATCAGGATGCCGCCGTAGAGGACCGCGCGGTACGAGCCGAGGATCCGGTCGGCGAGCCAGCCGCCGCCCACGGAGACCAGGTAGACGAGCGTTCCGTAGGCTGCCGATACGGACGCCGCCGTTCCGGCGGACATGCCGAGGCCGCCGTGGGCGACCGTGTCCGCGAAGTAGAGGACGAGGATGGCCTGCATGCCGAGGAACGAGAAGCGCTCCCAGACCTCCAGGCCCGACAGCGTGAGCAGGCCGCGCGGCTGGCCGAGAAACGCGTGGTCGTCCTCCGGTGGTGGCTGCCCGGTGTCCGGATCGTTCGGCTCGGCGTCGGCCGTGGTACGGGACATAGGGGTTACCCCCGCTCTACTCGGTCGTATGAGCCCATCAGGAACATACCGGGGGTGTTCGTGGAGCGCTCGGCCTGGACTGTCCGGGCAGGCCCCCACTGTGATCGAAACGCGACCGGATACGCTGACTCGAGTGATGGCAGCGACACATCGACAAACCGTGTCATCGAATAAATGATCGACCGAGTTCGCCATGTGATCGTCAGCAGACAGGAGAACCTCTCGTGACCGTCGTCGGGACTTTCGGTCTTAGCGTGCGGGACCAGGCTCTCGAAGCCGATGTCCAGGCCGGATTGGCGGCTGTCGAGGAGGGCCTGCTCGACGCGACGAAGAGCGAGGTCCCCTTCATCACGGAGGCCGCGCAGCACCTCGTGCGCGCGGGCGGCAAGCGCTTCAGGCCGCTGCTCGTGATGCTCGCCGCGCAGTTCGGCGACCCGTACGCGCCGGGCGTCGTGCCCTCCGCCGTCGTCGTCGAGCTGACGCATCTCGCGACGCTCTACCACGACGACGTGATGGACGAGGCGGACGTGCGCCGCGGCGTCGACAGCGCCAACACCCGCTGGGGCAACTCGGTCGCCGTCCTGACCGGTGACTTCCTCTTCTCGCGCGCCTCCCACATGCTGGCCGACCTCGGGCCCGAGGCCGTCCGCATCCAGGCGGAGGCCTTCGAACGCCTCGTCACCGGGCAGATCCTGGAGACGGCCGGCCCGCGCGACGGCCGCGACCCCGTCGACCACTACCTCGACGTCCTCAGCGGCAAGACCGGCTCGCTGATCGCCGTGGCCGTCCGGTTCGGCGCGATGATGTCCGGCGCCGACGAGCGCGTCGTGGAGATCCTCGCCCAGTACGGCGAGCGGCTCGGCGTCGCCTTCCAGCTCGCTGACGACGTCCTGGACATCGCCTCCGACTCGCACGAGTCCGGCAAGACGCCCGGCACCGACCTGCGCGAGGGCATCCCCACGCTGCCCGTCCTGCGGCTGCGCGAGCGCGCCGAACAGCTCGGCCTGCCCGAGGACCGCGCCCTGTGCGAGCTGCTCGACTCCGATCTGACGGACGATTCGCGGCACGCCGAGGCGCTGGCCAGGCTCCGCGTCCACCCGGCCCTGGAGCAGGCCCGCCGGGACACCGTGCGGTACGCCGAGGAGGCGCGCGCCACCCTCGCGCCGCTGCCCGAGTGCGACGCGAAGGCCTCCCTCCAGGAACTGTGCGACGCGGTGGTGCACCGGGCGGGCTGACGCCTGCGCGCGCCGGTGCGCCGGGTGGGTCTGCGCGCCGCGTTTTGGTGCGCCGGGTGGTTCTACGCGCCGCGCCGGTGCGCCGGGTGGGCTCACGCGCCCCGGTGGCGCGCCGGTCCGGCTCTCGCGCCGAGTTGTGCGCCGGTCCGGCTCTCGCGCCGAGTTGTGCCCCCGGTACGCATCTCGCACCGGGTCGGTGTGCCGGGGCCGGTACGGGTCTCACGCCGCGTCGCGCGCAGGCCCGGCTCTCACGCCGCGGCGGCGCGCCCGTTCGGTCAATAACCGGCGTTCAGCCGCTGTTCGGCTTCGAGACGCTCGGGTCAGTAACCACTGTTCGAGCTGCTCGACCCGCCTCCGCCGCCACTGCTGCTGCCGCTGGTGCTCATGGCCTTCCCGCCGGTGGGAGTGGCCGCGAACCATGTGCCGCCGACGCCCTGGCCGTACGCCTCCTTCGGCTGGTCGTCCTTGGAGTAGCGGTACAGAGGCCAGCCCGCGAGGGTGATCTGCGTGGTGCCGTCCGAACGCTTCACCGTCGAGACCAGTTTCTTGTCGATGCCCTTGACCGTGATGCTCTGCGTGTTCTTGGCGGTGGCGGCCGGCCACAGCGTGGCGCAGGAGCCGTAGCAGGTCACCTTGGTGGGCTTGGCCGAGTCCTGGTCGAAGCGGTACAGGACGAAGCCCTTGTTGTCGGTCACGACCGTGCCGACCTTGTCGACCTTGGCGGCGGTCAGGGTCGCGGAGTTCGTCATGGTGCTGCCGGCCGGCGTCGCGGAGCTGTGGCTCCCGCCGCCGCTGCCGCACCCGCTGAGGACGAGGGCGAAGACGGCGGCGCCCACGGCGGCGAAACCGGTGATGCGGGTGTTCTTCGTGGTGGCGAGCATGGCAACCCCTTTGCCGATGCGGATGTCCTGCCACCAAGAGGTACGGATTCGGGCCGCGTTCTACTCGACGTACTCCGCGGCGTTCTGCCGGGTGGCCGGAGCCGGGGTTTTCCCGTACGTCCCCCTACGGGACGGGAGACGTCTCGCCCGTCGGTGTCATACCGCGGTAGTACACGGAGTTGAGACTGCGGTCTGACGATTCCGTGCCGCCGATTTGGTCAGATGGTTAGCACCACTCCCGACCAATTCGGGTGAGAATGGCGGCTTGGGGTGGGCAGACGAGTGAGAACGACAGGCCGCCGCCCAATACGGAGGTAGGGCTTCAACATGGCACCGAACGAATCCGAATCCGCCGTCCGCCGCAAGGCGACCCGGTACGTGGTCCCGGTCGTGGTGGTGGGGGTGGCCGCGGCGGCGATCGGGCTCGTCCCCGCACTCGCCGACTCCGGAAATCCCGACCTGCCGAAGATCAGCGCGCAGCAGCTCCTCGAGAAGATCGCCAAGTCGGACGTCCAGCAGATGTCCGGCACGGTGAAGATCTCCACGGATCTCGGACTGCCGTCCCTGGGCGGCGCCGCGGGCACGTTCGCCCCGGGCGCCGGCGGCCTGTCAGGACATGGGGGCGGCAAGGGGGGTTCGTCGGCCGACCCGCAGTCCAAGCTGATGGAGCTGGCCTCCGGCACGCACACGCTGCGCGTCGCGACGGACGGCCACGACCGGCAGAAGCTCTCCGTCCTGGACAGCGCCTCCGAGTACAGCGTGATCCACAACGGCGACGAGGTCTGGGCCTACAACAGCGCGACGAACGAGGCGTATCACGCGAAGCACGCCGGGGCGGCCCAGGACCGGGCCGGCAAGCACGACAAGCGCGAGCTGAGGGACGGCGTCCCGGCCACGCCCAAGGAGTTCGCCGACCAGGTCCTGAAGCAGTCCGGCAAGACGACGTCCATCTCGGTCGAGGGCACGTCGCAGGTCGCGGGGCGTGACGCGTACAAGCTGCTCGTGAAGCCGAAGCAGTCCGGTTCGACGGTCGGCGGGATCACGATCTCGGTGGACGCGAAGACCGGTCTGCCGCTGAAGTTCACGCTGACGCCCGCGGGCGGCGGCAAGGCGGTCGTGGACGCGGGCTTCACCAAGGTGGACTTCGCCAAGCCCGCTGCTTCCACGTTCGACTTCACCCCGCCCAAGGGCACCAAGGTCACCGAGGGCGGCGACCACAAGGGGGCCGACGGGCAGCGCGGGCCGCGCGCGCCGCACGCACCTGTCGCGCCGCAGGGCTCCGGGAAGATGCCCAAGGAGATGCGGGGCGGCGGGAAGAACGACCTGAAGGTCCTCGGTGAGGGCTGGACGTCCGTCGCCGAGCTGAAGCTGCCCGGCGGGCACGGGCTGCCGAAGGGCGGTCCGGGCAAGGGCGACGTCCCGCCCGAGGCGCAGAAGTTCATGAACGCGCTGGGCGACCACGTGACGGGCAAGTTCGGCTCGGGCACGGTCTTCTCGACCCGCCTGATCAACGCCCTCGTCACGGACGACGGCAAGGTCTACGTCGGCGCGGTCACCAAGGACGCGCTGGTCAAGGCGGCGAACGCGGCGCAGTAGCCGCAGACGGCCGCCACACGTGGCAGGGGAGTGGGCGGCGCCGGGACCGATCCCGGCGCCCCCGCTCCCGCACTCCTCACTCCGCACGACCTCGGGAGCGACATGGCGGTGGCGACATGGCGGTGAGCACTGTTGGGGAGTCCGTGATCGAGACACGGGCCCTCACCAAGCGGTACGGCGGCGGGCAGTTGGCGGTCGACGGCCTCGACCTGACCGTCCCCGCCGGCAGCGTCTTCGGCTTCCTCGGGCCGAACGGCTCGGGCAAGACGACCACCATCCGGATGCTGATGGGCCTGATCGCGCCGACGTCCGGTGCGGCCCGCGTCCTCGGCAGCCCCATGCCTCGCGCCACCCGCACGGTCCTCCCGCACGTCGGCGCCCTCATCGAGGGCCCGGCCCTGTACGGGTTCCTGTCCGGCCGGGACAACCTGATCCGTTACGACAGCGCCGACCCGAACGCCGACCCGCGCACCCGGCGCGCCCGCGTCGCCACCGCCCTGGACCGGGTGGGCCTGACGGCAGCCGCGGGCAAGAAGGCGAAGGCGTACTCGCTCGGCATGAAGCAGCGCCTGGGGCTCGCCGCCGCGCTGCTCCAGCCCCGCAGACTCCTCGTGCTCGACGAGCCGACGAACGGGCTCGACCCGCAGGGGATGCGCGAAATCCGTTCCCTGGTGCGGGAGCTGGCGTCGGACGGCACGACCGTCTTCCTCTCCTCGCACCTCCTCGACGAGATCGAGCAGGTCTGCACCCACGCCGCCGTGATGGCGCGGGGCCGGCTCCTCACGCAGGGCCCGGTCGCCGAACTCGCGGCGGGCGCCCGCGGCCGGCTCGTCGTCACGACACCCGACCCGGGTGACGCGGCGCGCATCCTGAAGGAACGCGGCGTCACGGACGTGACCGTGACGGACGGCCAGGTGACGGGCGAGCCGCCCGGGCCCGGCACGGACCTCGCCGATCTGAACGCGGCACTGGTCGCCGCAGGCGTCCGCGTCCGCGGCTTCGGACTCGAACGGGCCTCGCTGGAGGACGCGTTCGTGGCGCTGACGGGAGAGGGATTCGATGTCGCAGGCTGAGGCGTCACCGGCTGAGGCCCCCGCGCCCGGGAGCACCGCTCCGGCGGAGGCCGCCCCCGTACGCAAGTGGATCTGGACCTTCGGCCTGTTCCGCAGCGAGCTGGCCACGACGTTCCGACGGTGGCGCACGATCGCGCTGCTCGCCGTCCTGGCCGGGGTGCCGATCCTCGTCGGGATCGCCGTGAAGATCGAGACGAGCGGCGGTTCCCAGCCCGGGGGCCGCGGCGGGGAAGGCCCCGCGTTCATCGCCCAGATCACCAACAACGGCCTGTTCCTGGTCTTCACGGCGCTCGCCGCGACGCTCCCGTTCTTCCTGCCGATGGCGGTCGGCGTGATCGCAGGCGACGCCATCGCAGGCGAGGCGAACGCGGGGACGCTGCGCTACCTGCTCGTCGCCCCCGCCGGCCGCACCAGACTCCTGCTCACCAAATACGCGACGACGATGACGTTCTGCCTGGTCGCGACGTTGACCGTGGCGGTGACCGCGCTCGTCACGGGCGCCCTGCTCTTCCCGCTCGGCGACCTCGTCACGATCTCCGGCACCCGCATCAGCTTCGCCGACGGTCTCCTGCGGGCCCTGCTGATCGCCCTCGTCGTGGCCGCGTCACTCGTGGGGATCGCCGCGCTCGGCCTGTTCGTCTCGACCCTCACCAACAGTGGCATCGCGGCGATGGCGACGACGGTGGGCCTGCTCATCACCGTCCAGATCCTCGACCAGATCCCCCAGCTGCACGCGATCCAGCCGTACCTGTTCTCGCACCGCTGGCTGTCCTTCGCGGACCTGATGCGCGAGCCGGTCTACTGGGACGACCTGCTCAAGAATCTGGGCCTGCAAGGCCTGTACGCCGCCGTCTTCGGCTCGGCGGCCTGGGCGAGACTGACGTCGAAGGACATCACGGCGTAGGAGGTCACCGGCGTAAGGCATCACGGCGTGGGGCGTCACCGGCGTAAGGCGTCACGGCGTAGGGCGTCACCCGCGTAGGACATCACCGCTCACGCACCCCTACTGCACGCAGAACTCGTTGCCCTCCGGGTCCGTCATCACGACCCACTCGCCGCCGGGCTGCTTCACGTGGTCCTGCGCCCTCGCGCCGAGGCCCTCCAGGCGGGCGACCTCGGCGTCGCGTACGGCGGGGCCCGCGTGCACGTCGATGTGGAGGCGGTTCTTCACCGTTTTGGGCTCGGGGACCCGCTGGAAGAGGACGCGCCGGCCGAGCCCCATGCCGCTCCGCTCGTCGACCGGGTCCTCGGGATGCCGTACGGCGATCAGGTCACGCCATGTGAGACGGCCCTGGAACTCGAGGGTGGCCTCTTTCGGCGCCGCGCCGGCGTCGAGGACGTGGGCGATCAGGGCGCTGTTGTCCTCGATCTCGTACCCGAGGGCCGCGGCCCAGAAGGTGGCCTGGGCGTGCGGATCGGCGGCGTCCACGACGAGCTTCCACTCCAGAGTCATGGACCACTTATAGCGCGTGGCGGGGCGTCAGGCGGCGGGTTCGGGCCGGGGCTCCGGGTCGGCCTCAGCCGGTACGGCGGCATCCAGAACGGCCTCCGCCGCCGGTACGCCGGCATCCGGAACCGTCTCCGTAGCGGCCGCCGCCCGTGCCTCCTGCTGCGCCAGGGCGATCCGTCCCTGCCGGGCCGTCCGCAGCGCGTCCCACGTCAGGAGGGTGAGCGCCAGCCACACGAGTCCGAATCCGGCCCACCGCTCGGCGGGCATCGCCTCATGGAAGTACAGGATGCCGAGCAGGAACTGGAAGACGGGCGCCAGGTACTGGAGCAGGCCAAGGGTCGACAGCGGGACGCGGATCGCGGCCGCGCCGAAGCAGACCAGGGGAGCCGCGGTGACGAGGCCCGCCGCCGCGAGCAGCGCCGAGTGGCCCCCGCTGGAGCCGAACGTGGACTCGCCCTGCGTACCGATCCAGATGAGGTAGGCGAGCGCGGGCAGGAACTGGATCGCGGTCTCGGCGGCGAGCGACTCCAGGCCGCCCAGGTTGACCTTCTTCTTCACCAGGCCGTAGGTCGCGAACGAGAAGGCGAGGATCAGCGAGATCCAGGGCGGCTGCCCGGCTCCGAAGGCGAGGACGAGGACCGCGGTGAGGCCGACGCCGACCGCCGCCCACTGCGCGGGCCGCAGCCGCTCGCCCAGGATCAGGACGCCCATGGCGATCGTGACCAGCGGGTTGATGAAGTAGCCGAGCGAGGCCTCGACCACGTGGCCCGCGTTCACGGCCCAGATGTAGACGCCCCAGTTGACGGTGACGACGGCCGCGGCGACGACCACGAGCCCGAGCCTGCGCGGGCTGCGCAGCAGCTCACCGGCCCAGGCCCAGCGGCGTACGAAGAGCAGTGCGACGGCGACCACGACCAGCGACCACACCATGCGGTGGGCGAGGATCTCGGCGGCGCCGGAGGGCTTGAGGAGCGGCCAGAACAGGGGCACGAGGCCCCACATCGCGTAGGCCGCGACGCCGTTCAACAGCCCTGTGCGCTGTTCGCTTCCCGACCGCCCAGCCGTCACGGCCCCTCCTCCACAGAAAAGGCCGCCCCACGACGGCCACTCATGAAGGTAGCGCCGCCGGGCACCGGCTGTCATGTCCGTATCCCTATACGGTCATGACATCCGCTGTCGGCCTGGTCACACGCCCGCGGCGCGGCTCACGGCTGTGCGGAGAGCTCCCGCTCCAGGCCGTCGAGCAGAGCTTGGAGACCGAACTCGAAAGTGCGGTCGGGGGCGGCGGCGTACTCGGCCGCCGCCGGGGTCTCCAGCCGGGCGCGCAGGCGCGGATAGCGCAGGGCGATCTCCCGCGCCTTGGTCATGGCCTCCTCGAACTGCTCCTCGGCGGCGGCCCGGTCCTCGTGGTGCTTCCGGGTGAGGGAGGCGGTCGCGGCGATGCCGGCCGCGTTGCCGAGGACGTAGGTGAAGACGGTGGCCGCGGCCTGGTCGGCCCGGGCGCCGGTGAACCCGGCGGCCTCGTAGACGCCCAGGCTGTGGTCGTCGTGGCGGGCCTTGCCGTCGCCGTAGACGACGTGCGCGGCGAAGACCTGCACCAGCCAGGGGTGCCGGACGAACATCCCGTACAGGTCCGTGGCCATCGCGGCGGCCGCCGCGCGCCAGCCGGCCGCGTCGGGGTCGGGCAGCGTGAGCTCGCCCCACACCTGGTCGGTGGCGAGCAGGACGAGGTTGTCCTTGCTCTTCACGTGCCAGTAGACGGCCGTGGCGGCGGAGTCGAGCCGCTTGCCGAGGGCGCGCATGTTCAGGCCTTCGAGGCCGTCGGCGTCCAGCAGCTCGACGGCGGTACGGACGATCTGGTCACGGGTGAGTGTGTCGCGCGGCATGACCTCACGGTACGCAGCGGCTTGCACAAAGTTCAAGAAGGGGCTTGCACAGTGTTCAAGTCTGGGCTTACGGTCTTTCTCGTCAGCCAGTTGAACTTAGTGCAAGTCGAGTGCGAGCCGAGTCCGAGTCCAAGTCCGAGTCGAAGGAGAGCCCCATGACCCCCATGGCCCCCATGAACACCGTCGCCGCTGTCATGCAGCTGCTCGTCGCCGCCGCTTTCGTCAGCATCCCGGTGGTCCGCCACCGCTTCGGCCCCGCCGCGAAGGCCGCCGCCGTCGCCGAACTCCGCCGCCAGGACGTCCGCCCCGAGGTGCTGGAGGAGAACAAGCTCCGCTTCGACGCCGGCGGTCACGAGACCGCGGCCCCGGTGACCGTCGCCGCGGTCATGGCCGCCACCGCCGCCCTGAACTTCGCGGGCGCCGACCTGGCCCAGCTGTTGACCTGGATCTTCTCCTCGCTGGTCCTGCTGATGAACGCGGTGATCGTCTACAGCAACCTCACCGCGGTGAAGTCCGTGGAGGCCGCGTTCCGCCGAAAGGGCGACCCGGAGCTGGCCCGCGTCGAGGTCGCGCCCTTCCTCAAGGCGGCCGAGGGCGCGTTCCCCGGCTGGGTGCGCGCCCAGACCTACCTGCGCAACACCCTGGTCTTCGGCGGCTCGGCCGTCGCACTGGCAGCGGTGACCCTGATCTGAACGGCGGGCCGAGTGACGGCCGTTGTGAACGACGAAGCCCGGCCCTGACGGTGTCAGAGCCGGGCTTCGTCGTGCCTAGGTTGCGCTTAACCGACCACGGTCCAGGTGTCGCCGCCGGCGAGCAGCGCGGCGAGGTCGCCTTTGCCGTTCTGTTCGATGGCGTCGTCGAGCTGGTCGGACATCTGGGTGTCGTAGACCGGGCGGTCGACGGAGCGGAAGACGCCGATAGGGGTGTGGTGGAGGGTGTGCGGGTCCGCGAGGCGGGACAGGGCGAACGCGGTGGTGGGGGAGGCGGTGTGCGCGTCGTGCACCAGGACCTGCGACTGGTTGGCCTCGGTCACCTCGACGACCTCCAGGTCACCGGTGCGGGGGTCGCGGATGACGCCCTTGGCGCCGTCGGTGCCGAAGCGGATCGGCTGCCCGTGTTCCAGGCGGATCACCGCCTCCTCGGCCTGCTGCTTGTCCTTGAGGGTGTCGAAGGCGCCGTCGTTGAAGATGTTGCAGTTCTGGTAGATCTCGACGAGGGCGGTGCCGGGGTGGGCGGCCGCCTCGCGGAGCACGCTGGTGAGGTGCTGGCGGTCGGAGTCGACGGTGCGGGCCACGAACGAGGCCTCCGCCCCGATGGCGAGGGAGACCGGGTTGAAGGGGGCGTCCAGGGAGCCCATGGGGGTCGACTTGGTGATCTTGCCGACCTCGGAGGTGGGGCTGTACTGGCCCTTGGTGAGGCCGTAGATCCGGTTGTTGAAGAGCAGGATCTTGAGGTTGACGTTGCGGCGCAGGGCGTGGATGAGGTGGTTGCCGCCGATGGAGAGGGCGTCGCCGTCGCCGGTGACGACCCATACGGAGAGGTCGCGGCGGCTGGAGGCGAGGCCGGTGGCGATGGCGGGGGCGCGGCCGTGGATGGAGTGCATCCCGTAGGTGTTCATGTAGTACGGGAAGCGGGAGGAGCAGCCGATGCCGGAGACGAAGACGATGTTCTCCTTCGCCAGGCCGAGTTCGGGCATGAAGCCCTGTACGGCGGCGAGGATCGCGTAGTCCCCGCAGCCGGGGCACCAGCGCACCTCCTGGTCCGACTTGAAGTCCTTCATGGACTGCTTGGCGTCGGCCTTGGGCACCAGGGAGAGCGCCTCGATGGTGCTCGTCGCCTGCACGGTGTCAGCCATCGATGGCCTCCTTGAGAGCCGTGGCGAGCTGCTCGGCCTTGAACGGCATTCCGTTGACCTGGTTGTAGGAGCGGGCGTCCACCAGGTACTTCGCCCGGATGAGGGTGGCCAGCTGGCCCAGGTTCATCTCGGGGATCACCACACGCTCGTAGCGCTTCAGGACCTCGCCGAGGTTGGCGGGGAACGGGTTGAGGTGGCGCAGGTGGGCCTGTGCGATGTGCTGGCCGTCCCTGCGCAGCCGGCGCACCGCCGCCGTGATCGGCCCGTACGTGGAACCCCAGCCCAGGACCAGGGTGTTGGCCTCACCCGACGGGTCATCCACCTCCAGGTCGGGCACGGTGATGCCGTCGATCTTGGCCTGGCGGGTGCGGACCATGAACTCATGGTTGGCAGGGTCGTAGGAGATGTTGCCCGTGCCGTCCTGCTTCTCGATCCCACCGATCCGGTGCTCCAGGCCCGGCGTGCCCGGCACCGCCCACGGGCGGGCCAGGGTCTGCGGGTCCCGCTTGTACGGCCAGAACACCTCGCTGCCGTCGTCCAGGGTGTGGTTCGGGCCGGACGCGAACTGCGTGCGCAGATCGGGGAGTTCATCGACCTCGGGGATCCGCCACGGCTCCGAGCCGTTGGCCAGATACCCGTCCGAGAGCAGGAACACCGGGGTCCGGTACGTGATCGCGATCCGCGCCGCCTCGATCGCCGCGTCGAAACAGTCCGCGGGCGTCATGGGGGCGATGACCGGAACCGGCGCCTCACCGTTACGGCCGTACATGGCCTGGAGCAGATCCGCCTGCTCCGTCTTCGTCGGCAGACCCGTGGACGGCCCACCACGCTGGATATCCACCACCAGCAACGGCAGTTCGAGCGAGACCGCGAGTCCGATGGTCTCCGACTTGAGCGCCACACCCGGCCCGGACGTCGTGGTCACCGCCAGCGATCCGCCGAACGCGGCGCCCAGCGCCGCCCCGATCCCGGCGATCTCGTCCTCCGCCTGGAACGTGCGCACACCGAAATTCTTGTGCCGCGACAGCTCGTGCAGGATGTCGGAGGCCGGCGTGATCGGGTACGAGCCCAGATACAGCGGCAGGTCCGCCTGACGGGACGCCGCGATCAACCCGTAAGACAGCGCCAGGTTCCCGGAGATGTTCCGGTAGGTACCGGTCGGGAACGCGGACGTGGCCGGGGCGATCTCGTAGGAGACGGCGAAGTCCTCCGTCGTCTCACCGAAGTTCCAACCCGCCTGGAACGCGGCGATGTTCGCTGCGGCGATCTCCGGCTTCTTCGCGAACTTCGACCGCAGGAACTTCTCCGTCCCCTCCGTCGGCCGGTGATACATCCACGACAGCAGACCCAGGGCGAACATGTTCTTCGAGCGGCCCGCGTCCTTGCGGGACAGATCGAAGCCCTTGAGCGCCTCGACCGTCAAAGTCGTCAAAGGCACGGGGTGGACGCGATACGCCTCAAGCGACCCGTCCTCCAGCGGACTCTCGGCGTAACCGACCTTCTGCATCGCCCGCTTCGTGAACTCGTCCGTGTTCACGATGATCTCCGCGCCGCGCGGCACATCCGCGATGTTCGCCTTCAACGCCGCCGGGTTCATCGCGACCAGCACGTTCGGCGCGTCACCCGGGGTGAGGATGTCGTGGTCCGCGAAGTGCAGCTGGAACGAGGACACCCCCGGCAGGGTTCCGGCAGGCGCCCGGATCTCGGCCGGGAAATTCGGCAACGTCGACAGGTCGTTCCCGAACGACGCCGTCTCCGACGTGAACCGGTCACCCGTCAGCTGCATCCCGTCACCCGAGTCACCCGCGAACCGGATGATCACCCGGTCCAGACGTTGAACGTCTTTGTCGCTCGCGTGTCTGCGCTGCTCTCCGACGACTGCACCATCGGCCTGCTCGGCCGGGCTACTGACCTGGCTGGTCACTGAACTGGACCTCCCTCGAGGCGGCTCTGCGGGAGGGGCCGGCCGCCCGGTCCCTCCATGGCCCACCCTACGTCGGTAAGGGTCGCCTTCCCTGGAGCGTTCGTATGGTGGACGTGACATTGAGACACCTTGATGACCGTATTTGTCATGATTTTCCCACCCCCGTGCCCCCCTCTATGAAGACGCGCCCACCCGGTCCTCCGGTTCAGGGACGCGCCCGGCCGAGTCCGGGCGACCGGATATCTGACAGAGTGTCAGGTCCTCATGAATTCAGGTAGGTGAGGACGGCCAGAACCCGCCGGTGATCCCCGTCACTCGGGGCGAGGCCCAGCTTCAGGAAGATGTTGCTGACGTGCTTCTCGACCGCACCGTCGCTGACCACGAGCTGGCGCGCGACCGCCGAGTTGGTCCGCCCTTCGGCCATCAGGCCGAGCACCTCCCGCTCGCGCGGGGTCAGTCCGGCCAGCACGTCCTGCTTGCGGCTGCGCCCGAGGAGCTGGGCCACCACCTCCGGGTCGAGCGCCGTCCCGCCCTGGGCCACCCGGACCACCGCGTCCACGAACTCGCGCACCTCGGCCACCCGGTCCTTGAGCAGATAGCCCACGCCATGGCTGGAACCGGCGAGGAGTTCGGTCGCGTACCGCTCCTCCACGTACTGCGAGAGGACCAGCACCCCGAGTCCCGGGTGCTGTGCGCGCAGCTGGACCGCGGCGCGCACGCCTTCGTCCGTGTGCGTCGGCGGCATCCGTACGTCGGCCACCACCACGTCCGGCAGTGTGCCCTGCGCGGCCAGGTCGTCGACCGTCTTGACCAGCGCGTCCCCGTCTCCCACGCCGGCCACCACGTCGTGCCCGCGGTCGGTCAGCAACCGGGTCAGGCCCTCTCTGAGCAGCACCGAATCCTCGGCGATGACGACGCGCACCCTGTTCTCCACCACGTTCCCCCGGTCCCCCGTAGCCCGTACGACACCTCGCGCTCGCCGTACTCGCCGTACTCGTCGTACTCGTCGCGGCCGTGCGACTGGCACCAGCATCTCAGCATCCGGACCGCGGGGGGCGGCAGTCACGGGATTGGCCGGTACGGCTGTGTGTGCGACGGGCGCGATCGGTGCGACCGGCGCGACGGGCGCGAGCGCTTGCACGCGGCGCGCGCCTCTTGCGTCCGGCACCAGCCCCGACGCGCCTACGCCTGGCGCCAAGGGAGTTCCGCCGTGATCCGGGTCGGGCCCGCGGCCGGTGAGTCGACCACGAGGATGCCGTCGACCGCGTCGACGCGGCGGGCGAGTCCCGCGAGGCCCGAGCCGGCGGAGGCGTCCGCTCCGCCCACGCCGTTGTCGGTCACCTGGAGCATCAGCCGGTCCCCGGCCCGCCACACGTCGACGGACGCCGACCGCGCCCCGCTGTGCTTGCTCACGTTCTGGAGGAGTTCGCAGACCGTGAAGTACGCGATGCCCTCGATCGCGGGAGCGGGCCGCGCGGGCAGGTCGACGTCGACCTTCACCGGAACGGTGCAGCGGGAGGCGACGGAGGAGAGTGCCGCGTCGAGGCCTCGGTCGGTGAGGACGGCGGGGTGGATGCCGCGCGCGAGATCGCGCAGCTCCTGGAGCGCCGTCTTCACCTCGCCGTGCGCCTCGTCGACCATGCGGGCCGCCGCGCGCGGGTCCTCCGCCAGCTTCTCCTTCGCGAGACCGAGGTCCATCGCGAGGTTGACGAGGCGGGCCTGGGCGCCGTCGTGCAGATCGCGCTCGATGCGGCGCAGGTCGGCGGCGGCCGTGTCGACGACGACGCCCCGGTCCGACTCCAGCTCCACGACGCGCGCGCCGAGCCGCGAGGGGGCGAGCAGCCCGCGTACGAGCAGCCGGTCCACGGAGGCCAGCGCCCGGATGATCCACGGCGCGACCAGCGTGAGCAGCAGCCCGACCGCCGAGGTGACCCCGATCTCGAAGGGGTTGTCCAGGTAGACGCTGTGCGCGCCGTCGCCGTACAGCTGGATGCCGCCCTGGCCCGCGTACATAGGGAAGACCCACTGCCACAGCGGGTACGTCAGGAGTGACCAGCCGACTGACCAGAAGACCAGGGCCACGACGGACGCGAAGACCGCCCACGGGAAGTGCACGATCCCGTAGAGCAGGTTCCGCCAGGACT
This sequence comes from Streptomyces sp. NPDC046821, assembly GCF_040645335.1. NCBI lineage: Bacteria > Bacillati > Actinomycetota > Actinomycetes > Kitasatosporales > Streptomycetaceae > Streptomyces > Streptomyces sp. NPDC046821. Next base: position 197,645 of record NZ_JBEYYB010000012.1, on the reverse strand, counting down.
CGCCGCTCTTGAGGAGGCTGCCGATCCAGGGCAGCGGGCCGGGGGCGCGGGGCCGCAGCGGGGCGGGCGTGCCGATGTCCATACGGAGGAGTGCGCGCGCCCTCGCCCGTTCCGCCGCGGCGATTCCGCGGGCCCCGGCCAGGGCACCGGCCAGCACCGGGACCCCGAGGAACGTGATCAGCAGGCCGGCGCCGAGCGCGACCATCGTCACCGTGTACGCGAACGTCACGACGCTCAGCGGAAGGCTCAGGAGCAGATAGCCGAACTCGCGGAACGTGCGGGCCTCGACCGGTGCGCGCAGCCCGGCGGGGAGGCGGTGCCGCCGTTCCCCGGCCGGGGCGTATCCCTGTCCGTACTGCGTGGGCGTGGTCATCTGCGAGGCCCGTCCCTTCGTGTTCGGCGTATCTCTCTTGGTACGTCCAGACTCCTCGCGGTGGCGGGCGGGAACCATGGAGCCGGTCGGCGTCTTGGACCGGGGGTTTTCCCTACCTCCGCAGCGGATTTACGTGGGACTTCCGCCGCGCTTTTGCGTGCGGCGCCGGACGCTCACGCTCACGCGCGACGCCGCCCGCTCACGCCCGGTCGCGCCACGGCAGCTCCGCCGTGACCGTCGTCGGGCCGCCGTCCGGCGAGTCCACGACGAAGAGCCCGTCCACCGCGCCGAGCCGGTCCGCGAGGCCCGCCAGGCCGGAGCCCTTGCCGGGGCTCGCGCCGCCGTGCCCGTCGTCCCGTACCTGGATGAGCAGCCGGTCCCCGGCGCGCCACACGTCGACCGACGCCGACCGGGCCCCGCTGTGCTTGCTGATGTTCTGCAGCAGCTCGGACACCGTGAAGTAGGCGATGCCCTCGATGGCCTCGGCGGGCCGCTCCGGCAGGTCCGCCGTGACCTTCACGGTGACCGTGCAGCGGGAGGCGACGGACGAGAGTGCCGCGTCGAGGCCTCGGTCGGTGAGGACGGCCGGGTGGATGCCGCGTGCGAGGTCGCGCAGCTCCTGGAGGGCCAGCTTCACCTCGCCGTGGGCCTCGTCGACCATGGCCGCGGCGGCGTCCGGGTCCTCGAGCAGCTTTTCCTTCGCGAGGCCGAGACCCATCGCGAGATTGACCAGGCGGGCCTGGGCTCCGTCGTGCAGATCGCGCTCGATCCGCCGCAGATCGGCGGCGGCCGTGTCGACGACCACCCCCCGGTCCGACTCCAGCTCGGCGATCCGCCGCTCCAGCTCGTCCGACGGCGAGAGCAGCCCCCGCGCCATCGCCCGGTCCGCGTTGGCGAGCCCCCGCACGATGAACGGCAGCACCGGCCACAGCACGAACAGCCCGACCAGCGTCACGGTGAACGTGAGCACGCCCCACGGCAGCCGCATGAACGCGTACAGCGTCGTCCGCCAGGCCACCGGGTCCTTCAAGCCCGACCACAGCCGGCCGAGGAAACCGTCCACGCCGCTCCCCGGCAGCGGGCTCGGCTCGTCGATCCGCACCCCGAGCAGGCCACGGGCCCGCGCCCGCTCCAGCTTCCCGAACAGCCGCGCGCCCAACAGCCCGCCCGCGAGCACCGGCAGCCCGATCACCGTCACGGCCAGGCCGATTCCGCAGGTCAGCGTCGTCACGACGTAGACGAACCCGATGACGGCGACCGGCAGATTGCACAGGAGATACGCGATCTCCTTCCAGGTGTGCCGGTCGAAGGCGAAGCGCGCGGCAGGGGGGCGGCCGGAGCCGGCCGGCTCCGTGCCCGGTGCGATGTCCGGTGCCGCGCCCGGTTCAGGCTCCGGCTTCGTGGTGATGATGCGAGCGGTCATACGCGACAGCGTGCCGGGCCGGGCGCGGGGAAGCCATGAGGCGGACTGCCGGACCCGACGGGGGATAACCCCACCTCAGGCGCGGAGGGGCCGCTGCCCTTCTGATCCGTGGACGGGCTGCTTACCCTGTCTTTAACAGGCCCTAGACTCCCGTGCGTACAGATCGTCGAACACCACGGAACGAGGGGCGGACGTGCCGGAATCGACCATGGTCGCCGCGGACTATTTCCAGACGTACTCCGTCGTCGGCGTAATCGCCGTCGTGGGCGTCCTGTTCGTGGCTGTCGCCTTCGGCGCGGGGCGGCTGCTGAGGCCGGTGGTCCCGACCCCCGAGAAGCTGCTGACGTACGAGTGCGGTGTCGACCCCGTCGGCGAGGGCTGGGCCCACACCCAGGTCCGCTACTACGTCTACGCCTTCCTCTACGTGATCTTCGCCGTCGACTCGATCTTCCTCTTCCCGTGGGCGACCGTCTTCGCCGGTCCGCAGTTCGGCGCGGCGACGCTCGTGGAGATGTTCATCTTCCTCGGCTTCCTCGCCGTGGGCCTGCTGTACGCATACAAGAAGGGCGTCCTGACATGGACGTGAACCCCGCCGCCGCAAAGAACGAGCCGGTGCTCCTGCCGGAGCCTGTCGCTCCGAAGAAGCTGGGCGTGCTGTCGCGGCTCGCCCCCGAGCCGATGAAGGTGGTCCTGAACTGGGGCCGCCGGTACTCGCTCTGGGTCTTCAACTTCGGCCTGGCCTGCTGCGCCATCGAGTTCATCGCCGCGTCCATGGCGCGCCACGACTTCATCCGGCTGGGTGTCATCCCGTTCGCGCCCGGCCCGCGCCAGGCCGACCTGATGATCGTCTCCGGCACGGTCACGGACAAGATGGCCCCGGCCGTGAAGCGCCTCTACGAGCAGATGCCCGAGCCGAAGTACGTCATCTCGTTCGGCGCCTGCTCGAACTGCGGCGGCCCCTACTGGGACTCGTACTCCGTCACCAAGGGCGTCGACCAGATCATCCCCGTCGACGTCTACGTGCCCGGCTGCCCGCCGCGTCCCGAGGCGCTCCTCCAGGGCATTCTCAAGCTCCAGGAGAAGATCGCGCGCGAGTCGCTCGGCGAGCGGTACGGGGCCGACGCCGCGGCGGGGCGGCCGTCGCCGGCCGCGCTGAGCAGCGGTCTCGTGCAGCCGCCCGCGCCGGGTGCGACTCCTGAGGGCGCTCCCGAAGGCGGTGACCGATGAGCTGGCTGCCGAGCCCCGTCGAGGAACTGTTCGGTGCCGGCGCCACCGTCGAGGAGGCGTACGACCTGCTGACGGTCGACGTCCCGGCCGACGCCTGGATCACCGCCCTGGAGACGGCCCGTACGACGCTTGGCTGCACCTATTTCGACTGGCTGAGCGCGGTCGACGAACCGGAGACGGGGTTCCGCGTGTGCGCCCACGTCGCCGCCGTCGCGCCCGGTTCCGTACGGCGGCTGATGCTGCGTACGACAGTGCCGCACTCGGCGCCGGTCCTGCCGACCGCCGTCGACGTGTACGCCGGTGCCGGGTGGCACGAGCGTGAGACGCACGAGATGTTCGGCGTCGACTTCACCGGTCACCCGCACCTGGTTCCGCTGCTGCTGCCCGAGGGCTTCGAGGGGCACCCGCTGCGCAAGGACTTCGTGCTCGCGGCGCGCGTCGTGAAGGCGTGGCCGGGCGCGAAGGAGCCGGGGGAGTCGGAGCACGGTGGGCCGAAGCGGCGCCAGATGCTGCCGCCGGGTGTCCCCGACCCGAACGACTGGGGCCCGCTCAAGGGCCAGCTCCCGCCCGCGCCGGCCCGCCCGGCACGCGGCGCGGGCCGCGCGGCGGGCGACCGCCCGGCGCGGCGCGCGCGTACGGCGGGGGAGGGGTCGGCGAGTCAGGCTGCCGCCCCCGACACGACTGGTGGGCCGGAGACGGCGCCTGCGGCCGCGCGGCCGAGGCGGTCGCGGAGTGCTTCGCAGGGGTCGGTCTCGCAGACGGCTGCGACTCCGTCGACGCCTACGACTCCGGCCGCACCGGAATCCCCGGCGCCCGAGACTCCCTCGGCGCCCGCGCCGAAGGGCAGCAGCGACGCGCCGTGGCACCACGCGCGCCCGGCCTTCGACGAACCGGAAACGGAGTCGAAGCGGGAGCCGGCATCGAAGCAGGAGTCGGCGTCGAAGCCGGAGCCGGAGCCGGCATCGGAGGCTGAGCCGAAGCCCGAGGCCGAGCCGAAGCCCGAGGCCGGGCCGAAGCCCGAGGCCGGGCCGAAGCCCGAGGCCGGGCCGAAGCCCGAGGCCGGGCCGAAGCCCGAGGCCGGGCCGAAGCCCGAGGCCGAGCCCGAGCAGGGGCCTGCGAAAGCGGAGCCCGTAGAGCCGGAAGCTCCCGAGACCTCTGGGACCCCCGACACCCCCCAGACCCCCGACGCCCCCGACACCCCCACAGGAGGAACGGAGTGAACGACGTGCTCGACGTCGCTCTGCGGCTCATCGTCGTCTTCGTCGCCTTCCTCGTCCTGCCCCTCGTGGTCGGCCAGACCGAGCACAAGGTGATGGCGCACATGCAGGGCCGCCTCGGCCCCATGTACGCGGGTGGCTTCCACGGCTGGGCCCAGCTCGTCGCCGACGGCGTGAAGTTCGCGCAGAAGGAGGACGTGGTCCCGGCCGACGCGGACCGCCGTATCTTCCAGCTCGCGCCCGCCGTCGCGCTCCTGCCGTACCTGCTCGTCGTCCTCGCCATCCCCGTCGGCCCGGCGAAGGGCGCCGTGGGGCAGGCCATCGACGCCGGCATCTTCTTCGTGCTCGCCGTCATGGGCGTCGGAGTGCTCGGTTCGCTCATGGCCGGCTGGGCGTCGGCCAACAAGTTCTCCCTGCTCGGTGGTCTGCGTACCGCCGCGCAGCTGCTCGCGTACGAGCTGCCGATGCTGCTCGCCGCCGCGTCGGTGGCGATGGCGGCCGGAACGGTTTCGCTGGTCGGCATCCTGGACGCCTTCCACTGGTGGTGGGTGCCGTGGCAGATCGTCGGCGGCCTCGTCTTCTTCGTGTCGGGCCTCGCGGAACTCCAGCGTCCGCCGTTCGACATGCCGGTCGCTGACTCCGAGATCATCTTCGGCGCGTACACCGAGTACACGGGGCTGCGGTTCGCGCTGTTCCTGCTCGCGGAGTACGCGGGGATCGTCGTCCTGTGCGGGCTCACCACCGTCCTGTTCCTCGGCGGCTGGCACGGGCCGTGGGGTGCCGACGGTCTCGGCTGGGTGTGGACCCTGCTGAAGACGGCTGTCCTCGCGTTCGTCGTGATCTGGCTGCGCGTCACCTACCCCCGTCTCCGAGAGGACCAGCTCCAGAAGCTCTCCTGGACGCTCCTCGTCCCGCTCGCGCTCGCGCAGATCGCGCTCACCGGCATCGTGAAGGTGGCGATCAACTAATGGCTCCGATCCCCGGCTCCGGCCTCGCCAAGGGCCTCGCCGTCACGCTCCGCACGATGACGAAGAAGACCGTCACCGCGCAGTACCCCGAGGTCCAGCCCGAACTGCCGCCGCGCACGCGTGGCGTCATCGGGCTGTTCGAGGAGAACTGCACGGTCTGCATGTTGTGCGCCCGTGAGTGCCCCGACTGGTGCATCTACATCGACTCCCACAAGGAGACGGTGCCGCCGGCCGTCGAGGGCGGCCGCGAGCGCAGCCGCAACGTCCTCGACCGCTTCGCCATCGACTTCGCCCTGTGCATGTACTGCGGTATCTGCATCGAGGTGTGTCCTTTCGACGCGCTGTTCTGGTCGCCGGAGTTCGAGTACGCGGAGACGGACATCCACGAACTCACCCACGAGCGCGACAAGCTCCGCGACTGGATGTGGACGGTCCCGGCCCCGCCCGCACTCGACCCGGCGGCCGAGGAACCGAAGGAGATCGCGGCGGCCCGCAAGGCGGCGGACAAACTTGCGGCAGCGCAGGCGGCTGCCGCCGGGGAACCGTCCACGGACGGGCGGGCGCCGGGCGAGCCCACCGCGGGCAAGCCCGCCCCCGCCGACCCCACCGCGGGCAAGCCCGCCCCCGCCGACCCCACCCCCGGAGAGGAGGGCCCCGCATGACCCCCGCCACCGCCCCCGCCTCCGCGGTCGTCGCCGCCGCGCAGACCCACGGCTTCCTCTCCCCGACCGGTGTCGAGATCGCGTTCCTGCTCGTCGGTGTCGTCACCTTCGGCGCGGCGATCGTCACCGTCACCACCCGGCAGCTGGTGCACGCCGCCCTGTGGCTGGTCATGGCGCTCGGTGGGCTCGCCGTCGAGTACCTGTTGCTCACGGCCGAGTTCATCGCCTGGGTGCAGGTCCTCATCTACGTCGGCTCGGTCGTCGTCCTCCTCCTGTTCGGGCTGATGCTCACGCGGGCGCCCATCGGCCGCTCGCCGGACGCCGACTCGGGCAACCGGTGGGCCGCGCTGACGGTCGCCGTCGCCGCGGCCGCCGCCCTCGTCTGGGTCGTCGTCGACGCCTTCCGCACCACGTGGGTCGACCTGTCCGGCGCCCCCCAGGGCACCACCGCGGTGACCGGTTCGATCCTCTTCCAGCACTGGGTGCTGCCCTTCGAGGCCCTCTCGGTCCTCCTCCTGGCGGCCCTGGTCGGCGCGATCGTCCTGTCCCGCAAGTCCGCCGCCGAAGCACAGGGCACCGACACCCGGGAGGGCACCCGCTGATGCACCTCGCCTACCCCGCCGTCCTCTCCGCCCTCCTGTTCTGCACGGGCCTGTACGGAGTGCTGGCCCGTCGCAACGCGATCCTGGTCCTGATGTCCGTCGAGCTGATGCTCAACGCCGTCAACCTCAACCTCGTCGCCTTCGACGTCTGGCTCAGCAAGGCCGCCCGCGACACCCTGCACTCCGGCCAGGCGCTGACCCTCTTCACCATCGCCATCGCCGCCGCCGAGATCGGTATCGGCCTGGCGATCGTCCTCGCCGTGTACCGCAACCGCGGCACCTCCGACATCGACAAGCTCCGCGACACCGCCGAGTCCCCGGACGACGGCGGACCGGACGGCCCCGCACCCGGCATCACGGCCGGGGCCGCGGCGGACGAGAAGGCCGAGGCCACCGCGTGACCACGACGACCCTCGCCGTACTCGTCCCCCTCGTCCCGTTCCTGGCCGCCGCGGCCGGCCTGCTCCTGGGCCGCACCGCCCCCGGCTTCGTACGGCCCCTCGCCGTCCTGCCGACCCTCGGGGCACTGGCCCTCGCCGTCCTCGTCGCCGTACGCCAGGGCGGCGGCGCGACCATCAACGCGTCGACCGAGCTCACCCCGACGGGCTCGGTCCCCATCGAGCTCGCCCTCTACATCGACGGCTTCGCCGCGCTCGTCGCCGTCCTGGTCTGCGTCGTCGCGTCCTGCGTGCAGATCTACTCGACGGCCTACCTGCGCGACGACCCGCGCTACCCGTCGTACGCCGCGCTCGTCTCCCTCTTCACCTCCGCGATGCTCCTCGTCGTCTACTCGGGCGACCTGATGGTGCTGCTCGTCGGCTGGGAAGTCATGGGCATCTGCTCGTACTTCCTCGTCGGCCACTACTGGGAGACCGCCGAGGCGCGCGCCGCGTCCCTCAAGGCCTTCCTGGTCACCAAGCTCGGCGACGTCCCCTTTCTGATCGGCCTGTTCGCGCTCGCCGTGGACGCCGGGTCCTTCCGCATCACGACGGTCCTCGGCACCGTCGCGAACGGCGGCCTCCACCACCCCACGCTGATCGCCCTGCTGCTCCTCGCGGGCGTGGCCGGCAAGTCCGCGCAGTTCCCGCTGCACACCTGGCTGCCCGACGCGATGGCCGGCCCCACGCCGGTCTCCGCGCTGATCCACGCCGCGACGATGGTCGCCGCAGGTGTCTACTTCATCGCGCGTCTCCTCCCCGTCTTCGAGGCCTCGGCAGCGGCCCTCGTGGTCCTCGCCGTCATGGCGGCCGTCACGATGGTCGGCTCCGGGCTCGCCGCGCTCGCGCAGGACGACATCAAGCGCGTCCTCGCGTACTCGACGATCGGCCAGCTCGGCTACATGACCGGCGCCCTCGCCGTCGGCGACCGCGGTGCCGCCGTCTTCCACCTCCTCGCGCACGGCGCCTTCAAGGCGCTCCTCTTCCTCGCGGCCGGCGTGATCATCCACGCCGCCGGCACCAACTCGCTCGCCGCCATGTCCCGTATGAAGGACCTGCGCGACCGCGTCCCCGACGCCTTCTGGACGATGACCGTGGCGCTGCTCGCGCTCGCCGCGATCCCGCCGTTCAGCGGCTTCTTCTCCAAGGAGGCCGTCCTCGGCGCCGCCGAGCACGCGGCCACCGGCGATGCCGCCGCGATCCCGTCCTCGGCCGGCTGGATCGTCCTCGTCTCCGGCCTCGTCACGGCCCTGCTCACCGCCGCGTACGCCACCCGCCTGTGGCTCCTCGCCTTCCGGGGCCGGGGCGCCGAGGCACCGGACCACGGCAGGCAGCCCCTCGCGATGAACGCCGTCCTGTGGGTCCTGGCGATCCCCTCGCTCGCCTTCGGCCTCACCGCCGGTGTCCTCCCCGGCTGGTTCGACGGTCGCTCGCTGACCCCGACCCTCACCACCTCCGTCCTCGGCACGGGCGTCGCCCTCGTCGGCGGACTCGTCACCTACGCGGCCTGGCGCCACACCACGGCCCTCGCCGCGCGCGTCCCGCTCGGCGCCGTCGCCGCCCACCCCGACGCGGACGGCGGGCTCGTCGAGGCCGAGGTCATCGCCACCCACAAGGCCGCGTACGGGGACATCGCCTACGCCCCCGATCCGGCGGACCCGGGCAGGCTCCTGCTCGGCCCCCTGCACCGCCACGCCGCCGCCGGCTTCCACGTGGACGCCGTCTACTCGGCCCTGTTCGTCCGCCCGGTCCTGGCCGCCGCCTCACTGGTCCGCTTCCTGGACCGCGAGGTCGTCGAGACCTACGTGAGCGGCGCCGCCGCCCTGCCCGTGTGGCTGGGCCGGGCCGTCCGCAAGGCCCAGACCGGCAACGTGCAGACCTACCTCAGCGCCCTGCTCGCAGGGACCGTCGTCCTGGCGATCGCCGTCGTCCTCGTCGCCACCGCCGGAGCGTGAGCAGCCGTGATCGATATCAGCGAATCCGTGATGCAGTTCCTTCTCGCATTGATCGTCGTCGGACCGCTCGTCGGCGCCGTCGCCGCTCTTCTCCCGGCCCCGCCCGGGCTGAAGGGGAAGTCCCCCGACCAGGCCGTGCTCCGCCACGGCGTGACCGTGACCGGCGTGATCCTGCTCGCCGCGATCGTCCTGGCGCTCGGCTTCGACCACGGCCACCCGTCGAAGATGCAGGCCACGACCGACATCAGCTGGATCCCCGCACTCCACGTGCGCATCCACCTCGGCATCGACGGCATCTCCCTCCCCCTCCTGGTCCTGACCGCGCTGCTGACCTTCCTCTGCGCGCTGTACAGCTACTTCAAGATGCCCGAGGGCCCGTCCCCCAAGGGCTTCGTCGCGCTGATCCTCGTCCTCGAGTCCGGCACGCTCGCGACCTTCGCCGTCCTCGACCTGCTGCTGTTCTTCCTGGCCTTCGAGATGGTCCTCATCCCGATGTACTTCCTCATCGCCCGCTGGGGCGGTGCCGGGCGGACCCGGGCGGCCTGGAAGTTCATCCTCTTCACGCTGCTCGGCTCCGTCGTGATGCTGCTCGGGATCCTCCTCATCGGATTCAAGACGGGCACGTTCGACATGGTGGCACTGGCCACTGACAATGGCCGGGGCCTGAGCACATCCGTGCAGGTCATCGCCGTACTGGCGATCGGCATCGGACTCGCCGTCAAGACGCCGATGTGGCCGCTGCACAGCTGGCTGCCGGACGCGCACACCGCCGCGCCCACCGTCGGCTCGGTCCTCCTCGCCGGCGTGCTGCTCAAGATGGGCACGTACGGATTCGTCCGGATCCTGCTGCCGATCACGCCCGAGGGAATGCACACGTTCGCGCCGTACCTCGCCGCGTTCGCCGTCGTCGGGATCATCTACGGGTCCCTGGCCTGCCTGGCGCTCGCGAAGACCGGGGCGAAGGGCGACCTCAAGCGCCTCATCGCGTACTCGTCCGTCGGCCACATGGGCTTCGTCCTGCTCGGCATCTCGACGATGACGCCGACCGGCGTGAACGGCGCGCTGTTCGCGAACATCGCCCACGGCCTCATCACCGGCCTGCTCTTCTTCCTCGTCGGCGCCCTCAAGGACCGCACCGGCAGCACCGACCTCGACACGCTCGCCGAGCACAGCGGCATGGCGCTCTACGGTAAGGCGCCCCGCCTCGGCGGCCTCCTCGCCTTCGCGGCCGTCGCCTCCCTCGGACTGCCGGGCCTCGCCGGGTTCTGGGGCGAGATGCTCGCCCTGTTCGGCGCGTTCAAGCCTGCCGCCGGACTGAGCCGTCCCGCGTTCCTCACGTTCATGGCGATCGCCGCGTTCGGCACCCTGCTCACCGCCGCGTACCTGCTCGTCGTCGTCCGCCGGGTCTGCATGGGCCCGCACGAGGCGGAGACCCCGAAACTCGCCGACGTCCAGGGCTACGAGTTCGCCGCCTGGACCCCGCTCGTCGCCCTCACCGTGGTCGGCGGCCTGTGGCCCGCGGCCCTGATCGGCCTCACTGACCCGGCCGTGCAGAAGCTCCTCGCAGGAGGCATCCGTTGATCGCCGTCGCCGCGCCCTCCGTGGCGTCCCTCGTCCAGTCCGTCGACTGGCTCGCGATCGCGCCGCCCACGATCACGGCCGTCGTCGCCCTCGTGGTGCTCGTCGCCGACCTGTTCCTCGCCGACCGGAAGAAGTCGCTCCTCGGCTGGGTCTCCGTCGCGGGTCTCTCCGTGGCTGCCCTGTCGCTGCTGCCCCTCCTGGACGGCGACCGCTCGACGTTCTGCCTCAAGGCGCTCAAGGGCGAGCAGGCGGCGTGCAGTTACACGGCCGACCACTTCACGCTCGTCATCCAGTTCCTCGTCCTGGCGGGCGCCCTGCTGACCGCGCTGCTGTCCGTCACGGGCATCAAGGACGTCAAGCACACGACCAGGGCGCTCCCCGAGGGCGAGTTCTGGTTCCTGCTGCTGTCCTCAGCCGCGGGCGCCGCGCTGCTGCCCGCGTCCCGCGACCTGGCGACCCTCGTCGTCGCCCTGGAAGTGGCCTCCCTGCCCGCGTTCGCCCTCGTCGGCATCAAGCGCGACGACAGGCGCTCCTCCGAAGCGGCCCTGAAGTTCTTCCTGTCCTCGGTCACGGCCACCGCGGTGACCCTCCTGGGCGTGAGCTTCGTCTACGCGACGACCGGCACCATGCACCTCACGCGGATCGCCACCGCCCTGACCCATGTCGACGGGCAGTTCCGGACCCTGGCCGAGGCGGGCGTCGCCCTCACCCTCGTCGGATTCGCGTTCAAGACCGCCGCCGCCCCCTTCCACTTCTGGGTGCCCGACACCTACGTAGGCGCGCCGCTGCCGATCGCCGCCTACTTGTCGGTCATCGGCAAGGCGGTCGGCTTCTCCGGCCTGATCCTCGTCACCGTCGTCGCCTTCCCGTCGTACGCGGACGTGTGGGGCCCGGCCCTCGCCGTGCTCGCCGCGCTCACCATGACCGTGGGCAACGTCGGCGCCCTGCGCCAGCAGGCCACGCGCGCGTACAGCGCGGTACGCCTGCTCGCCTGGTCCTCGGTCGGCCAGGCCGGCTACCTCCTCGTGCCGATCGCCGCGGCGGCCTACTCCAAGGACGCGAGCAAGGCCATCGGCTCGACCGTCGCGTACGCACTCATGTACGCGGCCGTCAACCTCGGGGCCTTCGCCGTGGCCGCCCTCGTCGCCCGTACGAAGCCGCTGAACCGGATCAGCGACTACCGCGGCCTGTACGCGACCCGGCCGCTGAACGCTCTGCTCCTCGCGTTCTTCCTGCTCTGCCTCGCGGGGCTGCCGCCCGGCATCATCGGCCTCTTCGCGAAGGTCACCGTCTTCTCGGCGGCCGTCGACGCGGGCCTCGGCTGGCTCGCCGTGGTCATGGCCGTCAACGTCGTGATCGCTCTCTATTACTACCTTCGGTGGACAGCGACGCTGTTCCGGCCGGCGGAGGCTGACGCGCCCGCACATGCGGACCTGAGGGTTCCGGCCCCGGTCACAGCCGCGATCGGGCTCACGGCGGTCCTCGCGGTGGCCCTCTCCGGGGCCCCGCAGATCGTTCTGCGTTTTGCTTCGACCGGTCTCTTCTAGGCACCCTTCGTACCGACCCAACGTCGTACAAACACAGGGAGAACAGCCGTGCTGAGCGGGTTCAAGGACTTCATCCTTCGCGGAAACGTTGTGACGATGGCGATCGGTCTCGCCGTCGGTGCCGCATTCACTGCCGTCGTGACCGGCTTCAGCACGGCGTTCATCGCGCCGCTCATCGGCATCGCGACCGCCTCGGCCGGTGACTTCAGCAAGGCGCACTTCACGGTCAACGGCACGAACTTCCCGTACGGCGTGTTCGTCGCGTCGGCGATCGCCTTCGTGATCACGGCCGCGGTGCTCTACTTCCTCGTCGTCGTCCCGATGATGAAGGTCCAGGCCCGCATGGACCGCGACAAGCCGGTCGACATCAAGGCCGCCACGCGCGACTGCCCGCGCTGCTACAGCCAGATCCCCGCCATCGCGACCCGCTGCTGCCACTGCACCAGCGAGCTGAAGGCCGACCCCGAGGCCCTCGCCCTCGCCGGTCTCCCCGAGCAGCGCTGACCGCGCCGTACGGGACTTCTGACAAGCAACACCCACCCGTACGGCCTACACGCGCCCTCCGTGCGCGCAAGGGAACTCGGCCTCCTCGTCTGGCGTTGACCAGTACGGGAGGTTCCACTGGACGGTGGAAGCACCAAGCACCACGCACCAGTAAGCAGAGGGTTCCCCTGCCGCACCACATGGAGGGCCTACCGTGCACCGCCGGCACAACGGGCTGAAGACCGCCGTACTGCTCGGGGCCCTGTCGGCCCTGATCATCGTCATCGGCAGCTTCTTCGGTCGTACGGGACTGATCGTGGGCCTCGGAATCGCCCTCGCGACGAACGCGTACGCGTACTGGAACAGCGACAAGCTGGCCCTGCGCGCGATGCGCGCGCGTCCCGTGAGCGAGTTCGAGGCCCCCGCGCTGTACCGGATGGTCCGCGAGCTCTCCAACCAGGCCCGACAGCCCATGCCGCGCCTCTACATCTCGCCGACCGAGGCCCCCAACGCGTTCGCGACGGGCCGCAATCCGAGGAACGCCGCGGTGTGCTGCACCGAGGGCATCCTGCGCATCCTCGACGAGCGGGAGCTGCGCGGCGTCATCGGCCACGAGTTGAGCCACGTCTACAACCGGGACATCCTGATCTCGTCGGTCGCCGGAGCGCTCGCCTCGGTGATCATGTTTCTGGTCAACTTCGCCTGGCTGATTCCCATCGGCCGCTCCAGCGACGACGACGGCCCGGGGATCCTCGGCTTTCTGATGATCATGATCCTGGGCCCGATCGCGGCCTCCGTCATCCAGCTCGCCATCAGTCGTTCCAGGGAGTACGAGGCCGACCAGTCCGGCGCCCAACTCACCGGTGATCCCCTGGCGTTGGCGAGCGCCCTGCGCAAACTCGACGCGGGGACCAAGCAGTTGCCCCTCCCTCCAGAACCCCGGATCGAGACGGCCAGTCATATGATGATCGCGAATCCCTTCCGTCCCGGTCAGGGCATGGCCAAGATGTTCTCCACGCATCCACCGATGGCGGAGCGCATCGCCCGACTAGAACAGATGGCAGGTCGCCACCGATGAAGACAATCCTCAACGTCATTTGGCTTGTCCTGAGCGGCTTCTGGCTGTTCCTGGGCTACCTCTTCGCGGGCGTGCTCCTCTGCATCACCATCATCGGAATCCCGTTCGGCATCGCCTCGTTCCGCATCGGCGTGTACGCGCTGTGGCCGTTCGGCTATACGACGGTCGAGCGCAGAGACGCGGGCGCCCCGTCCTGCATCGGGAACGTGCTGTGGCTGGTCCTGGCCGGCTGGTGGCTCGCCCTCACCCACATCGTGACCGGCATCGCCCAGTGCATCACGATCATCGGCATCCCCCTGGGCATCGCCAACTTCAAGCTGATCCCGGTCTCCCTGCTGCCGCTCGGCCGCGAGATCGTCCCCACGGACCAGCCGTTCGTGGGCAGGTAAGTCGCGCTCTCCGGGGGCATCTGGGACCGGCCGGGATCAACTCACCGGCATGGCCAAAGAGTTGCCCCCTCTTTCGCCCAGCAAAGAGCCCCCGCGTGCTCCGTGTGGAAGCATGGAAGGCGCACGGGGGAGGTGGGCAGCAGGCCCGATACGTCGTGAAGCCGCGGCCTGCGCGCGAAGATGCAGCAAGTTCCCGCACAGAGCCAGGATGATCCCGACGACGGCCCCCAGGGCCTTCCGGAACCCAGCGCCCAAGGCCTTACGGAACCCAGCTTCCAGGGCGATTCGGGACCCGGCTTCCAGGGGCCTTCGGATCCCAGCTCCCAAAGCCCGTCGAAGCCCGGCCCGGAGAGCCGTTCCGGAGAGCGCTCCGTAGGCCCTGCGGAACCCGGTCCGGAGCCCGGCTCCGAAAGCCGTTTCGAAGGCCGCTCCGTAGGTCGCCCGGCGTCGAGCCTGGGGAGCCGTTCGGAAGGCCGCTCCGTAGGCCCTGCGGAACCTGGCCCGGAGAGTCGTTCGGAAGGCGACTCCGTACGCCGTCGGGAACCCGGCCCGGAAAGCCACTCCGTAGGCCCTCCGGAACCCACCCCCGACAGCCCCCCCGAGCGCCGCCCCGACAACCGCCCCGAAAGCCGTTCCGGAGACGGCCCTCCCGGAGACGCCCCTCCCGGAGGCGGCCCTCCCGGCGGAAGCCCGCCCGCAAGCCGTCCCGCAAGTCGCCCCGTACGCCTCTTCACCGACGGGCTTCTCGACCCCGACGCCCTCGGCGACGACCGCACCGCCGCCGTCCTGCTGTCCGCCGCCGAGCGCGCCACCGACCAGCTGCGCCCCGGCGACCTTCTCCACGCCGTGCTCGACTCCCGCGATCACGCGGTGCTTCCCGCCATCGAGGGAGCGCTCACCGAGGGCGCGGCCCCGCAGCACCTCCTGGAGACGCTCGCGGTGTACGCGCCCGCGGGCAACGGGTACGCGTTCGATGGCGCGCGCGACCACGTATCGCCCGAACTGAGCGCGGCCTTCGATGAGTTCGAGAACCGCTGCGCACGGGACTCCGTCGGCTCGCAGGCCCGTCTGGAGCTGCTGCTCGCCTGCGTCCTGGAGGCCCCCTCCGCCGACGAGCGGGAATTCCTCGCCCCGCTGCTCGACCTGGACCGCGCCGCCGAGGCGCTGCGCCGGCAGGTCGGCGTACAGAGCACCGAAGCGCCGGAGCTGTACGACGACGTGTCGGGCCGGCTGCGCTCCGAGGAGTTCACGGACGACGCCTGGGCGGCCCTGGAACAGGCCTCCCGCCGAGCCGCCGAACTCGGCTACGACCGGCTGCTGCCGCCGCACCTGCTGCTGTCGCTCCTGTCGGAGACCGAAGGCCCCGCCGAACGCCTCTTCCGGCTCCAACTCCCGCTCCAGGTCGGCCTGGTGAAGGCCACCGAAATCATCACCCAGGCGTTCCGCATCACCGAGCGGAGCACCGCGGAAGCCCCCCGCCTCGACCGCGACAGCATCGGCGAGTCCCTGCGCGACGTACTGCACGCGGCCCGCGCGACGGCCGCCCGCTGGGACGCGGAACAGACCGACACCCCGCACCTGCTCGCCGCCCTCCTCGACAGCCCGCCCCAGCGCCTCACCGCCGTACTCGCCGCCGACCCGCTGCGCCTCGACGTCAAGCGGCTGCGGGAGAGCGTCCGCGACATCCTGAGCGAGTCCCGGTCGGCGGCGCCCCGCGAGGTCCCGTTCCGCCTTGCCGCCTTCCTGCCGCCGTCCGAGGATCTGACCTGGCTGGCCCGGTCGGGCGCCATCGGCCCGGCCGCCCACCTCGACGGCTACTTCGAACCGCTGTGCCGCGCCCTGCACCGCAGCGAGAACAACCACGTCCTGATCACCGGAATGCCCGGCATCGGCACCACCACGCTGCTGCGCGAACTCGCCCGGCGCGCAGCCACCGGCGAGATCCCGTTCCTGCGCCGCAAGCGGTTCCTGCGCGTCGACTGCAAGGACGTCGCCGCCGAGGACAGCGGAGACCAGCTCACCGCCCTGATCGGCCAGGTCGCGGGCCGCACCGACCTCGTCGTCTGCGTCGACGGCCTGGGCCCCCTGCTGCGCGGCCAGAGCGGCACCGACCACCTCCTCGAACTGCGCCGCGCCCTCAAGGAGCGCAGCATCCACCTCGTCGGGGTCCTCGCCGAGCACGACTACGAGGATCTGGTCGCCGCCGACCACGTCCTCCAGGAGCTGACCACCCGTATCGACATGGCCGAGCCGGAGCGGGACGCGGCGCGGGACATGGTGCGGCTCGCGGCGGACGCGCTGGAGAGCGAGTTCGCCGGGATCCGGGTCGAGCATCACGCGGTGGCCAGGGCCGTCGTCCTCGCCGGTGACTTCGTGCGGCACCAGCGGCTGCCGCTGTCCGCCGTCAAGGTGCTGCGGCGCGCCTGCGAAGACCTTGACTACGCGCGCCGCCAGCAGGGCGACGAGCGCAGCGTCGTGACCCTGTCCGAAGTGGCCGACGTGGTCGCCGAGTTGTCGGGGATGCCGCGCGAGCAGATCGCCGGGACGGGCGGGGAGCGGGTCGACTACGCGACGGCGCTTCGGGCCGAGGTGGTCGGGCAGGAGCAGGCGGTCCGGGTGGTCGCGGACGAGCTGCGGAGAATCAAGGCGGGCCTCGCGTCGGTCAGTTCGGGGCCCGCGTCGGTCCTGCTGTTCGCGGGTCTGACCGGCGTCGGCAAGACCGAGCTGGCCAAGCGGGTCGCGAGCCTCTACTCGGCGTCCAAGCGGCTCCAGACGTACCCCATGGAGAACTACACGGAGCCGCACAGCGTGTCCGGCATCCTCGGCTCGCCGCCCGGCTACGTCGGCCACGAGCGCGGCGGGCGGCTCATCAACGAGCTGAACAGCGACCCGTACTGCGTCTTCCTGCTCGACGAGGCGGAAAAGGCGCACCCCGAGGTGCTGCGGCCGTTCCTGAACCTCTTCGACGAGGGCTGGATCACCGACCAGCGCGGCGTGAAGGCGCACGGCGACCGGGCCATCTTCATCCTCACGACGAACGCCGGGCACGAGATCATCTCCCGCCTGGGCGAAGACAGTTCGGACGAGGAGATCTCGGCGGCCGTGCGCAAGAAGCTCGCGGCCGAGCGCAGCCGGGACGGCACGCCCGTCTTCACGCCCGAGTTCCTGGCCCGCATCCGCCGCGTCATCGTCTTCCGGCCGCTCGACGGCCCGGCGATGACCGCCATCGGCCGCAAGGTCCTCGACCGGCAGCGCGCGTTCTGGCGCGAGAAGCGCGAGAAGGAGCTGGTCGTGCCGGAGGCGCTGGTGCGCTACGCCGGTGACCTCGGGCACCGCCTCAACTCGGACGCGGGCGGCCGAGAGGGCGGCCGCATCATGGCCAAGGTCCTCTCCGACCTGGTCGAGAACCCCGTACTCGCGGCGGCCGACGACCGCCCCGAGGAGTTCCAGGCGTGTGCGCGGATCGTCGTCGGCTTCACGCCCCCGCCCCGCGCAGCCACCCGCGACGCCCTGTTCGCCGCCCCCGACGAGGAGACGGCGGCATCCCGCGTACGGGTGAGCTTCCTGGGACCGGAACCGGTTGGCGTTCCTCAACAGTCTTCTGGGAAAGGCGGGTTGCTCACGTCCTACCGGAGCGGAGAGGAGGGCAAGTGACGATCGATTCCGCACCCGGAGACTCCGCACCCGGCGAGTCCGATCTGCGCGGACTCCAGGGCCGGGTGGTCGACGGCCGTTACGCGCTGCGCGAGTGGATCGGCGGCGGCGGCTTCGGCGCCGTCTTCCGCGCCGAGCAGTACATCCTCGGCCATCCCGTACGCAGCGTGGCCTGCAAACTCTCCCGGCGCTCCGGCCTGACCGAGGAGAACGCGGCGGAGCTGTTCCAGGACGTCCTGCTGCTGGCCGAGGCGATGGACTCCATGACGGACGCCGAAGCCCGCCGCCACCTCGTCCACGTGTACGACGGCGGCCTGGCCCAGGGCCTCGGCGGCCGCGCGTTCCTCGCCATGGAGTACGTGCCCGGCGCCACCCTCGCCGGTGAGTTCGCCTCGATGGGACGCGTCCCGGCGACGCTCATGGTCAAGTGGGCCCGGCAGATCTGCGTGGCGCTGCGCGGCCTGCACCGCCTGAATCCGCCCCTCCTGCACCGCGACCTCAAGCCCGACAACGTCCTCCTGGGCAGCGACAACTGGGTCCGCCTCATCGACTTCGGCCTCGCAGCCCGGATGCTGGAGCTCGGCCACGCCCCCGGCACGGTCGGCACCCTCCAGTACATGGCGCCCGAGACCGCCGCCGGCTCCAGCGTCCCCGAGTCCGACCTGTACTCGCTCGGCCTCCTGATGTACGAGGGCCTGACCGGCCGCCACGCGTACGCCCATCTGACCCCGCCGCCCACGCTCCCCGACGCGGCGCACGGCGACTGGCTCCAGGAGCAGAAGCGGAACGCGCCGCCGCTGCGCCCCTCGGCCCACAACAACCTCGTGCCGCCCGCCCTGGACGCGCTCGTCATGCGCTGTCTCGAACCGCGGCCCGCACAGCGCTACCGCAGCGCCGAGGAACTGATCACCGCCCTGGACACGGTCCTCGACCAGCCCGTCGTGCGGCAGCCGGGGGAGGCCGGGCTCGAAGAGGGGCGGCGGCTGCGAGCCCAGCGGCAGTGGGCGCCCGCGGCCGCCGCACTGCGCCGGGCGCTCGCCCGCGGTGACCTCGCCGACCCGCTGCGGCTCGCCCTGCTCATCGAGATCGGGCAGGTGCACGAGTCCGGCGGCGACCAGCTCGCGGCCGCCCACTCCTGGGCCGACGCCTGCGAACTTGTCCGGGGGCGCGCCCTGATGCCGTCCGCCCAGGACCGCGCCCGGCTCGCCCGCCGCGCGGAGGACGCGTTCCGCAAGGCGGGGAACCGGTTCCAGGCGGAGCGGTTCGCCCGGCAGGCCCGAGCCGAGCGGGACCGGGGGTGACGGGTGAAGCCACAGCGGGCCCTGCGGAAAGGCCTGTCCCGGCGCGGCCGCCTGGAGAACGCGTGGGCGAGCGCCGTCGAAGAGACCGATCCGGGCAAGGGTTTGGAGGCCATGCGCCGGGTCCTCGCGAGCTTCGAGGAGAACCCGGACCGCATCGCCGATCTGTGGCAGGAGTTCCAGAAGTCGTTCCTCGGCCCCGCCTTCCTGCCGCTCCTCAAAGCCGACGACCTGGAACGCCTCGCCAACGCCGGTGAGGGCCTCGCCGCCGAGGGGCGCATCGGGCTCCACCAGAGCTGGGTCCCGCTGGCCACCGCCGCCGTCCACCGGTCCGCCCACGGCGACCAGGAATTCGCGGTGCGGCTCTACACGCGCCTCCACCGCAGCACGTTCGTCCACGAGGAGTCGCGCTCCATCGCCGCAGCCGCGCTCGCCCGGCTCGGCGCCGACGAGGACGACCAACTCGCCATCTACGTAGACATTTTGGCGCGCTACGCGGCCGTGCCGCCCGAGGTTTATCACGTGGCGGGACGGCTGCTCGGCGCCGGATTCACCGCCGAGACCGGGCGCGTGGAGCGGGCCTGCGCGTTCGCCACCCGGCTGCGCGATGCGGGCCTGTACCTCGCGGGGCTCGACCGGATGCTCGGCCTCGGCGCCCTGCTGGTGCGCCGCGACAGCGCCGAAGCGGCGGACCACTTCACCCGCGCCTGCGCCGCCGACCGCCACGACGGAGAGGCGCTGCGCGGACTCATCGCGGCCCGGTTGCACGGCGGCGCGTACGCGGACGGGGTCGCCGCGCTGCGGGGCCGGGACGACGCGCTCACGCCTCGCGTCGCCGAACTGGCCGATCTGTGCCGGATGTTGGAGTGGCTGGAGCTCGACCCCGGCCGCCACGGCCCGCCCGGCCCGGCGACGCCAGCCCCGCTGACCGCCGAGCGGCTCGCCGCGATCGCCGACGGCCCCGACAGCCGCCCCTGGGGCCGGTACGCGCTCGGCCGCGCTCAGCTCCTCGACGGCGACGCCGACCTGGCCGCCAAGAACCTGGTCGTCGTCGCCGACGAGTTCCCCGACCGCTTCGACCTGGGCTATCACGCGGCGTGGGCCCAGATGCTGTGCGGGGAGCAGGAGGCGGCGGCGCGTCGGTGCCGGGCGCTGGTGGCCGACGGCGGCGCGGGCGTCTGGCCGCTCGGCTGCCTCCTCACGGACGCCGACCCCGGCCGGCCTCCGTCGCCCGAGGAACGTACGGCCATGCAGGGCGCCGCCCACGCCTTCACGGCCGTCGTCGCGGCCCGCCTGAAACTCGCCGAGGGCAAGGAGCCCGGTGTCGATCTGGCCTGGGACCCGCTCGGCGCGGAGGACGCCACGGTCCCGGAACTCCTGGAGACGCTGCGCACGGTCCTCGGCGTGGAGATCGCCGCCGGGCGGCAGGCCATGGCCGGTCACCAGCTCACCGCTCTGTCGCTCTTCGGACGGCTTCCGCTGCCCGAACAGCTGTTGTGGCGCGGCCTGTTGGCGCTTCCTGGAGACCCTGACCGGGCCCGCTCGCTGCTCGACGAGGCACGCGGCCAGGGTCACGACCGCGCCGCCCTGATCCTCGCGGTGACCGAGCTGAACGCCGGGAACCCCGCTCGCGCGGCGGACCTTCTCGACGGCGTACGCGGACCCAAGGCGGAACTTGTGCGCGCCCGCGCGGAGCTGGCCCTCGGCCGGGTGGCCGAGGCGGAGCACCGGCTCGACCGGCTACCCACTCCGCGGGCGCGTTACGAGAGCGGGGTGCTCGGCCTGCGCGAGGCTGCCGCGTTGTGGGCCGGGGGTGACGGGGAACGGGCCGTTCAGCGGGCGGAGGAGGCGGCGGCGCGGCTCATTGACGCGCATGTCGCGGGGGCGGGGGCTCTTCCGGCGGTGCCGGGTGACGCGGTGCGTCTGGCTCGGGCGGCGCGGGTCCTGGCCGAGCGTGCGGGGCGGCCCGGTGGGGGCGGTGGTGCTCCGTGGCGGGTCGTCCGGCATCACCCTCGGGCGGCCTGGGTGCTGGGGCTCGGGGAGCTTCTGGTGGAGCCGGGGCGGGTGGAGCCGGTATTGGCCGAGGCGTTGGTGGAGTGGGCGGGGGAGTCCGACGGCGGTGACGCTCGGGCGGTTAAGGCGCTCGCGGTGGGGCTGGGGCGGGCCTGCCTGCTGGCTGAAAGTAACGACGTACAGCGGGAGTTGGCGGAGGCGCTGGGGCGGCTGGCGGAGGCCTGGCCGCTGCCGGAGGTGAGGGGCGAGGCCCGGAGGGCGGCTTCGCTGGCGGGCGGGGAGGCCGACGCCGATTTCGGGGGCGGACCGTTGATCGCCCTGTCACTCGCCGCGGCCGCCCTCGAAAACGGGGAGAGGCCGGAGGCGGTACGGCTACTGCGGGCCGCCGGCGAGGCCGATGCCGGCGAACCCACGGCCGCCGCTCAGGTCGCCGCCTTCCTCGCCCAGGCCCTGGACGGAAAACCCCCGGAAGCGCTGCCCGACGTAGAACACCCCGCCCCCCTCCTCGTGGTCCAGGCCGCCGGTCACCTCCCCGCACAAAAGGCGAAAGCCGCCGATGCGCTGACCCAGGCCCTCGGTGAGCACGACCTGACAGGCCTCGTCGACCTGGCCGCCGTACTGCCCGCGCTCTGCGCCAGGCTGGCCCGCGCCAGGCGCCGCGACGGCCGCGCCGAGGACCTGGCAGCGGTCGTACGCCGCCTCGCGGACGCCCTCCCGCCGGCGACCGACCCCGAGCCCGACCTCGGCCCCGTCACCCTCGCCCGCTGCGCCGCCGCCCTCGGCGACCACGTGACGGCCGACCTCCTGTGGCAACGCATCCTGAAGGCACCCGCGCCCCCACCCGCAGCCACAGACATGCCCCCCGAAACCGACACCCCCGCCGCCGAATACGGCAAGTACCTCTGCCACCGAGCAGTCGCCGCCCACGCCGCCGGCGACCCCATGCGCGCCCTGGAGCTGCTCGGCCGCGCCGTCCGGCACCTCCCCGAGGGGCACCCCGCCCACAGCCACCGCGCCGACCTGGAGCGCAGCGACCGTAGCGACGCCCTCCTGAGCCATCTCTTCCCGGACGCCGCCCCCGCCTGGGACCGTCCCGGCAGGCTCCCGGCCCTGGAGAACGCCATGGCCGGGAGCCCGGTGTGGGAGGCGCTGGCGACCGAGCGCACGGACCTCATCGAGGCGCAGC
The DNA here is from genome assembly GCF_040645335.1 of Streptomyces sp. NPDC046821. Classification (NCBI taxonomy): domain Bacteria; kingdom Bacillati; phylum Actinomycetota; class Actinomycetes; order Kitasatosporales; family Streptomycetaceae; genus Streptomyces; species Streptomyces sp. NPDC046821. The sequence continues at coordinate 175,552 of NZ_JBEYYB010000012.1, read as the reverse complement.
TGACCCGCTACTTCGCCAAGAAGGCGGCCCGCGGCGACATCCCCGTACTGCACTCCCTCGCCGTGGTCTACCGGGAGGAGGCGATCGCGAAGCTCACCCGGACCGGAGCCGCCGACGAGGACCTGGTCACGGCGACCGTGCTGTGGGCGCTGCTGCTCGCGCACCCGGCGTTCTGGGAGGCGTTCGCCGGGCGCCCCGGAACCGACGGGACACCGCCCGGCACCGGCGGGACACGGTCCGGCCACGACGCCGACCTGGACCCCGCAGCCGACCCCGACCCCGCGACCACCCCCGACGCCGAATACCTCCGCACCTCCCTCACCGACGAGCTCCTCACCCTGCACCGCAGCCACGGCGCCCGCGCCCTCGCCGAACACCGGGAGGACCAGGCCGGCCTGCACCTGAACTGCCTGACCGCGCTGCGCCAGGGCGCCCACGTCACCCGCACCCTCCTCTCCGAGGGCCCGCTGGCCGGCGTACTCCCGGGCGTCGACGACGAGTTGTTCACCGGGATCGCGGACCGCGCGGGCACGCTGCTCGACGACTGGTCGTCGGACCTGGTGGACGAGGCGGAGCAGCTGGCCGACGACCCCGAGCGGATCCGCGCCCTGCCGGACGGCATCGACAAGGACTACGAGGAGGGCATCGAGCAGCTCACGACCGCCGTCGACCACGGATTCGCCGCCCCCGGAGTCCTCTGCACCCTCCTGGCCTGGCACAACGAGTGGCAGAACTGCCTCTACCAGCTGGACGACCGGGACCAGATGCGTACCGTCGTGACCAGGGCCGTCCGCTTCGCGGAACTGCTCGCGCGCGGCTCCGCCAAAGGCCGCCCGCACCTGCGCGAGAACCAGCTCCTCGCCGCGCACTACGTGGACCGCGGACTCCTCGAACCGGACACGGCCAGGGCCATCGGCCACTTCGAACTGGCCCAGGACTGGAACCCGGCCAACACCAACGCGCCGCAGCTCCTGGAGCAGTACCGCCAGGACGCCCTGTTCGGCGACGCGCTCGACCACATCAAGGCGCGCCGCTACGCGCAGGCCCTCACCGCACTCGACCGCGTCCCCCGGGACGGCGCGACGGCGAAGACGCTCGACCGCCTCCGCGCCAGCACCCTGATCAACCAGGCCTACGTCCTCCTCGACGCCGAACGCCTCGACGAAGCGGAACGTCACGTGCGGGACGCGGAGCGCGTGGCCGCCGACAGCGACGACCCCCGGATGCGCGTCGAGGCCGCGAAGGCGCTGCGGGCCGTGGCCACCGGGATGAACAACCGCGCGGTGGCCATGAGCAACGCCGCGCTCAGCGACATCGAACGCTCGGTCCGTATCGGTCCCGGCGCCATGGAGGGTGAACTGCGGTCCGCGATCAGCTTGTTGAGGCGGGCGGAGCGGATCTCGCCGGAGGCCGCCACCCGGGACAACATCACCCGTATCGAAGACATCCTGCGAAGGCTGAGCTCATGACGACACCCGCGTCGGCGAACCGCCGGCCCAACCCGTTCCACGTACTCGGACTTCCCGTCGACGCCACCGAGGCGGCCATCGTGGAACGGGCCGAGGAAGGCATCCAGACCGCGTCCACCGCGCAGGACCGCGACCTCTACGACTGGGCGATGCGCGAACTCATCCGCAACCCGCGCGCCCGCCTGCGCTACGAGCTGACCGAGGCGCCCGGCACCGACTACCGCGACCGCCGCTGGGCCGCCTTCGCCCGTACCCACCGCACCTACCCGGCGGACCTCGGCGGCCGGAGCCTGCGCCCCGACGACTTCGACCTGCCGCAGGCGCTGCGTCGCACGGTCCGCGCGCTCGCGGCCGCGCCAGTCGCAGGGACGGGCGAGGCCGTGAGTACGCCCCCTGCGGCGGCCCGCGCGCAGGACCGGGAGCCGGAAGTGGAGGTGCGCGATGTCCTCTTCGGCTGAACCGGAAGATCTGCTGCCCGGCTGGGACGACTTCGCCGAGCGCCCCGTCCCGGAGGTCCACGGGACGACCACCGCCCCGGAAGCGGAACTGGCCGGAGTGCTCCAGCGCCGCCACGAGGACCTGGCCGCGGCGCGCGGCGCCTCGGCCGAGGCGGCGACTCGCGTCCGGTCCACGCTCTTCGAACTCGCCGTGCTCGTCGGCACGTTGGAGCAGCAGGTCACCCGCGCGGAGGAGCCCCTCGCTGCCCTCGGCGAAGAGCTCCGTCACCGCGAGCTGAAGAACGTCAAGGACCGAATGCTCGACCTGCTGCGCGGCGCCGGGGTCGAGGTCCGCGACCCCCTCGGCCTGCCCGCCGACGACGTCCTGGACTGGGCGGACCCGGTGCACTGGCGGCAGAGCCCGGAGTTCGCCGCCGAGGTGGTGGCCGAGACGAACGAGTACGCGGTGTTCCACGACGGCGCCCTGGTGCGCTTCGCCCAGGTGGTCATGGGCGCGCCGGCCCCCGAATCAGCCGAGAAGCCCGAACCCACGGACACCTGACACGCACCCACGGACACCTGACACGCACCCACGGACACCTGACACGCACGTATCAACCTGCACGCACCCCTGAACGAGCAGGCCAAGAAGGAGCGGTCACCCCACATGAGCCAGCAGATCGTCAGCAAGGCCGTAGGCATCGACCTCGGCACGACCAACAGCGCCGTAGCCGTGATGAACCCCTCCGACAGCGAGATCGTCATCCACCGCGACCCCGTCTCGAAGTCGTACACGACGCCCAGCTGCGTCTGGCGCAGCCCGGCCGGCGGTGAACTGGTCGTGGGCCGCAAGGCGTTCGCCCGCAAGGGCAGCAGTCCGGAGCCCGTCACGTCGGTGAAGCGCCTCATGGGCAGCCGTACGACGGTCGACCTGGCCGGCGAGGAGTACACCCCGGCGCAGGTCTCGGCCGCGATCCTCGCCGAGATGAAGCGCCGGATCGAGACGGACGTGGCGGCGTTCGACAGCCCGGACGTCCGCTGGATCGTGGACCGCGCCGTGGTGACCGTACCGGCGTACTTCGACCAGCCGCAGATCGACGCCACCCGCAAGGCCGCCGAGCAGGCCGGGCTCGAAGTCCTCGGCCTGCTCCACGAGCCGACCGCCGCCGCGAGCCACTACTGCTGGCGCACCGCCACCCGCGACGGCACGTTCCTCGTCTACGACCTCGGCGGCGGCACCTTCGACGTCAGCGTCCTGCGCTGCACGGCGGGCACGTTCGAGGTCCTCGGCATCAGCGGCAACAACCGCCTCGGCGGCGACGACATCGACGAAGCCTTCGCCCGCCACCTCCAGAAGATGCTCCAGGCGGACGGTTACGCCCTGGACCTCGACCCGGAGAACGACCCGGAGGACCGCCTCCGCTTCAGCCAGCTGAAGATCCTCGCGGAGGGCGCGAAGAAGGCGCTCACGGACCAGCCCGACTACATGCTGCGCGACACCGGCCGCCTCACCGACCAGGAGAACCGTCCGGTCGTCATCGACGCGCTCCTCGAGCGGCCCGAACTCGACGACATCGCCCGCCCGTTGATCGAGCGGACCTTCGCCTACTGCGACGAGGCGCTGCGCCGCGCGGAGGAACGGGCCGGGATCACGCTCGCGGACGTCGACCACATCATCCTGGCGGGCGGCTCCACGCACATGCCGCTGGTCAGGGAGATGGTGAGGGAGGAACTGTGCGCGGACCCGGCGCCGGGTTCCGCCCGACAGGTCCGCGCGGCCTGCGCCGAGCCGGTGTGCGACCACGCCGACACGGCGGTGGCCCTGGGCGCGGCGGTCCGCGCGGCGGCCGTCGGCGGCCTCGCCGTCTACGACGAGGACCGCACCGTCCGCGTCTCCTTCCACGGCTTCGCCGCCACGGGCTCCGAGGCCACGCACGTCGGCGGCACCGTCCAGGCCCTCGTCGACGGCCTCGACCTGTCCGGCGGCCGCGTCCACCTCACCACCACCGGCTTCGAGGACGAGGCGGACCTCTCCGAGGAGGGCGCCTTCGCCTTCACCCAGGTCCCGGTCCAGCCGGACGCGGAGAGCCTGCTCACCTTCGAGGTGTACGACGCCGAGGGCGACCTGCTCGCCACGGCGGGCCGCGCGCTGGCCCACAGCTCGGGCGCCCAGCGGCCGGGCGGCGGCACCGGGGGAGCGGCCATCACGTCCAAGTCCGTCCTCCTGGAAGTCGACACGGGTGACGGCCGCACAGGGCGCCGCGAGCTGATCCCGGCCATGCAGCAGCTGCCCTTCGAGGCCGACTTCGACTTCGGCCACCCGGGCCGGGAACACGTGGAGCTGCGACTCTTCCAGCAGGCGGTGCCGATCCAGGTGATCAAGGTGCAGGTCCCGTCGTCGACGCCACGCGGCACGGCGATCCGGATGAACGTGGCGATGCAGGAGGACGCCTCCATCACGGTCCGCGGCACCATCGGCGAGGACACCACGTTCGACGCGCTTCTCGAAGTGCCGGTGGACCCGCCCATGCCCGACGCGTCCGTCGTCCAGGAGCTCTACCACCGCTTCGAGGAGAACGTCGGCTATCTCGCGGCCGGCCCGCAGAACGTGGTCCGGGTCAAGTGGACCACCGCCCGCCGCGCCTTCGAGGCGGCCCGCGACCGGGGCGACGTCTCCGCGGCGGTCCACGAGTTCCGCGAACTGGAGGAGATCGTGGCCGGCCTGGGCGAGGGCGAGCAGGAACTGCGCCCGCCCAAGCGGGAGTTCGACTCCCTCGTGGACGACTGCCTGCGCCTGCACGCCCACCTGACCGAGTCCGGCCCGGCCGGGGACAAGCCGTTCGATGGCCCCGAGGTGATCCGCGCCATCGAGGCCCAGCGCAGCGAGGGCGAGCGCGCCCACGCGGCCGGCGACCAGCGCCGGTACGGCGAGGCGATCGCCCAGCTCCAGGGCCACTTCACGTACCTGCGGGGCCTGCTGCGCCCCTCCTCGGGCGGCGGCGAACTCTCCGCCCAGGACCGCGCCGAGGGCCTCCTGCGGTACGGACTCCAGCAGGTGGAGGAGCTGAGCCGGGTCGCCCTGGCCCGCGGCAGGACCTCGGAGGAACGCGACCTGGCCGCGATCCGGAGCCGCTTCGAACAACTCACCCCGCTCCTCACGACCAACCCGGAACAGGTCGTCCAGGACGCCGGCAAACTCGTCGCCCGCCTCCGCCAGCTCACCCAGATCCTCCTCGCCGACAAGACGGACGACACGGGCATCCCACTGGACCAGGCGGCTTCACGCGCATCGAGGGGGAACTGGTGACGGGCGCTCCGCGGGGGAGGAAGAGCTGGTGACGTCCGCACAGGGCACCCTCGCGTGCCCTCTCCCACGCTGCCGGGCCGTCAACGCCGCCACGGCCGAGACCTGCCAGGCCTGCGCCACACCGCTACGCGCCTGGGCCCGCCTGCGGACCCACCCCGCGAAACTCTTCAACGAGGGCCTGGAAGCGGCGAGATCAGGCCGTACGACGATCGCCCGCGACCACTTCGCCGCCGTCGTCCACTGGTGCCCGGGCGACGCGGAGGCCCGCAGCGCCCTGGCCCTCGCCTGCCTCCTCCTGAACGACCCGGACGAGGCCCGCCACCACTGGCACCAGGTCCTGACCCGCCGCCCGAACGACCCCACAGCCCTGAAGGGCCTCTCCCACCTGAATCCGGGAACGAAGCGACAACGTACGCCCCTGGAGCCCGAGCCCACCGAGCCCGAGCACCCGCCCACGGACACCGCACCGGAAGCCAAGCCCAAGCCCCCGGCCACCGACCCCCCCACCCACAAACCCCCCAACCCCCGCCCCCACCCAACCCCCGCCTACTACTCAGCCCCCCGCAGCGACTGAATAACCAGCTCCGGCGCCACGCCCAACCGCCGAAGCATCGTCCGCGCCGTGGAGTCCTCGTCGGTGAGCATCGCGATCAGCAACTCCCGCTCACCGACGGGCTCCTGAGCCTCCCGGCACACCTCCTGGACCTTCCCGAGCGTCCGCGACGAGAACTCCCCGGGCCGCGGATTCCCGAGCCCCGCCAGCTTCCGGAACGCGGCCGCCCCGTCGTCCCCCTGCGCGGCGAGCGCACCCCGCAACGCCTCGCTCCCGACGACCCCGAACGCCCGCAGCATCATGTACGTACTGATCTTCTTGCGCTGCACCGAAGCGAGCAGCCGCGCGACATGCACCGCCGAAGCCGCCCGCGGGTCGAGCGCCGCGATGTCCACCCGCTCGTCGTCGGCGCGCGCCGGCGCGTCAGCGTGCGGCAGCAGCAACCGTTCCGGCGCGACCCCGATCAGCTGCAACAACTCGGCACAGCTCCCACCCCCCGTGGCGAGGAACGCCAGCGAGATGTCGTCGACCCCGATCTCCCGCCCGGCCTCCCGAGCCGACGCCTCGGCCCCGTCGAGCACACGCGTGATGGTGTCGGAGAGCGCGATCCGCCGCCCGTGCCCGTTGACGGAGGCAAGAGCCGTACCGCTCGCCCCCGCCTGAGTCGCGTCACTCGGCCGCTGCCCCTGAAGCTCCCGGAGCACCTTGGCCAGCAGATCCATGCGCTGAGCCCCGATGCGCGCGGCGGCCCGCTCCCGTACCTCCGCGTTCTCAAGGAGCGCCATCAGCAGATCGACCGAGGTCACAAGCCCCCGCACGGCCGCGAACTTCCGTGTCCGCCGCAGGAGTTCGGCCGCCTCCGGAGTGAACTCGGGCCCTTCAGGAGCAGGCGGAACCGGAGAAGGCCCATCCGCAGCCGTAGAGATCCGCACCTCAGGATCCCCGTACAGCACGAACGACGCCCACGCCCAGTCCGCACGCCGCTCCAGATCGGCCCGCGCCTGCCGCATCGCGGCCCCGGCCGTGATCTGGTCCTGCAACTGCCCGTAGAACGCCTCGGCGAAGCGCAGCGCACTCGCGTCCCCGACCGGCGTCCGCGTACCGACCACGGTCTTCGCGCCCATCACCATGAACGACATGCAGGCGCTCATCGTCAGCGATGCCTCGGCGAGCGCGCGCGCACCGGCTTCGAGCGTGGGTTCGGCGGAAGCGCAGCCGTTGATGAACACGACGGGCGGCGCCCCGAGCCCGGCCAGCGGCTGAAGCGCGTCCATGTCGATGAGCTTGCGGTTGTGCACCATGAGCCCGGCCGCCCCGGAGGCCCCGGACACATGCCCCGAGTAGTGGAAGAGGTCGTACGGCTCCTCGTCCTCGGCCAGTTCCTGGATCACTCGCGTCAGGGTGGCGTCCCGCCCGGTGAGCACCGTGCACGCGACCCCGTGCCCGGTCAGCCAGCCACTGATCCGCTCGCTCTCCTCGCGGGCGGACGGCAGATCCCCCAGCGTGTCCCCGACGATCAGCGCCCGCCGCACCTGAGTGCACTGCCGCCCGCCCACCACCGGCCGGCTCACGACGGAACGCCGCCCCAGCTCGTGCACGAGCCCGAGGAAACTGTCCCCGTCGTGCAACAACTCCCAAGGAACCAAAGACTCGTTGGTGCTCACCAGGAGCGGCCCGCTCGACTCCTTCAACTGCCGCACCATCTCCGGCCCACCGGAACGCGGAAACAGCGAGTCGAAAAGAAGCCGCCCCTTCTGCTTGAGCACCCGACCGAGCGCCGTGTCACCGTCCCCGGCGTTCTTGAGCGCCTCGTCGATCTCCTTGCACAGGTCCTTGACCAGATCCTGGCTCACATCGACGGCATGTTCCTGCTCCAGCGGCCCCACCACGGAACCCCCGCCGGACTTCAGCCCGTACGAGTACTGCGTGCGCCCCGGACCGTGCGCCGAGGTGCGCACGTCGAGGGTGGTCATCAGCCGTCCCGCCGGTGCAGGTCCAGAAAGCGCGCGATGGCGTCGCTCTGCGCCCGGTCCGACGGATGGGTGATCTCCAGGCGCTGGTCCCCGATGGTGATGACGACGGACGGTACGACGTCGTCCGCCCCGGCGGTGACAGCCCGCCGCGCCGCCGACTCCCGGCGCGCGGCCAGCCAGCCGCGTACCGTCTCGATGATCGACACGACGTTGACCGCGCCGCCGATGATCAGCGTGCACACCTCGACCAGCTCGGCGACGCGCTGGTCGGAGGCGGGCGCCGTGAGCCGCACCCGGTCGACACTGGCGGCCCCCGCGGCCGTCAGCGCCTCGACGAGAGCGGCCAGATCGGGCTCCGGATCCGGCCCGTGCAACGCCAGTTCGATCGTGGAGCCGGCGCCGACCGTGGGTTCTGCCGCCACAACAACCTCCTGTGCCCTGTGGGCAGCGGGAATCTAGTCCCACCAGCCTCGCACCGGGAGCGGCGGCAGACCATCACGTCAGGGCAATTGCCCCTGCCTCAGTGACAGTTGACCCAAGTCCTCACCGGTAGTTCACGAACTGCAGGGCGAAGTCGAAGTCCTGGCCCTTGAGCAGCGCCTGCACGGCCTGCAGGTCGTCCCGGCTCTTCGAGCTGACGCGCAGCTCCTCGCCCTGGACCTGAGCCTTGACGCCCTTGGGGCCCTCGTCGCGGATGATCTTGGCGACCTTCTTGGCGTTCTCCTGGGAGATGCCCTCCTCGATGGAGGCGAAGATCTTGTACTCCTTGCCGGAGAGCTGCGGCTCTCCCGCGTCCAGCGCCTTCAGCGAGATCCCGCGCTTGACCAGCTTGGTCTGGAAGACGTCGAGGATCGCGTTGACGCGGTCCTCGGAGTTGGCCTCCATCAGGATCTTCTCGCCGGACCACGAGATCGAGGCGCCGACGTTCTTGAAGTCGTAGCGCTGCGAGATCTCCTTGGCGGCCTGGTTGAGGGCGTTGTCGACCTCCTGCCGCTCGACCTTCGAGACGATGTCGAAACTGGAGTCGGCCATGTCCTGTGGCTCCTTGTGTTCGGGGTATCTGTCGGGCGTGCATCGGGGTCTGAAACGGCCTGCGCGTACGCGCGCCCCGCACCCGCAAAGCCTAGCCACCGCCCCGCCCCCGGGTCCCGATCAATCGGGTGGCGAAGCACCCCCGTCCATCAGGTATCGTTTACGTCGTTGCCGAGGAGCACCGCCCACAGCGGAGATCCAAAGCGACAAACCCATGGCGGTGTGCCCGAGCGGCCAAAGGGAGCAGACTGTAAATCTGCCGGCTCAGCCTTCCCAGGTTCGAATCCTGGCGCCGCCACTGGAAGGCAAAAGGTCCCTGACCTGCTGATACAGCAGGTCAGGGACCTTTTCTTTTGCTCTCACGGCAGGGTGGGACTGTCTCACTCTCTCTCGGCTTCGAACGCTCCGTCTCGAACTGCGTGGACGGCGCGTGGACGGGGTCTCCCCGACTCCTCAGCCCTGCCGGTTCAGGCGAGCGGAGATCTTGGCGTTCGCGGCCTCATCTCCGTCGGTGAGGAACTTTGCGTACACCCGGAAGAGGACGGCGACGCTGTGGTCGGCGCGCTTGGCTACGAGCTGGGGCTCTACGCCAGAACTGAGCCACGTGGATACCGCAGCGGGGCGAAGGTCGTACGGACGCTTCGCGAGAGTGGAAGCGCGCTGTGCGGGTGTCAGGGCCCGCTGGTGGGCCTCCGCCCAGACTTCCCAGTACCCGGTGTCCTGGATCAGCCCGCCGCGACTCGTACGGAACAGGCGGCCGTCAGGAGCGGCGCCGTACGCCGTGACGTGCCAGCGCAGGAGTGCGACCAGCTCGGGCGGGATGGGGACTGTCCTCACGGTCTTCCGGGGCCGATGCTTCAGGCCCCGCTTGTCGTGGGACTCGCCGGTATCCGTCCACGCGGACCCCGAGCGCGTTGTGGAAGATCGCGCGTTTCCGGCGAATGGATGACGCAGCGGCGGTTGCGCCGTCCAGCTTCTTGGTGAGGGCGTCCAGGGCGGCCCGCACCTTCATCCGGTCGTCGAGCGCAGACGTGGGCAGGGACTTCCGCTCGAACCAGGCGAGTGTCTGGCCACCTCGGGTGGCGGCTCCTCCTTCCAGCGGTTCACGTTGAAGGCCCAGCTGTAGAGCGCCGTCCGGACGACCTGGGCTTCAGGCATACCCCTTGGTGTCCTTGACCAGCGCGGGCGTGACGCTGGCCATGGCTTGGGCCAGCGTCCGTCGCGTGGAGCCTGGGGAGTGGGTCCACTTCATCTCGATGTACCGGCGGGCGTGCTCGTACCAGGTGATGTCTCGGTCCTTGGTGACCAGCGACTTGGGCAGCCCGCTGTCCACCTCGAACGGCTCGCCCTCGCGGGCTGCGGTGATGAGCTGGGCCCGGCGGCTCTCTGCCAGGCCCAGCGTCAGGACCCTCGAAGCGCAGGGCGTGCGCAAGCTCGTGCTCGTCAACGCCCACGGCGGCAACTATGTGCTCTCGAACCGGAGTCATTGGCTTCCCGTCGTACGCAACCGCAGCGAAGGGGCAGGCAGTCTTGGCGAGCCTGGTGGAGGACTTCGCGGCTCATCCCGACGCGCTCGGAGAGGAAATGCTTCCCGATGAGGGGGCACATCGCGAAGAGCTCGGGGGCGAGAAGCGCATGGCCCTTGAGCACGAGGACGGCATCGTCTGGACAGAGGACGCGGAGAGGATGGACTACGTCCGACAGTCCGTTGACCTGTTCGCTACTACGCGCCGCAAGCCCGTGGCTTGGAACGGGAGTGGTCGCAGGGTCGGTTATGCCGTACTGAACCCCGATGCGCCGAGTGGAGATGAGCCCGGCAGGTTCGCCCGGCGGGTCTTCTGGGTGAAGAACTACGACAGGTCCGAGCAGCCGAAGGGCACGTACAGGGACCATGCTCCGAGCGAGGCTGTTGACCCACGGACGGTAGCTCCGGGCGTCTGGGGCGAACTCACTGAACGCGCTTGGGGCTCGCCGCTCTCCGAGGAGTAGCGATTTATCCGGGAGCCAGGGCTCGGCAAAGAGGAAGGCCGCGTCGCCGGGCTCGCGCTATCGCCGGGGCCATGGACATGGCTCTGGTCACGGACTGGGCAAACGTGTCCCGCGGCTTCATGGGACGCGTCACGATCGCTTGCGTGCCTGTTTTCAAGCGACGCCCGAAGCAGCTGGGTCGTCACACTCCGAATCTGTGGCCGATGAGGTGGGTTGTCCCCCTTGCCCTGAGCTTCGTGGGAGCGCTTGCCTACGGCCTTTTCCAGGGCGTTGATGCGCTCCTCTCCGCAGAGGCTGGCAAGGAACCAATCAACGTCCAGGACGTCATCAAGACGACGGTGACGGTTCTGACGTTGGTCGGTGCTGTCCTCGCCGGCCTATACGCGTACCGCAAGCAGTTGCTCGATGAGGGAGCGTCCCATCGTGCCGACGCAGCGCAGCTTGCGGAGCGGTACACCACGGCGGCCGAGCAGCTCGGTCACGAGCAGGCCGCGGTCCGTCTCGCTGGTGTGTACGCGATGGCACGCCTGGCCGACGACTGGCCCGAACAGCGGCAGGTGTGCATCGATGTGCTGTGTGCCTACCTTCGGATGCCCTACGAGACGGATCCGACGGCACCGGGGTTCATGAAGGGTGAGCGGGAGGTCCGCCTCACGATGATCCGCACTATCCGCGATCACCTCCAAGATCCCGCCGCCGGGGTGACTTGGTGTGGGAGTGGCTTGGATTTCACGGGAGCCGTCTTCGACGGTGGTGACTTCAACGGTGCGGTGTTCTCCGGGGGTGTGGTTCGTTTTGACGGTGCGGTGTTCTCCGGCGGTGTGGTTCGTTTTGACGGTGCGGTGTTCTCCGGCGGTGTGGTTCGTTTTGACGGTGCGGTGCTCTCCGGCGGTGTGGTTCGTTTTGACGGTGCGGTGCTCTCCGGCGGTGCGGTTCGTTTTGACGGTGCGGTGCTCTCTGATGGCCGGGTTAGCTTCGATGGCGCGACGTTCTCAGGCGGTGCGGTCCGCTTCGACGAGGTGGTGTTCTCTGGCGGCGCGGTCTACTTCGACAATGCGAGGTTCTCTGGCGGCAGGGTGTACTTCGGTAATGCGATGTTCTCTGGCGGCAGGGTGCATTTCGGCGGTGCGATGTTCTCCGGCGGCAGGGTGTACTTCGGTGGTGCGGTGTTCTCCGGCAGTACGGTCTACCTAGGGGGCGCGGTGTTCTCTGGCGGTACGGTCCACTTCGACGGTGCGGTATTTTCCGGCGGTCCGGTCAGCTTCGTAGGCGCTACAGCGACCGGCGGGCAGGTCCATTTCGCGCACGTACGTGTCCAAGCTGGCACTGCCGTCGACTGGGGACCCTTTCCGGCGATTCCTGTGAACCAGCCCTGACTAGGCATAGTCCTGCGGGTGGTCCCCGACTTCCTTGGACGAGACGTGGACGGTGCGGTCTAGCCGCGGTGACAGTTGACGTGTCTTCGCAGGTCGGACGCCGTATATTCGGTCAAACCCCGGAGGGCTGTAAATCTGCCGGCTCAGCCTTCCCAGGTTCGAATCCTGGCGCCGCCACTGGACCGAAGGGGTCCGTGACCAGCAAATACGCTGGGAACGGGCCCCTTCGGCGTTACCTGGCTACGCGTGATCGTTCAGCGCAGCCTCGATCCGGGCGTTGGCCGCGGCCGCCGCACCCGTGGCCGATCGGCGGGGTCTTTCGCATGGCCGCCGCACCCGTGCACCTCACCTGTCGGCCGCATGAGCCGCTGTCACCCGATCAATCGGCATGTTCAATTCATTCAGATTGCGTCAGGTTCCGTACGTTATCGGAGGCATATCCCGCATCGCCTTCGTCCGGGAGGAACCATGAAATCAGTCCTGCGCGCCGGCCTCGCCGCCATCGCCGCAACGCTGCTCATCGGCACCACCACCGCGTTCACTGCGCCGAGCAACGCGAGTGCGGCACCCGTCGCACCCGCAGCGAAAGCGAACAGTGGAGGGATCGCAACGCTGAATACGCCTGTCAACCTGCCGAACGGCGTCTGGACCGACACCCCGCTCGAGGTCACCCTCCCCAAGCGCGGCACGTACGAACTCGACGCGAACGTCCGCGGACGCCTCGCAGGCAATCCGGCCCTCAACACGTCCATCACCGCGCGGCTGTGGGACGTCAACTCCGGCGCCGAGGTGTCGCAGAGCGAGCGGTTGGTGTACCAGATCATCAACCTGAACGCGGGCGAGGCCACGGCCGGCGGCAACCAGACCGCACCGATCAGCGAGCGGATCAGTGTCACCAAGCCGACAACGATCCGACTGCAGGCTCGACGGCTCGACGCCGTCGGGGCCGCCAGCATCGCGCAGATCTACTCCGACGGCTTTGGCTACACCTCTCTCCGCTACGAGCGGGTCGGTTCCTGACGGCGTCCCTTTCGGAGCGGTGTCGGTCATCAACTCGGGGAACCCCCTCCGCGCTGTGACTTCACAGTGCGGAGGGGGTTTCTTCGTATGTACGGACAATGCGTGCCGCAGACTGGGCGCATGTCGTCCCGTCGCAGGAACTGCCCCGAGTGCCGCCGTGAGATCGCCGTCGTGGCCGGCCGGTACGCCCGGCACGACCCGCCCGGCGCCCGCGCCGCCGGCGAACTCGTGTCCTGCCCCGGCTCCCGCCGCCCCGCCCAGCTCGGCGCCGTACAGCCCTCCCTCGACGGCTACACGGTCCCGATGGTCCCCGGCCAGCTCCCCCTCTTCTGACGATCGGCCCGTTCAGTTCCCCGCGACCGACTTCACCGCCACCGACACCGGCGCCGACCCGGAGACCAGTTCAAGCGTGAGCCCCGCCGTGGCCGGCGTCTCCACCAGTTCCGCCAGCACCGCCGCCACGTCGTCCCGCGGCACCGGCCCCCGCCCGGTCGACGCCTCCAGGCGTACGAGGCCCGTGCCCGCGTCGTCCGTCAGCATCCCGGGACGCAGGATCGTCCAGTCCAGGCCCGACCGGCTCCGTACGGACGCGTCCGCCTCGCCCTTGGCCCGCAGGTACACGTCGAAGATGTCGTCGCCCTGGTGAGCCGGGTCCGCGCCCATCGACGAGACCACGATGTAGCGCCGCACCCCGGCCCGCTCCGCCGCGTCCGCGAACAGCACGGCCGCGCCCCGGTCCACCGTGTCCTTGCGTCCCGCCGTGCTGCCAGGGCCCGCCCCGGCAGCGAATACCGCCGCGTCCGCACCCGTAAGAAGCCCCGCGACGTCCTCGACGCTCGCCGATTCCAGGTCGCACACCAACGGCTCGGCCCCCGCCTGCCGCAGGTCGCCCGCCTGCTCGGCGCGGCGGATGATGCCCGCGACCTCGTCCCCGCGCGCGGCGAGCAGACGCTCGAGCCGCAACGCGATCTGACCATGACCACCAGCGATGACAATGCGCATATTTCGACCGTACGCCGCACCGTGCCCCCTCGCCGCACGACGCACGCCGACCAACCGGTCAGCTATATATGACACACCATCAAAGCTGGCCAGCAGTAAGGGACTTACCCCTCCCGCTCGCCCTCTCCCTTGGCCACCCGCCCCTGACGCGGAAGATCCAGCGCCGCCGCGGAATCGCAGTACTCCCGCACCGCACTCGTGCGCGCCACCACCCGCCCCCGATGCATCACGATCCGGCTGTACGCGAGCGACAGCGCCCCCGCCAGCCGCTCACCTCGTACGGCGATCAGCTCCGCCGGAAAGCCCGCCTCCACCCGCACCTCCGGCAGCCCCAGCGCCGCCCGCGCCTGCCCGCTCACGCAGTCGTACGCGTCCTCCGCGCGAAGCCCGAAGCGCGAGGCCAGCAGATACGCCGCCTCCAGCGGGTCACCGCGCCCCACCGGGTTCGCCACGTCCCGCAGCGCCCCGCTGCCCGCCGCGACCCGCACCCCGGCCGCACGCAGTAGCCGTACGGGAGCGGTGTCGCGCCCGTCGACGCCGGCGCAGCCGCCCTGCGGCAGGCAGACCACCGTGACTCCCGCGGCGGCGAGCTGGTCGGCGGTGCGCGCGGCGACCTCGCGCGGCACCCGCCCGAGCCCGCCGCACGGCCCGATCGTGACCCCGGGCCGCAGCCCGCCCGCCATCGTCGCGATCCGCCCGAGCCGCGCAGGATCGCGCCCGTCCGTGTGCAGGTCGACCGGGCAGCCGTGCTCCGCCGCGATCTCCAGGACCGCCTCCACGTAACCGGTCGGGTCCGGGTCGAGATCCGGGCACCCGCCCACGACGGAGGCGCCCATCTTCACCGCGTCCCGCAGCATCGCGAGCCCGTCGGCCCCGGCCAGGCCCGTCAGTAGCCGGGGCATGGCGACCGCTCGCAGATCGGTGAGCCCGCGCAGCGACCGCCGCGCCTGGAGAACCGCCTCCAGCGGACCGAGCCCCTGCACGTCCCCGATGCGCACGTGCGCGCGCTGCGCGGTGGCGCCGTGCCCGAGCTGCAGCAGCGCGGCCTCGGTCGCCCGCCGCTGCACGTCGGGCCCGTCGTACGAGACCGGACCCTCCGTCTCCGCGGACAGCGCGGTGTCGGCGTGGGCGTGGGGTTCGGCGGGGGCGGGGAGCAGCAGGAAGCCCGCGAGGTCCACGCGCGCGGAGCGGGCGGTGAGGCTGCCGGCCGTACCGACCGCCTCGATGCGCCCGTCGGCGAGCCGCACGTCCACGGTCCGGCCGTCGGTGAGCCGGGCGCCGCACAGAAGAAGGGCGGTGCTCTCGGCGGTCGAGTCGTTGCCGGGGGAGTGGGGGTGCTGCGGCTGGCTGTCGGGCATCGCGCTCCTGGTGCTCGGGGCGTCCGCGTGGGCGGGTGGCGGCCCCGGCGGGGGACGTACAAGATCACGCAGCGCGGGTCGAGCCTAGAGCTGAGGCACGCGCGCTTCGAGGAGGAGCGCAATAGTCGTACCGGGGTCGCGCCGCGGTGCTGATGGGGCGGATGTTGCCGCCAGTCGAGGGGTGCGGCTCTGCCCGTGGAACGTGGCGGCGAAACGGATTTGGGCGATCGGCGGGCGAGCGTGTAATGTCTTCATCGCTCGCCCCAATAGCTCAGTCGGTAGAGCGTCTCCATGGTAAGGAGAAGGTCTACGGTTCGATTCCGTATTGGGGCTCTGGTGAAGGGAATCCCGCCTCCGGGCGGGGCTACCAACATCAAAGCGGTGTAGCTCAGTCGGTAGAGCAAGCGGCTCATAATCGCTGTGTCACCGGTTCAAGTCCGGTCACCGCTACACACAGTAGCCGATTGTGGGGTCGGTCCTCCGGTCGGCTACTATTTGTGCGTTCATCCGTCAATCCGTCCGTCCAAGGAGCACTCACGTGGCTGCCACCGACGTCCGCCCGAAGATCACGCTGGCCTGCGTGGAGTGCAAGGAGCGGAACTACATCACCAAGAAGAACCGGCGTAACAACCCGGACCGTCTTGAGATGAAGAAGCACTGCCCGCGCTGCAACCAGCACACGGCGCACCGCGAAACGCGCTGACTCAGGCTCGTACACGAGGCCGTCCCCTTTATTGGGGGCGGCCTCGTGTCGTTATCGCGTATGTGCCGCCGGCCGTAAGATCCGGCAACATCCGGCAGTCCGGCAACGATCCGGAACAGCGCAAATCCAGGAGGTGCCGAGTCCATGGCGCTCGACCAGTCCTTCGTGGGACGGTCCTACCCGCCCACCGACCCCTATGAGGTCGGCCGGGAGAAGATCCGTGAATTCGCGGAGGCGGTGCGGGACGCCAATCCCGCCTACGTCGATCCGGAGGCGGCCAAGGCGCTCGGCCACCCCGATGTGATCGCTCCGCCGACTTTTGTGTTCGCCATCACGTTCAAGGCCGCCGGCCAGGTGATCGCGGACCCGCAGCTGGGTCTCGACTACAGCCGCGTCGTGCACGGTGACCAGAAGTTCGCCTACACGCGCCCCGTGCGCGCCGGCGACCGGCTCACCGTCACCTCGACCATCGAGGCGATCAAGTCCCTCGCGGGCAACGACATCCTGGACATCCGGGGCGAGGTCCACGACGAGGCGGGCGAGCACGTCGTGACCGCCTGGACCAAGCTCGTGTCCCGCGCGGCCGAGGGGGCGTGACCATGACGACGACCATCCAGTACGCGGACGTGGAGATCGGCACCGAGCTGCCGGCCCAGACGTTCCCCGTGACGCGCGCCACGCTCGTGCAGTACGCGGGCGCCTCCGGTGACTTCAACCCGATCCACTGGAACGAGAAGTTCGCGGTCGAGGTCGGGCTCCCGGACGTCATCGCGCACGGCATGTTCACCATGGCCGAGGCGATCCGCGTCGTGACCGACTGGGTCGGCGACCCGGCCGCGGTCGTGGAGTACGGCGTGCGCTTCACCAAGCCCGTCATCGTCCCGAACGACGACAAGGGTGCCGAGATCCAGGTCAGCGCCAAGGTCGCCGCCAAGCTCGACGACGGCCGCGTGCGCGTCGACCTCACGGCGACGAGCGCGGGCCAGAAGGTCCTCGGGATGTCACGCGCCGTGGTGCAGCTCGCTCAGTAATCGGAGTACGAGCTCGCTCAGTAATAGGTGTACGAGAACGGCCCCGCCACGACCGGCGGGGCCGTTCTCGTACTCTTGAGCCCGTGCAGGAACTCCACGACGCGCCCCTCGCCCCCCTGACCACCTTCCGTCTCGGCGGCCCGGCGACCCGGCTGCTGACGGCGACGACCGACGACGAGGTGATCGCCGCCGTCCGCGAGGCCGACGCGAGCGGTACGCCGTTGCTGATCGTCGGCGGTGGCAGCAACCTCGTCATCGGCGACAAGGGCTTCGCCGGTACGGCCCTGCGGATCGCCACGAAGGGCTTCACCCTCGACGGCACGAGCCTCGAACTGGCGGCCGGAGAGGTGTGGACCGACGCCGTCGCCCGCACCGTCGAGGCCGGCCTCGCGGGCGTCGAGTGCCTGGCCGGCATCCCCGGCTCGGCCGGCGCCACGCCGATCCAGAACGTGGGCGCGTACGGCCAGGAGGTCTCGTCGACGATCACCGAGGTGATCGCGTACGACCGGAAGGCCGACGAGACGGTCACGATTCCGAACGAGGAGTGCGCGTTCTCGTACCGGCACAGCCGTTTCAAGGCCGATCCCGAGCGGTTCGTGGTGCTGCGGGTGCGGTTCGGGCTTGAGGACGCGGGCGGCATGAGCGCCCCGATCAAGTACCCGGAGACGGCCCGCACGCTCGGCGTCGAGGCGGGCGACCGGGTCCCCGCCGCGCTCGCCCGCGAGACCGTCCTGAAGCTGCGCGCCGGGAAGGGCATGGTGCTCGCCCCCGAGGACCACGACACGTGGTCGGCCGGGTCGTTCTTCACGAACCCGATCCTCACCGAGGACGAGTTCGCTGCGTTCCGCGTGCGCGTGGCGGACCGGCTCGGGCCCGACGCCAAGGCGCCAGCGTTCCCTGCCGGGGAGGGCCTGACCAAGACCTCCGCGGCCTGGCTCATCGACAAGGCCGGTTTCACCAAGGGCTACGGCTCCGGGCCCGCCCGTATCTCCACCAAGCACACGCTCGCCCTCACCAACCGGGGCGAGGCCACCACCGACGACCTGCTGGCCCTGGCCCGCGAGGTCGTGGCCGGAGTCCAGGACGCGTTCGGCGTCACCCTGGTCAACGAGCCGGTCACGGTGGGCGTGAGCCTGTAAGACGAGCCTGTGAGGACGGCCAAAGATAGCCGCTAGTACGCGACCCCCACCCCCTGCTTCACGGTGGCCGGGGCGTCGATCATCGCGAGCATCGCGTGGGCCACGTCGGCCCGCGAGATGCTGCGGCCGCTGCGCGGATTCCCGCCGACGACGGTCCGGTACGTGCCGGTGACCGGCTTGTTCGTGAGCTTGGGCGGGCGTACGGACGTCCAGTCCGTGGCGCTGGCCGCGAGTTCGGCCTCCATGGCGCGCAGGTCGTCGTACACGCCCTTGAGCACGGAATTGATCACGCCGAGCATGGCGCGGTCGACGAGCGGTGAGTTCGCGGGCTCGGGGCCGACCGGTGCCGCGCTGACGACGAGCAGGCGTCGTACGTCTTCTGCCTCCATCGCGCGCAGCACCGAGCGGGTCAGTTCGGTCGTGATGCCCGCGTCCGTGCGCTTGCGGGCGCCGAGTCCGGACAGGGTCGCGTCGCGCCCGGCGACGGCGGGGCGCAGCGCCTCCGGATCCCGTACGTCCGCCTGGAACACGTCGAGACCGTCCCCCGTAATGGTGAACCTCGCGGGGTCACGGACCACCGCCGTCACCTGATGTCCCGCTGCCAGGGCCTGTCGGACGATCTCCTGCCCGATGCCGCCCGTCGCTCCGAAAACAGTGAGCCTCATGGCACACCCTCCTAGGGTGGGTAAGTGTTCACTCACCTCTAGGGTGAGTGGATACCCACCTGCCCGTCAACCTTGGCTGGAGCCCGCATGAATCAGAAGCCGGCCCGGGTCCGCATCGTCGACGCGGCCCATGAACTCATGCTGAGCATCGGCCTCGCCCGCGCGACCACCAAGGAGATCGCCAAGGCGGCCGGCTGCTCGGAAGCCGCGCTCTACAAGTACTTCGCGAACAAAGAGGAGCTGTTCGTGACCGTTCTGAGCGAACGGCTGCCCAGACTCGGTCCCCTTCTGACCGCACTTACCGAGGAGCCGGGCGCGCGGACCGTCGAGCAGAACCTCACCGAGATCGCCCGCGAGGCCGCCCTCTTCTACGAGCAGACCTTCCCGATGGCCGCGTCCCTGTACGCGGAACCCCAGCTCAAGCGCCGTCACGAAGAAGCTCTGCGCGAGCTGGGCGCCGGCCCCCACCTGCCCATCCAGGGCCTCGACGCCTATCTCAGGTCCGAGCAGGAAGCCGGCCGCGTCCGCCCCGACGCCGATACCTACGCCGCCGCGTCCCTCCTCCTCGGAGCCTGCGCCCAGCGCGCGTTCGCGTACGACATGGTCCCCGGCCGCAAGCCCCCGACGCCGGTCGACGAGTTCGCCGCGTCGCTGGCCCGCACCCTGCTCGCCGGGATCGCGTAGGGATCACATAGAGTCCCGACGTTTTCACGGAGGGAAATTCCATGCGGTGGGTAAGTGGGCGGCGTGCCGCCATGGCGGTACTGGGCACGGCGCTGGCCGGAGCGCTCGTCACGGGATGCGGCGGCAAAGACGTGTCCAGTACGGACGCCAAGCACGACGCGCCCGAGCGTTTCGCGAACTCGGCGCAGCTGCCCGAGTACCTCGCGGCCGACGGCACGACCGTCGTCGTCGGCTCCGCGAAGGCCGACACCGTCGTACGGCTCTACGAGGACCTGCGCTGCCCGGTGTGCCGGGACTTCGAGGAGGAGGGCGGCGCCGGGGCCCTGCGGAAGATGACCCTCGACGGCGAGGTCAGGACCGAGTACACGCTGGCGTCGTTCCTCGACGACCGGCTCGGCGGAAAGGGCTCCAAGAAGGCGGCCAACGCGCTGCGGGCCGCCCTCGACCAGGGCAAGTTCGTCGAGTACCACGACGTCCTCTTCCACGAGCAGCCCGAGGAGTCCGTCGACGGGTACACCGACGCCTTCCTCCTCCGCATGGCCTCCCGCGTGAAGGGGCTGCGCGGCGACGAGTTCGACACGGCGGTGAAGGACATGAAGTACGGCTCCTTCGTCACCGCGTCCGAGAAGGCCTACGAGCAGGACAAGGTGTCTGGCACGCCGGGCTTCGCCGTGAACGGCACCTTGCTCGGGGACGACATGCGGGGCGGCATGTTCGACCCCAAGTACCTGCCGGTCGTGGTCGCGATGGCCTCCGCGAAGCAGTGACCCGAGGTCAGGGAGCGGCGGTCAGCCAGTCGTCGACCCCCGACAGCAGCTTCGCCTTGATGTCCTCCGGCGCCGCCGAGCCGCGCACCGACTGACGCGCCAGCTCGGCCAGTTCCGCGTCGGTGAAGTCGTGGTACTGGCGCGCGATCTCGTACTGGGCCGCCAGACGCGAGCCGAACAGCAGCGGATCGTCGGCGCCGAGCGCCATCGGCACCCCGGCCTCGAACAAAGTGCGCAGGGGTACGTCCTCGGGCTTCTCGTAGACACCGAGCGCGACATTGGAGGCCGGGCAGACCTCGCAGGTGACCCCGCGCTCGGCGAGGCGCCGCAGCAGGCGCGGGTCCTCGGCGGCCCGCACCCCGTGCCCGATCCGCGAGGCGTCCAGGTCGTCCAGGCAGTCGCGCACGGAGGACGGCCCGGTCAGCTCGCCCCCGTGCGGCGCCGCGAGCAGCCCGCCCTCCCGCGCGATGGCGAAGGCCCGGTCGAAATCCCGCGCCATGCCACGGCGTTCGTCGTTGGAGAGCCCGAAGCCGACGATGCCCCGGTCCGCGTACCGCACCGCGAGGCGGGCCAGCGTGCGGGCGTCCAGCGGGTGCTTCATCCGGTTCGCGGCCACCAGCAACCGGATCCCGAGACCCGTGTCCCGCGATGCGGTCTCGACGGCGTCCAGGATGACTTCGAGCGCCGGGATCAGCCCGCCGAGCCGTGGCGCGTACGACGTCGGGTCGACCTGGATCTCCAGCCAGCCCGATCCGTCCGCGAGATCTTCGAGTGCGGCCTCCCTGACCAGCCGCTGGATGTCCTCGGGCTCGCGCAGGCAGGCGCGGGCGGCGTCGTAGAGGCGCTGGAAGCGGAACCAGCCGCGCTCGTCGGTGGCCCGCAACTTCGGCGGCTCGGCCCCGGTCAGGGCGTCGGGCAGCCTGACCCCGTACTTGTCCGCGAGTTCGAGCAGGGTCGTGGGCCGCATCGACCCGGTGAAGTGCAGATGCAGATGGGCCTTGGGCAGCAGCCTGACGTCACGTGGTACGCGCTCCATCCAAGGATCTTGCCGCACACACCCGCCGCCCGGGAAGCGCCTTTCCACGTTCGTGCCCTCGTCCGAACGAAGAAACGGACGAAAAAGCGGGCCGCCCCCGGAAGACCCCGGGGACGGCCCGCTCACACGCGTGTGGCGCGTCAGTCGCGCGCCTCGGCGAGCAGCTTCTGGATCCGCGAGACACCCTCGACCAGGTCCTCGTCACCCAGCGCGTACGACAGCCGCAGGTAGCCCGGCGTACCGAACGCCTCACCCGGGACGACCGCGACCTCGGCCTCCTCCAGGATGAGCGCGGCCAGCTCGACGGAGTCCTGCGGACGCTGGCCGCGGATCTCCTTGCCGATCAGCTCCTTGACCGACGGGTACGCGTAGAACGCGCCCTCGGGCTCGGGGCAGAACACGCCGTCGATCTCGTTCAGCATCCGCACCATCGTCTTGCGGCGGCGGTCGAAGGCCTCGCGCATCTTCGCCACGGCCGTCAGGTCACCGGAGACGGCGGCGAGCGCGGCCACCTGCGCGACGTTCGACACGTTGGACGTGGCGTGCGACTGCAGGTTGGTGGCCGCCTTCACGACGTCCTTCGGGCCGATGATCCACCCGACACGCCAGCCGGTCATCGCGTACGTCTTGGCGACGCCGTTCACCACGATGCACTTGTCGCGCAGCTCGGGCAGGACCGCCGGCAGGGACGTGAACTTCGCGTCGCCGTAGACCAGGTGCTCGTAGATCTCGTCCGTCATCACCCACAGGCCGTGCTCGACGGCCCAGCGGCCGATCGCCTCGGCGTCGGCCTCGCTGTAGACCGCACCCGTCGGGTTCGACGGCGACACGAACAGGACGACCTTCGTGCGCTCGGTGCGCGCGGCCTCCAGCTGCTCCACCGAGACCCGGTACCCGGTCGTCTCGTCGGCCACGACCTCGACCGGCACGCCACCGGCGAGACGGATCGACTCGGGGTACGTCGTCCAGTACGGAGCCGGGACGATGACCTCGTCGCCCGGGTCGAGGATCGCGGCGAAGGCCTCGTAGATGGCCTGCTTGCCGCCGTTGGTGACCAGGATCTGGGAGGCGTCGACCTCGTAGCCGGAGTCGCGCAGCGTCTTCGCGGCGATCGCGGTCTTCAGCTCGGGCAGACCGCCGGCGGGCGTGTAGCGGTGGTACTTCGGGTTCTTGCAGGCCTCGACGGCCGCTTCGACGATGTAGTCCGGGGTCGGGAAGTCGGGCTCACCCGCGCCGAAACCGATGACCGGGCGCCCGGCGGCCTTGAGGGCCTTGGCCTTGGCGTCGACGGCGAGGGTCGCGGACTCGGAGATCGCGCCGACACGGGCGGAGACCCGGCGGTCGGTGGGCGAGGAGGGAGGAGTTGCAGCGCTCATGAAACCCATCGTTCCAGACAGGAAAGCCGCCCGGCACGCAGGTTTCACGGACCGGACGATCCGGCGTTGATCCACTCAAGAACGTTGTCTGTTCGACGGAGGGCCGCGGACCACGTACACTCACTGCTCGTTGGCCCTCACAGGCCGCGCCCTTACGGCTCACGACGTGCAGCCGGAAGGATGCGGTACGTTGGGGAAGACAAAGGGTCGTAGCTCAATTGGTAGAGCACTGGTCTCCAAAACCAGCGGTTGGGGGTTCAAGTCCCTCCGGCCCTGCTACACACTCCTTCGCCAGGACGTGTGCGCATGTACGTACTGCAAATGCACCGCCGTGCGGCTCAACCGGGCGCGGCACGGCCACGACCCGGAATTCAGGTGAGGACGCGTGACGGACGCCGTGGGCTCCATCGACATGCCTGATGCCCAGGACGAGGCGCCGGAGTCCAAGAAGACCCGTAAGGGTGGCAAGCGCGGCAAGAAGGGCCCCTTCGGGCGTCTCGCGCTGTTCTACCGCCAGATCATCGCGGAGCTCCGCAAGGTCGTCTGGCCCACTCGCCACCAGCTCACCACGTACACCACTGTGGTGATCGTGTTCGTCGTCATCATGATCGCTCTGGTGACCGTGATTGACTATGGCTTCAACCACGCCGTCAAGTACATCTTCGGCTGAGCCGATCGCGAAGGGCGCCGTACCCGGCGCCCCATTTCGCGTGTTCCACCCCTATGTATCCAGGAAGAAGCAGCCACAGTGTCTGACCCGAACCTGAACGAGTCGATCGAGCGTGTCGAGTCCGTTGAGGACGAGCTCGACATCGTCGAGGCGGCGGACGCCGAGGACCCGGACCAGGCCGAGGCTGCCGACGCCGCCGCCGGTGAGGCTGCCGAAGAGGCCGCCGTGCACGTCGAGGACGAGGCCGCCGAGGAGTCCGACGAGGAGTCCGACGAGGAGTCTGAGGAGTCCGACGAGGAGTCTGACGAGTCCGAGGACGCCGCCGACGAGGTCGTCGAGGAGTCCGAGCCGGTCGACCCCATCGCCGCCCTGCGCGAGGAACTCCGCACGCTGCCCGGCGAGTGGTACGTCATCCACACGTACGCCGGTTACGAGAACCGCGTGAAGACCAACCTCGAGCAGCGCGCCGTCTCGCTGAACGTCGAGGACTTCATCTTCCAGGCCGAGGTGCCGCAGGAAGAGGTCGCGCAGATCAAGAACGGCGAGCGCAAGACCATCCGTCAGAACAAGCTCCCCGGCTACGTGCTGGTGCGCATGGACCTGACGAACGAGTCCTGGGGCGTCGTCCGCAACACCCCCGGCGTCACCGGCTTCGTGGGCAACGCCTACGACCCGTACCCGCTGACCCTGGACGAGATCGTCAAGATGCTCGCCCCGGAGGCCGAGGAGAAGGCCGCCCGTGAGGCCGCCGAGGCCGAGGGCAAGCCGGCTCCGTCCCGCAAGGTCGAGGTCCAGGTCCTGGACTTCGAGGTCGGCGACTCGGTCACCGTCACCGACGGTCCCTTCGCGACGCTGCAGGCGACGATCAACGAGATCAACGCCGACTCGAAGAAGGTCAAGGGTCTCGTCGAGATCTTCGGCCGCGAGACCCCGGTCGAGCTCAGCTTCGACCAGATCCAGAAGAACTAGCCCTCACCGGCACCTTCTGGAACAAGCACTTCCGAACAGGTCAGACGGGCTGTGAAAGCCCGTCTGACCTGCTCGGTTTTTGGCCGCACATGGATACCCGTTATCGTGGTGCGGTATGCCTCCATCCGGACGACCGGGTGGTCGGCTGAAAACTCTCACTAGGACCCGGAGAGAGCACATGCCTCCCAAGAAGAAGAAGGTCACGGGGCTTATCAAGCTCCAGATCCAGGCCGGTGCCGCCAACCCGGCCCCGCCGGTCGGTCCCGCGCTGGGCCAGCACGGCGTCAACATCATGGAGTTCTGCAAGGCCTACAACGCCGCGACCGAGTCGCAGCGTGGCTGGGTCATCCCGGTGGAGATCACGGTCTACGAAGACCGCTCCTTCACCTTCGTGACCAAGACGCCCCCGGCCGCCAAGATGATCCTCAAGGCCGCGGGTATCGAGAAGGGCTCCGGCGAGCCCCACAAGACCAAGGTCGCGAAGATCACCGACGCGCAGGTCCGCGAGATCGCCACCACCAAGATGGCCGACCTCAACGCCAACGACCTGGACGCCGCCGCGAAGATCATCGCCGGCACCGCGCGTTCCATGGGCGTGACGGTCGAGGGCTGACCCTCACCCCCGTAAGACCTTTCAGTGGCAGGACCAGCGCTGGTCCGGACCACGAACTCCATACCTGAAACTCAGGAGTAGAAGTGAAGCGCAGCAAGACTCTCCGCGCTGCGGACGCCAAGATCGACCGGGAGAAGCTCTACGCCCCGCTCGAGGCCGTCCGTCTCGCCAAGGAGACCTCCGCGACGAAGTTCGACGGCACCGTCGAGGTCGCCTTCCGTCTGGGTGTCGACCCGCGTAAGGCCGACCAGATGGTCCGTGGCACCGTGAACCTCCCGCACGGCACCGGCAAGACCGCCCGGGTCCTGGTCTTCGCGACCGGTGACCGTGCTGCGGCCGCGGAAGCCGCGGGCGCCGACATCGTCGGCTCCGACGAGCTCATCGACGAGATCTCCAAGGGCAACCGCCTGAACGAGTTCGACGCCGTCGTCGCCACCCCGGACCTCATGGGCAAGGTCGGCCGCCTCGGCCGCGTGCTCGGTCCCCGTGGCCTCATGCCGAACCCGAAGACCGGCACCGTGACCCCGGACGTGGCCAAGGCCGTGAACGAGATCAAGGGCGGCAAGATCGAGTTCCGCGTCGACAAGCACTCGAACCTGCACTTCATCATCGGCAAGGTGTCGTTCGACGACAACCAGCTGGTGGAGAACTACGGCGCGGCCCTGGACGAGATCCTTCGTCTGAAGCCGTCCGCCGCCAAGGGTCGCTACATCAAGAAGGCCGCCATCGCCACCACGATGGGCCCCGGCGTTCCGGTCGACCCGAACCGCACCCGCAACCTCCTCGTCGAGGAGGACCCGGCCGCGGTCTGAGCCTCATAGCTCACCCGAAGTCGGTTCCGGGCCCCGCACCTTTCGAGGTGCGGGGCCCGTTCCCGTTCTCCCCGCGATAGCGTGCGGACCGACCAGGGGCCGGCCGGGCGGGGGAGCGGATGAGCGGCAGGACATGGGTGCGGTACGTGGCGGTCTCGCTGGCGCTGGCCGCGCTGGTGTCGTGCGGCGGCCGACCCGAGGCCGACGAGGGCGTCACCCGCGCGTTACGGGCCGCCGTCGCCGAGGTCGCCGCCGCCGGGTCGGCCAGGATCGACGCGGTGACCACGACCGGCCCGAGCCTGTCCTCGCGGAGCTACGGCGTCCTGCGCTGGACGGGAGGGCTGCGCGGCACGCTGACGGTGACCACGACGGGCGACTCGACGGCCCGTCTCCTCGGCGGCTCACCCTCCCAGTCCCGCTTCCTGCCGGACGCGTACTACACGCGCATGACCGACCGGTTCGCCGCCCTGTCGGACGGCAGGCACTGGATCCGGTACCCGTACGACTCCGGGACCGACCTCTCGCCGGCGGCCTCCCTGAAGCTGCTGCTGTCCGCGGGGGACGTACGCGAGGTGGGCGGCGAGCGCGTACGCGGGGTCCACGGGACGCACTACGCGGGCACGGCGGACGGCCAGCGCGTCGACGTCTGGATCGGCCCCGGCCACCGTCTGCTCAAGCGCGTCCAGCGCTCCCGCACGCCGGCCGGCACCTTCGTCGGCACGGTCCACTACGCCGATTACGGGGCACGAGCCTCGGCCGAGCGCCCGCCCGAGCACGACACCGTCGACTTCGAGGACGTCGTCGCCCGAAAAGACGCGCCCCTCTGACCTGCTCCTTCGAGGTCGGTCGAGGCGGATTTGCCTCGCGCGGACCCGGTCACGTAATCTCCTACAGAAGCCAAAGACCGCTGGTCGTTGCCGTGCCCTCGTAAGAGGAAGCGGCGACCGAAGGATCTGCTGAAAGCGGACGACCTGCGCAGGTGACTGTGGAAAGTTCCCGGACGCTGTTCTTCACCGAACAGAAACTGGTCGAGCTACGCCCCGTGCGCCTGCGCCGGGGCGTTTTGTTTTGCACAGCCCCTTCTGAGCGGTCCTCATCACCCGGAAGGAGGCCGACGCTCTATGCCGACGCCCGACAAGGCTGCCGCGGTAGCCGAGCTCACGGACAAGTTCCGCAGCTCGAACGCCGCCGTGCTGACCGAGTACCGGGGTCTCACCGTGGCCCAGCTCAAGCAGCTGCGCCGTTCGCTCGGTGAGAACTCCGAGTACGCCGTGGTGAAGAACACGCTGACCAAGATCGCGGCCAACGAGGCCGGGATCAACACGCTGGACGACCTGTTCACGGGTCCGACGGCGGTCGCCTTCGTCACCGGTGACCCGGTGGAGTCGGCGAAGGGTCTTCGTGACTTCGCCAAGGAGAACCCGAACCTCGTCATCAAGGGCGGTGTCCTTGATGGCAAGGCACTCTCCGCCGACGAGATCAAGAAGCTCGCGGACCTCGAGTCCCGCGAGGTTCTGCTCGCCAAGCTGGCGGGCGCCTTCAAGGGCAAGCAGACTCAGGCTGCCCAGGTCTTCCAGGCGCTCCCGTCGAAGTTCGTCCGCACCGCGGAGGCGCTTCGTGCCAAGCAGGCCGAGCAGGGCGGTGCCGAGTAATTCGGCTCGCGCATTGATCGCCGCCCACTAGGGCGACGGTCGCAGCGGGCCGAACGTACGCCCGCCTACATATACATCGGCACCAGCCGAATTAGTGGAAGGACGCCATCATGGCGAAGCTGTCCCAGGACGACCTGCTCGCGCAGTTCGAAGAGATGACCCTCATCGAGCTCTCCGAGTTCGTTAAGGCCTTCGAGGAGAAGTTCGACGTCACCGCCGCCGCGGCCGTCGCCGTTGCCGCCCCGGGTGCCGCTGGTGGCGCCGGTGCCGCCGAGGCCGCCGAGGAGCAGGACGAGTTCGACGTCATCCTCACGGGCGCCGGCGAGAAGAAGATCCAGGTCATCAAGGTCGTGCGCGAGCTCACCTCCCTGGGCCTCAAGGAGGCCAAGGACCTCGTCGACGGCACCCCGAAGCCGGTCCTCGAGAAGGTCGCCAAGGAGGCCGCTGAGAAGGCTGCCGAGTCCCTCAAGGCTGCCGGCGCCTCCGTCGAGGTCAAGTAACACCTCGCGAGTCCTTTGACTCGCTGCTGAGCGGCCTTCGTAAGAGGGCTGTAACGCGAACGTACTGAAGGGCGATCACCCATCTGGGTGGTCGCCCTTCGGCGTTCCCGGGGGTGCCCGAGGCGGCTGCCTTGCACTGACGGTTGCGACGAGTATGGTGATCTTCGTTGTGCCCGGAGGCGGTGCGAATCGGTCACTGTCGGTCACGGCGACCGAGCCCCACAGGGGTGGGGCCTTGACGAACCGCACGCCGCGCGCAATTCTCAGGACGCGTCGTCACAAGGATCCGGATCCGAGGCATGGATCGACGGCGAAGAGGGCAGTAAGGATGTGCGCTCTGTAAGTGACGTGTCGCAGATGTTGAGAACAACGAGGGTCTGACGAGGGTCGTTGAGGACAACGAGGGTCTCAAAAAACCCGCACTGGACATCAGTGGGCCAAGTGGCTACACTGACCCTTTGCGCTGCCTGTTAGCTGCTCCCTGCCCGTCACCAGGGGCATACCCTCGCTCGAGCACCGTGGACTGAAGCCTCCCTGAAAAGGGATTTCCGTCCCCGTGCCGGCTTGGGACCGGTACGCGCGTAGTGAGTCCGAGCCCTCGGAAGGACCCCCTCTTGGCCGCCTCGCGCACTGCCTCGACCGCGAATACGAACAACGGCGCAAGCACCGCCCCGCTGCGCATCTCCTTTGCAAAGATCAAGGAGCCCCTCGAGGTTCCCAACCTGCTCGCGCTGCAGACCGAGAGCTTCGACTGGCTGCTCGGCAACACCGCCTGGCAGAGTCGGGTCGAGGCGGCTCTGGAGTCCGGTCAGGACGTCCCCACCAAGTCCGGTCTGGAGGAGATCTTCGAGGAGATCTCTCCGATCGAGGACTTCTCCGGGTCGATGTCGCTGACGTTCCGCGACCACCGTTTCGAGCCTCCGAAGAACTCCATCGACGA
Source organism: Streptomyces sp. NPDC046821 (assembly GCF_040645335.1). Classification (NCBI taxonomy): domain Bacteria; kingdom Bacillati; phylum Actinomycetota; class Actinomycetes; order Kitasatosporales; family Streptomycetaceae; genus Streptomyces; species Streptomyces sp. NPDC046821. The sequence goes on along the minus strand of NZ_JBEYYB010000012.1, from coordinate 146,479 downwards.
GTGCAAGGAGCGCGACTTCACGTTCGCCGCCCCGCTCTTCGTCACCGCTGAGTTCACCAACAACGAGACCGGCGAGATCAAGTCCCAGACGGTCTTCATGGGCGACTTCCCGCTCATGACGAACAAGGGCACCTTCGTCATCAACGGCACCGAGCGTGTCGTGGTGTCGCAGCTCGTCCGCTCGCCGGGTGTCTACTTCGACTCCTCCATCGACAAGACGTCCGACAAGGACATCTTCTCGGCCAAGGTCATCCCCTCGCGTGGTGCCTGGCTGGAGATGGAGATCGACAAGCGCGACATGGTCGGTGTGCGCATCGACCGTAAGCGCAAGCAGTCCGTGACCGTCCTGCTCAAGGCTCTCGGTTGGACGACCGAGCAGATCCTCGAGGAGTTCGGCGAGTACGAGTCCATGCGCGCCACCCTGGAGAAGGACCACACCCAGGGCCAGGACGACGCGCTGCTCGACATCTACCGCAAGCTGCGTCCGGGCGAGCCGCCGACCCGTGAGGCCGCGCAGACGCTGCTCGAGAACCTCTACTTCAACCCCAAGCGCTACGACCTCGCGAAGGTCGGCCGCTACAAGGTCAACAAGAAGCTGGGCGCCGAGGCCCCGCTGGACGCCGGCATCCTGACCGTCGAGGACATCATCTCGACGATCAAGTACCTGGTGAAGCTGCACGCCGGTGAGACCGAGACCGTGGGCGACAGCGGCGTCTCGATCGTCGTCGAGACCGACGACATCGACCACTTCGGCAACCGTCGTCTGCGTAACGTCGGCGAGCTCATCCAGAACCAGGTCCGCACGGGTCTGGCTCGTATGGAGCGCGTCGTGCGTGAGCGCATGACGACTCAGGACGTCGAGGCGATCACGCCGCAGACCCTGATCAACATCCGGCCGGTCGTCGCCTCCATCAAGGAGTTCTTCGGCACCAGCCAGCTGTCGCAGTTCATGGACCAGAACAACCCGCTGTCGGGTCTCACCCACAAGCGCCGTCTGTCGGCTCTTGGTCCGGGTGGTCTCTCCCGTGAGCGGGCCGGCTTCGAGGTCCGTGACGTGCACCCGTCTCACTACGGCCGCATGTGCCCGATCGAGACGCCCGAAGGCCCGAACATCGGTCTGATCGGTTCGCTCGCCTCGTACGGCCGGGTCAACGCGTTCGGCTTCGTCGAGACGCCGTACCGCAAGGTCGTCGAGGGTGTCGTCACCGACGATGTCGACTACCTGACCGCCGACGAGGAGGACCGCTTCGTCATCGCCCAGGCCAACGCCGGCCTGTCCGACGACATGCGCTTCACCGAGAACCGCGTCCTGGTCCGCCGTCGTGGCGGCGAGATCGACTACATCCCGGGCGACGACGTCGACTACATGGACGTCTCGCCGCGCCAGATGGTGTCGGTCGCGACGGCCATGATCCCGTTCCTCGAGCACGACGACGCCAACCGTGCCCTCATGGGCGCGAACATGATGCGTCAGGCCGTCCCGCTCATCAAGAGCGAGGCGCCGCTCGTCGGCACCGGCATGGAGTACCGCTGCGCCACCGACGCCGGCGACGTGCTCAAGGCCGAGAAGGACGGTGTGGTCCAGGAGGTCTCCGCGGACTACATCACCACCGCCAACGACGACGGCACGTACACCACGTACCGCCTGGCCAAGTTCTCCCGCTCCAACCAGGGCACCTCCGTCAACCAGAAGGTTGTCGTGGACGAGGGCGCCCGCGTGATCGACGGTCAGGTCCTGGCCGACGGTCCCGCGACCGAGAACGGCGAGATGGCGCTCGGCAAGAACCTGCTCGTGGCGTTCATGCCGTGGGAGGGTCACAACTACGAGGACGCGATCATCCTGTCGCAGCGCCTCGTGCAGGACGACGTCCTCTCCTCGATCCACATCGAGGAGCACGAGGTCGACGCCCGTGACACCAAGCTCGGCCCGGAGGAGATCACCCGGGACATCCCGAACGTCTCCGAAGAGGTCCTCGCCGACCTCGACGAGCGCGGCATCATCCGTATCGGTGCCGAGGTCGTCGCCGGTGACATCCTCGTCGGCAAGGTCACGCCCAAGGGTGAGACCGAGCTGACCCCCGAGGAGCGCCTGCTCCGCGCGATCTTCGGTGAGAAGGCGCGCGAGGTCCGTGACACCTCGCTGAAGGTGCCGCACGGCGAGATCGGCAAGGTCATCGGCGTCCGCGTCTTCGACCGTGAAGAGGGCGACGAGCTGCCGCCGGGCGTGAACCAGCTGGTTCGTGTCTACGTGGCGCAGAAGCGCAAGATCACGGACGGTGACAAGCTCGCCGGCCGCCACGGCAACAAGGGTGTCATCTCGAAGATCCTTCCGATCGAGGACATGCCGTTCCTCGAGGACGGAACTCCGGTCGACATCATCCTCAACCCGCTGGGTGTCCCGTCCCGAATGAACCCGGGACAGGTCCTGGAGATCCACCTCGGCTGGCTCGCCAGCCGCGGCTGGGACGTCTCCGGCCTCGGTGACGAGTGGGCCCAGCGCCTGCAGGCCATCGGCGCCGACCAGGTTGCCCCCGGCACCAACGTCGCGACCCCGGTCTTCGACGGTGCCCGCGAGGACGAGATCTCCGGTCTCTTCGAGGCCACGATCCCGAACCGCGACGGTGACCGCCTGGTCCAGCCGTCCGGCAAGGCCAAGCTGTTCGACGGCCGCTCCGGCGAGCCGTTCCCGGACCCGATCTCGGTCGGGTACATGTACATCCTCAAGCTGCACCACCTGGTCGACGACAAGCTGCACGCGCGCTCGACCGGCCCGTACTCCATGATCACCCAGCAGCCGCTGGGTGGTAAGGCTCAGTTCGGTGGACAGCGATTCGGTGAGATGGAGGTGTGGGCGCTTGAGGCATACGGCGCCGCGTACGCACTCCAGGAGCTCCTGACGATCAAGTCCGACGACGTGACCGGCCGCGTGAAGGTCTACGAGGCCATCGTCAAGGGCGAGAACATCCCGGAGCCGGGTATTCCCGAGTCCTTCAAGGTGCTCATCAAGGAAATGCAGTCGCTCTGCCTCAACGTGGAGGTGCTGTCCTCGGACGGCATGTCCATCGAGATGCGCGACACCGACGAGGACGTCTTCCGCGCGGCGGAGGAGCTCGGTATCGACCTGTCCCGGCGCGAGCCGAGCAGCGTCGAAGAGGTCTGACGGGCCTGGCCGGGGGCTCCCAGCGGAGCCCCCGGCCATCCCCGGGACCGTTCAGACCATGATTGAGACACGACCCCGAAAGAGGGATTGACGCACAGTGCTCGACGTCAACTTCTTCGACGAGCTGCGGATCGGCCTGGCCACCGCGGACGACATCCGGACCTGGTCCCACGGCGAGGTCAAGAAGCCTGAGACCATCAACTACCGCACCCTCAAGCCCGAGAAGGACGGACTCTTCTGCGAGAAGATCTTCGGTCCGACCCGGGACTGGGAGTGCTACTGCGGTAAGTACAAGCGTGTCCGCTTCAAGGGCATCATCTGCGAGCGCTGCGGCGTCGAGGTCACTCGCGCCAAGGTGCGCCGTGAGCGGATGGGCCACATCGAGCTGGCCGCCCCTGTCACGCACATCTGGTACTTCAAGGGCGTTCCGTCGCGCCTCGGCTACCTGCTCGATCTCGCCCCGAAGGACCTCGAGAAGGTCATCTACTTCGCGGCGTACATGATCACGTTCGTGGACGAGGAGCGCCGTACCCGCGACCTGCCCTCCCTCGAGGCGCACGTCCAGGTCGAGCGTCAGCAGATCGAGAACCGTCGCGACTCCGACCTGGAGAACCGCGCCAAGAAGCTCGAGACCGACCTGGCCGAGCTCGAGGCCGAGGGTGCCAAGGCCGACGTGCGCCGCAAGGTGCGCGAGGGTGCCGAGCGCGAGATGAAGCAGCTCCGTGACCGCGCCCAGCGCGAGATCGACCGTCTCGACGAGGTGTGGAACCGCTTCAAGAACCTCAAGGTCCAGGACCTCGAGGGCGACGAGCTGCTCTACCGCGAGCTGCGTGACCGCTTCGGCACGTACTTCGACGGCTCCATGGGTGCCGCTGCCCTGCAGAAGCGCCTCGAGTCCTTCGACCTCGACGAGGAGGCCGAGCGCCTCCGCGAGATCATCCGTACCGGCAAGGGCCAGAAGAAGACCCGTGCGCTCAAGCGCCTCAAGGTCGTCTCCGCGTTCCTGCAGACCAGCAACAGCCCCAAGGGCATGGTGCTCGACTGCGTGCCGGTCATCCCGCCGGACCTGCGTCCGATGGTGCAGCTGGACGGTGGCCGCTTCGCGACCTCCGACCTGAACGACCTGTACCGCCGCGTGATCAACCGCAACAACCGCCTGAAGCGCCTTCTCGACCTCGGTGCCCCCGAGATCATCGTGAACAACGAGAAGCGGATGCTTCAGGAGGCCGTCGACGCGCTCTTCGACAACGGCCGTCGTGGTCGCCCGGTCACGGGCCCCGGCAACCGTCCGCTGAAGTCGCTGTCCGACATGCTCAAGGGCAAGCAGGGTCGCTTCCGTCAGAACCTGCTCGGTAAGCGAGTCGACTACTCGGCGCGTTCCGTCATCGTCGTCGGCCCGCAGCTCAAGCTGCACCAGTGTGGTCTGCCCAAGGCCATGGCGCTGGAGCTCTTCAAGCCGTTCGTGATGAAGCGCCTGGTCGACCTGAACCACGCGCAGAACATCAAGTCGGCGAAGCGCATGGTCGAGCGCGGCCGCACGGTCGTGTACGACGTGCTCGAAGAGGTCATCGCCGAGCACCCGGTTCTGCTGAACCGTGCGCCCACGCTGCACCGCCTCGGCATCCAGGCCTTCGAGCCGCAGCTGGTCGAGGGCAAGGCCATCCAGATCCACCCGCTCGTCTGCACCGCGTTCAACGCGGACTTCGACGGTGACCAGATGGCCGTCCACCTGCCGCTCTCCGCGGAGGCGCAGGCCGAGGCCCGCATCCTGATGCTGTCCTCGAACAACATCCTCAAGCCGGCCGACGGCCGTCCGGTCACGATGCCGACCCAGGACATGGTCCTCGGTCTGTTCTTCCTGACCACCGACGGTGAGCTCCGTGACGTCAAGGGTGAGGGCCGCGCGTTCGGTTCCGTCGCCGAGGCGATCATGGCGTTCGACGCCGGCGAGCTCGCGCTGCAGTCGCGCGTGGACATCCGCTTCCCGGTGGGCACCATCCCGCCGCGCGGCTGGACCCCGCCGGTCGCTGAAGAGGGCGAGCCGGAGTACCAGACGGGCGACAGCTTCCGTCTGCGTACGACGCTGGGCCGCGCGCTCTTCAACGAGCTGCTGCCCGAGGACTACCCGTTCGTCGACTACTCGGTGGGCAAGAAGCAGCTCTCCGAGATCGTCAACGACCTGGCCGAGCGCTACCCCAAGGTCATCGTGGCGGCGACGCTCGACAACCTGAAGGCGGCCGGCTTCTTCTGGGCGACCCGTTCCGGTGTCACCGTGGCCATCTCCGACGTCGTCGTTCCCGAGGCGAAGAAGGAGATCGTCGCGGGTTACGAGGCGCAGGACGAGAAGGTCCAGAAGCAGTACGAGCGCGGTCTCATCACGAAGGAAGAGCGCACTCAGGAGCTCATCGCGATCTGGACCAAGGCGACCAACGAGGTTGCCGAGGCGATGAACGCGAACTTCCCGAAGACCAACCCCATCTTCATGATGGTTGACTCGGGTGCCCGAGGAAACATGATGCAGATGCGTCAGATCGCCGGTATGCGTGGTCTGGTGTCGAACGCCAAGAACGAGACGATCCCGCGTCCGATCAAGGCCTCCTTCCGTGAGGGCCTGTCGGTGCTGGAGTACTTCATCTCGACTCACGGTGCTCGTAAGGGTCTCGCTGACACCGCCCTTCGTACCGCCGACTCCGGTTACCTCACCCGTCGTCTGGTCGACGTCTCGCAGGACGTCATCATTCGCGAGGAGGACTGCGGCACCGAGCGCGGCCTCAAGCTCGACATCGCCACGCGCGGCGCCGACGGCGTCCTGCGCAAGGCGGACGACGTCGAGACCAGCGTGTACGCGCGCTGCCTGGCCGAGGACATCGTCGTCGACGGCAAGGTGCTCGCCCCGGCGGGCGTCGACCTCGGTGACGTGCTCATCGACGTGCTGGTCAAGGCCGGCGTCGAGCAGGTCAAGACCCGCTCGGTCCTGACCTGTGAGTCCGCCGTCGGCACCTGCGCCATGTGCTACGGCCGCTCGCTGGCCACCGGCAAGCTGGTCGACATCGGTGAGGCGGTCGGCATCATCGCCGCCCAGTCCATCGGTGAGCCCGGTACCCAGCTGACGATGCGTACCTTCCACACCGGTGGTGTGGCCGGTGACGACATCACCCAGGGTCTGCCCCGTGTCGTCGAGCTCTTCGAGGCTCGTACGCCCAAGGGTGTCGCCCCGATCTCCGAGGCCGCGGGCCGTGTCCGCATCGAGGAGACCGAGAAGACCAAGAAGCTCGTCGTCACCCCGGACGACGGCAGCGACGAGACGGCGTTCCCGATCTCGAAGCGTGCCCGTCTGCTCGTGGGCGAGGGCGACCACGTCGAGGTGGGCCAGAAGCTCACCGTGGGTGCCACCAACCCGCACGACGTGCTGCGCATCCTGGGTCAGCGTGCCGTCCAGGTCCACCTGGTCGGCGAGGTCCAGAAGGTCTACAACTCGCAGGGTGTGTCGATCCACGACAAGCACATCGAGATCATCATCCGGCAGATGCTGCGCCGCGTGACGATCATCGAGTCCGGCGACGCGGAGCTGCTGCCGGGCGAGCTCGTCGAGCGCTCGAAGTTCGAGACCGAGAACCGTCGGGTCGTGACGGAGGGTGGCCACCCGGCCTCCGGCCGTCCGCAGCTGATGGGTATCACCAAGGCCTCGCTGGCGACGGAATCCTGGCTGTCGGCCGCCTCCTTCCAGGAGACGACCCGAGTCCTGACGGACGCGGCGATCAACGCCAAGTCCGACAGCCTCATCGGCCTCAAGGAGAACGTCATCATCGGTAAGCTCATCCCGGCCGGTACGGGCCTGTCCCGCTACCGCAACATCCGGGTCGAGCCGACCGAGGAGGCCAAGGCCGCGATGTACTCGGCCGTCGGCTACGACGACATCGACTACTCGCCGTTCGGCACGGGCTCCGGCCAGGCCGTCCCGCTGGAGGACTACGACTACGGTCCGTACAACCAGTAAGGCGTCTACGTCTGACTGAAGGGCGCCCACTCCGCTTGCGCGGGGTGGGCGCCCTTCGGGGTTTTCAGCGGCCGGACGGCTGGAGGTAGCGCTGGAGGCGCTGCAGGCGCGTGTGGTGGTCGGGGTGTGAGGAGAGCAGCGAAGGCGCGGGAACGAGCCGGTCGTGCCGGTCCGAGGCGGGCCGCCCTGTGGTTTCCGCTTCGGTGATGAACCGCTGGAGTACGGCGGCCAACTCGGGGCCGAAGCCGTGCCGGGCCGCGGCCCGGTCCGCGCGCAGCTCGGCGCGTCTGCTCACCGCGGCGATCAGCCAGGGTGTGACGAGCACCAGGAGCAGCCACGGGAACAGGAGCAGCGCCACCACCGCGATAACGACGGCGACCAGCACGAGCCGGCGTCCGGCTTTCTTCTCCGAGCGTGTCCGCCAGGGGAGCCGGCGCTGGTGCAGGAACCGCAGCGCCCGCCACACGAGTTGACCGGGCAGGGCGTACCAGAAGCTCAGCAGGGACGACCAGGAGTGCCCGGCCAGGTGGTGGCTGAGTTCGTGGGCGAGTACGGCCGCGAGTTGGTCGGGCGGCAGCCGCAGCGAGGCGGTGGTGACGGCCACGATGTGACCGGCGGCGGCCTCCGCGTTGAGGTCGTCGCTCTCGTTGATCCAGAGCTGATACGCGGTGGAGTCCGCCCCGAAACGGGCTGCCACGCCGCGCCAGACCGGTCCGAGCCGGTCCGTCTCGACGAGGGACGGCGGCCGGTGGTGGAAGACGTAGCGCGCCAGAAAGGCCTCGGTGGGGTGGTGGAAGACCAGCGCGCCACTGAACAGCCATCCGGTGACCGTGGCCCACAGGGGGAGGCCGGTGCCGAGCTTCAGCGCGTACCCGACGGCCGCGACGACGGCGAGGCTGGCCACGGCGTGCGGCAGGTGCAGGGCGAGGGAGCCGACGGCGAGGACGTCGGCGCCTCTGCGGCGGGCCGCTATGTGGACTCGGCCGGTGTCGGGCTTGTACTCCTCGACGTCGGTGGGTGGTTGCTGCGGGGGCAGTGCCCCGGACTTGGTGGGGTGGTCGGGCCACGGGGCGGGCTCGTGCTCGGGGTACTCGGGCTCGTACGGCTGGGGCATGGTGCTCCCTCCTTCGACGGCGGCGGGCTCAGCCCAGCAGCAGGGCTGTGGGCAGCAGGAGCGCCGCCGAGCCGAGGGCCGCGAGTCCGACGCGCAGCCACAGGTTCTTGCGGGCGGCGATCCGGCTGGTGGCCGCGAGTGCGGTCATGAGCGAGGGCGCGGGGTCGCGGTCGGCCGTTTCCAGGGCCTGCGCGAGGTGCCCCGCGTCGGCGGCGCGCCGGATGTCGCCGAAGTAGCCGAGCGGCAGCCCCGGCTCCCAGGTGCTCCTGCCGTAACGCGGTACGACGGTGAGGAGCAGCGCGAGCAGGGAGGCGGCCAGCGCGGCGATCCCGGCCCACCAGACGACGCTTCCGGGCAGGGACAACCGGGCCGGGTCCCAGCCGCGCCCCGCCAGAAGACCGCCGAGCAGTCCGACGGCCATGCCGATGGCACCCACGAGTACGGCCGCCTTGCTGTCGGCGCGGCCGATCTCGGCCCGTATCTCGGCCAGCAGGCGTGTCCCGGACCGGGTGTCCTGGCCGTTCATACGGAGTCGCTCCGCTTGCCGGAGTCCTGCTGCGGGGGCACGGCCGGCTTCCGCAGCCGATCCTCCTGGTCCGCCGTGGGCGAGTCGGTCGCCGCCTGTGCCAGGGCGGACCTGAACAGGGCGAGTACGAGTTCCTGCGGCTCCGCCAGCTGGTACTTCTCCAGGGCGTCGGTCGGCAGGACCTTGTCGATGAGCTGGAGCTGGTGCTCGACCTTCCTGACCTCGTCGGCGCGCAGGTTCTCCACGACGAGGTGGGTGTCCTGGGGGTGCTGGGACAGGTGGAGGAGCAGGGCGTCGAGGCCGCCCTCGGCCAGATGGTGACGGTAGAACTGGATCTTCTGGGCGTTGAGTTGCTGTTGCTGGCTCAGCAGCAGCAATTCCACGTTCTGTTCGGGCAGTGCGGCCGCGGCCTCGTAGCGGGCCGCACGCAGCCGGTCCTCCTGCGCCCGTGCGCCGGCGTCGCGCCTCACCTGCGCCGTGCCGGACCAGATGAGCCCCTGGCGTGCCACGAGATCCGTGGACGCGTCGAGGAGTTCCTGTACGGAGGCTTCGGCGTCGGCGCTCATGGCGGCGGAGAACTTCCGGGTCACCGGACGCAGCAGGCGCTGGAGCACGCGGTGCAGCAGGGCCGGGACATCGCGTTCGTGACTCGTGACGAAGAGCTCGGGATCGGTGACCTGCCAGGTGAGATCGAAGGCCGTCTCGAACTCGAAGCTGTCGTTGTCGCTGGGCAGTCGGATGTCCAGACGCAGGGGATGAACGCCCAGATCGACCTCGTACACGGCGGTACAGCCGCGAAGGCTCGGCGGGCGCCAGGGAGGTACGTACGTCTCGTACGAGCCGCCGCCCGCGGCGAGGACGAGGGCGCAGTCGGCGCGGCCCAGGTACCGGCGGCCCGGGATCTCGTACCGCGACAACTGGCGGACGGCGAGGACGGGGTCGGTCAGCCGGGTCGGCCGGGCGGACGGCTCCGGGGGAGATGAGGGGGATGCCTGGAATTCAGTGTGGTCCTGACTGTTCGCCATGGGGTTTCTCCTCAGGCTCAGGAACGTTCGTGAACGTGCAGCGAGACAGCGGTCTCCAGCCGTTGCGCGACGCTCAGGTGGCTGCCGTCGGCGTCGTGCGCGGTCCGCAGCAGGTGGCTGATCCGGTGGCGGTCGGTGACCCTGGCCGCGAGGGCCGTCAGCAGCAGCGTCAGTGACTGTTCGGTGTGCGGGTCGTCCTCCGCCACATGGACCCACCGCTGCAAGGTCTCCAGCGCCTTGTCGGTGTGGGCGCGGTCGCCGAGCACCGCGTGCCACAGCTCGAGCAGAAGCGAGTCGTCGAGGCTGTCGGGGGTGGCCTGCGCGTCCGCGTACCACTTCAGGACGAGCGGATGGTCGGTGCCTTCCTCCGTCTCACGGCAGGCGAGACGGAAGGCCCGTAACGCGTGGTCGTGCAGGGGCGGGTCCTCCTTGACCAGGGGCGCGAGTCTGGCGAGCACCGGGCTGCGGGCGGTGAGCAGCAACAGCTGTGTGGCCTCGGCGAGTTGCTCGACCTCGTCCTCGTCCTCGCTGTCCAGACGCACGGTGTCGAGCAGTGCGTCCAGCGCTTCCTCGGAGTCCGTGGGGCCGAAGAGCCCGTAGACGCGGATGGCGGTCCACCGGCGGCCGGCGTGCTCGCCGGTGCACCAGGTGTGCAGGATCCGGGACACCCCCGGCACCTTCAGAAGCCTGGCCAGGCTCAGGGCGTTGGCGGCGGTCAGCCAGCCGTTGGACGACCGGTCGCCGGCCCATGGCTCGATCAGGTGGGCCATGGCTGACGGCAGGTCGGCCTCGGCGAGGAACGCTGCGGCGGCCGCGGCCCGGGCCCGGACGAGGGGCCGGCCGTCCTTCGCGAGCTGCTGGATCCAGAGCACCAGGGCCGGGCGCGCCGACGGATGCACGTTCCAGACCTCGTGCAGCAGCCGTTGCGCGGTCCGCGCGTCCTGGAACTCGGTCATGTACTGCGGGACCGGGCCCCATTCGGTGACCTCGTCCCGCATACGGCCCACCGCGTGGGCGAGTTCCAGACGTGAGGCGACAGACCTTCCGAAGATGGGGATCCGGGGCGCCTCGCCGGGGTTGGCCGTCAGCTGGAGTTCGGCGAAGAGGCTGTCACCGAGTTCGGCGGCGACCGCGTACGGAGCCTTGTCGAAGACGCCGAGAGAGATGAGGAAAGCCTTGTCGCGCAACTCGTCCCCGCGCTCGGTCTCGCGTTCGGTGAGCCATCCGTTGATCCGGTGCGCCAGCGCCGACTGGGAGAAGGCTGCCAGCGTGTCCGCGTCGAGGTCGCCCCGGTGGTGAGCGGCGAGCTGCTCCGCGAACATCTTGATCTCACCCGGCTGTTGGGTGCGCCCCAGGAATTCGTCGACGGGCGGGAGCCGGCGTAGCGCTTCCCACGCCTCCTCGCCCACCAGGTGCGACACATGGGCGGCGAGCATCTCCTCGACAGGAGGCGGCTCCCACGGCACGCAGGAGACGTCGCCCAGCACGGCCGATGTCTCCACGGTGATCACGAACCGGCCGCCGTGCCGCCGCAGCCTCTCCCGGATGCCCAGCACATGAGGTTCGAGGAGCGGACGGCTGCGGCTGGTCAGCAGGTTGTGCACGAGGAAACCGGGCGAGCTGTCCAGGGCGTCCGGCAGCGCGGCGGGGGCCGTGTTCGGATCGAACGACCGGATGGGGTGGGCGCCCAGCTTCCGCAGGAGCATGAGCGCCGCGGACTGGCGTCCCGTGCCACGGCTTCCGGAGAGGACGATGACGTGCTCGTCGCGGAGCCGCGCCAGCGCCTCCCCGAAGCTGGGTCCGCTCTGGAACACGGCTGCCAGGTCGTCGAGGTGATTCGTGGAGAACAACCCGGAAGCCGAGACGGTGCTACTCGGGCCTTGAGCGCCGAAATTGAAGTTGACGTCGCCCGCGACATGGCCGCCCGCCACGCCGAACTGGTCACGGAGGACGAGGCTGCCCATGAGTTCGGGGACGTGGTCGATGAGATCGCGCCGGGCGGCCCACGCGGGCTGGCGCTGCTCGGGCTCCGGCTCCTCGCCGCGGCCGCCTTCGCCGGTGGCTTCGTCCGCCGGGGCGGAGTCCTTGTCGGGCTTCTCGTTTTCAGGCTTCTCCTGCTTGCCGGGCTTCCAGGGCTTCTCGTTCTTCCCGGGCCGCTCGCCCTTCACCGGCCGCTCGCCCCTGGCCGGCCGCTCGGGCTTGGCGGCGTCAGCGGGGCTCACGCCTGCTCCCCCCGGTTGGTGCCGCGGAAGTCGAAGTTGAGGTCGCCCGTGGCGTGGCCCCCGGCGACTCCGTACTGCGAGCCCATGATCTGAGGGCTGCCTACAGGGGAGTTGGGGCTGTCGTCGATGGCCGGCGCGGGAGGTGCCTTGTCCAGGGCCGGCTCGGGCGACGCCACCCGGTAGAGCCACGCGGTGGTGGGTCCCTCCTTGGCCTCCACGGTGACCTCGTGGAATTCCTCCGGGCGCACACCGAGGTGACCGTGGCGTACGACGCCCTGGTACACGGTGTCGGAGACGCAGAGGACGCTGCTGTCCGCAGAGCCCCGGAGGGCCTCGCGCAGGGGCTCGGCGTCCAGCAGACGGAAGGCGTGGTTGAGGTCCGAGCCGACCCAGCCCTTGTCGTCCACCATGACGAATCCGGCGGCCAGCACGATGCGCAGGCGCATCCGGGCGCTGCTCGCGAGCAGCCGGTTCCTGGCGTGGACCAGCATCGGCGTCTCATTGAGCAGCGCCTTCACCAGCGCCGAGATCGGCACGTTGGCGTCGATGAGTTCGACGACGGAGTCACCGCGGTCGGCACGGAGCCGGGCCGTCTCACTGATGCCCGCGGCGCTGAGAGTGCCGTCCGCCACGTCGTACAGAACCCGCCGCAGAGACGCCTGTTCCACGTCGTCGCGCTTGCCGAACTGTTCGATGTCGAAGAGCAGGATGGTGCGGTGCACGCTGTCGGTCATGGCTGCCTCTCGTCGCTTCGGGTGCTGACCCGGACGACGATGACGGCTCCGGAGGAAGCTTCAGAGGGCCGATGACACGGTCGGACTGTGACCGTGTGCACAGAGCGGCGCGCGGCGCAGGCGGCTCAAGGGGCCTGGGCGGCGCCGATGATGCGGCGTAAGAGGTCCGGGCGTACGACGACGATGCTGCGGCGGCCGGTGACGACGACCTGGCGGTCGCGCAGTTCCTTGAGGAGCCGCGCGACGGCCTCGCGCGAGGCGCCGACGGAACCCGCGAATTCCTGCTGGCTGAGCGGGACCGAGAGCTCGATGCCTTCGTCGGTCCGCGTGCCGTGGGTCCGTACGAGGTCGAGGAGGAGTACGGCGAGCCGCTCGCGGACGGTGAGTGCCGCCCATTCGAGGCGCCGGCGGTCGGTCGAGCGCTGTCGGTCGGTGGCCAGCCCCAGGAGCTTGAGCGCCACCTCAGGGCTGCGGCCCAGGAAATCGGTGAAGCGGCTCTGCTCGATGGCGACGGCCTCGACCTCTTCCAGCGCGGTCACCGTGGCCGACCGGCCGCGTCCGCTGAGGGCCGCGCCCTCGCCGACGATGTCGCCGGGGCCGCGCAGCGCGAGCAGGGCCTCGTAGCCGTTGGCCGCGATGGCGGTGACCTTGGTCCAGCCGCGCAGGAGCAGCAGTACATGGGTGGACGGCTCGTCCTGGCGCATCATGACGCCGCGCGACGGATACCGCAGGGGCCGGCCGATGGCGAGCAGCGCGTCGCGGTCGGGCTTCTCCAGGCGGGCGAGGAACGGCACCCGGTCGTCGAGGCCGTCGTCGCCCCATGCGTGCGTCTGCGTCCTGGCCATCCCGCTGCCCCCGTGTTCACATGCGCCGATGCCGTCGGTCCAGAGGCCTGTCAACGTACTTCAGGTGATCGTCGGGGAAAGCGGCGGAAATCGGCCGCGTGGCTGGGGGCCGGCCGTCCGCAGTCCGTGAAGCCCGGCGTGTCGGGGCTCATCGCATTTGTTTTGACCGAACCCGATGAGGTAGGTACGCTCAGACCTTGTGCCTGGGGTGTGCCTGGGCTCCTGTGCGTGTCGTCAGCCGCTGCGGGAGCCGAGATGGGCCGCCGCAATCTGCGCTCTTCCCGCTTGGCGGCGGGAGTCCACAGTATTCGACACACCCGACCGCGTGGGTCGGGGAACGTTCCAGGTTAGCTTTACTATTCGGCACACAGAAACCGGAGAAGTAGTGCCTACGATCCAGCAGCTGGTCCGGAAGGGCCGGCAGGACAAGGTCGAGAAGAACAAGACGCCCGCACTCGAGGGTTCGCCCCAGCGTCGCGGCGTCTGCACGCGTGTGTTCACGACCACCCCGAAGAAGCCGAACTCGGCCCTCCGTAAGGTCGCGCGTGTGCGTCTGACCAGCGGCATCGAGGTCACGGCCTACATCCCGGGTGAGGGACACAACCTGCAGGAGCACTCCATCGTGCTCGTGCGTGGCGGCCGTGTGAAGGACCTGCCTGGTGTTCGTTACAAGATCATCCGCGGCTCGCTCGACACCCAGGGTGTCAAGAACCGCAAGCAGGCCCGCAGCCGCTACGGCGCCAAGAAGGAGAAGTAAGAATGCCTCGTAAGGGCCCCGCCCCGAAGCGCCCGGTCATCATCGACCCGGTCTACGGTTCTCCTCTGGTGACCTCCCTCATCAACAAGGTGCTGCTGAACGGCAAGCGCTCCACCGCCGAGCGCATCGTGTACGGCGCCATGGAGGGTCTGCGCGAGAAGTCGGGCAACGACCCGGTCATCACGCTGAAGCGCGCGCTGGAGAACATCAAGCCGACCCTCGAGGTCAAGTCCCGCCGTGTCGGTGGCGCCACCTACCAGGTGCCGATCGAGGTCAAGCCCGGTCGCGCCAACACGCTCGCGCTGCGCTGGCTCGTGGGTTACTCCCGCGCCCGCCGTGAGAAGACCATGACCGAGCGCCTCATGAACGAGCTGCTCGACGCCTCGAACGGTCTTGGCGCTGCCGTCAAGAAGCGTGAGGACACCCACAAGATGGCCGAGTCCAACAAGGCCTTCGCGCACTACCGCTGGTAGTCGCAACCCACATCGAGACCGAGAGAAGACTGAGCCGATATGGCTACCACTTCACTTGACCTGGCCAAGGTCCGCAACATCGGGATCATGGCCCACATCGACGCGGGCAAGACGACCACCACCGAGCGCATCCTGTTCTACACCGGTGTGTCGTACAAGATCGGTGAGGTTCACGACGGCGCCGCCACGATGGACTGGATGGAGCAGGAGCAGGAGCGTGGCATCACGATCACCTCTGCTGCCACCACCTGTCACTGGCCGCTGAACGACGTCGACCACACGATCAACATCATCGACACCCCCGGTCACGTGGACTTCACCGTCGAGGTGGAGCGTTCGCTCCGCGTCCTCGACGGTGCCGTGACGGTGTTCGACGGTGTTGCCGGTGTTGAGCCCCAGTCCGAGACCGTCTGGCGTCAGGCGGACCGCTACGGCGTTCCGCGTATCTGCTTCGTCAACAAGCTCGACCGTACGGGCGCCGAGTTCCACCGCTGCGTTGACATGATCGTCAACCGCCTCGGTGCGACCCCGCTCGTCATGCAGCTGCCCATCGGTGCAGAGGCCGACTTCCAGGGTGTCGTCGACCTCGTCACGATGAAGGCGTTCGTCTGGTCCGCCGAGGCGGCCAAGGGCGAGGCGTACGACATCGTCGACATCCCGGCCACGCACACCGAGGCTGCCGAGGAGTACCGCGGCAAGCTGCTCGAGGCCGTCGCGGAGAACGACGAAGAGATGATGGAGCTGTTCCTGGAGGGCACCGAGCCCACCGTGGACCAGCTGTACGCGGCCGTCCGCCGCATCACCATCGCCTCCGGCAAGGGCGGCGACACCACCGTCACCCCCGTGTTCTGCGGCACCGCGTTCAAGAACAAGGGCGTTCAGCCCCTGCTCGACGCCGTCGTGCGTTACCTGCCCTCCCCCCTGGACGTCGAGGCCATCGAGGGCCACGACGTCAAGGACCCGGAGACGGTCGTCAAGCGCAAGCCGTCCGACGAGGAGCCCCTCTCGGCGCTGGCGTTCAAGATCATGAGCGACCCGCACCTCGGCAAGCTCACCTTCGTCCGGGTTTACTCGGGCCGCCTGGAGTCCGGCACCGCCGTGCTGAACTCCGTCAAGGGCAAGAAGGAGCGCATCGGCAAGATCTACCGTATGCACGCGAACAAGCGTGAGGAGATCGAGTCGGTGGGCGCCGGTGACATCGTCGCCGTCATGGGTCTGAAGCAGACCACCACGGGCGAGACGCTCTGTGACGACAAGAGCCCGGTGATCCTGGAGTCCATGGACTTCCCGGCGCCGGTCATCCAGGTCGCCATCGAGCCGAAGTCCAAGGGTGACCAGGAGAAGCTGGGTGTCGCCATCCAGCGTCTCTCGGAGGAGGACCCCTCCTTCCAGGTTCACTCGGACGAGGAGACCGGCCAGACCATCATCGGTGGTATGGGCGAGCTTCACCTCGAGGTGCTCGTCGACCGCATGAAGCGCGAGTTCCGCGTCGAGGCGAACGTCGGCAAGCCGCAGGTCGCTTACCGCGAGACGATCCGTCAGGCCGTCGAGCGTGTGGACTACACCCACAAGAAGCAGACCGGTGGTACGGGTCAGTTCGCCAAGGTGCAGATCGCGATCGAGCCGATCGACTCTGGCGACGCCACCTACGAGTTCGTGAACAAGGTCACCGGTGGCCGCATCCCCCGGGAGTACATCCCGTCGGTGGACGCGGGTGCGCAGGAGGCCATGCAGTTCGGCATCCTGGCCGGCTACGAGATGACGGGCGTCCGCGTCACGCTTCTCGATGGTGCCTACCACGAGGTCGACTCCTCCGAGCTCGCGTTCAAGATCGCCGGTTCGCAGGCCTTCAAGGAGGCCGCGCGCAAGGCCAAGCCCGTGCTGCTCGAGCCGATGATGGCCGTTGAGGTCACCACGCCCGAGGACTACATGGGCGATGTCATCGGCGACATCAACTCCCGCCGTGGCCAGATCCAGGCCATGGAGGAGCGCAGCGGCGCTCGCGTCGTGAAGGGCCTCGTGCCCCTCTCGGAGATGTTCGGCTACGTCGGAGACCTCCGCAGCAAGACGTCGGGTCGCGCAAGCTACTCGATGCAGTTCGACTCCTACGCCGAGGTTCCGCGGAACGTCGCCGAGGAGATCATCGCGAAGGCCAAGGGCGAGTAACCCACCCCGTTACACGCTTTAGGCTTGACTCCGGAGTCACCGGGGCATTCCGGCCCTTCTCGGGCCGGGTGCCCCGGGACCCCGGGCATTCCAGCAAAGATCACCTGGCGCCGATGAAGCAAGGCGTTCAGAACCACTCCACAGGAGGACCCCAGTGGCGAAGGCGAAGTTCGAGCGGACTAAGCCGCACGTCAACATCGGCACCATCGGTCACATCGACCACGGTAAGACGACCCTCACGGCCGCCATTACCAAGGTGCTGCACGACGCGTACCCGGACCTGAACGAGGCCTCGGCCTTCGACCAGATCGACAAGGCTCCTGAGGAGCGCCAGCGCGGTATCACGATCTCGATCGCGCACGTCGAGTACCAGACGGAGACGCGTCACTACGCGCACGTCGACTGCCCCGGTCACGCGGACTACATCAAGAACATGATCACGGGTGCCGCGCAGATGGACGGCGCCATCCTCGTGGTCGCCGCCACCGACGGCCCGATGCCGCAGACCAAGGAGCACGTGCTCCTGGCCCGCCAGGTCGGCGTTCCGTACATCGTCGTCGCCCTGAACAAGGCCGACATGGTGGACGACGAGGAGATCCTGGAGCTCGTCGAGCTCGAGGTCCGTGAGCTCCTCTCCGAGTACGAGTTCCCGGGCGACGACCTGCCGGTCGTCAAGGTCTCGGCGCTCAAGGCGCTCGAGGGCGACAAGGAGTGGGGTCAGTCGATCCTGAACCTCATGGCCGCCGTCGACGAGTCGATCCCGCAGCCCGAGCGCGACGTCGACAAGCCGTTCCTGATGCCGATCGAGGACGTCTTCACGATCACCGGTCGTGGCACCGTCGTCACCGGCCGCATCGAGCGTGGTGTCCTCAAGGTCAACGAGACCGTCGACATCGTCGGTATCAAGGAAGCCAAGACCACCACCACGGTCACCGGCATCGAGATGTTCCGCAAGCTGCTCGACGAGGGCCAGGCCGGTGAGAACGTCGGTCTGCTGCTCCGCGGCATCAAGCGCGAGGACGTCGAGCGCGGCCAGGTCATCATCAAGCCCGGTTCGGTCACGCCGCACACCGAGTTCGAGGCCCAGGCCTACATCCTGTCCAAGGACGAGGGTGGCCGCCACACGCCGTTCTTCAACAACTACCGTCCGCAGTTCTACTTCCGTACGACGGACGTGACCGGCGTTGTGACCCTCCCCGAGGGCACCGAGATGGTCATGCCGGGTGACAACACCGAGATGAAGGTGGAGCTCATCCAGCCCGTCGCCATGGAAGAGGGCCTGAAGTTCGCCATCCGTGAGGGTGGCCGGACCGTGGGCGCCGGCCAGGTCACCAAGATCGTCAAGTAAGTTTTGACGGTTTGACCTGGTAGCTCCAGCGAGCACCTGAAGGGGCCCGTACGACTTCGGTCGTACGGGTCCTTTTCGTTTGGGTGGGGGAGCCGAGTGCGGCCCGCTCATCACCTCCTGCTGGCTCGCCGGATCAGTAGGTGGCGCTGTCGCTGTCTCCCGTCCGCCTCGGCGGACGGCCGGTGAGGTGATCGACGAGCCGGTCGGCGAGCCAGGGTCCACAGGGGACGCTTTCGCCCAGGACGACGATGCGGCCGTCCACGAGCGGGGCCGCGGCGACGACGGCCAGTGTGGCGTTCCGGGAAGCCAGGACCGGAGCGAGCCGGTCGTGCAGCCCGAGCAACTGGACCGCGCCGCGCCGGATCACCTCGCTGTCGACGTGCCAGTCGGGCTCGTCCTCGCAGAACCCGATCAGCTCCGCCAGGAACGTGCCGGTCTGCGCGGGGGCCCAGGTGTCCGGGCCGTTGTGCAGAGCGCCGAGGCGGTCGTCGGCTGCGCCTTGGGCCGGAGGTAGGGCGGCGGCGAGGGCGGGCAGGGCGGTGTCCAGAGGTTGCTGGTCCAGGACGGTGTAGAAAAGCACGCGAGTCATGGCCGCGAGCCCCAGGGCGGCGATCTCGCTGAACGGCTTGAGCTCCCAGCCGGGCTCGTCGCAGGCGCGCTGGACCAGGGTCTCGAACCGGTTCAGCGCGTGCGTCGTCATGTTGGACCGCGGCGCCCGCGGATGCTTCTGGGCTCCTTCGGCCGCCGCTGCGGTTGCCCTCCACGCGAGGTGGTAGGTCTCGCCGAGTGAACGCGAGCCGGCCACCCGGTACGCCGCGTCCTTGAGCCGGGCGGCCTGGTTGTCCGGAACCTCCGGGAGATTCAGCTCGTCGAGGCGGTGGGTGAAGTAGCGGAGGGTCTCCTCGGCAATGAGTTCCGTGGCGAGGGCGAGCAGGTCCGCCTGCTGCGCGGTGGTCAGGCCGGCGGGATCGAGCGCGCCGACGAGGTGACTGTCGAGGAGCTCGGCGGCGGTGCCCATGCTGCTGCCGCAGGGAGCGTAGAAGCGAGCCCGGGACGGGTAGTAGCCGTCACCGAGAGCGGGGTCGGGGAGGCCGTCGAGATCGCCTCCGGCGTCTTGCAGGGCGGCTTCGAAGGACGCGGGTTCCCAGAGGAACGCGTGGTGAGGGCTGTCGGGGTGCACCCGGAGGAGTCCGGCGGTGTGGGCCTCATGAAGTAGGTTGCCGGCGGTCCCGAGGTCGGGGTGCAGCGGGCCGGTCCAGGCGGACAGCGCGGTGAGCGGTGTCGCGGTGTGTGCGTACCGCAGGAACGCGAGAGTACCGAGCATGTGCCGCACCCCCGCCGTGCGGAGCACGCCGGGCAGCGCGGCCTCTCCGTCGAGCTCCAGCGGGTATCGGTCCGCCAGGGCCTCTCGCCGCAGCTGCTCCCAGGACGTGCGGGCCTCCTCGTACGCGGACTGCCTGCGGGCGGCTGCCCTGGCGGCTTCGCGCCTGGTGTTGCGCGCCGGGTCGGTCAGTTGCCGGACGTTCTCCGCGAGCGACGGGGTGCAGTCGGCGCAGGGTGGCGCCACGGCGTCTTCCAGGCAGAGCTGCTGCAGGGTCGTGCGCGATACGAGGCTGAGTGTGCCCCCGCACTCCGGGCACGCGTGACCATCCAGGTAGGCCCGGGTTCCGGCCGCCGCGATCACGTAGTGGCGGCGGCCCCAGCCGGTGGTGTCGATGTCCTTGGTTCTCTCGCTCCACACCGGCAGCCCGGTCTCCGCGTCGAACCCGGCGAGCGACCAGTAGCGCTCGCCGAGTGCTATGAGTTCGGCGTCGGCGCCTTCGCGCGGTTCGATCCGGGGGAACAGGTGCGTCTCTGTAGCCACACGGTCACCCTATGGGGTGGGTCGGGTGGTCGAGTGCCTGAAGTCCCTTGTCCAGATGGGTAGTTCACGCTACTGAGGGATGGTCACCCAGCGCACGACGGCGACTGCCAGAAGGGCCGCGGCAGGGGTCACCCAGGGCCACCTCATGACGCGGCGCACCGAGGGAAGCAGCCACAGCAGGGCGGCCAGGCCGGCGAAGAAGACCGCGGCGAGGCAGCCGGCCTCGATGCCTCGGTAGGCGTCTTCGTCCCCTGGGTATCCCGGTCTCGTCGTCACCGCCATCCAGCAGAACGCGGCCGCGGCCAGCGTGAGCAGGATGAGCGGGACGGCGAGGGCCACGCGCAGGCAGCCGCGGTCTGCGTCGTCCGGGTGCGGGACGGGGTCGCTCATGGGTCCAGGGCCCTCCTTGCGTTGTCGAGGTTGTCGGCGAAGTCTCCCCCGTACCGCTGGGCTTTGTCGGACTGCCAGTAGGGGCCGCCGTTGTACCGCGCGGCCAGCTCCTGCTTCTGTGCCGTGGTCATCTCCTCGGGCGGTACGTCCGCGAAATCGCTCTCCGCCTTCAGCTGGGCCAGGTATTCGGAGGCGATGAAGATGTTCTGCCCCGGGTCCTGGAGGGATTCCTCGACCGTTGCGCGTTGCTGGTCGGTGAGGTGGTCGGGGTCATAGCCGAGGACCTCCGCGCCGCGCCGGACCTGGATCGCGATGGGGCCGAAGGAGGTGTTGTCCGGGTCGCCCCCCAGGCGCCCGGGCAGGCTCTCCGGGGCAATGGGGCTGAGCGGGGAGTCGGCCTGTTCGCGGATCAGGTCGGTGACGTCGTCGCCGATGCCGGGCTGCCCCGCGACCTCCTTCCAGGCGATACCGGCGACCATGTCCGGCGGCAGCCCCGAATTACGGGCCGCCGCGCTGATGGTCTCGCGGTTCGCGGTGATCCACTCGCCGCGTTCTTTGTCGTTCGAGGGCGGGTCCCAGTAGTTGTCGCGCGCGCCGGGCAGATTCGCGACCTGGAGCCGGATGTCGCGCAGCGTCGGGGAGACGAGCCGGTCGCCGGCGATGGGGTAGTAGTCCTGCTTGGGGCCGCTGCCCGGCAGGTGGGTGATCGGGTTGCTGCTCGCCTCGGCGGCCTCTCTGCGCAGCTCGGGTATGGCGTGGACGAGATCGGTGCGGTCCGCGTACGTACGGAACTCCGGCAGCATGTCGTATGCCTGCTTCAGCCGGTGCACGCAGAGGTCGCGGGCCTCCTTCTCGACGGTCAGCGCCAGGTGGAAGTCACCGCCGGCGGCGTCGTGCAGCCGGTTCGCTTCGTCCTTGATGTCGTCGACGTCCATGGTGAGTTCGGCGAAGAAGTCCATGACGCCCGTGGTGGCCCGCATGTCCTCCCACTGGCGCATCGGCTCGGCCTCCTGCGCCTCCCGGGTGATGGCCGTTCCCTTGGTGTGAATGAGGGTGGCGAGGGCCTGCTCGTTGCGCTTGCCGTTGGAGTAGTGAGCCTTGGCCGCTTCGAGCGCGGTGCCGTAGTCGCTCAGTGCCTTGGCCGCTTTGTCGTAGCCGTCGGCGAGCTGGGACAGGAGCTTGCGGGCTTCGCCGAGGCGGGCCTCGTAGTGGGTGCTGCCCTCGCTCTGCCACCGCGTGTGCTTCTCGGCGCGCTCGGCGGACGGGTCGACCGAGGTGAGCAGGGTGTGCAGGCGCTGGAACTCGGCGGCGTTGCGTTCGACCAGCGGCGGGCTGCAGTTCTCCAGGAACTCGACGTCCTTGCGGTGGCTGATGCCGGTGCTCACCGTGCCTCCGGCGAGAGGTAGCGGCCTTCCAGGACCTGCTCGAGGAAGTGTCGCGCGGTGTCGTCCTCGATCTTCGTGAATGTGCCGCCCGCGGCCCTGAGCTTGGTGGAGAGGGCGGCGAACAGGGCGACCGCGTCCAGGTACTGGTCGCCCGCGAAGGAGGCGAAGCGGATCACCTTCGAGGCGACGTCCTCGTGCGATCGGGGGTCGCGGGCCATGGTGGTCAGCTCCGCGTCGGGCCGGCCTTCCTGGAGGAAGCCCGCGATCTCGATCAGCAGGTTCGAATTGCCGTTGATGGACTCGGTTTTGGCGATCAGCTTGCCGGGCGCCGGGCCGGTCGGGCCGGAACTGCCGGCGTCGGCGGGCAGCTGGTTCAGTCGCATTCCCGTCGAACGGCGCTCCAGGGCCGCGGCCTTTAACTCTGCCCACTCCTCGTCGAATGACATATGGATCCCCCTTGTGTCCGCCCCGTGACGGACTCTCAGTCGATCCTGCCAGCGGCGCTCCGAGCTGAGGAGTGCGCGTTCGGTCACCCTTTCGTCGCAGGGTGTGTACCGCAGGTCAGGCTTTCGCCTCGGTCGGGCGCCACAGCCAGGGGTGGGCGCCGGGGGACAGGCCCGCGAGCGTGAGGCCGTGGGCGTCGACCGTGAGGGTCGGGGTGTCGATGGGGGCCGGGAGGTCTGCGGGGTGGGTGAGCCGGCCCGCGTGCAGGAGCTGGACGCGGCCGTCCGTGGCGCGGCCCAGGAGGTAGCCGTCGGCAGCGGTCACCGGGCCGTAACCGGGGAAGTTGACCGGGGGGCTGACGGGCAGGCCGCCGTTTCGGGCGTCGAGGGAGAGCAACTGGTCGGAGGCGGGCGGCCGGTAGTAGAGGTGGCCGTCTGCCGCGGCTATCGAGCCCGCGGGCGTGGGCAGGCCGGTGAGTGGGGACGGGCCGTTCGGGGTCCAGTGGTGGACCGTGTCGCGGCCCGGGGCGTAGACGTGGACGTCGCCGTCCTCGCCCACGACCGCGGTCAGCCCGTCCTGTACGGGCCCGCCGCCGAGGCGGCGCCATGGGGACCAGCGTCCGTCTTGGCCGCGTATGCGCGTGCTGATGCCTTGTTCCGCGTCGCGTACGAAGAGGTGGACGCGGGCGTCGGGGGTCGTGACGGCGACGGGTGTGCCGATCCGGCGGCCCCTTACGGGATCGGTCTCCGGGTTGCCGAGGCTCGTCCATGCCCTGAACTTCCCACCGGGCGTGCGCTGTTCGAGGAGCGCGATCTCGCGGGCGTCGGAGCCGCCGCGCCCGTCTAGGGCCGTGAGTCGCAGGCCGAACAGCAGGTGCCGACCGTCGGGGAGGGCTGCGGACCCGAGGGCCGGGGCGAGCGGGCCGCCGCCCAGGTCCGTCGGCCGGCCGAAGACACCTTCCGTGGTCTCACGCCAGCGCACCGCGCGCAGGCCGAGTACTCCGTAGCCGGTCAGGGTGCCGTCGGGCTCGTGGGCCAGGGCTATGCGTGGGCCCGGGTAGCGGTAGTGGGTGGAGCGGACCCAGCCCTTGCGGTTGGTGAGGGGGCGGTCGCCGCCGACGTTGTAGTCGCCGCAGCCGGACGGGTTGCCGCACTGCCAGTTCGGGGCTGCCCCGTAGGGGACGAGTGCCTCGGCCTTGGCGTGCAGCACGGCTTCGGGGAGGTTGTCCGGCCAGTGGTGGTTGTAGTAACCGCGGAAGGCGGTCACCGCGAACGGGGGTGGCCCGCCGGCCGAGCTCCCCGCCCAGCGGATCAGCGCCGCCCAGGTGAACGAGGCCACCGCCGTGTGGTCGGCATGGTCGGAGTAACCGGCCTGCTCACTGTCACGGATGCGCGTGCGCAGATCGCTGTGCTGGATGTCCGGGTCGGGGTCGAGGGTGTGCACGAGGGTGGGCCGGTACCGCTCGAAGAGGGCCACAAGTACGTCGACCAGTCCGCCGTAGTCGTACGTCTGTGTCCGGCGCAGTGGTGACCCGGCGACGGCGACCGTGCTCAGCGCGAGACCGGGTTCCCGCCACAGGGCCGGGGCGCCCATGTGGCCGGCCGGTGTGTGCATCGCGAGGTCGAGGAACACGAGTTCGACGCGGCGCCCGCCGCGCTCCAGGGTGTTCACCTCGGCCTGGTGGCCGCCCGCGAGTGTGGTGACCTCGGTGCGCCAGCGGGTGAAGACGGGCAGGCCGAGCTGGGCCGCGTAGGACTGGCGGAGCCCCTGGTGACGGGCGGAGGCGTACGCGGATTTGTCGGCCGGGGGGTGTGGCTGACCTGGGATCTTGTTGACGCCGTCGGCCTCGCCGGCGGTGACGTACACGCACACCAGCGGGACGCCGGCGGCGAGGGCCTGCGCGGTGTCCGGGTTCATGAAGTACAGGTCGTCGTCGGGGTGGGCGAGGACCTGGAGCAGGAGCGCGTGCGCTCCCTCGGCGGCGGGGCGGCCGGAGGCGGGGGAGGGGGCGGTGGTGCGGGGTGGGGGTGCGGTGGTCGTACGGCTGAGGACGGTTGCCGTGGCGGCGGTCGCAGCGAGGGTGGCAGCGGAGCCGATGAGTACGGCCCGCCGCGTCGGGCGGCGCCCGGCACTCCGTATTCGACCGTCGCCGCCGCCGTCGCCGTTCCTGGTCTGAGCAGGTTCATGCCCCACGAGCCCGTCCTCCGTCCGCCGCCGCTCGCAGCGGTCGGAATGGGCGCTGCTTCTCGGTCCTTCAACCGGAAAGAGGCTTGTCAGGGGGGGCAGGTTCCGTAGGTGGTCATGTTCTGTTCACGTGGAGTGGGGGGACTGGTGGGGGTCAGCGGGGGTGTGCAACCGGGGCAGCAGCCGGGTTCGGCGGCCGGTCACGGATCCGAAGCAAGAGCAGCTACAGCAGCAGTGGTGACGGCAACGACTGCGTCGAGGTCGCCACCATGCCCGGCGTGGTCCACGTACGCGACTCGAAGAACGCCGACGGTCCCCGCTTCGCCGTACGCGAGGTCGCCTGGTCGGACTTCGTGACGTACGCGACAGGCAGCTGACCTGACCTGACCTGACCTGCAGCGCATTGCGCGTCCGTGGTGACCGTTTGACCCCCGCTTGAATCGCCTCCCCTAGTGTCGTGAGTCGCACGCGCGAACGACGGGGGGATGCGTCGCATGGGTGACGGCAAAGACGACGGCAAGGTGCTCGACATCAAGACCGCGGACATCAAGGCCTCCGCGCCGGTGTTCCACGAGCAGGCCAAGAACCTCAGCAAGGCACTGACCACCCTCGTCACCACCCTGGACAACCTGGGCAAGCCCTGGGGCGACGACAAGCAGGGCAAGGAATTCGGGGACGCCTACTCGCCGCAGCAGAAGAAGATCGAGAGCTCGGCGGGGATCCTGGTCCTGGGCCTGACCAGCATCCACGAGGCGCTGGTCGACCTGTCCGACGGGCACGTCGACAACGACGACCTCATCGCCGGGATGTTCACCAAGGTGAAGCCTCCGAAGAAGGACGGCGACAGCGAGGGCTCCCGGTGAGCATCGAGGACGAGGCCAAGAAGATCCTCCTTCACCTGGGCCTGTGGTGGCCGGACGCGGACTCCGATTCCCTGCGCTCGGCAGCCACGGCGTGGCGGACGTTCGCCGACGCCGTCGACGACGTACGCGCACCGGTGCACAAGAGCGCGTCCTCCCTCATCCATCACAACAAGGGTGAGTCGATCGACGCGTTCGAGAAGTTCTGGGGAAAGTACGCCAAGGGCCAGGACGCGGGCTGGCTGAGCGACCTGGCCGAAGCGGCGCGGGGCATGGCGAAGGCGCTGGACAAGTTCGCGGACGCCATCGACGACGCGATCAACAAACTCTGGACGCAGATCGGCATCGACGCGGCCGTGATCGCCGGCGGCATCGCGCTGTCCTTCGTCACCGCGGGCCTGGCCTCGGGCGCGGCCGTCGCCGCCGCCGACATCATCATCGAACTCGGCGCCACCATGGGCGTCGCGGTCTCGACCACGGTCGCGGAGATCGCCGCCGGCACCCTGATCGCGGCCGCGTTCGGCGGGGTCGAGTCGGTCACCGTCGACGCCGCCATCGCCCAGCCGCTGAAGATGATCACGGGCCTGCAGAAGGGCTTCAGCCTCGACGAGGTCAACCAGGCGGCCACGGACGGCATGATCTACGGCGGTGCGTTCGGTGCGGGCAGCGGCGTTCTGAAGGCGGGTGCGGAAGGGGCGTTCTCCAGCAGCACGCCACTGATGCTGCGCCCGCCGTCCCTGCGGCCCGACCTCGTGGAGCTGGGGCCGGCCGCCCGTAACGCGGAGCGCACCCCGTGCGTGGGCGAGCCGATCGACGTGGCGACCGGCGCGATGCTGATGACGCAGACGGACCTGACGCTGCCGGCTTCCCTCCCGCTCCTCTTCCAGCGCACGCACCTGTCGTCGTACCGCGGGGGAGTGTGCTTCGGCCCGACCTGGATATCGACGCTCGACGAGTGCGTACAGATCGACGGCGAGGGCGTCGTGTTCGCGGCGGCGGACGGTATGAGGCTGGTCTATCCGGTCCCGGAACCGGATGTGCCCGCACTTCCCGTCAAGGGTGCGCGCTGGCCGCTGGAGTGGGACGGCAAGCCGGACGGCGTGATGACGATCACCGACCCGGACACGGGAGTCACCCGCACCTTCAGCACGCCTCTTCCGTCCGGTTCGTTCGGCGTGTTCCACCTGCCGGTGGACTCGTGGAGCGACCGCAACGGGATGCGCATCGACGTGGAGCGTGACGATCAGGGCATCCCCGTGGGGCTGCGCCACTCCGGTGGCTACTACGTCGCCGTGGACACGGACGGCCCCCGCATCACGTCCCTGCGCCTGCTCGACCAGGCCCCGGACGCGTACGCCGCCGACGCCTCCCGCGAGGGCGGCACGACCGTCATGAGCTACGGCTACGACGAGGCGGGCAACCTCACCGAGGTCATCAACTCCAGCGACCTGCCCCTGCGGTTCGATTACGACGACCAGGGCCGCATCACCAAGTGGACCGACCGCAACGGGACTTGGTTCTCGTACGAGTACGACACCCGTGGCCGGGTAACCCGCACGGAGGGCGTCGACGGCGTCCTCTCCGGGAGCCTGACCTACGACGACGCGACCCGCACCACGACGTACACGGACTCCCTGGGCCACATCTCCACCCACCGCTACAACGCGGAGGGCCTGGTAGAGGAAGAGACCGACCAGCTCGGCCACACGACCCGCACCCAGTGGGACGAACGCGGCGACAAGCCCCTCGCGGTCACTGATCCTCTGGGGCGTACGTCCCGATACCGGTACGACGGCGACGGGAATCTCACCGAGGTCACACTGCCGGACGGATCGACGGCCCGGGCGACGTACAACAGGTACGGGCAGCCGGTCGAGGTCGTGGAGCCCGGCGGGGCGACCTGGCGCCACACCTATGACGAACGCGGCAACCTGCACACCACGCTCGATCCGCTCGATGCCGAAACCCGCATCTCCTACAACGAGTCGGGTCATCCGACCTCCGTCACGGACGCACTGGGACACGCGCGAAGCGTGACGCCGAACGCGGCCGGACTGCCTGTCGCCGTGACCGATGAGCTCGGCCACGTCACGACGGTGCGCCGGGACGCTTTCGGCCGGGTGGCGGAAGCCACCGACCCCCTGGGCCACACCACCCGCACGGGCTGGACGACGGAGGGCAAGCCCGAGTGGCGCGAGCACCCCGACGGCACCCGCGAGACCTGGTCGTGGGACGGCGAGGGCAACCTCCTCACCCACACCGACCAGGCAGGCAACGTCACCCGCCACACACCCACCCACTTCGACGTCCCCGCCACCCGAGTCGACCCCGACGGCACGACGTACGCCTTCGCATACGACACCGAACGACGGCTCACAGGCGTCACCAACCCACAGGGTCTGACCTGGTCGTACAGCTACGACCAGGCCGGGCGGCTGGCCGCGGAGACCGACTTCAACGGCCGCACCCTGACCTATACGCATGACTCAGCCGGCGGCCTGACATCGCGCACGAACGGCGCCGGCGAGACCCTGCGCTTCACGCGCGACGCGCTCGGCAGGGTGACCGAGCAGCACGCCGACACGGGCGAGGTGACGACGTACGAATACGGTGCGACGGGCGAGCTGATCCGTGCCGTGAACGCAGATGCGGAGATCATCACCGCATACGACGCACTTGGCCGCACGCTGTCGGAGACGGTCAACGGACGGGCGACGACCTACACCTATGACGCGCTAGGCCGCCGAACCCGACGCACGACGCCGTCCGGCCTCACCTCGAACTGGACGTACGACCCGGCGGGCCGGGCCACGGAGCTCCGCTCTGACGCCGGGACGCTGACCTTCGCCTACGACGCGGCAGGCCGCGAGACGCACCGCCGCATCGGCGACGGGGTGACCCTCACCCAGACCTGGGACACGACGAACCGCCTCACCACGCAGTCCCTGACGTCATCACAGAGCGGCGGAGAGGCAGACCGCCTCCTCCAGCACCGCGACTATGCCTACCGCGCGGACGGCTACCTCACCGAGATACGTGAACTCACCTCGGGAACGAGGAAGTTCGACCTGGACCCGACGGGCCGGGTCACGGGCGTACGTGCCTACGGCTGGACCGAGACGTACGCCTACGACACAACGGGCAACCTCACCCACGCCACCGCCCCTGCCCACGAGACGCCCGGAGATCGCGAGTTCGAGGGCACCCTCATCCGTCGCGCGGGCACCACCAGGTACGAACATGATGCGCAGGGGCGGCTAGTCCGCAAGACGTGCAAGCTGCTCAACGGCCAGCGGCGGACCTGGACGTACACCTGGAACGCTGAGGACCGGCTCACCGATGCGATCACCCCGGACGGCGAGCGTTGGCGCTATGCGTACGACGCCCTGGGCCGGCGCATATCCAAGTCTCTTCTGAACGATGACGGTTCAGAGGCATCTCGTACTGACTTTGCCTGGGACGACACCCGTCTTGCAGAGCAGACAGCACCCGACGGTCGTGCCATTACGTGGGACTACGCCCCGGGCACCCACCGGCCCGTTACCCAGACCGACCATCGGCCGGCGCGGCACACCCCGGGAACGTCCTTCCTCGCCAAGCTGGCGGAGGACACATCGGCCGACCACACCACCCGCCTCCACGCGATCATCACGGACGCCTCGGGCGCACCCGCCGAACTCGTCACCGGTGAAGGGGGCGTGGCCTGGCAGCGACGCGCCACCTTGTGGGGCACTCACTTTCCCGCCCCGGCGGACGAAGGTGCGACGACCGTGGACTGCCCACTTCGTTTCCGGGGCCAGTACGCAGACTCCGAGACCGGGCTGCACTACAACTACTTCCGCTATTACGACCCCCGAACGGCTCGGTACATCAGCCCGGACCCGTTGGGCCTGGCACCGGCGGACAACCAGCATGCGTATGTGAGCACGCCCCTGACCGTGTGCGATCCTCTGGGACTCGCTCCGTGTGTGGACGCACTCTCGAAAACTGGCCAGCGTCCAGCGAAGGGGAAGCTCACCCATGCGGGACGCGAATATCAGAAGCATATGAATCGCGGAGACTTGGACGTCGTGCCAGGTAAGCAACTGGACTCGTCCGGTCAGGATCTCCTTGATGATATCCTCACCAATCCCAATGCTACACAGGTCCCCGTGAATTCTGGAAACTTCGCGGGTGGCACGCGTTACATCATGCCTGACCCCGCAGGTGGACGAGGGTTCGGCGCAACATTTGATTCCAGTGGAAATTTCCAGTACTTCGGACGGTACTAGTGAAGAGAGTTATCAAGCCCTGGCTGGGGCAGACACGCTTGGCAGGGGAGCTGGCGGAGTTTGAGGCGCAGTTGTCAGGAGTGGGCGTGGCAGCGGTCCGCTACGGAGTGCTCGCCGGAGAATCTTGGCCCGAAGAGCACAGGTCCGTGGGCGCCCATGAAGTCGACATGGCTGTCGAACTCGGCATGAGTGACAACTCCACACTGGCTGTCTATTGGGACATGGACGGCCTCAATGAAGGATTGACGATTGAAATGCGCCCCGCCAAGGCGGCTTCTTCCCCTCCCGTCGAAACGGTGGATGTGAGCAACCGGTCCGAATGGACGGATTACCTGGGCTCATCGATCAGCAGCATCAGCCCTGCCTGGCACATTCCCAACGAAGGGTGCCCGCAGATGCCATGGGCTTACCGATTCGACTTCTCCAACGGTCGGAATTTCGTGATTGCTCTCGGGGAATCGCAAGGGGCTGGATTTACCTATATGCCGGACTCCCTGCTGGTCCTCTTCAGTGACTCAATGGCGGCGGAGTACAGAATCCCCGCCAGTCGCACTTCGGCACTGGGGGAAGACTAGAAGTGAATTCCAACTGGGTGTCCGAACTCGCCGCAGGAGTGAACGGTCCGTCCCCCGTCGCCCTCGCCGTCTTCCTTCTCGCCGGGCTCGTCTGCGTCTGGGCCGGGCTGAACTGGGCGTTCGACGTACGCGGCATCACGACTCGCCGTTCTGAGCGGATCCGGCGGAAGACCGCGGACAGGTGGGCGGCGCTGGGGCACCTCGAGGGTTCCCCGACCATCTTCGGGACCGTGGGGTATCTGAGGTTCCTGGGCGCGCTCATGACGCTCGCCGGCCTGGTGCTGCTGCTCGTGACGTACGTCCTGTGGCACCTCAACTGACCATGGAATTCGTCAAGGTGGAGTGGGACTCCAGCGGAGTCAAACTGGATCCGAGGGCGTATCTCGCCGAGCTTCCCCGGCTCGAGGCGCTGCTGCCACCCGGGGCCTGGGCCTATGTCTCCGACATTGAGCACTACTCCCCGCCCCTGAGCAGGTCCGTCAAGGATCTGGAGCTGACCGGCATTGATGTGGCCACGGACAAGAGCGGCAGTCTGACGCTGAGCTTCGCGCCCAACCGGTGGAAGCATGACCGGGGGCTTCGTATTCGGTACGCGGGTGTGTCGCACTTCTCCATCGACTACGACGCGGAGGCTGACCGGATGCGAGTCGACACGGTCCTGCTGGATGAGGTGCTCCCGCGCGAGAGCGGCGGATGTCTGCATGAGATCGAGCTGACCGGCGCATCGATCGTTGTCCATTGCAGCGACCTGGAGGCGGTCTGGGTCAGCCCCTGACTCAGCCCTCCCGTCAGCCCCTATGACCCACGCCACACACCCCCACGCCCCCCGGTTTGACCTGGGTCACTCCCCGGGTACTCTCTACGGCTTCGATTGGCCAGGGGCCGTCGCGCTGTGGCAGACTGTCGGGGTTGCTCGGTTGAGTGCCGATGCTGCGCGCCTCCCGCCGGGAGGACCGGAAGCGAGTCCCACAGTACTCGTCGCCCCATCTGCCGAACGGTTGTAAGACCGCCGGCAGCGCTAGGGCGGACGTACGGGAATCTTCCGGGAAGTGCAGTGGGGTGCCTCAGCCAGGCGCCCGGTGGGTTTCTTCCCCCGGCTTCGCGGTCCCAGCGGCCGCAGTCCCTCGCAGGGAATCCGTAAGGAAATTTCTGCAGTGCGACTGCGACACGCCCGACCGCGTGGGTCGGAGGAGGGCGGAATAGGACCCACCAGGTTCCAGAGCGTTTCGAGAGACAGGACTACTAGTAGCCATGGCGGGACAGAAGATCCGCATCCGGCTCAAGGCCTACGACCACGAGGTCATCGACTCCTCGGCGAAGAAGATCGTCGAGACGGTGACCCGCACTGGTGCGTCGGTCGCAGGCCCGGTGCCGCTGCCCACTGAGAAGAACGTGTACTGCGTCATCAAGTCGCCGCACAAGTACAAGGACTCTCGCGAGCACTTCGAGATGCGCACGCACAAGCGCCTCATCGACATCCTCGACCCGACGCCCAAGACCGTTGACTCGCTGATGCGCCTGGACCTTCCGGCCGGCGTTGACATCGAGATCAAGCTCTGAGAGGCGCGGAAGAGATGGCTAAGCAGATCAAGGGCATCCTGGGCGAGAAGCTCGGCATGACCCAGGTCTGGGACGACAACAACCGTGTCGTCCCGGTCACCGTGGTCAAGGCCGGTCCGAACGTCGTGACCCAGGTCCGTACGAACGACGTCGACGGCTACGAGTCGGTCCAGATCGCCTTCGGCGAGATCGACCCGCGCAAGGTGAACAAGCCCCTCAAGGGCCACTTCGCCAAGGCCGATGTAACCCCGCGCCGCCACCTGGTGGAGCTCCGTACCTCCGGCGCCAGCGAGTACACGCTGGGCCAGGAGATCACTGCCGAGACCTTCGAGGCGGGCGTCAAGGTCGACGTCACCGCGAAGAGCAAGGGCAAGGGCTTCGCCGGTGTCATGAAGCGCCACAACTTCAAGGGTGGCAAGGCGTCCCACGGTGCCCACCGTGTGCACCGTATGCCCGGTTCCATCGGTGGCTGTGCCACCCCCGGCCGTGTCTTCAAGGGCATGCGCATGGCGGGTCGCATGGGCAACGAGCGGGTCACCACCCAGAACCTGACCGTTCACGCCGTTGACGCGGAGAAGGGTCTGCTCCTCATCAAGGGCGCAGTTCCCGGTCCGAACGGTGGCCTCGTCCTGGTCCGCACCGCGGCCAAGGGGGTTTGAGGAACCGATGAGCACCATTGACATCCTTTCGCCTGCAGGCGACAAGGCCGGGACGGTCGAGCTCCCCGCGGAGATCTTCGACGTAGAGAAGATCAGCATCCCGCTTCTCCACCAGGTCGTCGTCGCCCAGCTGGCCGCTGCCCGTCAGGGCACGCACAAGACCAAGCGCCGTGGCGAAGTCCGCGGTGGTGGCAAGAAGCCTTACCGCCAGAAGGGCACCGGCCGCGCGCGCCAGGGTTCGACCCGTGCGCCGCAGTTCGCCGGCGGTGGCGTCGTCCACGGCCCGCAGCCGCGTGACTACTCGCAGCGGACCCCGAAGAAGATGAAGGCCGCGGCCCTGCGCCACGCCCTCACCGACCGGGCCCGCAACGCTCGCATCCACGTCGTCACCGGCGTGGTCGACGGCGGAGTCTCCACCAAGGCCGCCAAGTCGCTGCTCGGCAAGATCTCGGAGCGCAAGAACCTGCTCCTGGTCATCGACCGTGCCGACGAGGCCTCGCTGCTCTCCGCGCGCAACCTGCCCCAGGTCCACATCCTGGAGCCGGGCCAGCTGAACACGTACGACGTTCTCGTCTCGGACGACGTGGTCTTCACCCAGGCCGCCTTCGAGTCCTTCGTGTCCGGCCCGAAGGCCACTGACACCGAAGGGAGCGAAGCCTGATGGCTACGCGTCACCCGAGCATTGCCTCCAAGGCGGCCAAGGCCGCCAAGGCCGCGCGCGTCGCCAAGGCGAAGCGCCACGAGGCCGAGGGCAAGAACACTGTCGAGACGCCGCTGAGCAAGAGCTTCACGGACCCCCGTGACGTCCTCCTCAAGCCGGTCGTCTCCGAGAAGAGCTACGCGCTTCTGGACGAGGGCAAGTACACCTTCGTCGTCGACCCGCGGGCCAACAAGACCCAGATCAAGCAGGCCGTCCAGGCGGTCTTCTCGGTCAAGGTCACCGGAGTCAACACGATCAACCGTCAGGGCAAGCGCAAGCGGACCAAGACGGGCTTCGGCAAGCGTGCTGACAGCAAGCGCGCGATCGTGACCCTCGCTGAGGGCGACCGTATCGACATCTTCGGCCAGGCCTCCTAACGGAGCGCCTTGGTCCGAATATCGGACGAGGACTGAGAAATGGGAATCCGCAAGTACAAGCCGACTACGCCGGGCCGTCGTGGCTCCAGCGTCGCCGACTTCGTCGAGGTCACGCGGTCCACGCCGGAGAAGTCGCTGGTCCGCCCGCTGCACAGCAAGGGCGGCCGTAACAACGCCGGTCGTGTGACCGTTCGCCACCAGGGTGGCGGACACAAGCGCGCCTACCGTGTGATCGACTTCCGTCGTCACGACAAGGACGGCGTGCCGGCGAAGGTCGCGCACATCGAGTACGACCCCAACCGCACCGCGCGCATCGCGCTGCTGCACTACGCCGACGGCGAGAAGCGTTACATCGTCGCTCCGCGTGGCCTGTCGCAGGGTGACCGCGTCGAGAACGGTCCCGGGGCCGACATCAAGCCGGGCAACAACCTGGCGCTCCGCAACATCCCGGTCGGTACCACGATCCACGCGATCGAGCTCCGTCCCGGTGGCGGCGCCAAGTTCGCCCGCTCCGCAGGTGCCTCCGTGCAGCTGCTGGCGAAGGAGGGCCAGATGGCCCACCTGCGTATGCCGTCCGGCGAGATCCGCCTGGTCGACGTTCGCTGCCGCGCCACCATCGGCGAGGTCGGCAACGCCGAGCAGTCGAACATCAACTGGGGCAAGGCCGGCCGCAAGCGCTGGCTCGGCGTTCGTCCGACCGTCCGCGGTGTGGCGATGAACCCGGTTGACCACCCGCACGGTGGTGGTGAGGGCAAGACCTCCGGTGGTCGCCACCCGGTCTCCCCGTGGGGTCAGAAGGAGGGTCGTACTCGTTCGCCGAAGAAGGCTTCGAACAAGTACATCGTCCGCCGCCGCAAGACGAACAAGAAGCGCTAGGAGCGGGTTTAGATGCCGCGCAGTCTCAAGAAGGGACCCTTCGTTGACGGCCACCTCGTAAAGAAGGTGGACGCTCAGAACGAAGCCGGTACCAAGAACGTCATCAAGACCTGGTCCCGTCGCTCGATGATCATCCCGGCCATGCTGGGCCACACGATCGCGGTGCACAACGGCAAGACCCACATCCCGGTGTTCGTCACCGAGTCGATGGTCGGCCACAAGCTCGGCGAGTTCTCGCCGACGCGCACCTTCCGGGGTCACGTCAAGGACGACCGGAAGTCGAAGCGCCGCTAAAGGCGGGGTGGAATCGACTATGACGAACACTGAAGGGACAACCATGGAAGCCAGGGCCCAGGCGCGGTACATCCGCGTCACGCCCATGAAGGCCCGCCGCGTGGTGGACCTCATCCGTGGCATGGATGCCACGGAGGCTCAGGCGGTCCTGCGTTTCGCCCCGCAGGCCGCGAGCGTGCCGGTTGGCAAGGTGCTGGACAGCGCCATCGCCAACGCTGCACACAACTACGACCACACCGACGCCTCTTCGCTGGTCATCAGCGAGGCGTACGTGGATGAGGGCCCGACCCTGAAGCGGTTCCGTCCGCGTGCTCAGGGCCGTGCCTACCGGATCCGTAAGCGGACCAGCCACATCACCGTGGTCGTCAGCAGCAAGGAAGGAACCCGGTAATGGGCCAGAAGGTAAACCCGCACGGGTTCCGGCTCGGTATCACCACGGACTTCAAGTCCCGTTGGTACGCCGACAAGCTGTACAAGGACTACGTCAAGGAAGACGTGTCCATCCGTCGCATGATGACCTCCGGCATGGAGCGCGCCGGCATCTCGAAGGTTGAGATCGAGCGCACCCGTGACCGCGTGCGTGTGGACATCCACACCGCTCGTCCGGGCATCGTCATCGGCCGCCGTGGCGCCGAGGCCGACCGCATCCGCGGTGACCTCGAGAAGCTCACGGGCAAGCAGGTCCAGCTGAACATCCTCGAGGTCAAGAACCCCGAGACCGACGCTCAGCTGGTTGCTCAGGCCGTTGCCGAGCAGCTGTCCTCCCGCGTCTCCTTCCGTCGCGCCATGCGTAAGAGCATGCAGACGGCCATGAAGGCCGGCGCCAAGGGCATCAAGATCCAGTGTGGTGGCCGTCTCGGCGGCGCCGAGATGTCCCGCTCGGAGTTCTACCGCGAGGGCCGTGTGCCCCTGCACACGCTCCGCGCGAACGTCGACTACGGCTTCTTCGAGGCCAAGACGACCTTCGGCCGTATCGGTGTGAAGGTCTGGATCTACAAGGGCGACGTCAAGAACATCGCCGAGGTCCGCGCCGAGAACGCCGCGGCCCGTGCGGGTAACCGCCCGGCCCGTGGTGGCAACGACCGTCCCGCCGGCCGTGGTGGCCGTGGTGGCGAGCGTGGCGGCCGCGGCCGCAAGCCGCAGCAGTCCGCGCCGGCAGCCGAGGCCCCCAAGGCCGACGCTCCCGCCGCCGCTGCTCCGGCTGAGAGCACCGGAACGGAGGCCTGACCGAAATGCTGATCCCCCGTAGGGTCAAGCACCGCAAGCAGCACCACCCCAAGCGCCGCGGTCAGGCCAAGGGTGGTACGACGGTTGCGTTCGGCGAGTACGGCATTCAGGCCCTCACGCCGGCGTACGTGACCAACCGCCAGATCGAGGCGGCTCGTATCGCGATGACCCGCCACATCAAGCGTGGCGGCAAGGTCTGGATCAACATCTACCCGGACCGTCCGCTCACGAAGAAGCCCGCCGAGACCCGCATGGGTTCCGGTAAGGGTTCCCCCGAGTGGTGGATCGCGAACGTTCACCCGGGACGGGTGATGTTCGAGCTGTCCTACCCGAACGAGAAGATTGCGCGTGAGGCGCTTACCCGCGCTGCTCACAAGCTTCCGATGAAGTGCCGGATTGTTCGGCGCGAGGCAGGTGAGTCGTGATGTCGGCCGGTACCAAGGCGTCCGAGCTGCGCGAACTGGGCAACGAGGAGCTCCTCAACAAGCTCCGCGAGGCCAAGGAAGAGCTGTTCAACCTCCGCTTCCAGGCGGCGACCGGTCAGCTCGAGAACCACGGTCGGCTCAAGGCCGTCCGCAAGGACATCGCGCGGATCTACACCCTCATGCGTGAGCGCGAGCTGGGCATCGAGACGGTGGAGAACGCCTGATGAGCGAGAGCAACGTGACTGAAGAGACTGCCGCCCGCGGCTTCCGCAAGACCCGTGAGGGTCTGGTCGTCAGCGACAAGATGGACAAGACCGTCGTCGTCGCCGTCGAGGACCGCGTCAAGCACGCCCTGTACGGCAAGGTCATCCGCCGTACGAACAAGCTCAAGGCGCACGACGAGCAGAACGCTGCCGGCGTCGGCGACCGCGTCCTCATCATGGAGACGCGTCCGCTGTCGGCGACCAAGCGCTGGCGCATCGTCGAGATCCTCGAGAAGGCCAAGTAATTACCTGAAGGGTTTCCTTCAGGTTCAGTTCCGCCAGGCTCGGCAGGGGCCGGACTCCCGTAAGGGATAAGGCCCCTGTCGGGAACCGGCAGACAAACAGGAGATAGACGTGATCCAGCAGGAGTCGCGACTTCGCGTCGCCGACAACACGGGTGCGAAGGAAATTCTCACCATCCGTGTTCTCGGTGGCTCGGGTCGCCGCTACGCGGGCATCGGTGACGTCATCGTCGCCACCGTCAAGGACGCGATCCCCGGTGGCAACGTGAAGAAGGGTGACGTCGTCAAGGCGGTCATCGTTCGCACCGTCAAGGAGCGCCGCCGTCCGGACGGCTCGTACATCCGCTTCGACGAGAACGCCGCCGTCATTCTGAAGAACGACGGCGACCCTCGTGGCACCCGTATCTTCGGCCCGGTGGGCCGTGAGCTGCGCGAGAAGAAGTTCATGAAGATCATCTCGCTCGCGCCGGAGGTGCTGTAAGCATGAAGATCAAGAAGGGCGACCTGGTACAGGTCATCACCGGTAAGGACAAGGGCAAGCAGGGCAAGGTCATCGCGGCCTTCCCCCGCGAGGACCGCGTCCTGGTCGAGGGTGTCAACCGGGTCAAGAAGCACACCAAGGCCGGCCCCACCGCCAGCGGTTCGCAGGCCGGTGGCATCGTCACGACCGAGGCCCCTGTCCACGTGAGCAACGTTCAGCTCGTCGTGGAGAAGGACGGCAACAAGGTCGTCACGCGTGTCGGTTACCGCTTCGACGACGAGGGCAACAAGATCCGCGTTGCCAAGCGGACGGGTGAGGACATCTGATGGCTACCACCACGAACCCGCGTCTCAAGACGAAGTACCGCGAGGAGATCGCGGGCAAGCTGCGTGAGGAGTTCTCCTACGAGAACGTCATGCAGATCCCCGGCCTCGTGAAGATCGTGGTCAACATGGGTGTCGGCGACGCCGCCCGTGACTCGAAGCTCATGGACGGTGCCGTCCGTGACCTCACCACGATCACCGGTCAGAAGCCGGCCATCACCAAGGCCCGCAAGTCCATCGCGCAGTTCAAGCTGCGTGAGGGCCAGCCGATCGGTGCCCACGTCACGCTCCGTGGCGACCGCATGTGGGAGTTCCTGGACCGCACCCTGTCGCTCGCGCTCCCGCGCATCCGCGACTTCCGTGGTCTGTCCCCCAAGCAGTTCGACGGCCGTGGCAACTACACCTTCGGTCTCACCGAGCAGGTCATGTTCCACGAGATCGACCAGGACAAGATCGACCGCGTCCGGGGTATGGACATCACCGTGGTCACCACGGCGACCAACGACGATGAGGGCCGCGCGCTCCTCCGTCACCTCGGCTTCCCCTTCAAGGAGGCGTAAGCGAGATGGCGAAGAAGGCTCTTATTGCCAAGGCTGCTCGTAAGCCGAAGTTCGGTGTGCGTGGCTACACCCGCTGCCAGCGCTGCGGCCGCCCGCACTCCGTGTACCGCAAGTTCGGCCTCTGCCGCGTGTGCCTTCGTGAGATGGCTCACCGTGGCGAGCTGCCGGGCGTGACCAAGAGCTCCTGGTAATCCCCTAGTTGGGATTGCCAAGAGACTCTCGGTAAGCACTGGGTCGGCGGAGGCCCTCCCCTACATGCCTTAGGCTTGTGGGGTTGGGCGTCCGCCGCCCGTACGACTTACTACGCCGTAGGTCCCCGCGCCGCACCCGTCCCGCCCCTGTGTGGGGAGAGGGATGGCGCATACAGGAAACCCCGGCGAGAGAGGCCGAAGGCCAATTCATGACCATGACTGATCCGATCGCGGACATGCTGACTCGTCTGCGTAACGCGAACTCGGCATACCACGACTCCGTGTCGATGCCGCACAGCAAGATCAAGTCTCACATCGCGGAGATCCTCCAGCAGGAGGGCTTCATCACGGGCTGGAAGGTCGAGGACGCCGAGGTCGGCAAGAACCTCGTTCTCGAGCTGAAGTTCGGCCCGAACCGTGAGCGCTCCATCGCGGGCATCAAGCGGATCTCCAAGCCCGGTCTCCGGGTTTACGCGAAGTCCACCAACCTGCCCAAGGTCCTCGGCGGCCTCGGCGTGGCGATCATCTCCACGTCGCACGGTCTTCTGACCGGCCAGCAGGCAGGCAAGAAGGGCGTAGGTGGGGAAGTCCTCGCCTACGTCTGGTAGTCGGGAACGGAGGAATAGCTAATGTCGCGTATTGGCAAGCTCCCCATCACGGTTCCCGCCGGCGTGGACGTCACCATCGACGGCCGCACGGTCACGGTCAAGGGCTCCAAGGGCACCCTGACCCACACCGTCGTGGCGCCGATCGAGATCGCTAAGGGCGAGGACGGCGTTCTCAACGTCACCCGTCCGAACGACGAGCGTCAGAACAAGGCCCTCCACGGCCTGTCCCGCACGCTGGTGGCGAACATGATCACCGGCGTGACCCAGGGTTACGTGAAGAAGCTCGAGATCAGCGGTGTCGGTTACCGCGTCCTGGCGAAGGGCTCCAACCTGGAGTTCTCGCTCGGCTACAGCCACCCGATCCTGATCGAGGCGCCCGAGGGCATCTCCTTCAAGGTCGAATCGGCGACCAAGTTCTCGGTCGAGGGCATCGACAAGCAGAAGGTCGGCGAGGTTGCGGCCAACATCCGCAAGCTGCGCAAGCCCGACCCGTACAAGGCCAAGGGCGTCAAGTACGAAGGCGAAGTCATCCGCCGCAAGGTCGGAAAGGCGGGTAAGTAAGCCATGGCATACGGTGTCAAGATTGCTAAGGGCGACGCTTACAAGCGTGCTGCCATCAAGCGCCGTCACATTCGTATCCGTAAGCACATCTCGGGTACGGCTGAGCGTCCGCGCCTGGTCGTGACGCGTTCGAACCGCCACATCGTGGCCCAGGTCATCGACGACGTTAAGGGTCACACCCTCGCGTCGGCGTCGACCCTGGACACCTCGATCCGTGGTGTCGAGGCCGACAAGTCCGCGCAGGCCGGCAAGGTCGGCGCCCTGGTCGCCGAGCGCGCCAAGGCCGCGGGCGTCGAGGCTGTCGTGTTCGACCGTGGTGGTAACCAGTACGCCGGGCGCATCGCCGCTCTGGCGGACGCCGCCCGCGAAGCCGGTCTGAAGTTCTAGGACCCCGTCGCGCAGCGACTTATGTGGCTGCGTAGCTAGCGGAAAACGAAGAGAGGTAATTCCAATGGCTGGACCCCAGCGCCGCGGCAGCGGTGCCGGTGGCGGCGAGCGGCGGGACCGGAAGGGTCGCGACGGTGGCGCTGCTGCCGCCGAGAAGACCGCGTACGTTGAGCGCGTTGTCGCGATCAACCGCGTCGCCAAGGTTGTGAAGGGTGGTCGTCGCTTCAGCTTCACCGCGCTGGTCGTGGTGGGCGATGGTGACGGCACGGTGGGTGTCGGTTACGGCAAGGCCAAGGAGGTGCCGGCCGCCATCGCCAAGGGTGTTGAGGAGGCCAAGAAGCACTTCTTCAAGGTCCCCCGTATCCAGGGCACCATCCCGCACCCGATCCAGGGCGAGAAGGCCGCGGGCGTCGTCCTGCTGAAGCCTGCTTCCCCCGGTACCGGTGTTATCGCCGGTGGCCCGGTGCGCGCCGTCC
Organism: Streptomyces sp. NPDC046821; assembly: GCF_040645335.1. Classification (NCBI taxonomy): domain Bacteria; kingdom Bacillati; phylum Actinomycetota; class Actinomycetes; order Kitasatosporales; family Streptomycetaceae; genus Streptomyces; species Streptomyces sp. NPDC046821. The sequence goes on along the minus strand of NZ_JBEYYB010000012.1, from coordinate 105,929 downwards.
TGGAGTGCGCCGGCGTTCACGACATCCTGTCGAAGTCGCTCGGCTCCGACAACGCGATCAACATCGTGCACGCGACCGTGGCGGCCCTCAAGGGCCTGCAGCGTCCCGAGGAGATCGCGGCTCGCCGTGGTCTGCCCCTCGAGGACGTCGCCCCCGCGGCTCTGCTTCGTGCGCGTGCGGGAGCGGGTGCGTAATGGCTCGCCTCAAGATCACGCAGACGAAGTCGTACATCGGCAGCAAGCAGAACCACCGCGACACTCTGCGTTCGCTCGGGCTCAAGCGCCTGAACGACGTGGTCGTCAAGGAGGACCGCCCCGAGTTCCGCGGCATGGCTAACACCGTGCGGCACCTCGTGACGGTTGAGGAGGTCGACTGATCATGGCGGAGAACAACCCGCTCAAGATCCACAACCTCCGTCCCGCCCCGGGCGCCAAGACCGCCAAGACCCGTGTTGGTCGTGGTGAGGCGTCGAAGGGTAAGACGGCCGGTCGTGGCACCAAGGGCACCAAGGCCCGTTACCAGGTTCCGGAGCGCTTCGAGGGTGGCCAGATGCCCCTCCACATGCGTCTCCCGAAGCTCAAGGGCTTCAAGAACCCGTTCAAGACCGAGTTCCAGGTCGTGAACCTCGACAAGCTGGCGGCTCTGTACCCGGAAGGTGGCGAGGTCACCGTCGAGGGTCTCGTCGCCAAGGGCGCGGTTCGCAAGAACCAGCTCGTCAAGGTCCTGGGCCAGGGCGAGCTCTCCGTGGCGCTGCAGGTGACGGTCGACGCCGTCTCCGGCTCCGCCAAGGAGAAGATCACCGCCGCCGGCGGTACGGTCACCGAGCTCGTCTGACTCTTTCAGACGTCTTGATGACATGAGCGATTCCCGACCGGGGATGCCCCACAAAAGGGGCATCCCCGGTTGGTCGTTCCTAGGGGGGCCTGGTCGCCGGTATGGTGGCCAGCACTGTGCTGTATCGGTCGGTGCTCAGGCTCCGGTCACGGGGGAATTTCCTGACGACGATGAGTTGAGACGGAACTTCACCCGGCGCTCGACTGTTACGTATACGTATTCCTTCATTCATCGAACCTCAAGACCGTCACCTCTGACGCACGTGCGCGGGGGTCGCAGGAGGCACCGTGCTCACCGCGTTCGCCCGGGCGTTCAAGACGCCCGACCTGCGCAAGAAGCTGCTCTTCACGCTCGGCATCATCGTGATCTACCGAATCGGTACGCACGTACCGATTCCGGGTGTCAGTTACAAGAACGTCCAGACCTGCATGGACGCGGCCAGCAGCACGCAGGGGCTGTTCGGTCTCGTCAACATGTTCAGCGGTGGCGCGCTCCTGCAGATCACGATCTTCGCGCTCGGCATCATGCCGTACATCACCGCGAGCATCATTCTGCAGCTGCTGACCGTCGTGATCCCGAGGCTCGAGGCCCTGAAGAAGGAGGGTCAGGCGGGTACGGCGAAGATCACGCAGTACACCCGCTACCTGACCGTGGCGCTCGCCATCCTCCAGGGCACCGGCCTCGTCGCGACCGCGCGCAGCGGCGCCCTCTTCCAGGGGTGCCCCGTGGCGAACCAGATCGTCCCGGACCAGTCGATCTTCATCACCATCACGATGGTCATCACCATGACCGCCGGCACCGCCATCGTCATGTGGCTCGGTGAGCTCATCACCGACCGCGGCATCGGCAACGGCATGTCCATCCTGATGTTCATCTCGATCGCCGCCACGTTCCCCTCGGCCCTGTGGTCCATCAAGAAGACGGGCTCGCTGGCCGGCGGCTGGATCGAGTTCGGCACCGTGATCCTGGTGGGTCTCGTCATGGTCGCCCTGGTGGTCTTCGTGGAGCAGGCGCAGCGCCGGATCCCCGTCCAGTATGCGAAGCGCATGATCGGTCGTCGTTCTTACGGCGGTACGTCCACGTACATCCCGCTGAAGGTCAATCAGGCGGGTGTGATCCCTGTCATCTTCGCGTCGTCGCTGCTCTACATTCCGGCGCTCGTGGCGCAGTTCGCCGGTGGCAATTCCGGGTGGAAAACCTGGATCAACGACCACCTGACCAAGGGAAATCACCCCTATTACATCGTTTCGTACTTCCTCTTGATCGTTTTCTTCGCGTTCTTCTACGTGGCGATCTCGTTCAACCCCGAGGAAGTCGCGGACAACATGAAGAAGTATGGTGGGTTCATCCCGGGCATCCGGGCTGGCCGACCGACCGCTGAGTACCTCAGCTACGTGCTCAACCGGATCACCTGGCCGGGTTCGCTGTATCTGGGTCTGATCGCTCTCGTACCGACGATGGCGTTGGTTGGCTTCGGGGCAAGCCAGAACTTCCCGTTCGGTGGGACGAGCATCCTCATCATCGTGGGTGTCGGCCTCGAAACGGTGAAGCAGATCGAGAGCCAGCTTCAGCAGCGCAATTACGAAGGGTTCCTCCGCTGATGCGAATCGTCCTCGTCGGGCCGCCCGGTGCTGGCAAGGGAACGCAGGCCGCGTTCCTCGCCAAGAACCTGTCGATTCCGCACATCTCCACGGGCGACCTCTTCCGTGCCAACATCAGCAAGGGCACGGAGCTGGGCAAGAAGGCCAAGTCCTACATGGACGCCGGCCAGCTCGTCCCGGACGAGGTCACCATCGGGATGGCCAAGGACCGCATGGAGCAGCCGGACGCCGTGAACGGCTTCCTGCTCGACGGCTTCCCCCGGAACGTCTCGCAGGCCGAGGCGCTCGACGTCGCCCTCAAGGCCGACGACGTGAAGCTGGACGCGGTCCTGGACCTCGAGGTCCCCGAGGACGAGGTGGTCAAGCGCATCGCCGGCCGCCGCATCTGCCGCAAGGACTCGGCGCACGTCTTCCACGTGACGTACTCGCAGCCGAAGGTCGAGGGCGTCTGTGACGTCTGCGGCGGCGAGCTGTACCAGCGCGACGACGACACCGAGGACACGGTCCGCAAGCGCCTCGAGGTCTACCACACGCAGACCGAGCCGATCATCGACTACTACCGGGCCCAGGGCCTGGTCGTGACGATCTCGGCGCTCGGCAAGGTCGACGAGGTCACCGCGCGCTCCATGGAAGCCCTCAAGCGCGACAAGTAGTAGCTACGCAGCCACGGCCGCGGTGCCCGGACAGGGCGCCGCGGCCGTAGTGTTGTGTACGTAAACCGGTAGTACGGAAGACGGAGAGCGCAGGCCCCCATGGTGCAGATCAAGACCCCCGAGCAGATCGCCAAGATGCGTGAGGCGGGATTGGTCGTCGCCGCGATCCACGCCGCGACGCGTGAGGCCGCGGTGCCCGGTGCCACCACCCGGGATCTGGACCAGGTCGCCCGCAAGGTGATCGACGAGCACGGCGCCAAGTCGAACTTCCTCGGGTACGGGGGATTCCCCGCGACCATCTGCACCTCGGTCAACGAGGTCGTCGTCCACGGCATCCCGGACGACAAGACCGTCCTCAAGGACGGCGACATCATCTCCATCGACTGCGGCGCGATCATCGACGGCTGGCACGGCGACGCCGCGTACACCGCGTTCGTCGGCAGCGGTCACGCGCCGGAGCTCATCGAGCTGTCCCGGGTGACCGAGGAGTCGATGTGGGCCGGCATCGCCGCGATGAAGAACGGCAACAGGCTCGTCGACGTCTCCCGCGCCATCGAGACCTACATCCGCCGCCAGCCCAAGCCGGGCGGCGGCAAGTACGGCATCGTCGAGGACTACGGCGGCCACGGCATCGGCACCGAGATGCACATGGACCCGCACCTGCTGAACTACGTGGAGCGCCGCCGCGGCAAGGGCCCCAAGCTCGTCCCCGGTTTCTGCCTCGCGATCGAGCCGATGGTCTCCCTCGGCACCCCGCGCACCGAGGTCCTCGAGGACGACTGGACCGTCATCACCACGGACGGCACCTGGTCCTCGCACTGGGAGCACTCCGTCGCTCTTACGGAGGAAGGCCCGCTGGTGCTGACGGCGCCTGACGGTGGCAAGGCGAAGCTGGCGGAGCTGGGTGTCACTGCGGCTCCTGACCCCCTCGCGGGAGCCTGAGGCGAAGGGCGACCTCTTCGCCTGGCCTTGATGCGCCGGCGTCGACAGGTCACCCGGTCCGACGGACGGAGTCCGGCGCAGGCCCCCGAAGCTTGTGAGGCGCCCCGGCGCCGAGCCCGCGAGGAGGCCGTTGAGAATTGGCTCGGCACGTGGTCCTCCCACTGGGAGCACTCCGTCGCTCTTACGGAGGAAGGCCCGCTGGTGCTGACGGCGCCTGACGGTGGCAGGGCGAAGCTCGCTGAGCTGGGTGTCACGGCCGCGCCGGACCCCCTTGCGTAATGATCTTGCGGATGGGGCAGACTTCTCCGATTCGTCTTTCGCGGTGCCCTGACGTAGACTGACGCGTCGGCTCTCGTGCACACGCATGTCCTCATGTATGTGCAGAGTCGATCAAGGTAGTCGATTCGAAGGGCAAAGCGTGGCCAAGAAGCAAGGTGCCATCGAGATCGAAGGCACTGTCGTCGAGTCTCTCCCGAACGCCATGTTCAAGGTGGAGCTCCAGAACGGCCACCAGGTCCTGGCTCACATCAGCGGCAAGATGCGTATGCACTACATCCGCATCCTCCCTGACGACCGGGTCGTGGTGGAGCTGTCTCCGTACGACCTGACGCGTGGCCGGATCGTCTACCGGTACAAGTAGATCTTGCCCGCATCCCGCCTCGCGGGATGGTGGCACTGACCCGGAGAACCTCACCCAATGAAGGTCAAGCCGAGCGTCAAGAAGATCTGCGACAAGTGCAGGGTGATCCGCCGTCACGGCCGGGTCATGGTTATCTGCGACAACCCGCGCCACAAGCAGCGCCAGGGCTGACGCACGACTGCAGTTCGCAGATTTTCGCGCGACGCAAGTAGTAAGTGAATACGCAGGACCCGTCCCTCTTCAGAGCCATCGGTATATGGAGGGCGACACCCCCGGTCGGAGGCCGGGGACCCAGGATGTACCTCATACGGCCCCTGGGAACGGTCCTGCTGAAGACCTCCGAGTGACAACAGGAGCCTTGAATGGCACGCCTTGAAGGCGTTGACCTCCCGCGCGAAAAGCGCGTAGAGGTTGCCCTCACCTACGTGTTCGGCATTGGCCGCACGCTGTCCCAGCAGACGCTGGACGCCACCGGTGTGGACCGCAACATCCGCGTTCGCGATCTGTCCGAAGAGGACCTGATCAAGATCCGCGAGTACGTGGACCAGAACATCAAGACCGAGGGTGACCTCCGTCGCGAGATCCAGGCCGACATCCGCCGCAAGGTCGAGATCGGTTGCTACCAGGGTCTTCGCCACCGTCGTGGCCTGCCCGTCCGCGGTCAGCGCACCAGCACGAACGCTCGTACCCGCAAGGGCCCGCGTCGCGCCATCGCCGGTAAGAAGAAGCCGGGCAAGAAGTAGTCCTCGCTCAGCGGTCTATCGACAGCTGTCGCTGCAGGACCGACCACCTCCCGTAGGAGTAATAGATGCCCCCCAAGGGTCGTCAGGGCGCTGCCAAGAAGGTGCGCCGCAAGGAAAAGAAGAACGTCGCTCACGGGCACGCCCACATCAAGAGCACGTTCAACAACACGATCGTCTCGATCACCGACCCCACGGGCAACGTGATCTCCTGGGCCTCCGCCGGCCACGTCGGCTTCAAGGGCTCGCGCAAGTCGACTCCGTTCGCCGCGCAGATGGCCGCCGAGTCGGCCGCGCGTCGCGCCCAGGAGCACGGCATGCGCAAGGTCGACGTCTTCGTCAAGGGTCCGGGCTCCGGCCGCGAGACCGCGATCCGCTCCCTCCAGGCCACGGGCCTCGAGGTCGGTTCGATCCAGGACGTCACCCCCACGCCGCACAACGGCTGCCGTCCCCCCAAGCGCCGCCGCGTCTGACGCACGTCGCTTGACTTGAGGATTTCGGGCGGTACGGCTCTTACGGGCCGTATCGCCCGTACCCTTGTACTGCACAGCCGCCGCCGGGCCACCGCCCGGTGGCATCAGGGCATCAAATAGTGGGTGCCCCTGACTGAAGGATCGCCAAAAATGCTGATTGCTCAGCGTCCCTCGTTGACCGAAGAGGTCGTCGACGAGTTCCGCTCCCGGTTCGTGATCGAGCCGCTGGAGCCGGGCTTCGGTTACACCCTCGGCAACTCCCTGCGCCGGACGCTTCTCTCCTCGATTCCGGGTGCGGCGGTCACGTCCATCCGTATCGACGGTGTCCTGCACGAGTTCACCACCGTGCCGGGCGTCAAGGAAGACGTCACCGACCTGATCCTCAACATCAAGCAGCTGGTCGTCTCCTCGGAGCACGACGAGCCGGTCGTGATGTACCTGCGCAAGCAGGGCCCGGGTCTGGTCACCGCCGCCGACATCGCGCCCCCGGCCGGTGTCGAGGTGCACAACCCCGACCTCGTCCTCGCCACGCTCAACGGCAAGGGCAAGCTGGAGATGGAGCTGACCGTCGAGCGCGGTCGCGGCTACGTCTCCGCCGTTCAGAACAAGCAGGTCGGTCAGGAGATCGGGCGCATCCCGGTCGACTCGATCTACTCGCCGGTCCTGAAGGTCACGTACAAGGTCGAGGCCACGCGTGTCGAGCAGCGCACCGACTTCGACAAGCTGATCGTCGACGTCGAGACGAAGCAGGCCATGCGCCCGCGTGACGCCATGGCGTCCGCCGGTAAGACCCTGGTGGAGCTGTTCGGTCTCGCCCGCGAGCTGAACATCGACGCCGAGGGCATCGACATGGGTCCGTCCCCGACGGACGCTGCGCTCGCCGCCGATCTCGCCCTGCCGATCGAGGAGCTGGAGCTCACCGTTCGGTCGTACAACTGCCTCAAGCGTGAGGGCATCCACTCCGTGGGTGAGCTCGTCGCCCGCTCCGAGGCCGACCTGCTCGACATCCGCAACTTCGGTGCGAAGTCGATCGACGAGGTCAAGGCGAAGCTTGCCGGCATGGGCCTGGCCCTGAAGGACTCGCCTCCCGGGTTCGACCCGACCGCTGCCGCGGACGCCTTCGGCGCTGACGATGACGCGGACGCGGGCTTTGTCGAGACCGAGCAGTACTAAGAGCTACCGCTCTGCTGCTTGATCTTTGGCTGCGGGCCGGTTTCGGCTGGTCGCGCAGTTCCCCGCGCCCCTTACGGGGCGCGGACCTCCGGGGGCGTCCCTTACGGGGCTGCTCCCGGATCTCCGACAGACAGCCGTCTGCTCGGATACTGACCCTGGTACCTGATACGGCCGGGGCAGACACCTAGGAGAAACAATGCCGAAGCCTGCCAAGGGTGCCCGTCTGGGCGGCAGCGCCGCGCACGAGAAGCTGCTCCTCGCGAACCTCGCGAAGAGCCTCTTCGAGCACGGCAAGATCACGACGACCGAGGCCAAGGCCCGTCGTCTGCGTCCGTACGCGGAGCGTCTGGTCACCAAGGCGAAGAAGGGTGACCTTCACAACCGCCGTCAGGTGCTCACGGTCATCACGGACAAGAGCGTCGTCCACACGCTCTTCACCGAGATCGCCCCGCGCTACGAGAACCGTCCGGGTGGTTACACCCGTATCACCAAGATCGGTAACCGCCGTGGCGACAACGCGCCCATGGCTGTCATCGAGCTGGTCGAGGCCCTGACGGTCGCGCAGCAGGCCACCGGTGAGGCCGAGGCCGCCACCAAGCGTGCCGCCAAGGACGCCGAGGCTGCCGCTCCGGCCGCCGTCGAGGCGACCGAAGAGGCCTGAGGCTTCTGAGGCAGTTGCCTTGATGTGAGCGGGTCCGCCCTTAGGGGCGGGCCCGCTTTCGTGTGCGGCAGCCTTCGTGCGCGCCTGCTTTCGCTTGAGAGGATCTGTGTGTGAGTGACGAGGTAGAGCCCGGGTTCGTGCGGGTGCGGCTGGATGTGTCGTACGACGGCAAGGACTTCTCCGGGTGGGCGAAGCAGGCCAGTGGCCGGCGGACCGTGCAGGGCGAGATCGAGGACGCGCTGCGGACGGTGACCCGGTCGCAGCAGACGTACGAGCTGACCGTGGCCGGGCGGACCGATGCCGGGGTGCACGCGCGGGGGCAGGTCGCTCATGTCGATCTGCCGGAGGACGTGTGGGCCGAGCACCAGGACAAGCTGCTGCGCCGGCTCGCCGGGCGGCTGTCGCACGACGTACGGGTGTGGAAGGTGGCCGAGGCGCCCGCCGGGTTCAACGCGCGCTTCGCGGCCGTGTGGCGCCGGTACGTGTACCGGGTGACCGACAACCCCGGCGGCGTGGACCCTCTGCTGCGCAGTCATGTCCTGTGGCACGACTGGGAGTTGGACATGGACGCCATGAATCTGGCGGCCGAGAAGCTGATCGGGGAGCACGACTTCGCCGCGTACTGCAAGCGGCGTGAGGGTGCCACGACGATCCGTACGCTCCAGGAGCTGCGCTGGGAGCGGTCGCCGGACGGGATCCTCGAAGCGACCGTGCGGGCCGACGCGTTCTGCCACAACATGGTGCGCTCGCTCGTCGGCGCGATGCTGTTCGTGGGTGACGGGCACCGGCCGCCGGACTGGCCCGGGCAGGTGCTGGCCGCCGGTGTGCGCGACTCTGCGGTGCACGTGGTGCGCCCGCACGGGCTGACCCTTGAGGAAGTCGGTTACCCCGCCGATGAGTTGCTGGCCGCGCGCAGCAAGGAGGCCCGGAACAAGCGGACGCTGCCCGGGGCCCCGTTCGCGGACCCCGGGTGCTGCTGAGCCGCTACTGCGGTGCCTGGGCGGCGGCGGAGGCCTGCGCCTCGCCGCGCCGGGTGATCTGACGGAACGTGAACTCCGCGAGGTCGTCGCCGGTGGTGAAGACCCCGCGGTCCTTCGTGGTGACGTCGCGCTCGCCGCCGGTGAACCCGGCCGTCGTGAAGTACGCGTAGCGCCCGTACGAGTTGGAGGTCGAGCGGCAGACCGTCGTGCGGCAGAAGGCGGGGACGCCCGAGCCGGACAGGGAGTTCACGGTGCCCTTGCTGTACTGGTTCTTGGCCTTGGTGGCCTTGGCCTCCGTGTCGAAGACGGCGACGCCGACGGTGACCGCGACGCCGTCCTTGGCGTAGGTGACGCGGATCAGGCGGGTGCAGTCGTTGCTGGTCAGAACGTCGCCGAGCGCGCCGTGGGTGGCGCTCGCGCAGCTCTTGGTGTCGGCGGTGGCGCCCTTCTTGTAGACGCGGTCGCCGACGGTCAGCTTGGTGCCGGGGAAGAGGGTCTCGGGGCCGAGCGGCGCCTTGTCCTTCTTGGCGCTGGAGACGAAGTCCTTGGGGTCGAGCGGGGGCGGCGGCGTCGTCTCGGCGAACGAGGGATCCGCCGCGGCCGTGTCGCTCGGGATGTCCGCGGTCGTCGGCAGCTGGTCGGCGGGCTTGTTCGACGCCGAGTTCTTGCCGTTCGCGGAGACGATGGCGAACGCGACCGCCGAGCCGACCGCGAGCGTGGCCAGCGCGCCACCGCCGATCATCAGCCAGCGGCGGCGCCGGGCGCGTGCCTCGGACTCCTCGGCGAGTGCCGCCCAGTCCGGTCCCTGCGAGCCACCGTTTCCCCCGGGCCCCCACTGGGGTCCCCCCTGCCCAAAACTCATGGGGCGCATCTTAGAGGGCGGGCCGGAGCGGGCGCGGCGCCGGTGTCCGGAGCCGCGTTTTGACCCGTGCGGGGAGGCGCGGGTATCGTGCCTAGTCGTTATGTGTACTGGCTTGCTCGCTCTCGAGTGAGGGGCCGTGCACAGGTTCCCTGGAGCAGTTACCAGTGGGCGGCATACGGGCGCTGAACCCGGCACTGTCGTCCCCAGCTGCACGATCGCTTCAGTGATGCCACTTTCAGCACCCATCCACTGAAGAAGAAGAAGGCTGCTAAGTGCGTACGTACAGCCCTAAGCCCGGCGACATCACTCGCCAGTGGTACGTCATCGACGCCCGGGATGTCGTCCTGGGTCGTCTCGCGACCACTGCCGCGAACATCCTGCGGGGCAAGCACAAGCCGATCTACGCCCCCCACGTCGACGCTGGTGACTTCGTCATCATCATCAACGCGGACAAGGTGCACCTCTCCGGCAACAAGAAGACCCAGAAGCTGGCCTACCGCCACTCCGGGTACCCGGGCGGTCTGCGTTCCGTCCGTTACGACGACCTCCTGGCGAACAACCCGGAGAAGGCCGTCGAGAAGGCCATCAAGGGCATGATCCCCAAGAACTCCCTGGGCCGTCAGGTCATCTCGAAGCTCAAGGTGTACTCGGGCGACCAGCACCCGCACGCTGCCCAGCAGCCGGTGCCGTTCGAGATCACCCAGGTCGCGCAGTAGTTCCGGCCACACCCCCAAAGACAGAAAAGAATCTGAGGAGCATCGTGGCCGAGACCACCGTTGAGCAGCCGGTCGAAGAGACCGAGATTGTCGACGTCGAGCAGTACACCACCGAGTCCGAGGTCCCCGTCGAGGGCGAGTACACCTCGGAGTCGAACGCGGCGCGCTTCGGCGACCCGCAGCCGGCCGCCGGCCTGGGCCGCCGCAAGAACGCCATCGCGCGCGTTCGCATCGTGCCCGGCACCGGCAAGTGGAAGGTCAACGGGCGCACGCTCGAGGACTACTTCCCGAACAAGGTCCACCAGCAGGAAGTCAACGAGCCCTTCAAGGTGCTCGAGCTCGACAACCGCTACGACGTCATCGCCCGCATCTCGGGTGGCGGCGTCTCCGGTCAGGCCGGTGCGCTCCGTCTCGGTGTCGCCCGTGCGCTGAACGAGGCCGACGTCGACAACAACCGCGGCGCCCTCAAGAAGGCCGGTTACCTCAAGCGTGACGACCGTGCGGTCGAGCGCAAGAAGGCCGGTCTCAAGAAGGCCCGTAAGGCCCCGCAGTACAGCAAGCGCTAAATCGCTGCTGCTTGTTCGTTTCGTTCGCCCCGGCGGCACGCTGTGTGCCGCCGGGGCGTTCGTCTTTGGCGGCCCTGGGCGTATAACGGCACAAGGTGCGCAGAATTTTGCAGGCTCGGATGATTTCCGACGCTTCTCCTGAGGATTTTTGAAAGTTCGGAGGACACCAGTGGGACGACTGTTCGGTACGGACGGCGTACGAGGGGTCGCCAACGCGGATCTGACGGCCGAGCTCGCGCTCGGACTCTCCGTGGCGGCGGCGCATGTGCTCGGCGAGGCGGGGACCTTCGAGGGGCATCGTCCGGTGGCCGTGGTCGGCCGTGACCCGCGGGCGTCCGGCGAGTTCCTGGAGGCCGCGGTCGTCGCGGGCCTGGCGAGCGCGGGCGTCGACGTCCTGCGGGTCGGCGTGCTGCCCACCCCCGCGGTGGCGCATCTCACCGGCGCGCTGGGCGCCGACCTCGGCGTGATGCTCTCCGCCAGCCACAACGCGATGCCCGACAACGGCATCAAGTTCTTCGCGCGCGGCGGTCACAAGCTCGCCGACGAGCTGGAGGACCAGATCGAGCATGTCTACGAGCAGCACCGCACCGGTGCGCCGTGGGACCGCCCGACCGGCGCCGGCGTGGGCCGCGTGCACACGTACGACGCGGGGCTCGACCAGTACGTCGCCCACCTCATCAGCGTGCTGCCGAACCGGCTCGACGGGCTGCGGATCGTCCTGGACGAGGCGCACGGCGCCGCCGCCGCCGTGTCGCCCGAGGCGTTCCGGCAGGCGGGTGCGCAGATCGTCACGATCGGTGCCGAGCCGGACGGCCTGAACATCAACGACGGCTGCGGCTCCACCCACCTCGACCTCCTCAAGGCCGCCGTGGTCGAGCACGGCGCGGACCTCGGCATCGCCCACGACGGTGACGCCGACCGCTGCCTCGCCGTGGACCACACGGGTGCCGAGATCGACGGCGACCAGATCCTCGCGGTGCTGGCCCTGGCCATGCGTGAGCGGGGCGCGCTGCGCGAGGACACCGTCGTCGCGACCGTCATGTCGAACCTGGGCTTCAAGCTGGCCATGGAGCGCGAGGGCATCCACTTCGTGCAGACCTCCGTCGGCGACCGGTACGTCCTGGAGTCGATGAAGGAGCACGGCTACGCGCTGGGCGGCGAGCAGTCCGGGCACGTGATCATCCTCGACCACGCGACGACCGGCGACGGCACGCTCACCGGCCTGCTGCTCGCGGCCCGCCTCGCCGAGACCGGCCGCACCCTCCAGGATCTGGCCTCCGTGATGGAGCGCCTCCCGCAGGTCCTGGTGAACGTGCGTGACGTCGACAAGTCCCGCGTCAGCACCTCCGCCGAGCTGGCCGCCGCCGTCTCCGACGCCGAGCGCGAGCTGGGCGAGACGGGCCGCGTGCTGCTGCGCTCCTCCGGCACGGAGCCGCTGGTCCGCGTCATGGTCGAGGCCGCCGACATCGAGCAGGCCCGCTCGATCGCGGGCCGGCTGGCCGATGTCGTGAAGTCCGCGCTGGGCTAAGCCGGTTCGGCCACCGGAGTGGCACGCTTGCGCTGCTCGGCCCAGAACCATTTCTGGGCGAGCAGGGTGAGCGTGCCGGCCAGGACGATGCCTCCCATGTTGGCCAGGAGCTGTGCGACGGAGCCCCACATCTGGCTGTACTCCGCGTAGGCGAACGCCACCGCCGCGTTCGCCGCCGCCGGGACCGTCGTCACGGAGATCGCCACGCCGATCAGGGCGCCCGACTTGGCCGACGTCAGGGACAGCGTGCCGGCGACGCCCGCCAGGAACGCCACGACGAACGACATCCAGTCAGGCTTCCAGATGAACGCCGTGTTCGGCCGGGGCGCCTCCACCATCGAGCGCGTGAACAGGCCGAACACGTCCATCAGCCAGCTGAACCCGGCCGTCAGCGCCATCGCGACGGCGAAGCCCGCGAGCAGCGCCCACAGCGAGCGCAGGACCAGGCGCGGAGCGCGCTGCACCAGCGCCGTGGAGATCCCGGCGAGCGGCCCGAACTCGGGGCCGACAGCCATCGCGCCGACGATGAGGATCGCGTTGTCCAGCATCACACCGCAGGCCGCGAGCATCGTCGCGACGGCGAGGAACGCCACGTAGGTGACGGTGAGCGTCGACTCCTCGTGCGTCGCCTCGGTCAGCTGCTCCCACAGGACAGCGTCCGCGCCTTCGCCCGGCGCGTCCTCCTCCGCCTGGTCGGCCCGCGCGGACAGGGACAGGTCGATGTTCTCGACGGCGATCGACCCGGACGTGTCGATGCCGAGGTCGCGCAGACCCCCGATCAGCTCGTCGCCGGCCTCCCGGGCGACGTCGCACAGCACGACGTCGCCACTGGGGGTGCGGGCGGCGCCCGCCATCACCACGACGTGCGTGGTGCCGACCGTGTTCTCTATGAGGCTGACGACGGCGTCGGTCCGGTCGGCCGGTGTGATCAGGCGCAGGTGCAACATGCGCGAAGCGTAACTTCCTACAACTTGCGCAGGCTGAGCCGCTGCACCTTGTGATCGGGGCCCTTGCGCAGGACGAGCGTCGCGCGGCCGCGGGTGGGCGCCACGTTCTCGAGCAGGTTCGGCTTGTTGATGGTCCGCCAGGTCGTGCGCGCGTAGTCGAGCGCCTCCTCCTCGGAGACCTGGGTGTACTTGCGGAAGTACGACGACGGGTTCTGGAAGGCCGTCTGACGGAGTTTCCGGAACCGGCTGAGGTACCAGCTCTCGATGTCCTCGGCCCGCGCGTCGACGTACACGCTGAAGTCGAAGTAGTCGGCGAGGCCGACGCGGGTGCGGCCGTCCTTGCCGGGCATGGCGGGCTGGAGGACGTTGAGGCCCTCGACGATGAGGATGTCGGGGCGGCGGACCGTGAGCTTCTGGTCCGGCACGATGTCGTAGATCAGATGGGAGTAGACGGGGGCCGTCACCTCGTCCTTGCCGGCCTTGATGTCGGCGACGAAGCGGGTCAGGGCCCGGCGGTCGTACGACTCGGGGAAGCCCTTGCGGGACATCATGCCGCGCCGCTCCAGCTCCTTGGTCGGGAGCAGGAAGCCGTCCGTGGTGACCAGCTCCACGCGCGGGTGCTCGGGCCAGCGCGACAGGAGGGCCTGGAGGAGGCGGGCGACCGTCGACTTGCCCACGGCCACCGAGCCGGCGACCCCTATGACGAAGGGCGTGCCCGACTGGGACGCCTTCTCGCCGGTCTCGCCGAGGAAGGTGTTGAGGGCGCCGCGCAGGGTGTCGGTGGCGCCGACGTAGAGGTTGAGGAGGCGGGACAGCGGGAGGTAGATGTCCCGGACCTCGTCCAGGTCGATGACATCGCCGAGGCCGCGCAGTTTCTCCAGTTCATCGGCGGTGAGGGGGAGTGGCGTCTTGTTGCGGAGCGCACTCCACTCGGTGCGGGTGAGGTCGACGTAGGGAGTCGCCTCCGGCTTGTGCCGGTGGGCGCTCCGCGGTGCCGTCGGGGGCACGGAGACCGAAGAGATCACAGTCCATTGTTACGGCTGTGTGGACGGGGCGGGAGGTGGGGTGCGTCACCTTCGTGTCGAACAGGCGTCGCTTGCATGGTCATGTCGTGTGTTTTCGGTGGGTGAGGAGTGCCCGGTTCGTGCGCTTTCCTTGGTCACGGGTCTGGACCGGAGGGCGGAGAAGGGGCTACGTTCCGGGCATCCGGGGCCGACCGATCGAGGCCGCCGGATGGGAGGGAACCGTCATGGCCGTGCCCCATTTGCGTGACCTCGTCCGGCGCAGGACCGGTCCGGTCGACGACGACTTCGCCGGCCGGGTGCACAGCGAGCTCGCCCTCGATCTGCCCGACGAGGATCTGAGCGAGGACCTCGACGACTGCATCGACCTCTACCGGATGGGCAGCAAGCCGCGCTGCGAGGAAGTGGAGTACCTGGGGCTGCTGGAGGATGCGCGGGACCGGATCGTGCGGGGCGAGTGACCGTACGCCCATGGGGTGTCTGACCCGCGCGTGCCTCAGGGCTGCCCCTTGGAGTGCCTGACCCGCCCGTGCCTGAGGGGGCGCGCCTGGCTCACCTGGGCTTAGGGGTTGTTTGACGGGTCCCCGAGGGGTCGCCCCCTAGGCTGCCGACATGTGCGGAATCGTGGGATACGTCGGATCTCAGTCGGCGCTGGACATCGTGCTCGCCGGACTCAAGCGCCTCGAGTACCGGGGCTACGACTCGGCGGGCGTCGCGGTGCTCTCCGACGGCGGCCTCGCCTCGGCCAGGAAGGCCGGCAAGCTGGCCAACCTGGAGAAGGAGCTGGCCGAGCGCCCGCTGCCGTCCGGCGCCACCGGCATCGGCCACACGCGCTGGGCCACCCACGGCGGCCCCACCGACGCGAACGCGCATCCGCACCACGACAACGCCGGCCGTGTCGCCGTCGTCCACAACGGCATCATCGAGAACTTCGCCGAGCTGCGCGCCGAGCTGGCCGACCGCGGGCACACGCTGGCGTCCGAGACCGACACCGAGGTCGTCGCGCATCTGCTCGCCGAGGAGTTCTCGGGGTGCGCCGACCTCACGGAGGCCATGCGGCTCGTCTGCCGGCGCCTCGAAGGGGCGTTCACGCTGGTCGCCGTGCACTCCGACGAGCCGGACGTGGTCGTGGGAGCCCGGCGGAACTCGCCCCTGGTCGTCGGCGTGGGCGAGGGCGAGGCGTTCCTCGCCTCCGACGTCGCCGCCTTCATCGAGCACACGCGGTCCGCGATCGAGCTGGGCCAGGACCAGGTCGTCGAGCTGCGCCGGGACGGGGTGACCGTCACCGACTTCGACGGTCGGCCCGCCGACGTACGGACGTACCACGTCGACTGGGACGCGTCCGCCGCCGAGAAGGGCGGCTACGCCTCCTTCATGCTCAAGGAGATCGCCGAGCAGCCGAAGGCCGTCGCGGACACGCTGCTCGGGCGGATCGGCGTCGACGGGGCGCTGACCCTGGACGAACTCCGCATCCCCGCAGCCATGTTGAGGGCCGTGAACAAGGTGGTCATCGTGGCGTGCGGGACCGCGTTCCACGCCGGCCTGATCGCCAAGTACGCCATCGAGCACTGGACCCGTATCCCGTGCGAGGTGGAGCTCGCGAGCGAGTTCCGGTACCGGGACCCGATCCTGGGGACGCGGTCGCTCGTCATCGCCATCTCGCAGTCCGGCGAGACGATGGACACGCTGATGGCGCTGCGGCACGCCCGCGAGCAGGGCGCGACGGTGCTCGCCATCTGCAACACGAACGGCTCGACGATCCCGCGCGAGTCCGACGCCGTGCTCTACACGCACGCCGGTCCCGAGGTCGCGGTCGCGTCCACGAAGGCGTTCCTGACCCAGCTCGTGGCCTGCTATCTCGTGGCCCTGTACCTCGGGCAGGTGCGCGGCACGAAGTGGGGCGACGAGATCAGCTCGGTGATCCGGGACCTGGCCGACATCTCCGGCGAGGTCGAACGCGTCCTGGAGACCATGGAGCCCGTACGGGAGCTGGCCAGGTCGCTCTCCGACAAGCGGACGGTGCTGTTCCTGGGGCGGCACGTCGGCTATCCGGTCGCTCTGGAGGGCGCCCTGAAGCTGAAGGAGCTCGCCTACATGCACGCGGAGGGCTTCGCCGCCGGTGAACTCAAGCACGGGCCCATCGCGTTGGTCGAGGAGGACCTGCCCGTGGTCGTCGTCGTGCCCTCGCCCAGGGGGCGGTCCGTGCTCCACGACAAGATCGTGTCCAACATCCAGGAGATCCGGGCGCGCGGGGCACGCACCATCGTGATCGCCGAGGAGGGCGACGAGTCGGTCGTGCCCTACGCCGACCACCTTGTACGGATCCCCGCCACACCCACCCTGCTCCAGCCGCTCGTCGCGGCGGTCCCGCTCCAGGTGTTCGCCTGCGAACTCGCCACGGCCCGGGGGAACGAGGTGGATCAGCCGCGTAACCTGGCCAAATCCGTCACCGTGGAGTAAAGGGCTGGGGCTTTGATTATTGGTGTGGGGATCGACGTCGCCGAGATCGACCGGTTCGAGGCGGCCCTCGCGCGCACGCACGGGATGGCCGAACGGCTCTTCGTGGAGCGGGAGTTGACGCTGCCCAGCGGGGAGCAGCGCGGCATCGCCTCGCTCGCGGCCCGGTTCGCCGCCAAGGAGGCGCTGGCCAAGGCGCTCGGGGCGCCGCCCGGACTGCGCTGGACCGACGCCGAGGTGTGCGTCGAGGACAGCGGGCAGCCCCGGCTCGAAGTCTCCGGGACGGTCGCCGCGCGCGCCGAGGAGCTGGGCGTGCGGTCCTGGCACATCTCGCTCAGCCACGACGCCGGTGTCGCCTCGGCGGTCGTGATCGCCGAGGGGTAGATACTCGGCGTCATGCGTACCGCCTACAGCGTGGACACCGTACGGACCGCCGAGCGCGCCCTCATGGCGCGGCTGCCCGAAGGCGCCCTGATGAAGCGGGCCGCCGCCGGCCTCGCCACCGTCTGCGCCGAACTCCTCGGCAAGGTCTACGGGTCCCGGGTCGTCCTCGTCGTCGGTTCGGGGGACAACGGGGGTGACGCCCTGTACGCGGGAGCGCGGCTCGCGCGGCGCGGGGCGGGGGTCGTCGCCGTCCTGCTCGACCCGGAGCGCGCGCACGCTGCTGGGCTCGCCGCGTTGCTCGCCGCCGGGGGGCGTGTGGCCGGGGCGGGGGAGCGGGTGATGGACCGCGCGGACCTCGTGGTCGACGGGATCGTCGGGATCGGGGGGCGGGGCGGGCTCCGCGAGAGCGCGCTGCCGTTCGTGCGCGCGGCCTTGGAGTCCTCGGCCGTCGTCGTCTCCGTGGATCTGTCGAGTGGCGTCGACGCCGATACCGGGGAGGTCGCGGGGGAGGCGGTGCGGGCGGATGTGACGGTCACGTTCGGGGCGTACAAGCCGGGGTTGTTGATCGATCCTGCGCGGGAGTACGCGGGGGCTGTGCGGTTCGTGGACATCGGGCTGGATTTCGGAGGGGCTGCCGGGGGCGAACTCGGGGGTGAACCCGGAGACGGGTCCGGGGCTGAACTCGGCGGTGGCGCCAGCATGTTGGAGGCCCTTCAGCACGACGACGTGGCCCGGCTGCTGCCCGTGCCCACCGGTGAGAGCGACAAGTACCGGCGGGGTGTCGTGGGCATCGTCGCCGGGTCGGCCCGGTACCCCGGGGCAGCGGTGCTCGCCGTCGCCGGGGCGCTGCACGGAGGCGCAGGCGCCGTCCGTTACGTCGGGCCAGCCGCCGGCGCCGTCGTCTCCAGGTTCCCCGAGACGCTGGTCTCCGAGGGCGCGCCCGGCAAGGCGGGGCGGGTGCAGGCGTGGGTCGCCGGACCCGGCCTTGGCGATGACGCGTCACGTCTCGCGGACGTACTGGCCGCCGACGTACCCGTCCTGATCGACGCCGACGGTCTGCGGCTCGCCGACGCCGAGGCTGTGCGGGGGAGGGGCGCGCCGACGCTGCTCACCCCGCACGCGGGGGAGGCGGCCGCGCTGCTCGGTGTGCCGCGTGAGGAGGTGGAGGCGCAGCGGCTGGCCGCCGTACGGGAGTTGGCGGAGCGTTATCGCGCCACCGTGCTCCTTAAGGGATCCACCACATTGGTGGCCGGGCCCGGCGGCGGACCCGTACGGGTCAACCCCACCGGGACCGCCTGGCTGGCCACCGCAGGCAGTGGGGACGTGCTGTCCGGGCTCGCAGGGTCGCTGCTCGCGGCGGGGCTCGGCGCGCTCGACGCCGGGTCCGTGGCGGCGTATCTCCACGGGCTCGCCGCCCGGCGCGTGTCCCACGGAGCGCCCGTGGCGGCCCAGGACGTGGCCGGCGGGATCCCCGGCGCATGGGCGGACGTGCGGCGGGAGGCGTAAGGGCGAAGTGGGCCTCGGGGAGCGTCAGGGGGCCGGAAGTGGTGGCTGCGCGACGGGGCCGAGGACGGTCGCAAGGGCCTGTTAGGGGCCTCTGAGACACTGTGCCCACGATGACTGAGAGAGCACCTGCCAAGGCCCGCGCCCGAGCCGAGATCGACCTGGCCGCGCTGCGCGCCAACGTACGGACCCTGCGCGAACGCGCACCGGGCGCCGCGTTCATGGCCGTGGTCAAGGCCGACGCCTACGGCCACGGCATGATCCCCTGCGCGCGTGCCGCGGTGGAGGCAGGCGCCACGTGGATCGGCACGGCCACCCCTGAGGAGGCCCTCGCGGTGCGTGCCGCGGGCATCGGCGGGCGGGTCCTGTGCTGGCTCTGGACGCCGGGCGGCCCCTGGCGCGAGGCCATCGAGGCCGACCTCGACATGTCGGTGAGCGCCATGTGGGCGCTGGACGAGGTGGTCGCCGCCGCCCGGGAGGCCGGGCGCCCCGCCCGCATCCAGCTCAAGGCCGACACCGGGCTCGGCCGGGGCGGCAGCCTGGCGGACGACTGGCCCGAGCTGGTCCGCGCCGCCGTCGACGCCGAGCGCGAAGGCCTCGTCAAGGTCACCGGACTCTGGTCGCACTTCGCCTGCGCCGACGAGCCCGGCCACCCCTCCATCGCCGCCCAGCTCGACTCCTTCCGCGAGATGGTGGCCTTCGCCGAGATGTGCGGCGTCCGCCCCGAGGTCCGGCACATCGCCAACTCGCCCGGGACCCTGACGCTCCCCGAGACCCACTTCGACCTGGTACGCCCCGGGATCGCCATGTACGGGATCTCACCCAGCCCCGAACTCGGCACCCCCGAGGACTTCGGGCTGCGGCCCGTGATGACCCTTACGGCGTCGCTCGCCCTGGTGAAGCACGCGCCGGGCGGCCTCGGCGTGAGCTACGGGCATCACTACGTCACCCCGGGCGCCACCACCCTCGGCCTCGTCCCCGTCGGCTACGCGGACGGCATCCCCCGGCACGCCTCCGGGACCGGACCGGTGCTCATCGGCGGCAAGCGGCGGACCGTCGCCGGGCGGGTCGCCATGGACCAGTTCGTCGTCGACCTCGGCGGCGACGAGCCGGCGGCCGGCGACGAGGTCGTCCTGTTCGGGCCCGGTGACCGGGGCGAGCCGACGGCCGAGGACTGGGCCGTGGCCGCGGGCACCATCGCGTACGAGATCGTCACCCGGATCGGGGCGCGTGTTCCGCGCGTCCATGTGGACGACGGAGGAGCGGCACGTGAGTGACAGCAGCGCCGAGGCGACGTCGGCGGTCGCGAGCTGGCGGACGGCCGGACTCGCGGGCGCCGCGATAGGCGTCGTCGCGGCGGGCGCCGCCGCCGGTGTCGCCGTCGAGCGGCTCACCGTCGGCCGCGGAATGCGCCGCAAGGCGCGCCTCGCCCTCGACGCCTCCGGCCCCTACGGGTCCCTGCGCGGCACCCCCGGCAAGGCCTACGCCGACGACGGGACCGAGCTTTACTACGAGGTCGACGAGGTGGAAGGGGCGCAGGCCGGGGACGACGCGGCGGCTCCGCGCCGGCGCCGCCTCTTCGGTCGTAAGGAACCGGCGCCCGTCACCGTCGTCTTCAGCCACGGGTACTGCCTCAACCAGGACTCCTGGCACTTCCAGCGGGCCGCGCTGCGGGGCGTCGTGCGCTGCGTCTACTGGGACCAGCGCAGCCACGGGCGGTCAGGGCGGGGCGTCGAGCAGGCCGACGGCGGGCCCGCCGTCACCATCGACGAGCTGGGCCGCGACCTGAAGGCGGTCCTCGACGCCGCCGCGCCCGAGGGGCCGCTGGTCCTCGTCGGGCACTCCATGGGCGGCATGACCGCGATGGCGTTCGCCGACCTGTACCCCGAGGTGGTGGCGGAGCGCGTCGTCGGTGTCGCGCTCATCGGGACGTCGTCCGGGAAGCTCGGCGAGGTCAGCTACGGCCTCCCGGCGATCGGCGTGAACGCCGTGCGCCGGGTGCTGCCCGGCGTCCTCAAGGCCCTGGGCCAGCGGGCCGAGCTCGTGGAGAGGGGGCGGCGGGCCACCGCCGACCTGTTCGCCGGGGTCGTCAAGCGGTACTCGTTCGCCTCGCGTGACGTGGACCCGGCCGTCGCCCGCTTTGCCGAGCGCATGATCGAGGGCACGCCCATCGACGTCGTCGCCGAGTTCTATCCGGCGTTCCAGGAGATGGAGAAGTCCGACGCGCTCCAGCGGTTCGCGGACATGCCCGTCCTCGTCCTGGCCGGTGACCAGGATCTGGTGACGCCCAGCGAGCACAGCGAGGCCATCGCCGGGCTGCTGCCCGACGCCGAGCTGGTGCTCGTGCCGGACGCGGGGCATCTGGTGATGCTGGAGCACCCGGAGGCCGTCACCGACCGGCTCGCGGACCTGCTCGCCCGCACGGGGGCGGTGCCCGCAGGGGCTACCGTGGGAAGTTATGGAGACTCCGCACAGCCGGGCGGCTGACACCGCCGGCGCCCCGATCACCGCCGACGCCACCGTCTCGATCACCGTCGACTCGCCCGCCCGCATGGGGGAACTGGGCCGCCGCCTGGCCAAGCTGCTGCGCCCGGGCGACCTCGTGATGCTCACCGGCGAGCTGGGCGCGGGCAAGACCACGCTGACCCGCGGGCTCGGCGAGGGCATGGACGTACGCGGCGCCGTCACCTCTCCCACCTTCGTCATCGCCCGCGTGCACCCGCCGCTGGGTGACGGTCCGGCTCTCGTGCACGTGGACGCGTACCGGCTGGGCGGCGGGCTCGACGAGATGGAGGACCTGGACCTCGATGTGTCGCTGCCCGATTCCGTCGTGGTCGTCGAGTGGGGCGACGGCAAGGTCGAGGACCTGAGCGACGACCGGCTGCACGTCGTGATCCACCGGGCCACGGGCGACACGTCGGACGAGGTGCGGTCGGTGACGCTGCACGGCCTCGGCGCGCGCTGGGCGGGGGCGGGCCTGGAGAGCCTGGTGGCCTGAGCCGCGTTGCTGCCCGCTCTACGTCTGCCCGCCCTGTCCCCGTACGCCCGTCCGGCCTCGTCCTCGTACCTTCACCCGTACGTTCCGACACAGTGTCGGCAAAATGTTGCGCGGCGCGTCCTCGGCGTGGTCACATGGATACCAGTCCTGGTTAGGTCTACCTAACTTTGCTGCCCCCGGGAGCCCAGGAGGCGTCCATGCCGGCTTCAGAACGTGACGTGTCGCAGCAGTCCCGCGTGACCCCGGGGCAGGATGGCGTGCCGGGGGCCGGCGGTTCCGGGCTGTCGATGCGTGAGCTGCTCGCGTCCTGCGCGGCAGCGACGGCTGTATCTACTCCGCCCGCCGATGAGGCGGCGCCGGAGCGGGTCCGCGCGGCGGGTGGCGCGGGGGAGGAACTCGACGCCGCGTGATCGGGCGGACGGCGTGATCGGGCGGACGCCGCGTAAGTCAGGGAGATCCCCTCAGGTACCCCCTACGGGACCCCTTAAGGAACGACGACGACGCTCCGGCCGATCGTCGCGAAGTCCCACATCGCGGCGCCGTCCGCGCGCTTCTCTCGGATGCCGCCCGTCTTCTTCGTCGGGTCCGGCTGCGGCATCGAGCCGTCGACCGCCGAGCTGAAGCCGATCGCGATGCCCTCGACGCTCGCGAACCGCACCACGTGCTCGATCGGCACCCCGTCGCTGCCGGTGATCGAATTCGACCGCGAGGACACCATGTACTTGCCGGCCGGCGGGTCCACCGTGCTCGGCGCGACCTCGAACGTACGCGTCGGCTTGCCACTCCCCCCGACCAGCCACACCCGGTCGTCGCGCAGCGAGTAGACGACCCGCTCGCCGGTGCCGGACTGCGCGGGCAGCGCCGCCGGGTCGCGCTTCGGCTCGGGCTTGTGGGACGCGGCCGCCGAGGGCGACTTGCCGGCCTTCTTCGGGGCCAGACTGTCCGGCGCGTTCGCCGAGGCCTGGTAGGTGAGGAAGCCGACCACGGCCAGCGCCGCCGCGGTGAGCCCGGCCACGAATCCCGAGCTGCTCCGTGCCACCTGTGTGCCCACCTCTCGTGCCCGCAGGCATCGCCCGTAGGTATTGCCCGTACGTCTGTGTGGTGACGGTAGCAGCAGGTGTGCGCCTGACCGGTGCGGCCGTGGGCGGGGCGCCGGAGCCGTAGGCTGTTTGCGTGCTGTTGCTCGCGCTGGATACCGCCACCCCCGCCGTCACCGTCGCCCTGCACGACGGTTCGACCGTCGTCGCTGAGTCGAGCCAGGTCGACGCCCGCCGTCACGGGGAGCTGCTGCTGCCCGCCGTCGACCGGGTGCTCGCCGAGGCCGGCGTCAGACTCGACGCCGTCACCGGCATCGTCGTCGGTGTGGGCCCCGGCCCCTATACCGGCCTCCGCGTCGGCCTCATGACCGCCGACACCTTCGGCCTCGCCCTCGGCGTCCCTGTGCACGGCCTGTGCACGCTCGACGGCCTCGCCTACGCCGCCGAGGTGGACGGCCCCTTCGTCGTCGCCACCGACGCGCGGCGCAAGGAGGTCTACTGGGCCCGCTACGAGGACTCCCGCACCCGCGTCACCGAGCCCGCGGTCGACCGCCCGGCCGACATCGCCGAGCAGGTCGCGGGCCTGCCCGCGGTCGGCGCCGGCGCGCTGCTCTACCCGGACACGTTCCCCGACGCCCGCGCTCCCGAGCACGTGTCGGCGGGAGCGCTCGCCTCGCTCGCCGCGGCGAAGCTGGCCGCCGGCGAGGAGCTGGAGGCGCCGCGTCCGCTGTACCTGCGCCGCCCGGACGCGCAGGTGCCCAAGAACTACAAGGTGGTCACCCCCAAGTGAGCACGGCACTGCTGCGCGAGATGCGCTGGTGGGACATCGAGTCGGTGCACGAGCTGGAGAAGGACCTCTTCCCGGACGACGCCTGGTCCCGCGGCATGTTCTGGTCCGAGCTCGCGCACGCCCGCGGCGCCGGCTCGACCCGGCGCTACACCGTGGCCCACGACGGCGACCGCCTCGTCGGCTACGCGGGCCTCGCCTCCTCCGGCGACCTGGCCGACGTACAGACCATCGCCGTCGCCCGCGACCAGTGGGGCAGCGGGCTCGGCGCCCGGCTGCTCACCGACCTGCTCCGCCACGCCACCGCCTTCGAGTGCACCCAGGTCATGCTGGAGGTACGGGTCGACAACACGCGCGCGCAGAAGCTCTACGAGCGTTTCGGCTTCGAGCCCATCGGCTTCCGCCGCGGCTACTACCAGCCGGGCAACGTGGACGCCCTCGTGATGCGCCTGTCCGACCCGGACGCCCTGCGCCTGTCCGACCCCTCGACCACCGCCACACCCGTACAAGGAACCGAAAATGGCTGACGAACCGCTCGTCCTCGGCATCGAGACCTCCTGCGACGAGACCGGCGTCGGCATCGTCCGCGGCACCACGCTGCTCGCCGACGCGGTCGCCTCCAGCGTCGACGAGCACGCCCGCTTCGGCGGCGTCGTCCCCGAGGTCGCCTCGCGCGCGCACCTGGAAGCCATGGTGCCGACCATCCAGCGGGCCCTGAAGGACGCCGGGGTCGCCGCCTCCGACCTGGACGGGATCGCTGTCACGGCAGGTCCCGGCCTCGCGGGCGCGCTCCTCGTGGGCGTCTCGGCGGCCAAGGCGTACGCGTACGCGCTCGGCAAGCCGCTCTACGGCGTGAACCACCTCGCGTCGCACATCTGCGTGGACCAGCTGGAGCACGGGCCGCTGCCCGAGCCGACGATGGCGCTGCTCGTCTCCGGCGGGCACTCCTCCCTGCTGCTCTCCGCGGACATCACCTCCGACGTGCGCCCGCTCGGCGCGACCATCGACGACGCGGCGGGCGAGGCCTTCGACAAGATCGCCCGCGTCCTCAACCTCGGCTTCCCCGGCGGTCCCGTCATCGACCGCTACGCGAAGGAGGGCGACCCGTCCGCGATCGCGTTCCCGCGCGGCCTCACGGGCCCGCGCGACCCCGCGTACGACTTCTCCTTCTCCGGTCTGAAGACGTCCGTGGCCCGCTGGATCGAGGCGAAGCGCGCGGCCGGCGAGGACGTGCCGGTGCGTGACGTGTCGGCGTCGTTCCAGGAGGCGGTCGTCGACGTGCTGACCCGGAAGGCCGTGCGGGCCTGCAAGGACGAGGGCGTCGACCACCTCATGATCGGCGGCGGTGTGGCGGCCAACTCGCGGCTGCGGGCCCTTGCCCAGGAGCGCTGCGAGAAGGCCGGCATCCGGCTGCGCGTGCCGCGTCCGAAGCTGTGCACGGACAACGGCGCGATGGTCGCGGCCCTCGGCGCCGAGATGGTCGCCCGCAACCGGTCCGCGTCCGCGTGGGACCTGTCGGCCGACTCGTCCCTGCCGGTCACCGAGACGCACGTGCCGGGCCTCACGCACGACCACGACCACGTGCACGAGGTCGCGAAGGACAACCTGTACTCATGACGGTCGCCCTGATGTGGGAGGCCCGCGCGACGGAGGGCCGGGGCGAGGAACTCCTCGCCTGGGCCCGGTCCCAGTCCCTCCCCACCGCCCCCCTGCGCCGCGAACACTTCCGCGCTCCGCAGGACCGGGTCCTGGTCATCACGTGGTGGGACGCGGCGTACGACGCCGACCTTCCCGAACTGCCCGAGCCGGAGGGGGAGTTGGTGACTCGGGCGGTGCATCGGTGGCGGTTCGAGGCTGTGGCTGATTGAGGGGGCTTACGAGTCAGTGGGGTTGGCCGGGGCCGGGCCGCCGAGCAGCATCGTCGGGGCGCCCGCCACGCGGGTCAGGAACACCGTGAGGGACGCCGAGCCGTGGCGCTTCGGCAGTGCCTTGCGGCGCAGTTCCTCCGGGTCCACGGCGGATCCCCGCTTCTTCACCGTGAGGATGCCGACCTCGCGCTCCCTGAGCAGGGCCTTCAACTTCTTTACGTTGAAGGGGAGTTGGTCGGTGATCTCGTAGGCGGTGGCGTGCGGTGTCGCGCGCAGCGTGTCGGACGTGACGTACGCGATCGTCTCGTCGATCAGGCCGCCCTCGACCTCCTCGGCGACGTCGGCGACCAGGTGGGCGCGGATGACGGCGCCGTCGGGCTCGTACAAGTACCGCCCCACGGGCCGGACTTCGGGGTCGGGGAGGCCGCGGCCCGTCAGTGGGCGGGGGCCCGGCAGGAGTGTTGCCCGCATCCGGCCCGGCGCGGTGCCGAACCAGAGCACCGCCTCCTTCACGTCTCCCTCGTCCGAGATCCACTCGGCGTCGGCCGCGTCCGGGATCGCCTCGTGGGGGATGCCCGGCGCGATCTTCAGGGCCGCGTGCCGGGCCTTGAGCGCGGCCTCGATGGCCCAGGACAGGGGTGGCGAGTACGCCTCCGGGTCGAAGATGCGGCCACGCCCGCCGCGCCGCGCCGGGTCCACGAACACCGCGTCGTACGCCTCCGTTTCGACCTCCGTGACGTCGGCCTCGCGGACCTCGATCAGGTCGGCCAGGCCGAGCGCCTCGGCATTCGCCCGTGCGACGGCGCAGGTCAGCGGGTCGCGGTCGACGGCGAGTACGGAGATCCCGGCGCGGGCCAGCGCGATCGCGTCGCCGCCGATGCCGCAGCACAGATCGGCGACGGAGCGTACGCCGAGCGCCTTGAACTCCTGCGCGCGGTGGGTGGCGACGCTCGTGCGGGTCGCCTGTTCGACGCCGTTCGGCGTGAAGTACATGCGGCGCGCGTCCGCCTCGCCGAACTTCGCGGCGGCCCGCTGCCGGAGCCGGGCCTGCGCCACGGCGGCCGAGACGAGATCCGCCGGGTGGTCGCGGCGCAACCGGGTGGCGACGGCGAGTTCCTGGCCGGGGGTGATGTCCCGTACGGCGTCGAGGAGCGCCTGGCCCTCTTCGGAGAGCAGGGAGCTGAAGGAGGCGAGGTCGTTCACCGTTCCCATTGTGGGCCAGTCGGTTGACCGTGCGCGCCCGGCCGCGGTGTCGGGCCCTCGGCAGCGCTGTGAACTGGGAGGATCCGGCGCCATGGGACTTATGGGACTAAATGACAAAAAGGGTGTGAGGGGGAGGGTGGGGCGGGCGCGGGTGTGGGGGAGGGCGCGGGTGCGTGCGGGGCTGGCCGTGCTTGCGGCCTGTGCTGTGGCCTCGGGGTGCGCCTCGTCCGACGGCTCGGGGGGCTCTCGGGGCTCAAGCGATTCGGGCGGCTCCCACGCTTCAGGTGGCGGCGGTGGCTCCGCCGGCAGTCCCGCCGCCGGGCCCGCGGCAGTGCCCGGACAGCAGCCCCCTAAGGGGCCGCCCGCCCGTTCCCTGAACAGCTACGAGGGCAAGCTGCTCGCCGCGCAGGCCGCCCGGGCCGCCGCGGCCAAGAAATGGGGCCTCGACGCGCCCCCGCTCGCCGCTCCGCCCGCGCCTGCCGAGAAGCCCCTGATCAAGCCCCGTAAGGGTTTCGAGGTCCACGGCCAGGACGAACTCGACCTCCCGCCCGTCTTCACGACCGTCCCGACCAAGGACAAGGTCGTCTTCCTCACCATCGACGACGGCAGCAACAAGGATCCGGCGTTCCTCAGGATGATGAGCGACCTGAAGATCCCGTACACCGCGTTCCTCACCAACGAGTCGGTGGAGGACGACTACGGGTACTTCCGGAAGATGCAGGCCCGCGGCATCACCCTGAACAACCACACGCTGACCCACCCCTACCTGCCGGGCCTGTCCTACGAGGGGCAGAAGCGCGAGATCTGCGGAATGCAGGACATCATGGAGGAGCAGTTCGGCGAACGGCCCCTGCTCATGCGCCCGCCCTTCGGCAACTTCAACCAGGACACGCTGCGCGCCGCCAAGGCCTGCGGCATCGAGTACGCGCCGATCTGGAACGAGGAGGCCTTCGTCGACCACTTCGAATGGCGCGAGGAGGACAAGCAACTGCGCCCCGGCGACATCATCCTGACCCATTTCCGTGGCCCGGACGAATGGAAGGGCACGATGCCCGACATGGTCCGCCGGCTCATGAAGTACGTGACCAGTAAGGGATACGCCGTGGCCAAGCTGGAGGACTACCTGTGACATTGACGTCCGTACGGGCGCATCAGGCCCGTACGCGTTCCGGCCCCCGGCGGCTGCTCGCGACGGCGCTGGCCGCCGGGGTCCTGTCCTCCGCGTTGCTCACCGGGTGCGCCCAGTCCGTGAGCCCGATCGAACGGCTCGGCCGGAGGGCGGCGCAGGCCGCGCAGAAGGTACGGCACGGTCACGAGGCGCCGACGGTCCTGCCTGCCGGCGGCGTGGGGAGCGCGGGTGAGCGGGGGAGGGGGAAGTCGCCGGGGAGCCCGGGCGGGGGGTCGGCCTCGGCCACGGTGCTGAAGGCTCCGGCGCACCATTCGAAGTCACGCCGCCTGCTCCACCACCGTACGAACGGCTCCGCCCACGTGGGCGCGGGAGACCCCGCCCACACCGGCGCGCACGCCCCTGACACCGCACCCGTCGCGCCCCTTAAGGTCCCCGCCCGCGACGCCTACCGCCACTGGGGCCTCCGCGCGCCGCTCGCCGCGGCGCCCGAGCCCCCGGCGCACCCCGCGTCCCGCGCGGCCCGGAACGCGTACGCGCTCCCGCCCGTCGTGGACCACGTCCGCACCCGCGACCGGGTCGTCTTCCTGACCTTCGACGACGGTGCCGCCGGCGACCCGCGACTCGCCGGCCTGGTCCGCGATCTGCGGCTGCCCGTCACGGTGTTCCTCACGGACCGCGTCGCGGGCCCCGGCCGCGACCACGCCGGCGCGCTCCGCCGCCTCGGCGCCGGCGTGCAGAACCAGACCATCAACGGTCACTTCCTGCCCGCCCTCCCGTACGCCGAGCAGCACGCGGAGATCTGCGTCCAGCAGGACCGGCTCGCCGGACGCTTCGGCAGCAGCCCCCGCCTCCTGCGTCCGCCCTTCGGTAACTACGGCCAGGACACCCTGCGCGCGGCCGCGACCTGCGGGGTCGACGCCGTGGTCCTGTGGCGAGCCGAACGGAACGGTGACCGGCTGCGCCCCGGGGACATCGTCCTGGCCCAGGCCCCGGGCGGCGCGACGCTCGCCGACGCGACGGCGCGGATGGTGCGCCGTATCCAGGACGAGGGGTTCACGGTCGGGCGGCTGGAGGACTACGTGTGAGACGGCGGACCGGCCGCCGGGTGGGGCGAGCGGTGGGGCGGGGCGAGGAGCGGGTGGCGGGGCGGGGCGAGGACGCGCCGAGAGTGAATTGGCACTCCGCTTGACCGAGTGCTAATTGCAGTCATAGTCTCGGCCCTGGCACTCCCCACTGGAGAGTGCCAATAGCGACGGGCAGGTCCGGCACCCGCGACGACGGATCCACCTGGTCGCCACCTCAGACAGTTAACCCCGTGATCTCCGAAGGGGGAGGTCGGATCGTGACGACCACCAGCTCCAAGGTTGCCATCAAGCCGCTCGAGGACCGCATCGTGGTCCAGCCGCTCGACGCCGAGCAGACCACCGCCTCTGGCCTGGTCATCCCGGACACCGCGAAGGAGAAGCCCCAGGAGGGCGTCGTCCTCGCCGTCGGTCCGGGCCGCTTCGAGAACGGCGAGCGCCTGCCGCTCGACGTGAAGACCGGCGACATCGTGCTGTACAGCAAGTACGGCGGCACCGAGGTGAAGTACAACGGCGAGGAGTACCTCGTCCTCTCGGCTCGCGACGTGCTCGCGATCGTCGAGAAGTAATTCACCCATTGTTTTAGTTCTGCGCCCCTGGCTCCCCGTTACTCAGCTGCGAATCTTCACAGTGTGCCGGGTGTCGGGGGCGTAGTTCGTTCGAGAGGACAGACAGCTCCATGGCGAAGATCCTGAAGTTCGACGAGGACGCCCGTCGCGCCCTTGAGCGCGGCGTCAACAAGCTTGCCGACACGGTCAAGGTGACGATCGGCCCCAAGGGCCGCAACGTCGTCATCGACAAGAAGTTCGGCGCTCCCACCATCACCAACGACGGTGTCACCATCGCCCGTGAGGTCGAGGTCGACGACCCGTACGAGAACCTCGGCGCCCAGCTGGTGAAGGAGGTGGCGACCAAGACCAACGACATCGCGGGTGACGGCACCACCACCGCCACCGTGCTCGCCCAGGCCCTGGTCAAGGAAGGCCTGCGCAACGTCGCCGCCGGCGCCTCCCCGGCCGCCCTGAAGAAGGGCATCGACGCCGCGGTCAAGGCCGTGTCCGAGGAGCTCCTCGCGACCGCCCGCCCGATCGAGGACAAGTCCGACATCGCCGCCGTGGCCGCGCTCTCCGCGCAGGACCAGCAGGTCGGCGAGCTCATCGCCGAGGCGATGGACAAGGTCGGCAAGGACGGTGTCATCACCGTCGAGGAGTCCAACACCTTCGGTCTGGAGCTGGACTTCACCGAGGGCATGGCGTTCGACAAGGGCTACCTGTCTCCGTACTTCGTGACGGACCAGGAGCGCATGGAGGCCGTGCTCGAGGACCCCTACATCCTCATCAACCAGGGCAAGATCTCCTCCATCCAGGACATGCTGCCGCTGCTGGAGAAGGTCATCCAGGCCGGTGGCTCCAAGCCGCTCCTGATCATCGCCGAGGACGTCGAGGGCGAGGCCCTGTCGACCCTGGTCGTGAACAAGATCCGCGGCACGTTCAACGCCGTCGCCGTCAAGGCGCCCGGCTTCGGTGACCGCCGCAAGGCGATGCTCGGCGACATGGCCACCCTCACCGGTGCCACCGTCATCGCCGAAGAGGTCGGCCTCAAGCTGGACCAGGCCGGTCTGGACGTGCTCGGCAGCGCCCGTCGCGTGACCATCACCAAGGACGACACCACGATCGTCGACGGTGGCGGCAACTCCGACGAGGTCGCCGGCCGCGTCAACCAGATCAAGGCCGAGATCGAGAACACGGACTCCGACTGGGACCGCGAGAAGCTCCAGGAGCGCCTCGCGAAGCTCGCCGGCGGCGTGTGCGTGATCAAGGTCGGCGCCGCCACCGAGGTGGAGCTGAAGGAGAAGAAGCACCGTCTGGAGGACGCCATCTCCGCGACCCGCGCCGCGGTCGAGGAGGGCATCGTCTCCGGTGGTGGCTCCGCTCTGGTCCACGCCGTCAAGGTCCTCGAGGGCAACCTCGACAAGACCGGCGACGAGGCCACGGGTGTCTCGGTCGTCCGCCGCGCCGCCGTCGAGCCGCTGCGCTGGATCGCCGAGAACGCCGGCCTCGAGGGCTACGTCATCACCTCGAAGGTCGCCGAGCTCGACAAGGGCCAGGGCTTCAACGCCGCGACCGGCGAGTACGGCGACTTGGTCAAGGCCGGCGTCATCGACCCGGTCAAGGTCACCCGCTCCGCCCTGGAGAACGCCGCGTCCATCGCGTCCCTGCTCCTCACGACCGAGACCCTGGTCGTCGAGAAGCCGGCGGAGGACGAGCCCGAGGCCGCCGGCCACGGGCACGGCCACTCCCACTAGTGCCCCCCGGCGCACCGGACTCCGGTGCACCGACCCAGGCGCACTGACGCTGCACGTACGAAGCCCGGCCCCGCCCACCGCGAGGCCGGGCTTCGGCGTTCACCAGCCCGCTTCGCGAGCGGCGGTCAAGAACGGTGGCCGCGGGTGACGGTGCGCGCGGGCGCGGGCTAGGCCACCGTCACGCGCGCCGGCCAGCGCCAGCCGAACGTCACGCGCACCGGCCTGCGTCAGCCGAACGTCACACGCGCCGGCCTGCGTCAGCCGAACGTCACGCACGCGGGCCTGCGTCAGCCGAACGTCACACGCGCCGGCCAGCGTCAGCCGGAGGCCACTCGCACGTCACGTCTCCAGCTGATCGAGCGCCCCCAGCTGAGCCATCAGCCCGAGCCGGTCGTACTGCCACCAGCCCTCGACGATCTTCCCGTCGTCCTGGCAGCGGAAGATGGTCGACCCGGTCATGGAGACCTGCTTGCCGGTCGACGGCAGGCCCATGAAGTCGGCCTTCTGCGTGCCGTTCCACGTCCAGCGCGTGCAGACCCGGTCGCCCTCGCATATCTGGTCCTCGATGCTGAACGAGGAGTCGAACGCGGAGCGCCACATCTCTATCTGGCGCCGCATCGCGTCGAGCCCGAGGGCGTCCTGCTCATTGGCCGGATCATGGTCGTGATAGTGCTCGACCATCAGGTCGTTGAGCGCGGGCAGCTCACCGGGCGCCGCCATGGTCTGGAAGAGCGAGCGGATGTTCGTCGCGTACAGCTGCTCGTCCCGCACCACGTCCAGGTCCGTGAACGTCGGCATCTCGTCGCAGAGCGCCACCATCTCCTGGAAGACCCGGTCGGTCTCCGGGAGGTGCGAGTTCCGCATGGCCTCCTCGTACGACGGGAACTCCACTATCTCGATGAAGTGCGAGTCGTCGGACCGGTCCTTGCCGATGATGTTGTGCGTCGCGGTCCGCTTCCCCCTGGTCTGGACGACCCATGTGTCCATGAGCCGGTTCATCTCGTCGAATCGGCTGGTCCTGCAGTCGATGACCTGCACAAACGTCATGACGAATCCTCCGATCTCCCTGAATCCCCCTGGATCAGAACCGGACATGTCCCATTTTCCCACCGACTCGGTGACCCGGCCGGGTCACCGCGGCACCCCGGCGGCCCGGCCTCGTCGGAGCGGCGGCCGGCCTCAGCGCGGCCCGTACTTGCGCCCCGTCTTCGCCGTGACCCCGCCGAGCAGCCCCCGCGGCGCGAGCTTCACGACCCCCATCAGCGTCTTGTACCGAGGGTCCGGGATCGACAGCGACTTGCCGCGCGACAGATCGGCGAGCGCCGCCGCCACCAGCTTGTCGGCGTCGAGCCACATCCACTTGGGGATGTTGTCCGTGCCCATCTCCGCCCGCTGGTGGAACTCCGTACGGACGAAGCCCGGGCACAGCGCCATCAGCCGCACCCCGCTCCCGGCCAGGTCCTTCGCCGCGCCCTGCGTGAACTGCACGACCCACGCCTTCGAAGCCCCGTAGGTCCCGCGCGGGACGAAGGCCGCGACCGACGCCACGTTCACCACGCCGCCCCTGCCGCGCTCCCGCATCGGCACCACCGCGGCGGAGGTGAGTCGCAGGACCGCCTCGCAGTGCACCTTGAGCATGGTCAGCTCGTCGGCGATCGGGACTTCCAGGTACTGGCCCTTGTTGCCGAAGCCCGCGTTGTTGATCAGCAGGTCCACCGGCCGCTTCCGGTCGGAGAGCCGTGCCTCGACCGCGCCGATGCCCTCGTCGGTGGCGAGGTCCGCCGTGAGCACCTCGGCCTCGATGCCGTGCGCGTCGTGGAGCTCGGTGGCCTGTTCCCGGAGCCGCTTGGTGTCACGCGCCACCAGAACCAGGTCGTGCCCGTCCGCGGCGAGCCGGCGTGCGAACGCGGCACCAATTCCCGCGGTGGATCCCGTAATCAGAGCGGTAGTCATGGGGCAAGGCTAATGACCGTCGTGGGCATGACCGCCCCGGGGCGCCCCCGCGCGTTCTCCCTGGTCCGGGCGGGATATCTCCAACTCACCTCTTCTCATTGCGGGTTCGGACATCGGCGGCTCGACCGCCCATAGTGCGCGGAACGGGGACTCGGACCGGGGCGGGGAATCGGATACGGACCGGGATTTGGGTTGAGACTCGGGCAGGGGTCTGGGCTGAGACTCGGTCAGGGGCGGCAGCTGGAAGCGGGACATGCTTCGAGCTTGCCGCCCGCCGCACCCCGCGACCATCGGGGATGACCCCCAACCGCCCCTGCCTCAACCCCCGTTACAGCGTCCGGGTTTTCCCCGAGCCCGGATCACCGACCCCGCCTCCGGTCCCACTCCCGGACCCACCTCCGCTCCCGCCCCCGGACCCGTCTCCTGCCCCGTCCCCCAGCTGGTCCACATACTTCCGCGCAACCCTGACCGCCTCAGGGTCAAGCGCATCCGCCGCCGCAAGCAGCCGCGGCAGCAACTCCCGTTCGGTCGTCACGGCCCGGAACTGGAAGGCGACCGTCACCTCATGCTCGGGCTGGTGCACGATCTCGACCGTGTCGCCGCCCCTGATCTCACCCGGCTCGACCACCCGCAGATACGCACCCGGCGCCCCCTGTGCCGTGAAGCGCTTGACCCACCCCTTCTCACCGATGTGGCCCTGGAACGTGCGGCAGGGAATCCGGCCGGAGGCGACTTCGAGGACCAGGTCGGAGCCCACGCGCCAGCGCTCCCCGATCTTCGCGCCCGACACGTCCACACCCTCGGTCGTCAGGTTCTCGCCGAACGAGCCGTTGCGCAGAGCGCGGCCCAGGGTGCGCTCCCACACGTCCAGGTCCTCGCGCGCGAACGCGTAGACGGCCTGATGCTCGCCGCCGTGATGCCGCGTGTCGCACACGGCGTCCCCTTCGAGACCACCCGCGCCGAAGCCCCCGGGCCCGGGCGCCGCCACCCGAACGGCGCCCTCCACCGGACGCTTGTCGATACCGGTCACGCCCTCGGCCTGGTCGGTGTGCTCACTGGCCTCGGGGCGACCCACATTCACAGACAGAAGCTTCATGGCGGCACGCTAGGCGACGTGCGGCCAAAGCGTCGACGCAATATTTCCCGTTGCATCCAAGGCGCGCTTATGCTTGAGGAATGATCGAGGCCCGTCATCTCCGTGTCCTGCGCGCCGTGGCCGCCACCGGCTCCTTCTCGGCGGCCGCACGCGAACTCGGCTGCACCCAGCCCGCGGTGAGCCAGCAGATGAAGGCCCTCGAAACGTCGACGGGCACCCCCCTGCTCATCCGCACCGGCCGCGAGATGCGCCTCACCCAGGCCGGTGAGGCCCTGGTGCGGCACGCGGCGGGAATCCTCGCGGGCCTGACCGCGGCGGAGGAGGAGGTCGCCGCCATCGCGGGCCTGCGCGCAGGCCGCGTACGTCTGGTGTCCTTCCCCAGTGGCAGTTCCACGCTCGTCCCCACCGCCCTCGCCGCCCTGCGCGCCGCGCACCCCGGCACCCGCGTCTCCCTCGTGGAAGCGGAGCCGCCGCGTTCGGTCGAGATGCTGCGCGAAGGCGACTGCGACGTGGCCCTGGCCTTCCGCTACGAAGGCGCCCAGGCCGCGGAGGAATGGGACGACCTCGTCGTACGCCCCCTGCTCACCGACCGTCTCGTCGGTCTCGTCCCGGAGGGGCACCACCTCGCCGGGGCGGACGCGGTCCCCATCGCCGAGCTGGCCGACGACCCGTGGATCGCCGGCTGCCCGCGCTGCCGCCGGCAGCTGGTCGACGTCTGCGAGGGCGCGGGCTTCACCCCCCGTATCGACTTCGCGACCGACGACTACCCGGCGGTGATCGGTCTGGTCGGTGCCGGGCTCGGCGTGGCGGTCCTGCCCGAGCTCGCCATCGAGTCCGTACGCCCCAAGGGTGCACGGACCGTGACGGTGGAGCCTGCCGTGCAGCGCGAGATCGTCGCCCTCACGCTGCCCGACCTGGCACAGGTGCCGGCGGTGGCGGCCACACTCGACCACCTGGCGCGGGCCGCGGCCCGCTGAACGGACCCCTATAGGCCCGCGGGCACGCCTACGCGCGCCCCCTTTCTCTGAGGGAACTTCTTCGAGGAAACGTTCCTTCAGTTACCGTCTCGCTCACTCGCCACCAATTCGGTTGCTCCGGCTCGCCTGCTCGTCAGTTGCCGGCTGACGACGGTCCGCCTCCTGACGACGCCGGTGCGGCGCCGACGAGTCTGTTGCGCGCCCTTCCCATGAGCTCCTCGCGCTCGTCCTCGGTCAGCCCGCCCCACACGCCGTACGGCTCGCGTACCTGGAGCGCGTGAGCAGCGCACTCCGCGCGCACCGGGCACCTCATGCAGACCTCTTTGGCCGAGTTCTCACGGGCGCTGCGCGCCGCTCCCCGCTCGCCTTCCGGGTGGAAGAAGAGCGAGCTGTCGACCCCGCGGCAGGCCGCGAGGAGCTGCCAGTCCCACAGATCAGCGTTCGGTCCGGGAAGGCGGGAGAAATCTGCCATTGCGTTGTCCCCTTGTAGCCGTTGTGACGCGGATACGGTGCCCACGACCGTACATCTACTGTCTAAGGAGATGAAAATATGACCCATTGCGAATCTAGCCTCAGACACCACTGGAAGTGAAGAAAAAGGACCGAATGGGGCATGGCTTGTGGGGAAACCTTGCGAGTCGCTCGCGTCGTCGGCTCTGTATCCGCCCCCTCACGTAGAGTGCCGAAGCAGACCGTCGGACCCGTAACTCTTTCGGGTGACCGTCGTTGAGAGTGCGGAGGCGGTTGAAGGAAAAAGCGCTCGGGCATCTGTCCGAGAGCGTCGACCGCACAGGTGACGATTTCGTACCAGCCTGGAGGCCCAAGGTGACGCGCATCAGCTGCGGAGGACGGTCATGACATCCGTCCTCGTCTGCGACGACTCCCCGCTTGCCCGAGAAGCGCTCCGCCGTGCGGTCGCTACCGTCCCCGGCGTCGAGCGTGTGACGACCGCCGCCAATGGTGAGGAAGTCCTCCGCCGCTGGGGCGCCGACCGCTCGGACCTGATTCTGATGGACGTACGTATGCCCGGTCTGGGCGGCGTCGAGACAGTCCGTCGGCTTCTGTCCGCCGACCCCGGTGCGCGCATCATCATGCTCACCGTCGCCGAGGACCTGGACGGTGTGGCGCTCGCCGTCGCCGCCGGTGCCCGCGGCTATCTGCACAAGGACGCCTCGCGCGCCGAACTGCGTGCCACCGTCACGCAGGCGCTCGCGGACCCGACCTGGCGGCTCGCCCCGCGCAGACTGCGGTCGGCCGAGATGGGCGCGGCGCCGACACTCACCGCGCGTGAGATCCAGGTCCTCGAGGGCATGAGTCACGGCCGTTCCAACGCGGAGATCGGGCGCGAGCTCTTCCTCTCCGAGGACACGGTCAAGACGCACGCACGCCGCCTCTTCAAGAAGCTCGGCGCCTCGGACCGCGCGCACGCCGTGGCGCTCGGCTTCCGCTGGGGCCTGGTCCGCTAAGGCGCACGATGCGCCGCCGCGGGGCACAGCGATCCCCGTCCGCCGCAGGGCGGACGGGGCTGCGCAAGCCCGCCGGTCCTCGTTTCGCGCGGGATGCCGCATCCTTGAGGTGTGGAGTTCCTCAGGGACGAGTCGGCCGAG
The DNA here is from genome assembly GCF_040645335.1 of Streptomyces sp. NPDC046821. NCBI lineage: Bacteria > Bacillati > Actinomycetota > Actinomycetes > Kitasatosporales > Streptomycetaceae > Streptomyces > Streptomyces sp. NPDC046821. The sequence goes on along the minus strand of NZ_JBEYYB010000012.1, from coordinate 69,205 downwards.
CGGAAGGGGAGGGCGCGCGAGATGACTTCCGGCGCACCTGCTCATAACGCTTCAGTGCACAACGACGGACGCGGTGCCACAGATCGGACGGCATCAAGGCACCATGGACCGATGCGCGACGACGAGGCAGCCGGCCCGGGGGCCATCGGTGCACTGGTCCACAGCGCCGTCGAGGGGGACGAGCAGGCCACGCACGACCTGCTCGCGCACGTCCATCCCCTGGCGATCCGCTACTGCCGCAGCCGTCTGACCCGGCTGCCGGGTGACGCGCGGCACTTCGTGGAGGATCTCGCGCAGGAAGTCTGCGTCGCGGTCCTCCTCGCGCTTCCTCGCTACAAGGACACCGGACGCCCCTTCGAGGCGTTCGTCTTCGCGATCGCCGCGCACAAGGTCGCCGATCTGCAGCGCGCCGCGATGCGGCATCCCGGTTCCACCGCCGTGCCCTCCGACGAGATGCCGGAGCGGCCCGACGACTCGCTCGGGCCGGAGGAGCGGGCCCTGCTCAGCAGCGATGCGGCGTGGGCGAAGAAGCTCCTCGCCAACCTCCCGGAGAACCAGCGCGAGCTGCTGCTGCTCAGGATCGCCGTCGGCCTCACCGCCGAGGAGACCGGACAGATGCTCGGCATGTCGCCGGGTGCCGTCCGCGTCGCCCAGCACCGCGCGCTCAGCCGGCTGCGGGCGCTCGCCGAGCAGTGAGTCTCGCCACGCGCGCGTGACGTGCGCGCCGCGTACGTGCGGGTGCCGCGGACGTGTGAACGTACAAATCTTCTAGGTGATCTTGATCGTGGAATGAGACACCTCCGAATCCCGTTAGCATGGACATCCGCACCGATCAAGGCCATTTGGGGAAGGTGTCATGACTGCAAACGTCGACGGAGTGCCCGAGAAATTCGCGACACTCGGGCTGACCTACGACGACGTGCTGCTGCTGCCGGGCGCATCGGAGGTGCTCCCCAACGCGGTCGACACCTCGTCCCGGATCTCCCGCAACGTGCGCGTGAACATTCCGCTGCTCTCCGCGGCGATGGACAAGGTCACCGAGTCCCGCATGGCGATCGCCATGGCCCGGCAGGGTGGCGTCGGTGTCCTGCACCGCAACCTGTCGATCGAGGACCAGGTCAACCAGGTCGACCTCGTGAAGCGCTCCGAGTCCGGCATGGTGACCGACCCGATCACCGTGCACCCGGATGCCACGCTCGCCGAGGCCGACGCGCTGTGCGCCAAGTTCCGCATCAGCGGCGTCCCGGTGACCGACCCCGCGGGCAAGCTCCTCGGCATCGTCACCAACCGCGACATGGCGTTCGAGAGTGACCGCAGCCGTCAGGTACGCGAGGTCATGACGCCGATGCCGCTCGTGACCGGCAAGGTCGGCATCTCCGGCGTCGACGCCATGGAGCTGCTGCGCCGCCACAAGATCGAGAAGCTTCCGCTGGTCGACGGCTCGGGCGTCCTCAAGGGCCTCATCACCGTCAAGGACTTCGTCAAGGCCGAGAAGTACCCGCTCGCCGCGAAGGACGCCGAGGGCCGTCTCCTCGTCGGTGCCGCGGTCGGCGCGAGCCCCGAGGCCTTGGAGCGCGCGCAGGGTCTGGCCGCGGCGGGCGTCGACTTCCTCATCGTCGACACCTCGCACGGGCACAACAGCAACGCCCTGAGCTGGATGTCGAAGATCAAGTCCAGCGTCGGCATCGACGTCATCGGCGGCAACGTCGCGACGCGTGACGGCGCGCAGGCCCTGATCGACGCCGGTGTCGACGGCGTCAAGGTCGGCGTCGGCCCCGGCTCCATCTGCACCACGCGCGTGGTCGCCGGTATCGGCGTCCCCCAGGTCACCGCGATCTACGAGGCGGCGCTCGCCGCCCGTGCGGCCGGCGTCCCGGTCATCGGTGACGGCGGTCTGCAGTACTCCGGCGACATCGGCAAGGCGCTCGCCGCCGGTGCCGACACGGTGATGCTGGGCAGCCTCCTCGCCGGCTGTGAGGAGTCCCCGGGCGAGCTGCAGTTCATCAACGGCAAGCAGTTCAAGTCGTACCGCGGCATGGGCTCGCTCGGCGCGATGCAGTCGCGTGGCCAGGGCCGGTCGTACTCCAAGGACCGTTACTTCCAGGCCGAGGTCGCGTCCGACGACAAGCTCGTGCCCGAGGGCATCGAGGGCCAGGTGCCCTACCGCGGCCCCCTGGCCAACGTGCTGCACCAGCTCGTCGGTGGTCTCCGCCAGACGATGGGCTATGTGGGTGCCGCCTCCATCGACGAGATGGAGACCAAGGGCCGCTTCGTCCGGATCACCGCCGCGGGCCTCAAGGAGAGCCACCCGCACGACATCCAGATGACCGTCGAAGCACCGAACTACAGCCGCAGCAAGTAGTCGCCGGCCACACAAGAGGCGGCTCCGGGGTTCCCGGGGCCGCCTGTGGCATGTATGTCGGGGATACTGGAAGGCGCTGAAACGCAGAGGGAAAGGCCACACACGTGACTGAGATCGAGATCGGGCGCGGCAAGCGCGGCCGCCGGGCGTACGCCTTCGACGACATCGCCGTCGTACCGAGCCGGCGTACGCGCGACCCGAAGGAGGTCTCGATCGCCTGGCAGATCGACGCCTACCGCTTTGAACTGCCGTTCCTGGCCGCCCCCATGGACTCGGTCGTCTCGCCGGCCACCGCCATCCGGATCGGCGAGATGGGCGGCCTCGGCGTCCTGAACCTCGAGGGCCTGTGGACCCGCTACGAGGACCCGCAGCCGCTGCTCGACGAGATCGCGGAGCTGGACTCGGAGACCGCCACGCGCCGCCTCCAGGAGATCTACGCGGCTCCCATCAAGGAGGAGCTGATCGGGCAGCGCATCAAGGAGGTGCGCGACTCCGGTGTCGTCACCGCCGCCGCGCTCTCCCCGCAGCGCACCGCCGAGTTCTCCAAGGCCGTCGTGGACGCCGGCGTCGACATCTTCGTGATCCGCGGCACCACGGTGTCCGCCGAGCACGTCTCCGGTGCCGCCGAGCCGCTGAACCTGAAGCAGTTCATCTACGAGCTGGACGTGCCGGTCATCGTGGGCGGCTGCGCCACGTACACCGCCGCGCTGCACCTGATGCGTACCGGTGCGGCCGGTGTGCTCGTCGGCTTCGGCGGCGGCGCCGCGCACACCACGCGCAACGTGCTGGGCATCCAGGTGCCGATGGCGACCGCCGTGGCCGATGTCGCGGCCGCCCGCCGTGACTACATGGACGAGTCCGGCGGCCGGTACGTGCACGTGATCGCCGACGGTGGCGTGGGCTGGTCGGGTGACCTGCCGAAGGCCATCGCCTGCGGCGCCGACGCCGTGATGATGGGCTCCCCGCTGGCGCGCGCCACGGACGCGCCCGGCCGTGGTCACCACTGGGGCATGGAGGCCGTCCACGAGGACGTGCCGCGCGGCAAGAAGGTCGACCTCGGCACCGTCGGTACGACGGAGGAGGTCCTGACCGGTCCGTCGCACACTCCGGACGGTTCGATGAACTTCTTCGGCGCCCTCAAGCGCGCGATGGCGACGACCGGCTACAGCGAGCTCAAGGAGTTCCAGCGGGTCGAGGTCACGGTGGCGGACTCGCAGCACCGCCGCTGACATAGTTCTACGTAGAGGGGGCCCGCACCGTTTTCGGTGCGGGCCCCCTCTACGTAGACGGTGGTCACAGGCGATGCGCCGCGCCTGTCGGGGTGGCGCCTCGGGTGTCGAGGAGGAGCTGGGCCTTCACGGACAGGCCCTGGAGGTCGTACGTGCGGTGCTGCTGGAGCAGGATCGTCAGGTCGGCGTCGGCCGCGGCCTCGTAGAGGGAGTCCGCGCGGGGGACGGGGTGGCCGAGGACGTTCCACGACCCGATGTGCGGGTCGTGGTAGCTGACGGCCGCGCCGAGCTGCATCAGGCGGGTGGCGATCTCCTCGGCGGGGGTGCCCTGGAGGTCGGCGACGTCGGGCTTGTACGTGATGCCGAGGAGCAGGACGCGGGCTCCGCGGGCCGACTTGCCGTGCTCGTTGAGGAGGGTCGCGGCGCGCTGGATGACGTACTGCGGCATGTGGTGGTTGACCTGCCGGGCCAGTTCGACCATGCGCAGGGGGCGGACGGCGAGGGGCGGGGCGGAGAGGTCCTGGGGGACGGCGTGGCCGCCGACGCCGGGGCCGGGGCGGAACGCCTGGAAGCCGAAGGGCTTGGTCTCCGCGCAGCGGATGACGTCCCACAGGTCGACGCCCAGGTCGTGGCAGAGGACGGCCATCTCGTTGACGAGGGCCATGTTGACGTGCCGGTAGTTGGTCTCCAGGAGCTGGACGGTTTCTGCCTCGCGCGGGCCACGCGCGCGTACGACCTTGTCGCAGAGGCGGCCGTAGAAGGTGGCGGCCGATTCGGTGCAGGCGGGGGTGAGGCCGCCGATCACCTTGGGGGTCGTGGCGTACGCGTGCGTGCGGCTGCCCGGGTCGAGCCGGGCGGGGGAGTAGGCGAGGTGGAAGTCGCGTCCGGCGCGCAGTCCGGAGCCGTCCTCCAGGAGGGGGCGCAGGACTCCTTCGGTGGTGCCGGGGGCCACCGGGGTCTCGATGATCACCGTGGTGTGGGGGCGCAGCCGGGCGGCGAGGGCGCGGGTGGCGTCGGTCAGCGGGGTGAGGTCGAGGGAGCGGTCCGCGCCGAGTGGTGCGGGGGCGCAGATGACAGCGGTGCGGACGCGGCCGAGCTCGACGGGGTCGCCGGTCGGCCGGAATCCCCCCGAGAGCATCCGGCGGATGTCGGCGGCGGTCAGGTTTCCCACGGCGCCGTCGCCGGGGAGCCGGCCCGCCGCGAGGTCGGTGGCGCGTGCGGGGTCGTAGCCGACGGTCGCGATGCCGGTGGCGACGGCGGCCTGGGCGAGGGGCAGGCCGAGGTGGCCGAGTCCGACGACGGCGAGATCTGCGGGCATGGCGGTGGGCCGTCCTTCCCAATAGCCGGAGCGGGAGGAGAGCGCAAGCCCTGTGGACAATGCGGACCAGCGCAATGTCAGGTTAGGAGTAAATATGACCGTTCTGCGGTATTGCGTGATCGGCAATCCGGGAGTGTTGTCCACAGGCCGGGGAGGTGTGGTGGCTGAAGTCGGGCACGGCGGTCAGGATGGGGGCATGGATGAGGAGAGTCGGGGCACACCGGACCGCTGACGCGGGTGGGCCGACCGGACCGACCAGGCCGACGCCGACTGGACCGACATTGGGAGGTAGCAGTGAGGACAGCGACACTGGGACCGGTGGAGCGTGCCGAGGCGCTCGCGGGGATGGCCGAGCGCGAGCTGGACATTCTGGTCGTGGGCGCGGGAGTGGTGGGGGCGGGGACCGCGCTCGACGCCGCGACCAGAGGTCTGTCCATCGGCCTGGTCGAGGCGCGCGACTGGGCCTCCGGCACGTCCAGCCGGTCCAGCAAGCTGATCCACGGCGGCCTCCGCTACCTCGAAATGCTCGACTTCGCGCTCGTGCGCGAGGCGTTGAAGGAGCGCGGGCTGCTCCTGTCGCGGCTCGCCCCGCACCTCGTGCGGCCGGTCCCGTTCCTGTACCCCCTCCAGCACAAGGGCTGGGAGCGGCTGTACGCGGGCTCGGGTGTCGCCCTGTACGACGCGATGTCCATGGCGCGCGGGCACGGGCGTGGCCTGCCCCTGCACCGCCACCTGAGCCGGCGTCACGCGCTGCGCGTCGCCCCCGCGCTGCGCAAGGACGCCCTCGTGGGCGCGCTGCAGTACTACGACGCGCAGATGGACGACGCGCGCTTTGTGGCGACGCTGGTGCGCACGGCTGCGATGTACGGGGCGAAGGTCGCCAACCGGGCGCGTGTGACGGGATTTCTGCGGGAGGGTGAGCGCGTCGTCGGCGCCCGTGTCGTGGACGTGGAGAGCGGCGGGGAGTACGAGATCCGGGCCCGCCAGGTCGTGAACGCGACGGGCGTGTGGACCGACGACACGCAGGCGATGGTCGGCGAGCGGGGGCAGTTCCACGTACGGGCGTCCAAGGGCATCCACCTCGTCGTGCCGAAGGACCGGATCCACTCGTCGACCGGGCTCATCCTGCGGACCGAGAAGAGCGTCCTGTTCGTGATCCCGTGGGGCCGGCACTGGATCGTGGGCACCACGGACACGGACTGGGACCTCGACAAGGCGCACCCCGCGGCCTCCAGCGCCGACATCGACTACCTGCTGGAACATGTGAACGCGGTGCTTGCCGTGCCGCTCACGCGTGACGACGTGGAGGGGGTCTACGCGGGCCTGCGGCCCCTGCTCGCCGGGGAGTCGGACGCCACGAGCAAGCTGTCGCGCGAGCACACGGTCGCGCACCCCGTGCCCGGGCTCGTGGTCGTCGCGGGCGGCAAGTACACGACGTACCGGGTGATGGCCAAGGACGCCGTGGACGAGGCGGTGCACGGGCTCGACCAGCGGGTCGCCGAGTGCGTGACCGAGGATGTGCCGCTGGTCGGGGCCGAGGGGTATCACGCGCTGTGGAACGCGCGGGCGCGGATCGCTGCGCGGACCGGGATCCATGTGGTGCGGGTGGAGCATCTGCTCAACCGGTACGGGTCGTTGGCGGAGGAAGTGCTTGATCTGGTGACGGCCGATTCGGGGCTCGGGGCGCCGCTTACCGGCGCGGACGACTATCTGCGGGCCGAGGTCGTGTACGCCGCTTCGCACGAGGGGGCGCGGCATCTCGACGACGTGCTGACGCGGCGGACCCGGATCTCGATCGAGACGTTCGACCGGGGGACGCGGTGTGCGCGGGAGGCGGCGGAGCTGATGGCGCCGGTGCTGGGGTGGGACCAGGATCAGATTGATCGGGAGGTCGAGCATTACGAGAAGAGGGTGGAGGCTGAGCGGGAGTCTCAGCTTCAGCCGGATGACCTCTCGGCCGATGCGGCTCGGTTGGGGGCGCCGGAAATCTTGCCCCGGTAAGTATGTGCAGGTGAGTGTGGGTGGGCCGGGGTTGCGTTCGGGGGCTGTGCCCCCGGGCCCCCCTCTCGCCTTAAGGGCTCGTCCTCAAGCGCCGGACGGGCTGAATTGTGGGCTCGGGCCAGATGTCGGGTGGGAGGCGGGGTGTCCTCAAGCGCCGGACGGGCTGGGAGGGGTGCTTGGCCCGGATGTCGGGTGGGAGGTGGGTGTCCTCAAGCGCCGGACCGGCTGGAATGCGCGCCCGGTCGGACGGGGTGGTCGCAGAACTCCGTTGTCAGGATGCGGCGTTCCAGTGTTGCCATGTGAGCGATCTTGTCCGTGTTCGTGTGGAACGTCAGGACGTGGGTGCCCGGCAGGGTTGCCGCTGTGCGGACGTAGCTGCCTGCTATGCGGCCGTCGTGGCCCCAGACCGTGGTGCCGCAGGGGAGTTTCGTGGGGTAGAGGCCCATGCCGTAGCGGCCCTGTGTCGCCTGGGTGTTGAGCATTGTGCGGAGTTGGGTTCGGGGGAGGAGGCGGCCTGCCAGGAGGGCCGTGTAGAAGCGGTTCAGGTCGGCCAGGGTGGAGACCAGTTCGCCCGCCGCGCCGGCCACGTGCGGGTCCAGGGTCGTCACGTCCCGGCCCGAGGCGTCGTACGCGCGGCCGTGCGGGGCCGGCAGCTTCGCGTCCGAGCCGGGGAAAGACGTGCCGGTCAGGGCGAGCGGTTCGATGATGCGGCGGCGCGCCTCGGTCGCGTAGGAGTGGCCCGTCACCTGACGGATGATCATGCCGAGTACGACGTAGTTGGTGTTGGAGTACTGCCAGTGGCCGGGGCGCTTCGACGGGCTCGTCTGGGCCACGCGTACCGCGGTCCTCGCGGTCAGCGGGATCGTGCCGTGGGTGCGGGCCGTGAAGTCCGGCAGGCCGCTCGTGTGGGTGAGGAGTGAGCGGAGGGAGACGGAGGGGCGGCGGAGCAGTCCGGGGAGGTGCTGGTTCACCGTGTCGGAGAGGTGGAGGCGGTGCTCGGCGGCGAGTTGGAGGACGACGGTCGCGATGAACGTCTTCGTGATGCTGCCCGCCCGGAAACGGTCGGCGCGGCGCACAGTGGGGCCCGTGCGCCGGAAGCGTGTCCGGGTGCCGTCGCGGGCCAGCAGTGCGGCGGCGGGGGCCTTGCCCTCGGTCACGAGCAACGGAAGAGTGGCGTTCGTGGAGAGGGCGGGCGAGGCCGTGAGCGACGCGGAAGTGCCCGGAAACATGCAGAACAATGCCGCTGCCAGGGGTATCGCCAACAGTGTCCGAAGTGCGGGCATCGTGTGTCCTCCATGTGTGCGGTCAATCATGCGGGACGGCCGACCCTGGGCGTGGAGCCGTCCTCGCGTGAGGGACAATGAAGGCTCTGTCGGGGCGGGTTGCAGAGGGGACGCATGTCGGACGCGGAGCAGACGGGCACGGCTCGTCAGGACAAGAGTGGCCGTCTTCTCGCCGGTCGTTACCGGCTGGGAGAGGTCCTCGGCCGCGGCGGCATGGGCACCGTGTGGCGGGCGAAGGACGAGACCCTCGGCCGGACGGTCGCCGTCAAGGAACTGCGGTTCCCGTCGAGCATCGACGACGAGGAGAAGCGGCGCCTGATCACGCGTACGTTGCGTGAGGCGAAGGCGATCGCGCGGATCCGGAACAACAGCGCCGTCACCGTCTACGACGTCGTCGACGAGGACGACCGGCCGTGGATCGTGATGGAGCTCGTCGAGGGCAAGTCCCTCGCGGAGCAGATCCGGGAGGACGGTCTCCTCGAACCGCGGCGCGCCGCCGAGGTCGGGCTCGCGATCCTCGACGTGCTGCGGGCCGCGCACCGTGAGGGCATCCTGCACCGCGACGTGAAGCCGTCGAACGTGCTGATCGCCGAGGACGGGCGCGTCGTCCTCACGGACTTCGGCATCGCCCAGGTCGAGGGCGACCCCTCGATCACGTCCACCGGAATGCTCGTGGGCGCGCCCTCGTACATCTCGCCGGAGCGCGCGCGTGGGCACAAGCCCGGCCCCGCCGCCGACCTCTGGTCCCTCGGCGGACTGCTGTACGCGTCCGTGGAGGGCGTGCCTCCGTACGACAAGGGGTCCGCCATCGCGACCCTGACGGCCGTCATGACCGAGCCCGTCGACCCGCCCAAGAACGCGGGTCCGCTGGAGGCGGTCATCTACGGGCTGCTCGCCAAGGACCCGGAGCAGCGGCTCGACGACGCGGGCGCGCGGGCGCTCCTCAACGACGTGCTGCACGCGCCCGAGCCGAAGAAGCCCGAGCCCGAGCCGGCCGAGGCGACCAAGGTCGTGCCGCTGCCGCCCGTTCCTCCGTCGGCGCCCAAGGGGCGTTTCGCCAAGGCGGGTTCGGCGGCTGTATCGGAATCGGACGGTGCTGACGCCCCGTCCGAAGGTACGGGCAAGAAGGGCGAGGAGGCCGCCGAGCGGCTGAAGGGCGCGCTGCGTTCCGTACGGAAGGCGGCTGCCGCGGCGACGGCGGCCAGCGCGAGTGGTGGGACCGGTGACGGTGCCGCGTCCGGCGACCAGGCCGACGGGAAGACCGTGGTCACCGGGGCCGGAGCGGCCGGCGTTCCGGCGCAGCCCGCAGGGCCTGCGCGTACGCCCGGGTCGCGGGCCTCGCTCACCGACGTGGTGCCGCGCCGCACCCAGGCGATCCTGGCAGTGATCGTCGCGCTCATCGTGATCGGCACCGTCCTCGGCGTCGCGCTCAGTGGCAAGGGCGACGGCGGCTCCTCCAAGGGCGGCGACAAGTCCACCTCCGCGGGAACAACCGGCGGAAGCGGCAGCAAGGACAAGGGCAAGGACACCGGCAAGGGGGCCGGCGGCGGCGCGTCCGAGGACGGCGGCAAGGGCGCCGACAAGGGCCAGAGCCCCAGCGCCAGTGCCAGCGCCGACAACAGCGACGACCCCGGCCAGGGCGCCTCCCCCGGCGGACCCGGTGGCAACGACGGCATACCCGGCGGCAACGGCGCCGACTCGACGTACAAGCACGACCAGGGTTTCTCCATAGGCCTCCCGAAGGGCTGGAAGTACAGCTCGACCGACAGCGCGGGGGCCCGCTTCACCGGCCCGGACGGGCAGAAGCTGCTCGTCGGCTGGACGACGACGCCCAAGTCGGACCCGGTCCAGGACTGGCGTAACCAGGAGGCGTGGTACATGCGCCGCGCCCAGTACAACCGGATACGCATAGCGGCCGTCGACTACCGAGGCTGGAACACCGCCGACTGGGAGTTCACCTACGTCGAGGGCGGCACCAAGTACCGCTCGGTGGACCGCGGATTCGTGGTGAACGACAGCCTCGGCTACGGCCTGATGTACACGGCGAAGGCGTCCGACTGGGGCAGTGCGCAGCGCAAGGACGCGTGGCAGACGTTCACCAAGACGTTCAAGCCCAAGTCCTGAGCCGGAGGTCGGTCCGGCACGTATCGTGAGTGCTTGCGGACCGTGCGCAGCCGCATGGCGACAGCGCACCGCGCACAACACGGCACAGAACGAACGGAATTGACCACCGGGCGGACGAACAGGGGGAGGCGTCGTGGACGACTACGCGGGGCGAGTGCTCGCCGACCGCTACCGCCTGCCGCTGCTGCCCGCCGGCGCGGACGATTTCGCTCAGACGCGCGCGTTCGACACGTACTCCGGCCAGGAAGTCCTGGTCCGGCAGGTGCCGTTACCCGAGGTCGTCGAGGCTGAGGTGCTCGACGCCGAGGGGCTGCCGGACGGGTTCGTGCCGCGTGAGTCGCGCGGCCGGTACGGGCGGGGAGACGCGGCGCGCAGGCCCGCCGACCCCGCGGTGCGCCGCGCCGTCGAGGCGGCCCAGGCCGCCGCGCAGATACCTGACCATCCCCGGCTCGACCAGGTCTTCGACGTGTTCGCCGAGGGCGGTTCGCTGTGGATCGTCAGCGAGGTCGTCCCCGCCCGGCCGCTCGCCGCACTGCTCGCCGAGCAGCCGCTGTCCCCGTACCGCGCGGCGGAGGTCGCCTCCGACGTCCTCACCGCCCTGCGCGCGCTGCACGCCCACGGCTGGGTCCACCGCAACATCACCGCCGACACGGTCCTCGTCTGCGACGACGGCCGGATCGTACTGACCGGACTCGCCGCCGGCGCGGCGGAGGAGGCGCTGTGCGGGTACGACCCGATTCCGGCGCCGTCGTCGTCTCCGGGCGCCACGTCGTCTCCGGGCGCCACGTCGTCTCCGGGCGCCACGTCGTCTACGGGCGCGGCGGAGGCCGGGGCCCGGACGCCGGCGCTCCCGCATCAGCAGTCACAGCCCTCGCAGCCTTCGCAGCCGCGCCCCTCACAGCCCTCCGCCTTCGCGCCCGCGCAGCCCCGGCCCGCCGCTCTCGACGCGGCCGGTGACCCGCGGGCCGCGCGCGCGGGGGCGATCGCCGCGTACCGGGCGGGCGCGCGGGCGGCGGCGCGGGGCGCGGTGGGCACGGACGGGAACCCGGCGGGACCGCCGGCTCAGCGCGGGCAGACGTCTGGTCCGGCTACCGGCACCGGCACCGGCACCGGCACCGGCGCGCCCGGCCGGATCGACGACCCCTACGGCGTACGCGGATCAGCCGAGGCGCCCTGGCACGGAGCGGTCCCACGCCCCGGCGCACTCCCCGCGCCCCGCGCACAGGAACCCAACCCCGCACCGACGAGCGGCAGTTGGGATGAAACGGCCCCCGCGCAGCAAGCGGCCCCGACCTTCGGCCCCGCCACCGCCCTCGCCGCCGACCGGGCCCGCCAGGCCCGCATGACCCTCGTCGGACCCGTCACCGAGCGCTGGGCGCCCGAGCAGGCGGGATCCGTCCACGAGAACTGGCAGCTGGCCGCCCCGATCGGCCCCGCCACCGACTTGTGGGCCCTCGGCGCGCTCCTCTTCCGCGCGGTCCAGGGGCACGCCCCCTACCCGGAGGAGAGCACGGCCGAGCTGGTGCAGATGGTGTGCGCCGAGCCGCCCGCGTTCGCCGAGGAGTGCGGGCCGCTGCGCCCGGTCGTCGAGTCGTTGCTGCGTCAGGACCCCACCGAACGCCTCGACTTCGAGGAGCTGAGGGGCTGGCTCAGGTCCCTGGTGCGGTCCGCGCCGGAACCCGAGGCCGGCACATACGTGGTGGCCTCGCCGCCCTTCGACGCCACCCGGCTGCCCGTCGTACGCCGCCGGGGCGAGCTCGTGCGCCGTCGCCGTAACCGCTCCACGGCCCCCGCCATGAGCGCGCCCGCGCGCCACAAAAGGGCCAGGGCGCAGCGCCGGCCGGAGCCCCGCAACAGACAGCCGCACTCGCTCGGCCGCACCCTGCTCGTCCTCGTACTGCTCGGCCTGGCCGCCGCGGTCGCGTACGCGGTGATGTTCATGCCGAAGGCCGAGCCGAGCGCGGGCACACCGGGCGACAGCGGGAAGACCCATGCGTCAGGGGGCGGCCGACCGGCGCCCGAGGGAGGCCGGTCCACGCCCGCGTCGGACGGCGCGAGCGCGTCCACTCCGCCCGCCACCGACCCGCAGACCGACTCCGCCCAGCCCGGCGTCGCGCAGGGCTTCACGCTGCGCAAGGACCCCGAAGGGTTCAGCGTCGCCGTGGCCAAGGGCTGGACCCGGCAGGGCAAGAACGGCCAGGGCCAGGTCCTTTACACACACGGCGACTTCGAGCTCCTCGTCGTCCCGGGCCGCGACACCACAGCCGCGTACGGGAGTGACCCGCTGGCCTACCAGCGGGAGAAGGAACGGGAGTTGCAGCCGTACCGGGACTCGACATGGGCGACGGGCGGCGGGTTCCGCCAGATCGAAGTGGGCGGACGGGTCATGGCCGAGGGGCAGTTCACCTGGACGGACGCGGCCGGCCGCGACCTGTTTGTACGCAACCTCGCGATGGTCGCGGGCGGGCGCTATCACGTGGTGCAGGTCCGTGGCCCCGAGGCCGAGCGTGACGAGGTGTCGCGGCTGTACGAGCAGGCGCAGGCGACGTACCGGGTGACGTCTTAGCACCAGGGCGCTCGAGCCGGACGCGCGGCTCTTAGCACCAGGGCGGGCGAGCCGGACTCACAGCCTCCGTAAGGCTGCTGACGGTCAGTCGGCCCGCTAACGGCACCCGTTCGAACCGGAGGTAACCGTTACAGTGCGGTCTCCGTGACCCCCCGCCGGTTCCCTGCGCCTGGGGCGCTCCCTAATCTGGCTCTGTCAAGGCCATGACCGGTCGTGGCAGTCAATGCGCTGCGGGGGAACGTGAATCAGATACAGGGCCTGCTCCTCGCGGGCCGCTATCGACTCGGTGACTCGATCGGGCGTGGCGGCATGGGCCGGGTGTGGCGCGCCCACGACGAGGTACTGCACCGGACCGTTGCCGTAAAGGAACTGACGGCGGCCCAGTACGTGCAGGAGGCCGACCGGGCCGTACTGCTGACGCGGACTCAGACCGAGGCGCGGGCCGCCGCGCGCATCAACCACCCGGCCGTCGTCACCGTCCACGACGTGCTGGAGCACGACGACCGGCCCTGGATCGTGATGGAGCTCGTCGAGGGCCCCTCGCTCGCGGACGCCCTCAAGGACCATGGCCGGATCCAGCCCCGCGAAGCCGCCCGAATAGGCCTGTGGACGCTCCGCGCGCTGCGCGCCGCCCACGCCGCCGGAGTGCTGCACCGTGACGTGAAGCCGGGCAACGTCCTGCTCGCCCGCGACGGGCGCGTGCTGCTCACCGACTTCGGGATCGCGCAGGTCGAGGGCGACTCGACGATCACGCGCACCGGCGAGATCGTCGGCTCGGTCGACTATCTGGCGCCCGAGCGGGTCAGCGGCGCGGCTCCCGGACCGGCGTCCGACCTGTGGGCGCTCGGCGCCACGCTGTACACGGCCGTCGAGGGGAAGTCCCCGTTCCGGCGCACGTCGCCGATCAGCACGATGCAGGCCGTCGTCGAGGAGGAGCCGGGCGACCTCACGTCCGCGGACGTCCTCGAGCCCGTGATTCAGGCGCTGCTGCGCAAGGATCCGGCCGCGCGTCCCTCCGCCGACGAGGCGGAGGCGATGCTCTGCGAGGCGGCGGAGGGCCGGCGTCCGCACGCGGCTCAGGCCTATGTGCCGACGCAGGTGCACGTCGCGACGGCGACGGTCCGGCCGGACCGGGCCACGGCGGTCGGAGTGCCTCAGCCGATGACGCCCGGGTCGATGACTCCCGCCGCGCCGTACGCCCCGGCCGCCCCCGCTGCCCGGCGCTCCCGTTGGCCGCGCGTCGTCGCCGTGTGCCTGGCGGCGGCTCTCGTCGGGGGTGCCGCGGCCTTCGCCGCGAACCACTATCTGAACGACGGGTCCCCGTCGAAGGGGAGCGCCGCCCCGGGCCCGAGCCCGGACCCGAGCCCGGACCCGACCCCGGGCTCGTCGAAGGGGTCCGGCCACACGAGCGCGAGTCCCAAGTCCGGGAACATTCCCGACGGCTGGGTCCGCCGGGACGACCCCGAGGGCTTCAGCCTCATGCTGCCGGCGGACTGGACGCGGCGGCAGGACGGCTCCCAGATCGACTACACCCCGGACGGCGGCAAGCACTTCGTCCGTATCGCCGTCGACAAGTCCCCCGACTGGCCCGACTCCTACCAGCACCAACTCGACCTGGAGCGGCAGGTGAGGACGAAGCTGCCCGGGTACGCGCGGGTCAGCCTGCAGGCAAATAATTTCCGGGACCGCGAGGGATCCCTCTGGGAGTTCACCTGGACCGCGGGCGACCAGGACTCGACTTCGGGCCCGCGCCGCGCGATCGAGCAGACCTACGTCGACAACGACGGCACGGAGTACGCGATCTACCTCTCCGTCCCGGCCGCCGACTGGACCGAGGCGCGGAGTCAGTTCGACGCGATCCTGCGGGGTTGGCAGCCTTAGGCCACGATCGGCGTCCCAGAGCGGCCCGAACCTGCCAATCGCCGCCTCACAGCTGCCCGACCGGCGCGTTTTGTTGATCCGTTTACCGTGTGGAGTGGGTCGGTGCGGGGCGCGGGTCTTGGGGCATGATGGGGCGTATGGGCAGCGAGGGGAGAGCAACGCCCGTGTGATCGCCGGGCGTTACCGTCTTGAGGCGCGGATCGGGCGGGGCGGGATGGGCGTCGTGTGGCGCGCGTCGGACCAGCTCCTCGGCCGTCACGTCGCGGTGAAAGAACTCGTGCTCGACGAGAGCCTCTCCGAGGGTGAGGCCCGGCGCCGCCGCGAGCGCACCCTGCGCGAGGCCCGCGCGATCGCCCAGCTCAGCCACCCGAACGTGATCGTGGTCCACGACGTCGTCGAGGACGGTGAACGCCCTTATATCGTCATGGAGTTGATCGAGGGCGGCTCCCTCGCCGACCGGCTCGCGCGCAGCGGCCCCGTCGGCGCCCCTGAGGCGGCCCGGATCGGGCTCGCGCTCCTCGGGGCGCTGCGCGTGGCGCACGCGGCCGGCGTACTGCACCGCGACCTGAAGCCCGCGAACGTACTCGTCGAGGCGACCGGTGAGCGCGTGGTCCTCACCGATTTCGGGATCGCGCAGGTGAACGGCGCGTCCACGCTCACGGAGACGGGCTCCTTCGTCGGGTCGCCCGAGTACACGGCGCCGGAGCGGATTTCGGGGGAGCGGGCCGGTCCCGCGTCCGACCTGTGGTCGCTCGGCGCGCTGCTGTGCGCCGCCGTGACCGGGGAGTCGCCGTTCCGGCGCGACTCGCTGGGCGGGATCCTGCACGCTGTCGTCTCCGCCGAGATCCGCCCGCCGTCCGCCGCCGAGCCCCTCCTCCCCGTCGTACGCGGCCTGCTCGAGCGGGACCCGGCGCGCAGGCTCGGCGTCGACGAGGCGGACCGACTGCTGCGCGCGTACGTGGCCACGGGGACGACGCCGTTCGACGTGGCAGCGCACACGGCCCGGCCGGCGCTCGCGCTTCCGCAGAACCGTTCGGCCAGGGCCGCTCTCGTGGCGGCGACACTCGTCGCGGCGATGGTCGGCGCGGGTATTTCGGCCGCCGCGCTCCTGATGAACGGAGGCGAGGGCGGCGGCCCGGCGCGCCCCACGGAGTCCGCGCCGGACGGGCCGGGTGGCACGGAGGCTTCGTCGGGCTCGGCCACGGCGCCCCGTCCCACGGTCACCGTCACCGAGCCCGGGCCGGGCGGCACGTCGCCCGCCGGTTTCCGCACCGCCGTCGACCCGGAGGGCTTCACGCTGGCCGTGCCGCACGGGTTCAGCCGCAAGCCCGAAGGCCCGCGCATCTTCTACACGTCGCCGGACGACACGTTCCGGATCGGCATCACGCAGGCGTCTCCCGACCCGGGCGGACCCGGCGCCGTACAGCGCCGCTCCGACGCGACGGGCCCCCGCGACAACCCGGGCTACCGCGACGCCTCGGTCACCGACACGACCCACGGCGGCCGGCCCGCCGCGCTCCGCCGGTTCACGTGGAACGGCTTCAGCACGGCCGAAGGCGCCCGGCACACGTACGAACTCTGCTGGGAGCAGGGCGGGCGGATGTACGACGTGTGGGTGTCGGCGCCGGTTGGGCGGCTCGCGGAGGCGAAGCGGTACTTCGACACTGCGGTCGGCACGTTTGTGCCGTCCGGGGCCTGATCAGGCATCGGGCCGGTCACAAGTCCGTGACCCGGGTGGATCGGAGGCGCCCGCCACGGTAGGCATGGGGGCATGAGTGACAACGGGGGAGCCTCTTACGGCCCGAACGATCCGACGAGCTTCGGACTGCAGCCGCCGCGGCCGCCGCACACGCCCCACCAGGGCAACCCGTACGCGCAGGACCCGGCTCCGCAGCAGCCCCCCGCCCCGTACGTCCAGCAGCACCAGCCCACGCAGGTCGTGCCCCCACAGGCGCCGCAGCCCGCCCAGCCCGACCCCGGCGCGGGCCGGCTCATCGGTGGGCGTTACCGCCTCCTCGGCAAGCTCGGGCACGGTGGCATGGGCACCGTGTGGCGGGCCAAGGACGAGACCGTCGACCGTGAGGTGGCCGTCAAGGAGCCGCGCGTCCCGGATCACCTGCCCGAGCGCGAGCGGGCCACCGTCTTCGAGCGGATGCGGCGCGAGGCGCGTGCCGCGGCCCGGCTCGACCACCCGGCCGTCGTCAACGTGCACGACGTCGCCGTCGAGGACGGCCAGCCGTGGATCGTCATGGAGTTCGTGCAGGGGCGCACGCTGGGCGCCGTACTTCAGGAGGGCACGCTCGGCGCGCGTGAGGCGGCTCGGATCGGCCTCGAAGTGCTCGGCGCGCTGGAGGCCGCGCACGCCGCCGGGGTCCTGCACCGTGACGTGAAGCCGGACAACGTGATGCTCGGCCGGCACGACCGAGTGGTCCTCACCGACTTCGGCATCGCCCAGATCGAGGGCGAGACCAACCTGACGGACACCGGCGGCTTCGTCGGCTCGCCCGAGTTCATCGCCCCCGAGCGCGTCCTCGGCCAGCGTCCGGGCCCCGCGTCCGACCTGTGGTCGCTCGGCGTCGTCCTGTACGCGGCCACGGAGGGCGTCTCGCCGTTCCGCCGCAACAACACGCCCGCGACGCTCCAGTCCGTGCTCAACGCGACCCCGGCGGCGCCGGCCGCCGCCCAGGGACCGCTCGCCGAGGCCATCAACGGCCTGCTCGCCAAGGACCCGGCGCACCGCCCGAACGCGGCGCGCGTCCGTGACCTCCTGGAGCGCGCGGCCAACCCGCCGCAGCAGCTGCCCACCCAGCCCGTCCAGCTCACAGCCCCCGGCGGCAACGGCGGCAACGGCGTCCGCGTCGGCCGCAAGACCTTGTTCGGCCTGGGCGCGGCGGTCGTCGCGGCGGCCGTGGTGGCGTACCTGGTGATCGCGGACCCGTTCGCGGGACCGCTGCCGGACGACTGGAAGAAGCACCCGGAGAAGATGGTGGCGGCCACGTTCTCGGCGCCGCCGCAGTACGTGCGGGCCCAGGTGGACAACACGTACGACAAGACCAAGCACTGGGTGTCGTGGCAGGACCCGAGCTACGCGGTCTCGATCACCCTGAACCTCGAGAAGAAGTCCGAGGACAAGGTGAACGGGATCGCGAGCTCCGCGTCCGCGCAGGCGTACAAGGACTCCGACGAGATCAACAAGGGCAGCACCATGATCGTCCCGGGCATGGCGGACAAGCCCGCGCCGCACAGCCGGACCGCCAAGACCACGTACCGCGACGGTGAGGCGGCCGAGAACACGATCACGTACACGAACGACTCGGCCTCCGACGCGCTCAAGCCGCGCGAGGCGAAGGTCTTCTACTACAAGTCGAAGAAGACGGGCGACATGTACCGGCTCTGGATCGACTATCCGGGCAAGGGCGACTTCGTCGAGCGGGGCCGTGAGGTCGCGAAGACGGCGATTGCGAATCTGGCCATCGACAATCTCTGAAATTGGCGGGTTTCGACGGTCAGGGCGGCGACAACGCCCTGATCAGGCCGTTTGTTGCCAGCGATCGCTGGCGTCGTGTGAGTGCTTGGTGAAAGCTCGTTACCCACGGGTACCCAAAACGTGGACGTGCGCATACGCTTCCCGCCATGACGGACTCGCAGGCCATCTCCCACGACCGTACGGACCAGGCCGATCAGTTTGGCCACACCGGTACGAACCCGGTCGCCCCCGCGCCGCAGGGCGCGCGCACCGCTGCCGACGTGGTGACACCCGAGCTGATCGCCCAGCTCACCAAGGGAGTGGTCGGCTCCGGCCGCACCGCCAACCACACGCCGCTCACCGGTGAGAAGCTCGCGGAGCTGCCCGAGTCCACGCCCGAGGACGTCGAGACGGCGTTCGAGCGGGCCCGCGCCGCGCAGGCCGTCTGGGCGAAGGTCCCCGTGAAGCGGCGCGCCGCCGTCCTGCTCCGCTTCCACGACCTGGTGCTCGCCCGTCAGGCCGAGGTCCTCGACCTGATCCAGCTGGAGACCGGCAAGGCGCGCCTGCACGCGCACGAGGAGATCCAGGCCGTCGCCGTCGCGGCCCGGCACTACGGCCGCAAGGCCCCCGCCTACCTGAAGCCGAAGCGCCACACGGGCGTCGTCCCGACCCTCACCAAGGTCACCGAACTGCGCCAGCCGCGCGGTGTCGTGGGCCAGATCGCGCCCTGGAACTACCCGTTCGAGCTGTCGGTCGGTGACGCGCTTCCGGCCTTCGTGTCCGGCAACGCCGTCGTCATGAAGCCCGACACGGAGACCTGCCTGACCGCCCTGTGGGCGCGCGACCTGCTCATCGAGGCGGGGCTTCCCGCCGAGGTCTTCCAGGTCGTCCTCGGTGAAGGCCCGGTCGTGGGGCCGGAGTTGGTCAAGCACGCCGACTACGTCTCGTTCACCGGCTCCACCCGCACGGGCCGCGAGGTCGCCCAGGGCGCCGCCGCGCGCCTCGTCGGCGTCTCCCTCGAACTCGGCGGCAAGAACGCCATGTTGGTCCTCCAGGACGCCGACATCGAGAAGGCGGCGGCCGGCGCCGTCCGCGCCTGCTTCTCGTCCGCGGGCCAGCTCTGCATCTCCATCGAGCGGCTCTACGTCCACGAGTCGGTCGCCGACGCGTTCGTCGAGCGGTTCGCCGCGCGTACGAAGGCAATGCGACTCGGTACGTCGCTCGCGTACGGCGCCGACATGGGCTCGCTGGTCGGCGAGCGGCAGCTCACGACGGTGACGCGGCATGTCGAGGAGGCCGTCGCCAAGGGCGCCACGCTCGTCGCCGGCGGCGTCGCGCGGCCGGACATCGGCCCGTACTTCTTCGAGCCGACGATCCTCGACGGCGTCGAGGCCCCGATGGCGGTGTGCAACGAGGAGACCTTCGGCCCGGTCGTCTCCATCTACCGCTTCAGCGACGAGGACGAGGTCATCGCGCTGGCCAACGGCACGCCGTACGGCCTGAACTCGTCGGTCTGGACGAAGGACGCCAAGCGCGGCCACCAGGTCGCGTCCCGGCTGCGCACCGGCACTGTGAACATCAACGAGGGCTACGCGCCCGCGTACGGCAGCGTCCAGTCGCCGATGGGCGGCATGAAGGACTCGGGCCTCGGCCGCCGCCACGGCTCCGAGGGCATCCTCAAGTACACCGAGGCACAGACCGTCGCGCACCAGCGCATCATGCCGCTGGCGCCGTCGTTCGGGATGGACGACGAGAAGTACGCGGCGTTCATGAGCCTCAGCCTCAAGGCGATGAAGGCCATCCGCCTGAAGTAGCCAGCCGCTCCTGAAGGCGCACTGCGTGCGCCTTCAGGAGCGCGGGAACTGCGCGACCAGCCACGACGAGAGCCGCACGAGGAGATCACGCATGGCGCAGGCCGAGAACGACGCCGCGTACGACTACGACGTTCTGGTCGTCGGATCCGGGTTCGGCGGATCCGTTTCCGCGCTGCGCCTGACCGAGAAGGGCTACAGCGTCGGCGTCCTGGAAGCGGGCCGCCGCTTCACGCGCGACACGCTGCCCAAGAACTCGTGGGACCTGAAGAACTACCTCTGGGCGCCCAAGCTCGGCATGTACGGCATCCAGCGCATCCACCTGCTGGGCAACGTGATGGTGCTCGCGGGCGCCGGCGTCGGCGGCGGTTCGCTGAACTACGCCAACACCCTCTACGTGCCCCCGAAGCCGTTCTTCGAGGACCCGCAGTGGAAGGACATCACCGACTGGCAGGCCGAGCTGAAGCCGTACTACGACCAGGCGCAGCGGATGCTGGGCGTGCGGCTCAACCCGACCATGACGCCCGCCGACGTCCACCTCAAGGCGGCCGCCGAGGACATGGGCATCGGCGACACCTTCCACATGGCGCCGGTCGGTGTGTTCTTCGGCGACGGTGACGACGCCGACGGCTCGGACGCGGTGAAGGCCGAGCCCGGACAGCAGGTGCCGGACCCCTACTTCGGGGGCGCGGGCCCGGCCCGCAAGGCGTGCACCGAGTGCGGCGAGTGCATGACGGGCTGCCGCCACGGCGCGAAGAACACCCTGAACGAGAACTACCTGTACCTCGCCGAGAAGGCGGGCGCGGTCGTCCACCCGATGACGACGGTCGTCTCCGTCACCGACGACTCGCAGGGCGGCTACGCGGTCGCGACCCTCCCGACGGACGACAAGAAGAAGGGCGCCGGCCGTACGTTCAAGGCGCGGCGCGTCATCATCGCGGCGGGCACGTACGGCACGCAGACCCTGCTGCACCGCATGAAGGCCGGCGGCCAGCTCCCGTACCTGTCGGCCCGCCTCGGTGAGCTGACGCGGACCAACTCCGAGGCCCTGGTGGGCGCCCAGACCACCGACCGCCGCTACAAGAAGCGCCACGGTCAGCCCAAGGTCGACTTCACCAAGGGCGTCGCCATCACGTCGTCGATCCACCCGGACGACAACACGCACATCGAGCCGGTCCGTTACGGCAAGGGCTCGAACGCGATGGGCGGCATGACGATCCTTCAGGTGCCGTACGCGCAGGGCTCGTCGCGCGTCGCGGGCTGGCTCGCCAACGTGGCCAAGCATCCGACGCTGCTGGCCCGTTCGCTGTCCAACCACCGCTGGTCCGAGCGCACCATCATCGGCCTGGTCATGCAGTCCCTGGACAACTCGCTGACGACGTACCTGAAGCCGGACGGCGTCGGCAAGGGCCTCCTCACGGCCAAGCAGGGCCACGGCGCGCCGAACCCGAAGCAGATCAAGGCCGCGGTGGACGCCGCGTCCACGATCGCCTCCGAGATCAACGGCTTCGCGGGCTCGAACGTCGGCGAACTCATGGGCACCCCGCTGACCGCGCACTTCCTCGGCGGCTGCCCGATCGGCGACTCCGCTCAGACGGGCGTCATCGACCCGTACCACCGCCTCTACGGGCACGCGGGCATCTCGGTCGTCGACGGCGCCGCCGTCACGGCGAACCTGGGCGTGAACCCGTCCCTGACGATCACCGCCCAGGCCGAGCGCGCGATGTCGTACTGGCCCAACAAGGGCGAGGAGGACCCGCGTCCGGCACAGGGCGCCGCGTACGCCCGGCTCTCCGCCGTCCCGCCGAAGAACCCGGCCGTCCCGGAAGAGGCGTTCGGCGCGCTGAAGCTCCCGTTCCTGGGAATGCCGGCGGTCCCGCCGAAGAAGTAGCCCTCTTACAGAAACGAGAAGGACCTGCGCCCCCCTCCGAGCGCAGGTCCTTCTGGCTTTTCCCTACCGGGTGTTACGCGGTGACGTCCGACTTGCGGCGGCGCACGGCGTACACGACACCGGCACCGGCGACGACGGCGACGCCGCTCACCAGGCCGATGGTCGGGACCATGGAGGACGAACCGGTCTCGGCGAGGCTGCCGGTCGGGTTCTGCGTGTTGTTGTGGTTCGGCTTCTCGGACGGCATCGGGACCTTGCCGCCTTCCTGCGGCTTGGTGCCGTCGGTGGGCGTGCCGGACTTCACGATCTGGATGACGTAGCTGGCGGTGCTGGCGCTGAAGCAGTCCAGCTCGTCGTCGTTGTAGAAGCCGCCGCCGATGGTCAGACCGGCGCCGATGGGGGCGTTGGCCTTCACGTTCAGGCGGAGCTGATAGTTGATGGACTGGCCGGCCTTGACGCCCGCGAGGTCGAGGAAGCCGGCGGAGTGGCCCTCACCGTCGTTGATGTCGACCCAGGTGCCGTCGACCTTGGCCTGGAGCTGGACCTGGCTGGCCTTGAACGCGTCGACCGCGTTCTCGTCGTTCGGGCCCACACCCGCGTAGAAGATGGCCTCGTCGAGGTCGGACTTCGTCGGGTTCTTCACGTTGAGCGTGAAGGGGTGCCAGCCGCTGCCGGCCGCGATCTTGCCGGGCAGCCCGTTGAGAGAGATGGCCAGCTTGGACTTGTAGTCCTTGTTGTCCTCCTCGCAGACGCCGGTGGGCTCGGTGGGCTCGTCGGAGGGGGTGGGGGAGGCGGAGGCGGAGGCGGAGGCCGAGGCCGAGGCCGAGGGCGAGGCGGGCGTGGAGTCGCCCGGCTTGGCCGTCTCGGTGTCCCCGGCGGCCGGGGTGGTCTCTTGCGCGGCGGGGGTGGTGGTCTCCTCCGCGGGGGTGGTGGTCTCGGTCTCCGACGGGGTCGATTCCTCGGCGGACGGCGAGCTGCTCTCGGTCTCGGTGGCCGGAGAGCTCGACTCGTCGGACGCCGCTGCGGGAGCGGCGGGCGCGTCCGTGTCCGCGAACGCGGCGGGCGCCGACAGAAGCGCGATCGGAGCTATGGCAGCCGTCGCGGCCGCGGCGGCCAGTGCACGGCGAAGCTTCATGAAGACCTCGGAAAGTCCGGCGTACTGCTGCGGCGCAGTACGAGCTGGGAGGCCTCCGCGTCGTGGGGTCGCGGGTGTGGCCGTTGGTTCCGCACATGTGACCGGCGGCCCGGGTAAAAGGTTGTCCCTCAACTCACAGAATTTTTATGTGAGCTGGTTCACCGGGGGTCCGTACAACCTTTGCGGTGATCTCTGATCGTTACGCCGGGCCCTGGCAGAGCGACATGACGGCGGGCTTGGATGTCGCCTCGGTACGGCCGACGCGTGGCGCCGTACCGCGGATGACGAAGGTGGGAATGTGAAGTCAGGTGTGAGGCGCGCCGTTTCGGCAGCGGCCGTGGTCGCGGCCCTCGGTGGGACGACGGGGTGCTGGGCGATCTCGGGCGGCGGCGACGCCGGGAAGCCGGCGAAGTCCGCGACGCCCGCCGCTTCGGCGAAGAGCGCGGCGCCGAAGGCTCTCACGGCCGCCGAGCTGGACAAGGCCGTCCTCGCGGCCGGTGACGTCAGGGGCTACAAGGTGGAGAAGCCGGCAAAGGCCGACCTGCCGCCCGCCCTGAGCGTCCCCGCGAACCCGGCCTCGTGCCAGCCGCTCGCCGACATGTTCATGTTCTCGACCCAGCCGGCGGCGAAGGCCCGCGTCGTCCGCACCCTCTTGGGGACGGACCAGTTCGACCCCAGGGTGACCTCGCTCGCGCTCCTCGCGCACGACGCCGCCGACGCGGCGAAGGTCATGCGGGACGTGCGTACGGCCTCGCAGAACTGCACCGCGTACGAGCACGCCGACTACAAGTACAGCGGCGTCAAGGCGCGGCCCGCGCCGGACGCGGGCGACGAGGCGGTGTCGTACGACGTGAGGGGTGTCATCGACGGCGACAGGATCCCGATGACGTTCACCGTGGTGCGCAGCGGCTCGACGGTCGTGGCCTTCTACACGATGAACATGCTCGACCCGAAGAAGACGGATGTGCCGGCGGCGATCGTCGACGCGCAGATCGCGAAGCTGGAGAAGACCGGCTGACGGCATCGGCTGTGAGCACGACCGAGGGCCCCGCGGACGACTCCGCGGGGCCCTCAGACTTCGGCACCGATGTCAGGGCGGCATCGGTGCCGGGAAGCGGCGCCGGGGGGTGCGCCGCTGACACGAAACTGGCGGCGATGCGCATGTGAAGCCCGGGACTTGAGGCTTTGTGGGGGGTGTGGGGGGTCTGTCGGGAGGCCGGCCGGCCCCGGGCGTCCCCGGGACCGGCCGTTCTCTTGGGTGACCGGGCTGCTGTCCCCTGCCGTCCGGTCACAAACGCTGAAGCGAGGTCCCACGACGTACGGCACGAAGCCCTACGTCTCATCGCTCCAACGGAGCCACGCGTGGATTGAGCGGGCCCGCCCCTGGCTGGCACGGACATCGGGACCAACGAAGGGCGCCGCGCACCGGTCACGCGCCGTACGGGTGAGAACGGATCCGAACGTGGGTGCGCCGCGTAAGGCCCCTCAGACGCGGCCGCGGCACAGCTCCAGGAGCGTCATGGCGAGGCCGGTGCCGGGCTTGCCGAGGGCGTCCCTGTAGTGGGCGAGAACCTCCAGCTCGCGGGCGAGGTTCACGCGGCGCCCGCCCGAGGTGATCCGCGCCTCCTGGATGACGGCCGAGACGGCCATCCGTTCCTGGATCAGGCCGATGATCCGGTCGTCGAGCGTGTCGATGCGCTCCCGGGCGCCGGTGATCACGTCGGCGGCCTCGGGGGTGCGGGCGCCGGTCTTGTCAGCCTGGGTGGCGGTGGCGGTGGCGGTGGCGGTGGCGGTGGCCGTGGTGGCGGTCATGTCGTCAGGGCTCCTGTTTCGGGTTTCGGGTGAGGTGCCCCGGATCGGCAAGGTCCGGAAAACGGCAGGCGCCCCGGGCCTTGTCGGCCCGGGGCGCCTGGGAAGTCGCTTGTCAGTAGCTCAAGCAGCACGACCATGGCAGCCGGTGGGCCGGTTGCCATAGGTAAAGACGAACGTCGTGAGCTTGCGCATACGCACAGTATGGACCCGGGCCCGTGCGGCCGGGCAACCGGGATTCGGATGGTGAGACGAAAAGCTCCACCGGCGCGCCGGTAGAATCGACAGATAGAACCCACTCTGGGCTCGAACCCGCCTCCGGGCCTCGAACCCAACTCTGGGACCCGCTCCTCCGCCGGAAGGCCGCCGTAGTGTCATCAGCGACAACCGCTGCCGCGCCCGACGTCTCCAACCCGGACGTAGTCCTCGTTGTCGACTTCGGCGCCCAGTACGCCCAGCTCATCGCCCGTCGCGTCCGTGAGGCGCGGGTCTACAGCGAGATCGTCCCGTCCACCATGCCGGTGGCCGAGATGCTGGCCAAGAACCCGAAGGCGATCATCCTCTCCGGCGGCCCGTCCTCCGTGTACGCGGAAGGCGCCCCCAGCCTGGACAAGGCCATCTTCGAAGCCGGCGTCCCCGTCTTCGGCATGTGCTACGGCTTCCAGCTCATGGCCATGGCGCTCGGCGGCACCGTCGACGACAACGGCGCGCGTGAGTACGGCCGCACCCCGCTCACCGTCTCCAAGGCGAGCTCCACCCTCTTCGAGGGCACCCCCACCGAGCAGTCGGTGTGGATGTCGCACGGCGACGCCTGCTCCGCCGCCCCCGAGGGCTTCACCGTCACCGCGTCCACGGACGTCGTCCCGGTCGCCGCCTTCGAGAACGACGAGAAGAAGCTGTACGGGGTCCAGTACCACCCCGAGGTCATGCACTCGACGCACGGCCAGCTGGTCCTCGAGCACTTCCTGTACCGCGGCGCCGGCATCGAGCCGAGCTGGACCACGGGCAACGTCATCGAGGAGCAGGTCGCCGCGATCCGCGCCCAGGTCGGCGACAAGCGCGCGATCTGCGGTCTGTCCGGCGGCGTCGACTCCGCCGTGGCCGCGGCCCTCGTCCAGAAGGCCATCGGCTCCCAGCTGACCTGCGTCTACGTCGACCACGGCCTGATGCGCAAGGGCGAGACCGAGCAGGTCGAGAAGGACTTCGTCGCCGCGACCGGCGCGAACCTCAAGGTCGTCGACGCCTCCGAGCGCTTCCTGAACGCGCTGGCCGGCGTCTCCGACCCGGAGACCAAGCGGAAGATCATCGGCCGCGAGTTCATCCGCGTCTTCGAGCAGGCCCAGCTGGAGATCCTCCAGGAGGACGGCCCCGAGGTCGCGTTCCTCGTGCAGGGCACCCTGTACCCGGACATCGTCGAGTCCGGCGGCGGCACCGGCACGGCGAACATCAAGTCGCACCACAACGTCGGCGGCCTGCCCGACGACATCGAGTTCGAACTCGTCGAGCCGCTGCGCCAGCTCTTCAAGGACGAGGTCCGCATGGTCGGCGCCGAGCTCGGCCTGCCTGACGAGATCGTCCAGCGCCAGCCGTTCCCGGGCCCCGGCCTCGGTATCCGCATCGTCGGCGAGGTCACCAAGGACCGCCTCGACCTGCTGCGCGAGGCCGACGCCATCGCCCGCGAGGAGCTGACGGCGGCCGGTCTCGACCGCGAGATCTGGCAGTGCCCGGTCGTCCTGCTCGCGGACGTCCGCTCGGTCGGCGTCCAGGGCGACGGCCGCACCTACGGCCACCCGATCGTGCTCCGTCCGGTCTCCTCCGAGGACGCCATGACGGCGGACTGGACCCGGATGCCGTACGAGGTCCTCGCGAAGATCTCGACCCGCATCACGAACGAGGTCGCGGACGTCAACCGCGTCGTGCTCGACGTGACGAGCAAGCCGCCGGGCACCATCGAGTGGGAGTAATTCCTCCCCGTGTCTGTGTGTGAAGGCGCCGCCCCTCTTGTACGAGGGCGGCGCCTTCGCCGTGTGCGCGTGCCTGGGTTCCTCAGGTCCGCCTGAGTGTGCGCAGCTCCTCGCCCGGCTTCCACACCTGGAGGACCAGGTACTTGTCGTCCTCGATGTACGTCCGCGTGACCTCCGTCAGCTCGGCGCGGAACAGGTGGAAGTCGTTCGGGTCCGGGACCTCGATCGTCTGCGTGTACGCGGTGATGGCCTCGGGGTCCTCGACGAGCAGCGCGCGGCCCGAGATCCGTACGTCCCCTCCGCCCATGCCGGTGCCGGCGCCCGGATTGGCCTGGACGGCGAAGCGCGGGTCCCGCTGCAGGTCACGGGCCTTGAGCGAGCCCGGCATCATGCCGAGCCAGAACTCGCCGTTCAGAAACCGCACCTCGAGACCGCTCGTGCGGGGCGAACCGTCCTTGCGGAGCGTCGCGAGGACATGGTGGGTGAACTGGCCGAAGCGCTCCTCGATCGTCTCGGCGAGGTCCGGTTCGGCCGCGGTGAAAGTGCCCCAGTTCGACGTCATACGCCGAGTCTCACGCCGAAACCCGACATCCGCTGACCGGTATGGGCCGGGGTGTCGGCCGGTCGGCGCACTCTCTTCACAGCTCGCCTCTGTCCTCCTGAGCTCCTCGCGGGTAACTTCCGGACCATGTCGACGCAGGCGCCCTCACCGATCCCCACCGAACAGCTCCAGTTCGCGATGCCCCCGGTCCACGACTCCCCGGCCGACGACCGCCGCTACCGCAAGGAGCGCCTCGCGGGCGCCCTGCGCATCTTCGGCCGCCTCGGCTACGAGGACGGGGTGTCGGGGCACATCACGGTGCGGGACCCCGAGTACGACGACTGCTACTGGGTGAACCCCTTCGGGATGCCGTTCAAGCACGTCACCGTCTCCGACCTCGTCCTCGCCAACGGGGACGGGCAGGTCGTCGAGGGCCGCCGCCATGTGAACCAGGCCGCGTTCACCGTCCACGCGCAGGTCCACCGCGCGCGGCCCGACGTGGTCGCCGTCGCCCACTGCCACTCGCTGCACGGGCGCGCCCTGTCCACATTGGGCGAGCTGATCGACCCCATCACCCAGGAGGCGTGCGCCTTCTACGAGGACCACGCGCTGCTCGACGAGTACACCGGCGTGGCGGTGGACGCGGAGGAGGGGGCTCGGATCGCGGCCGCCCTCGGCTCGTACAAGGCACTCATCCTGCGCAACCACGGTCTGCTCACCGTGGGCGACTCGGTCGACGCGGCGGCGTGGTGGTTCCTCTCGATGGAACGCTCCGCCCAGGTGCAGCTCGCCGCGCGAGCGGCGGGCCGCCCGGTGCTGATCGATCACCGCAAGGCGCTCGCGACGCGCGACCAGCTGGGCGGCGACCTCGTCGCCTGGATCAACCACCAGCCCCTGTGGCAGGACATCAGCAGCGCGGAGCCGGATCTGCTGTCTTGACGGCGGCTCTGCCGGGTGACGTGATTTGGGGCGCCGTCGGGTGGCGTGACGGGTGGCTTCGGCGGGTGGGGTGGCGGGCGGGCTTCGCCGGGTGAGGAGGCGGGCGGGCTCCGCCGGGTGACGTGGCGTGGGGCGCGCGCGGCCGAGTCGTGGTGGCGTGGGCGCTGTCGGTCGTTGTGGCGCCGGTGGTGCTCCCGGCTTGCGTGACGTGCGGCTCCGCGGGGGCGGGCCGCGTCGGACCGTGACGTCGGGGTGTCGGTTCACGGGCGTGGGTCAACACGGGTGTTCGCCGTTCACTCTCGCCTGGCCGCAGAGGGCCGCCCCGTACGGGCTCATGTGCGGCACAATTCGCAGTCATTGCACGGAAGTTGACGCGCGGTCGTTCGGGTCGCGCGGGCTCTGACTGGGAAGGCGGGCGTTCCGGGTGGCGGTCCAGGAGGCGCGAGAAGGAACGCACGGCGGGAGCTGCACCTGTGGCGACTGCCCGCACGGAGCGCGCGAAGGGCACCGCTTGGCCGTGGCCGCGTTCCTCGCCAAGCGGGACGAACTGGCGGCCGGACAAGGGCTGCCCGCCGCCGTCGCCCGGTCGGCGGGTGCCTCCCGGCAGTGGGTCTCGGACGAACTGACCCAGTCCGCACGGGACATGGCCGACCGGGGGCGCGCCGAGGGCGAGGCGTGGCTCGCGGGCCTTTGGCCGCGCACGGTCGCGGTGGTGTGGGGCGGGTGCGCGCTGCTTCTCATCGTGCAGGCGGTCACGGCGATCGGCGTCGGCTGGACCACGGCCCGCACGGCGGGGCTGCTCGCCGCGGTCGTCGTCGGCGGTCTCCTGACCGGCGCGGCCCACGTCCACCGCTCGGCCGGCGGCATCCTTGCCCCGCTCGTCGGCGAGGACAACCGGCTGTCCACCTCCCGCGCCGTCGCCGCCGCCTGGGTCCTCGTCCTCGTCTACGCGGCACTCGTCCTGGCCGGCGAACTGGCCGGGGCGACAAGCCCTCGCGCACGGCACACCCTGATCGCCGGGCTCGAACTCGCCCGGGGCGCCGGTGTGCTGACCGTCCTCGCCGTCATCTGCGGCATCGCCGTCCTGGTGCGCCGCGTCGTGGGGCTGCGCGTCCTGGGCCAGCGCCTGCAGAAGGTGCGCGCGGACCGCCCACGCGCCGCCGACCTGCTCACGGACGACTCCGGCCGCGGCTCCTTCGCCGACATCCAGTACGTCCTGATCTCGGCCGTCGCCCTGGTCTTCGTGGCGGTGCGCCTCGCCCGCAACCCCGCCCAACTGCCCGACCTGCCCTGGGGACTCGCCCTGCTCACCCTCGTCTCGGCGGCCACCTACCTCGCGGCCAAGTACGCCGAGGGCGGCCGGCCCGTGATCCTTTCCGTCGTGCGGTCCCGCGAGGCCGGCGACCTGGACGCGCCGATCCGTACGGGCGACGACATCGAGATCCGCGGGGCCGGATTCGTACCGCCCGGCGCCGCCACCGCTGACCGCCTCGCCCGCATGGTCGTCCGCATCGGCCCCGTGTACGTCCATGTGCCCCTCGTCCCGGTGCCGGGCGGCTTCACCAACCCGACCGACACGACCCTGACCGTCCCGGTCCCGGTCGACGTCGAACCCGGCCGCGTCGAGGTACGGGTCGTCACCGCCGCCGGCGTCGAGACGAACCCGTGCGCGATCGACGTGTCGGACTGACACCCCGTCGCAAGCCCCGCACGTTACTGAGCAGTCACGCCGCCGTGTACGTATGGTCTGGTGACGGGCACCGAGGCGGGCGCGAGAGGCGGCGGACGGACGATGGCTCACGGTATGCGGACGGACAACCCCACCAGTTACCTGGGCGGCGGGGGCACCTGGCGGGACAACGCTCAACGGTTCGCACTCCTCCCTCTACGTGTCTTTCTCGGCGTCACCTTCATCTACGCGGGGCTCGACAAGCTGACCACCCCCGCGTTCTTCCACGCCTCCGGACCGGGCTCGATCGGCGAGCAGATGCACGGAGTACGCAACATCTCCGCCATCCCCGCCATGGTCGACCTGGCGCTCAAGGCCCCGGCCGGCTTCGGCTACGCCATCGCCTTCGGTGAACTCGCCGTCGGCATCGGCACCCTGATCGGTCTGTTCGCCCGCGTCGCCGCGGTCGGCGGGATGCTCATCTCGCTGAGCCTGTGGCTGACGGTGAGCTGGGCGACCCAGCCGTACTACCTCGGCAACGACCTGGCCTACCTGATGGCGTGGCTGCCCATGGTCCTCGCGGGAGCGCCGGTGCTCTCGGCCGACGCGCTCCTCAAGTCCCGCCGCCGAGCCAGAAGCGGGCTCGGGTGAGGGAGGATCCCCGCGCCCCGAAAGGGGCGCGGGGAACTGCGCGCCCAGCCCCACACAAGCGGCACCCGCCCCCCACACACACAAGCAACACCCGAACAACTACCCAGCCCACAAGCGGCCGCCGAACAACTCACCCCGCACAAAAGGCCGTCGAAGCTCTAGCGCAGCGCCCCTCTTCGCCGCCGCCGGACGGCGTACGTCACCGTCCCCGTCGCCCCCGCCAGGCAGAGACCGCCGGCGACGAGGGGGAACACCACGTACCACGGCACCGCCCAGGCGCCGAGCGCGTCGCCCAGATAGAGCGCCCCGGTGACGGTGAGCACGATCCCGGCGACCAGCTTCCCCGGCTGGAACTCATGACGTGGCACGGGCCACCTCCACCTGTCCGACGCCCACTTCGAGCCGCAGTACGACGGTGCCGCCGTCTTTGCTGCCCGCCGGTGGCGTGAGGGTCACCTTCTGGTCCTGCCCCGGACGGACGTCCACGTCGCTCGTCCGCTCGTCCGGCAGCCGGATGTCACCGATTCCCGCCTCGGCCCGCAGCACGACCGTCGCGTCCTTCGGCACGACGGCCTTGAGCCGCCCCGCCCCGACCTCGACCCGCGTCGTCAGCGTCTTGCCCTTGCCGACGTCGACCCCGCTCAGGTCGAGCGTGCCGACACCGGTCCCCAGTGAGTACCTCGGCGCCACCTGGGTGACCGAGGCCGGAGTCCAGGAGGTGCGCACCCAGCTCGTGGTGATGTTCGACGGAAGCGTGGCCGCCGCGGCAAGGAGCCCCGCCGTGAGGACCGCGAAGATCACCGAGCCGGCACCCGTTCTGCCGAGGAACGCGCTGAGCCCGATGCCCAGGCCGAACACGACGAGCGCGCTCGCGAGACCGGCCTGCAGAGCATTCCCGAGCGGGTGCCCGTGCCACGTCGCCGCGGTGGCCGCGCACCCTGCCGCCAGGGCGAGCAGGAACGTCCACCCGCCGATCCAGCGCGGCCCGCGCTCCCTGGGAGCGCAACCGGGTCTGGACCCGGTTGCGGCGCGAGAGCCGGATCCGGAGTCAGGTCTGGAGCCGGACCCGGAGACCCCGGGGTCCCCGAGGTCGTCAGGGACGTAGTCCGAGACCCAAGCCGTAGCGTGCGGTCCGCGCGCCGTCGGCTCGTACCGGATGTCGAGCGCTCTGTCGGGTCCCCAGAAGTACCCGGTCCCTCCTACATGCGTGCCGTCCTTGACTATCGGGTCCCGCCACCACGAAGGCGCTCCGGTGACGGGCGGTGCCTGTGGCTCGGGCGGTGCGTCCGCCACTGACGGTGCCGCGAGGGGGTCGGGACCGGCAGCTCCGCGCTGCTGCGACCAGTAACCCGCGCCCGCGAGAAGCAAGGTGAGAACCGCGGCGAACGTGAGCACTCCGCCGTTGTTCAGCATCGAGAGGAAGAGCCCGCAGCCGACGAGCGCGAAGAGCACGGCCGTGAGCGCAGGGCCGTCCACGCGGCCGGAGAGGACCTTGCGCGCCTCGTTCTCCTCCTCGTCGTCGTAGGGGACGAAAAGCCAGGCGAAGCCATAGAAGATCAGACCGAGGCCGCCGGTCGCGGCGATCACCGCGAGCCCGATCCGGAAGATCACCGGATCCATGTCGCAGTGCCGGCCGAGGCCCGCGCACACGCCGCCCAGCATCCCGTTCCGCCGGTCGCGCCGGAACCTGGCCGGCGCCGAACCGGCGCCGGTCTCCTGTCCCTGCGCGGGCGGTGCGGACGTGCCCGCGGAGCCGCCTGCGGAAGCGCTCGCGGAACCGGGACCGGGCGAGCCGTCCTTCGGCTGCCCGGCCTCCGCTTCCGGCGAGGCGTGCTGGTGATCTGTCATGTGTCCATGGTGACGGCCGGAGGCCCGCCGCGGCAGCCGGGACAACCCTGGCCGAACCCTGAAATCGCCCCTTACACCGCTCGGGGGCGCACCCTCACGACCGTGGATACGCGGCGGGAAACGCGATGGGAAATCCGGCCGTGATGCTGCGGGGACGCGGCGCGGGACGGCCGCGGACGCGGCCGACGTCGGGGCAGGAGATCAGGGGCGTCTCCGGGCTGAACCCTGATGCCCGGGCCCGTCCCACGTGTGACGATCAGTGTCATGCCGGAAGCCGCAGCAGCACCCATCGACGAACCGCGGGCACCGCGCAAGCTCTACCGCAGCAGCGACGGTCGCATGTTGGGGGGAGTGGCGCGGGGACTCGCCGGACATCTCGGCCTGCCCGTGATCTGGGTGCGGCTCGTCTTCGTGGGCCTGTTCATGGCGGACGGACTCGGGGCTCTGCTCTACGCGGCGTTCTGGTTCTTCGTCCCGCTCGGCGTCGGTGGCGTCGGCGGCGAGCGGTCCTCGGCGTTCGTCACGGAAATAGCGCCGGACGGCCGGCGCCGGCTCGTCGCCCGCAAGCCCGACAAGGGGCAGATCCTCGCGCTGCTCCTCATGGTCGTCGTGGCGATGGTCTTCGTCAGCAATGTGAATCTGGCGGGGAACGCGAAGGCGTACCTGTGGCCGGCGCTCCTTGTCGGCGCCGGTGTGGCCCTGGTCTGGCGCCAGGCGGACAACGCGCGCCGGGCCCGCTGGATGGAGGTGGGCCGCAGCAGACGCACCCTGAATCTGGCGCGGGCCGCGGCCGGTGTCGTCCTCGTGGGAGCCGGGGTCACCGGGATCTTCGTCCTCCAGGGGTCGGCCCAGCACCTCGGCTCCGTCCTCCAGGCCGCCCTCGCCGTCATCGTCGGCATCGCCCTGCTCGCCGGCCCCTATCTCGTGCGCATGACCCAGGACCTGTCCGAGGAACGCCTCATGCGGATCCGCGCGCAGGAGCGGGCGGAGGTCGCGGCGCACGTCCACGACTCGGTGCTGCACACCCTGACGCTGATACAGCGGAACGCGGAGAGCCCGGGTGAGGTGCGGCGCCTGGCCCGCGCCCAGGAGCGCGACCTGCGGGCCTGGCTCTACAGACCGGAGGGCAACGGGAAGGACGAGGCCGACGAGCCGGCCACCGTGGCGGAGGCGGTCAAGCGCGACGCGGCCGAGGTCGAGGACCAGCACGGGGTGCCCCTCGAAGTCGTGGTGGTCGGCGACTGCCCGCTCGACGACGGTCTTTCCGCACAGATGCAGGCCGCGAGGGAAGCGATGGTGAATGCCGCGAAGTACGGTGGCGAGGGCGGTGCGGTGCAGGTCTATGCCGAGGTGGAGGAGGAGCGGGTGTTCGTGTCCGTACGGGACCGGGGGCCCGGCTTTGACCTCGACTCGATACCCGCGGACCGGATGGGCGTTAGAGAATCGATCATCGGCCGGATGGAGCGCAACGGCGGTTCGGCACGGCTGCGCGCGGTGCCGGACGGCGGTACGGAGGTCGAACTGACCATGAAGAGGGCGGAGATGACCCCATGAGTGACGAGCAGTCCAGGCCCGGGACGAGCGACGCGGCGGAGGCGGGCGAGCAGGTGGACCGGCACGTGCGCGTGGTCCTCGTCGACGACCACCGGATGTTCCGCACCGGGGTCCAGGCGGAGATCGGCCGCACCGGGACGACCGGCGTCGAGGTGGTCGGCGAGGCCGCTGACGTCGACCAGGCGGTCAAGGTCATCACGGCCACACGCCCCGAGGTCGTCCTGCTCGACGTACACCTTCCGGGCGGCGGTGGGGTCGAAGTCCTGCGCCGGTGTGCTCCGTTGATGTCGGCCGTCGACAACCCCGTGCGTTTCCTGGCGCTTTCGGTCTCGGATGCGGCGGAGGATGTCATCGGCGTCATCCGTGGCGGTGCCCGCGGTTATGTCACCAAGACGATCACCGGCACGGACCTGGTGGACTCCGTCTTCCGTGTCCAGGAAGGCGACGCGGTGTTCTCCCCGCGTCTCGCGGGCTTTGTGCTGGACGCGTTCGCGTCGACCGACGCTCCGCCCGTCGACGAGGACCTGGACCGCCTCACGCAGCGCGAGCGGGAGGTCCTGCGTCTGATCGCCCGTGGTTACGCGTACAAGGAGATCGCCAAGCAGCTGTTCATCTCGGTGAAGACGGTCGAGTCGCACGTCTCGGCGGTCCTCAGAAAGCTCCAGCTGTCGAACCGGCACGAGCTGACGAGATGGGCGACGGCGCGGCGCCTGGTCTGACGGTTCAGCCACGGCCAGGCACCCGGTCGCCGGGCCGTCAGCGGTGGGCGCCGCCGTTCGCGGCCGGCGCGCTCACCGTACGCAGGGCCCAGCGGTAGTGCCCCGCCGCCTTCACGATGCCGACGAGGCCCGTCACCCACATGATCAGGCCCGAACCCATCCCCCAGGCGACAGTCGCGTACACGTACCGCCCCGGCCCGGCCGAGGCGGCGGTTCCGAAGGAGGCCCACAGGCCGAGCACGCACAGCACCAGGGACGACAGGAGCCAGGTGAGGCTGAGACCGGGGGAGCGTAGGCGCGCTTCGGACGCCGGGTCGCTGTCCAACGCCAGCCAGGCGTTGGTGAGTTCACGTATCTTCCGGTCGCGGCGGATGGCGAGGACGATGCCGATGACCGACGGGACCAGCGCACCCAGGCCGAGAACGGCGAAGATGGGGCCCAGGACGAAGACCAGGGGATCTTTGTCCTCGAACTCCCCGACCACCAGGGTAATCAGGGCCCAGCCGATCAGGACGCCCGCGCCGAACAGCCACAGCAGCAGCAGCCGTCCCAGCCCGAGGTGCCTCTTCCGAAGTTCGTCGAGCGCCATGGCGCGGCCGGCGAGCAGCGCCTGACGGTCGGGCCAGGTGCTCAGATGCGGGGGCGGCGGGGGTGGTGGCAGGGGGCGTCGGGACATGTCCCCGACCCTACCGGCGGGCGGAACACCGGCTCACGCCACCCGAGTTGCCCCCGCGAACGGCATCAGGTCGACGGAGGCGATGCGCACGGGAGCGCTGGGGTTCGGCGCGTGGATCATCTTGCCGTCGCCGATGTAGAGACCGACGTGGCTGATGCCCGAGTAGAAGAACACCAGGTCGCCTGGCTGGAGTTGGGAGCGGGGGATGCGGGGGCCTGCGTTGATCTGGGAGTACGTGGTGCGCGGCAGGGAGACGCCGGCCGAGCGGTACGCGGCCTGGGTGAGGCCGGAGCAGTCGAAGGCGTTCGGGCCGGTGGCGCCCCACACGTAGGGGCTGCCGAGCGCCTTGTACGCGTAGGCGATGGCCGCCGCCGCGCGGGAGTCCGGCGCCTTCGGCAGGGCCCCGGACGGCAGGTCGCGGGACAGGTCGGAGCGCGAGGCACGGACGGTGCCGTCGGTTCCGGTGTCGCCCGCGCCCGCTCCGATGCTGGTGCGCTCGGCCGCCGGCAGCTGGTCGAGGAGACGCTTGGCCTCGGTCAGCTTCCCGGTGACCGTCTTCTTCTGCTTGCGCAGTTCGCCCTGGCGCTGCCGCAGTTCGGCGAGGCGGCCGTCCGCCTCGCCGCGCAGCTGGCCGATCTGCCGGAGTTCGCGCCGGACACGCTCGACGGCGGCGGCCTGACGGGTGCCGAGGCGGTCGGTCAGCGCGGCGTCGTCGAGGTAGTGCGCGGGGTCGGACGACAGGACGAGCTGGATGGTCGGGTCGAGGGCGCCGGTGCGGTACTGCGCGGCGGCGGCCGAACCGAGCGCCTCGCGGCGGGCGTTGAGCCGGTCCATGCGGCGGGCCGACTCGTCGCGCAGGGCGTCGAGCTGCCGCTCGGCCTTGGCAGCCTTCTCTTTGGCGCCGTTGTACTTCTCGGTGGCCTTCTCGGCTTCCTGGTAGAGCCGGTCGACCTTCGCCTTCACCTGGCCGGGGGTGAGCCGGGGCTCCGCGTGCGCCGCGCCGTCGAAGGCGGTGGCGGTCGCCGCGGAGGCGAGCGCGAGGGTCGCCGCGGTGCGGGCCGTAGGGCCGGTGAGCGAGCGCGGTCGGGGCTTACGGTGCGCTGCCGCCACGGGGGCACGTCCTTCCGGTACGTACTGCTTACGCGTCCGGCGGCGGCCCGGCACAGGGGGAGCGGGCCGCCGCCGGACCTTCTCGGCGGTAGGCGGCCGGCTACCGCCCCGGACGGAGCGGCGGTGGGGAGCCGGTCACCTGAGGAAGGACGCTAAACCTGACCGTCACGGGTTGGTGACGGATTGTCCACAACTGGCCCTTCTGTTCCGGGTGCGACCGCACCTGACCGATGGCCGACCGGAGTGGACCGTCACGGACCGGTACAGGTCGGTGACGGCCGGCGCTGCGCCGATGCCGGAGGCGGGTCCGGAGGAACATGGCCCGCCGCCGGACGGGAGTGAGGCTCCGGTTAGGCTCCGCCACATGGACGTACTCATCCACATCTTCGTCGGCCTGCACATCATCGGCATCGCCTCGCTGCTGGGCGGGTTCCTCACCCAGATGAAGGCGATGGGCAAGGGCACGGCCCGCTTCGTCCCCGCGATGCTGCACGGCGCGCTCACCATGCTGGTGACCGGCGCGATCCTGGTCGGCCTCAACCAGGCGAACGGCAGCACCGTCGACAACATCAAGATCGGCGTGAAGCTCGCCCTGCTGATCGTGATCCTCGGCCTCGTCTACGTGAAGCGCGACGAGGAGCAGATCGACAAGGGCCTGTTCGGCCTGGTCGGCGGCCTGACCATGACGAACATCTTCATCGCGGTGCTCTGGACCTGAGCGCTCCCACGAGGGTCGCGAGCCAAGCGGCCACCGCGACCCACAGCAGCACCTGCCCCGGGCCCCTGAGCCAGGGCGCGTCGGCGGCGGTCCCCACGGAGAGGATCGCCGCCGCCGTCATTCCCATCGGGAAGACGGTCGACCAGCGCCGGATGTCGTAGTCCCACCGGGGCCACCACACCTCGGCCACCGCCAGCACCACGTACCAGACGACGTCGAGGACGAGCACCAGGACGGCCGCGCTGCGCAGGGTGTCGGTGTCGTCGTCGTTCCACAGGCCCGTCGAGACGAGCTTCGCGCCCGCGAGCGCGGCGATGGCGAGCGCGCCGGCCGCGATCCACTGGTCACCCGCGCCGGTCGCGACCTGACGCAGGTCGAAGCGGAGCAGCGCGAAGACGTACAGGACGAGCCCGCCCCAGAAGAGCACCATCCCGGTGTACGCGAGCCAGTGCGCGCCGGTCGCGCTCGTGAGTGTCGCGGCCAGGACGACGAGGCCCTCCGTCGCAACGCAGCCGAGGAAGACGTTTCCCGGCATCCGCCGTTTCCAGTGCCGCACCACGTTGATCATCAGCACCGGCCAGACGAGCGCGGCGAGCGCGAGCAGCGCCTCGGCCGTGGTCTGCCAGCCGAACAGGGAGAACCGGGTGCCGAGGACCGTCGTGGCCGCGACCGCCGTGAGCGCGGGCGGGGTGTCGGCCTCGGACTCCCAGCGGGCGGGGTCGTTGACGAGGCGGTTCGCGAAGTTCGCCGCGAGGACGAGCCAGAGGGCGGCGGCGAGCACCAGGAAGATGCCGGACAGCACCGAGTGGCCGGTCAGGTGCAGGCCGACGGAGATGATGCCGGTGGCCATGACGGCGGCGCCGGCCGCCGGCGGGAGCTGGGACCACGTGGGTCCGGGACGTGGGGTTGCGTTCGGGCCGCGCACCGCCCGAACGTAACCCCACAAAGACGGTCAGGCCGGGCGCACCACGCTGTGGATCGGCATGTAGTAGATCGACTCGACGCGGACGCTCGCGCCCGGCTTCGGTGCGTGGATCATCTTGCCGCCGCCGATGTAGATGCCGACGTGGCTGATGTCGTTGTAGAAGAACACCAGGTCACCGGGCTGGGCGTCGGTCGTGCTGACCGTCTTGCCGACGTTGACCTGGTCCCAGGTGGTGCGCGGCAGCGAGATCCCGGCCGACCGCCACGCGGCCTGCGTGAGGCCCGAGCAGTCGTACGAGCCGGGGCCCGTGGCGCCCCACACGTACGGCTTGCCGATCTGGGCCTCGGCGAAGCTGATCACCTTCGCGGCCTTGGTCGCGTAGCCGGACCCGGTGCTTCCGGTGCTGCTGCCTCCGGAGCCGGTGCTCGTGCCCGAACCCGTGCTCGATCCGGAACCGGAACCGGAACCGGAACCGGAACCGGAGCCCGCGGCAGCCTTCTGCTTGGCCTCTTCCGCCGCCTTGCGCTTGGCCTCGGCCGCCGCCTGCTGGCGGGCGAGAGCCTCCTGCTTCTTGCGGGCCTCCTCCTGCTTCTGTTTCTCGATCGCCGCGAGCCGCGCCTTCTCCTCGGCGGTCAGCTTCGAGAGGAGGTCGCGCGCGTCACCGAGCTTCTGCTGGACTTCCTTCTTGGAGCTCCGGAGCGTGGCCTGCGAACTGGTCAGCGTCTCCAGGCTCTTGGTCGCCTCCGTGCGCTTCTTCGTGGTGGCGACCTGCTCCGCCTGGTAGTCGTCGACGGCCTTCTTCTGACGGCTGGTGAGCCTGCCCATCAGATGGTCCTGGTCGAAGTAGTCCTGCGGGTTGTCGGCGAGGAGCAGCGTCGCCGTGTCGGACACGGCGCCCGTGCGGTACTGGGCCGCGGCGAAGGTGCCGAGCTCCTGGCGGGCCTTGTTGAGCTTGTCGGTCCGCTTGGCGACGTCGTCGAGCAGGTGACCGACGCGCTGCTGCTGCGTGGCCGTGCGCTCCTTGGCGGCGTTGTACTTCTCCGTGGCCACGCCCGCCTGGTGGTAGAGCGTGTCGACCTTCTTCTGGACCTCTTCCAGGCTCGGCTTCGGCGGAGCGGAGGGCGCCGCGTTCGCCGTCTGCGAGAGCAGCGCTATCGAGGTGAGGGCGGCCGTCGTGATGCCGAGGACGGGGGCCGTACGGGGACTGGCTGTCCGCGGTTTGCGGTGCGACGCCAAGGGGTGGGACTCCTTCCCGTGACCGCTTACCGGGTTAGCTGACGGGTTCGGGCGAAGATTCGGAAGGCTGCCCTACGGCCGTGCCCTGACGGGTCGTCGGCCGATTCACCCCAAAAGTCCTGGGTCCCCGGTTCCATGCCTCTCGGCGTACTGAACTCAGCGGGGGCGACCCGCTCGCGGCGCGGTTGCCGGCGGGGGGACGGGCGGCCCGCGGAGCACCGTAGCCAACTCGTGTGGCTGCTGTGAAGGTTGATGTTCGATATGCCCGATACATTTTCGTGACCTTCGGAAATCTTCTTGGTGACCGGAGGTAACGGTCACGCAGGGTGATTCCCGCACTTCGTGGCGTGCCCGTCCCGGGAAGGCGGGGCCAAATTTCCGGGGCGGCCGTGGGTGTCAGTGGGGCGGCCTAGACTCGGAGAGCGATGAGCAGCCTCTTTGACGACAGCTTCCTGGCGGACCTCACGGCTTCGAAAGCCCACGAGGAGCATCCCCCGCCGCCGCCCGAGGACGACATGGCTCCGGAGCACGTTCCGGACGACCTGTTCGACGGGAAGTTCGACGCGCCTCCGGCCAGAGACGAGTACTACCGCGGCGGCGCCCCCCGCCCGGCGCTCGACCCGGCCGCGCTCCTCGACGGGCTGAACGAGAACCAGAGGGCGGCCGTCGTCCACGGCGGCTCCCCGCTGCTCATCGTGGCTGGCGCCGGCTCGGGCAAGACCCGCGTGCTCACGCACCGCATCGCCCACCTCCTCGCCGAGCGCGGTGTGCACCCCGGCCAGATCCTCGCGATCACGTTCACGAACAAGGCCGCGGGCGAGATGAAGGAGCGCGTCGAGGCCCTGGTCGGCCCGCGGGCGAACGCGATGTGGGTGTCCACGTTCCACAGCGCCTGCGTCCGCATCCTGCGCCGCGAGTCCAAGCGGCTGGGCTTCACGTCGTCGTTCTCGATCTACGACGCCGCCGACAGCAAGCGCCTGATGGCCCTCGTCTGCCGCGACCTGGACCTCGACCCGAAGAAGTTCCCGCCGAAGTCCTTCAGCGCCAAGATCTCAAATCTGAAGAACGAGCTGATCGACGAGGAGGACTTCGCCGCCCAGGCGGCGGACGGCTTCGAGAAGACGCTTGCCCAGGCCTACGCGATGTACCAGTCCCGCCTCCGCGAGGCGAACGCGCTGGACTTCGACGACCTGATCATGACGACGGTCAACCTGCTGCGTGCGTTCCCGGACGTCGCCGAGCACTACCACCGCCGCTTCCGCCACGTCCTGGTCGACGAGTACCAGGACACGAACCACGCGCAGTACTCCCTGGTGCGTGAGCTCGTCGGCACCGCCGCCGCCCACGACGAGGAGGTGGAGGCGGGTCTCGACGTGCCGCCGCGCGCGGACGACCTCGGCCCGGCCGAGCTGTGCGTCGTGGGTGACGCCGACCAGTCGATCTACGCCTTCCGCGGCGCCACCATCCGGAACATCCTCCAGTTCGAGGAGGACTACCCGGACGCGACGACGATCCTCCTGGAGCAGAACTACCGCTCGACGCAGACGATCCTCTCCGCGGCCAACGCGGTCATCGAGCGGAACGAGTCCCGCCGCCCCAAGAACCTGTGGACGAACGCGGGCGCAGGCGCGCAGATCACCGGCTATGTCGCCGACACCGAGCACGACGAGGCGCAGTTCGTCGCCGACGAGATCGACCGGCTCACGGACGCGGGCGACGCCAAGGCGGGCGACGTCGCCGTCTTCTACCGGACGAACGCGCAGTCCCGTGTCTTCGAAGAGATCTTCATCCGCGTCGGCCTGCCCTACAAGGTCGTCGGCGGAGTGCGCTTCTACGAGCGCAAGGAGGTCAGGGACGTCCTGGCCTACCTGCGGGTGCTCTCCAACCCGGAGGACTCCGTCCCGCTGCGCCGCATTCTCAACGTGCCGAAGCGCGGCATCGGTGACCGCGCCGAGGCCATGATCGACGCGCTCTCCCAGCGCGAGAAGATCTCTTTCCCGCAGGCGCTGCGCCGCGTCGACGAGGCGTACGGCATGGCGGCCCGCTCGACGAACGCGGTGAAGCGGTTCAACACGCTGATGGAGGACCTGCGCACCATCGTCGAGTCCGGCGCGGGCCCGGCCACGGTCCTGGAGGCCGTGCTCGAACGCACCGGGTATCTCGCCGAGCTCCAGTCGTCGACTGACCCGCAGGACGAGACGCGCATCGAGAACCTTCAGGAACTCGCGGCCGTGGCACTGGAGTTCGAGCAGGAGAGCGCGGCGGCGGAGGCCCCGACCGAGGCTCCGGCCGAGGGGGAGGGCGGCGCGGCGAGCCCCGGCACGCTCTCCGAGTTCCTGGAGCGGGTCGCACTCGTCGCCGACTCCGACCAGATCCCCGACGAGGAGGACGACGGCAGTGGCGTCATCACGCTGATGACCCTGCACACGGCCAAGGGCCTGGAGTTCCCCGTCGTCTTCCTGACCGGCATGGAGGACGGCGTCTTCCCGCACATGCGTTCCCTCGGCCAGGTCAAGGAGCTGGAGGAGGAGCGCCGTCTCGCCTACGTCGGCATCACGCGCGCGCGTGAGCGGCTGTATCTGACGCGCTCCACGCTGCGCAGCGCCTGGGGCCAGCCCTCGTACAACCCGCCGTCGCGCTTCCTCGAGGAGATTCCGGACGCGCATCTGGAATGGAAGCGGACGGGTGCGGTGGCGCCCGCGAAGTCGGCGGGGCCGACGAGTGGGATCGCGGCTTCGCTGTCGTCGTCGCGCTCGCGCACGACGCCCGCGTTCGCCACGCGCCGGGCGACCGAGAAGCCGGTGGTCGCGCTGTCCGTGGGAGACCGCGTCACGCACGACCAGTTCGGCCTCGGCACGGTAGTCGGCGTCAAGGGCACGGGGTCGAACGCGGAGGCGACGGTCGACTTCGGCGACCCGAAGCCGAAGCGGCTGCTGCTGCGGTATGCGCCGGTGGAGAAGCTTTAGCGCTGCGCTTTGCTTGCGGGGGGCTCGGCTCTCGGGGTCGAGCCCGCGGGGCGGCGGTTCTTGGGGGCGAGCCCATGGCCCGCGAGACCGCCGGTCGGCTTACGTCGGGTCGAGGCCGTGGCTGCGGAGCCAGGGGAGCGGGTCGACGGCCGAGCCGCCGCCGGGGCGCACCTCGAAGTGCAGGTGCGGGCCGGTGGAGTTGCCGGAGTTCCCGGAGTGCGCGATGACGTCCCCGGCCTTGACCGGCCCGCTCGACACGGTGCGGCTGGAGAGGTGGCAGTACCAGGTCTCCGTGCCGTCCTTCGCCGTCAGGATCGTCATGTTCC
Source organism: Streptomyces sp. NPDC046821 (assembly GCF_040645335.1). Taxonomy (NCBI): domain Bacteria; kingdom Bacillati; phylum Actinomycetota; class Actinomycetes; order Kitasatosporales; family Streptomycetaceae; genus Streptomyces; species Streptomyces sp. NPDC046821. The sequence continues at coordinate 26,487 of NZ_JBEYYB010000012.1, read as the reverse complement.
CGTACGCGCTGTTCCACTGGCTGCGGATGGTGCCGTCGGTCGCGGCCATCACCGGAGTGCCGTAGGAGACGGGGAAGTCGATGCCGGTGTGGATGGACATCCAGTTGATGCCGGCCTGTCCGAAGTACGCGCTCAGCCCGTGCTGCGAGACCGGCAGGGCGAACTTGGGCCGCAGCCGTTCCTTGCGGGCCGCTTCCTCCGCCGCCTGCTTGCGCTCGGCCTCCTGCTTGGCCCTGAGGTCGATACGTTCCTGCGTGCGGCTCGCCCGGTCGGCGAAGTCACCCGCGTCGGCGGAGAGTTTCGCGAGCTGGGTGTCGAGCTTGTTGTTCGCGACGGACGGCTTCACTGCGGTGGCGTCGGGCGCCGACGCGGCCGTCGTCTCCTTTTTGTCGTCGCCGCCGACCCCGCCGATGGCTGCTGCGGCCGCTCCCGCGACGCCGATCGCACACACCGAGGGCACCGCGACGGTGAGCAGCGCGGAACGCTTGGCGGGGGTGCGGCGGCGGGAACTGGAACTCGAAGCGGAACGGGAGCCCGAAGCGGAACGGGAATTGGAGCGGGAGCGCGAGCGGGAACGCGGTGCGGACGCGGGGCGCTCGTCGGCGTCGCCATCACCGGAGTCAGCTTCGCTGTCAGTCTCGGCTTCGGCACCGGTGCTGTAGCCGTAAGGGTCTGTGGTGTGGCCGACGGCCGGGTCGGGGGCGCCCGCCCTGTGGCTCAACTCGGGCTCGTGTGCGTCGAGTTGACCGTAGCCGTGCTGGGCGTCGCCGTCGTGGCCCGTGAGGTGCGCGGCGTCCGCCGGGTCGACGTCCGGGCCCGCGGAGTTCCACGCCGTGGCGTCGTACGCGCCGCTGTCGTAGGCGGACGAGCCGGGGAACGTCTGTGGGGCGAACGTGTGTGTCTCGAAGGCCTGGGCCTCGAAAGTCTGCGTCTCGTAGGCCTGAGCGTGGGCGTTGGCGGCGTGAGCGTCGTGGGTGTGCGTAGCGAAGGCCGAAGCGTCGAACGTCTGCGTCTCGAAAGCCGGAGCCTCAAAGCCCTGCGTCTCAAAAGGCTGAGCGTCAAAGGTCTGCGCCTCGAAGGCCTGCGTCTCAAACGCCTGAGCCTCGAAGGTCTGAGTCTCGAACGTCTGGGTCTCGAAGGCGTTCGGGGTCTGGAAGGTCCCCGTCGCGAAAGCGTCCTGCGTCGCGAACGTGTCCTGCGTCGTGAACCCCTGCGCCTGCGCCCCGAAAGCGTTCGCGTCCCACTGCCCGCTCTGGTCGGCCCACGCGCCCGTGTCCCAATGGCCGGAATCGTGCGGCCCGGACTGCGCCGGAATGTCGGTGAGTTGCTGATGCGTGCCGGTCGCCCATGCGGCGGTGGTGTCGTAGGCGCCGGTGCCGTACGGGGAGTGCTGGTGCGCCGCGTACGGGTCGTGGTGCGTCGGCTCCGGTGTCGTCAGCGTCTGGTGCGCGCCGGTCGCCCACTGGCCTTCGGCGTACGAACCCGCCCCGTGCGCGCCGGAGTGGTCACCGAGGTGGGGGTCGGTGGCGTAGCCGTCGATGGCGTGGCCGTCGTAACCGGCGTAGCCCCCGCACTGAGCGTTCTGCTGGTCATACGGAGCGTAGGGCGCGTAGTCGGCGTCCTGTGCCGGGGCCGGGGTGGTCTGAATCCCCGACGGGTGACGGTCGTTCACCAACTTCTCTTTCGCCTCGACAACAGGGGCTGCCAGAGCAGTGCGGCGACTGTACCCGGCGGTACGCGGGCACGACAATCTTCGTCAGGTTTCCCGCCCGCAGGAAACGGGCATTCGGCTGCCTTTCGGGGGACTGTGGGCAGAGCTTTGGCTCTGCGTTCGAGGATCGTTCGACATTTGACCAGTTGGGAGACGGTTCTGGGGCGCGAATCAGGCCACGGTCAGCCCGCCGACGGAGTCCGGCGTGTGCGCCTCCCGCCCCTCCGGCGCGTCGATGTCGAGTGCCTCCCGGATGCCGGCCGCGACCGCCGGGTGCACGGGGAGCGCGAGGTGGCCGACGCCGGTCACTCGGACGTTGTGCGCGAGCAGGTCGGGGTGGTCGATCCGGGCCGTCTCCAGCGGAACCATGATCTGGTCGAGATCGCTCCAGAAACTCACGAAGTGGGTGCGGCAGCCGGGCGCGGGCCGCGCCAGCTCCTCGATGACGGTCGAGCCGGGGCGCATCTGCCGGACGATCGGGTGCGCGTCCATCAGGGGCGCGATGGTCGTCCCCTTGTGCGGGGTGCCGAGCGACACGAGCGTGCGCACGCGCAGATCGCCGCCCAGGCACTGCACGTAATAACGGGCGATGAGCCCGCCGAGGCTGTGGCCCACGATGTCGACCCGGTCCTGGCCCGTGCGTTCGCAGATCTCCTCGACGTGCCGGCCGAGCAGGGCGGCGGCGGTGCGGATGTCGCACGTCAGCGGCGAGTAGTTGAGCGATTCGACGTGGTGCCGGCCGTGCTGGGCGAGCGAGCGGCGCAGCAGGACGAACACGGAACGGTTGTCGATGAAGCCGTGCAGGAGGAGGACGGGGGGCTTGCTCTCGGCCGCGGGCAGGTGGGCCGTGACGGTGTCGCGCGTTCCGCGCTCCGGCGATCCGTGCTCCGCTGTTCCGCGTTCCGGTGTTCCGTGCTCCGGCTTTCCGTGCTCCGGCAGGCTGCCGGAGCACCCGTTCAGGCTCCTCAGCTCCACCGTGGTGCCGTTCGTGTGATCGGCGGCGTAGGTGCGCAGGTAGTCGGGGGAGTGGCGGAGCGGGGGGATCTCGGGGGCGGCGCGACGCTCCGGGATGAGCCCGGACGGGTAGAGCAGCAGGTGTCCGGCGAGGATCGCGAGCTCGAGGGCGGTGGCCTTGAGCAGGGCCATGGAGGTTCCGGTCAGCCGCTCGGGGATCAGGTCGTAGAGCGGGCGTAGGGGCAGGATGCTGTTGACCTTCATGGCCGACCTCCCGTCGACACCCGGAGGAAACTTCGCCGTAACCCCGAGTGCCCTCATGGGAAGCATGCGCCGAGTTGACGGACGGCGCGCGTCGTGCACGGACGGTGATTGACTGGTGCCCGTGCGTGACCGTCGCTGTTGCGGTACGGACTTTCCGTGCTTACCGCGGTGCCGATCCCCCGTGCCGCCCGCCGCTCGGCGGCGGTGTCCTGCGGCTGTTTTTCTTCGCGGCTTCCCTGCGTCACGCCCCCGGAAAAGCGGCTTCGGAGCCGCCCGCGGCGACCTGGCGCGCGGTTGTACGTGTCCCAACGTGTGATTTCCCCCTCCCTCCGCACCGCGAAACGGTCGGCTGCGGGATGCTGTCGATAACGTTCGTTCACTCGCCGGGTACGCATCAGCTCAGGTATCGGGTGGAAGTCGCTTCATGGAGGCAGTGATGGGTGTGGCAGCCGGTCCGATCCGCGTGGTGGTCGCCAAGCCGGGGCTCGACGGTCACGATCGCGGGGCCAAGGTGATCGCGCGGGCGCTGCGCGACGCCGGTATGGAGGTCATCTACACGGGCCTGCACCAGACGCCGGAGCAGATCGTCGACACGGCGATCCAGGAGGACGCCGACGCGATCGGTCTCTCGATCCTTTCCGGAGCGCACAACACGCTCTTCGCGCGCGTCATCGAGCTTCTTGCCGAGCGCGACGCCGCGGACATCAAGGTGTTCGGCGGCGGCATCATCCCGGAGGCGGACATCGCTCCGCTCAAGGAGAAGGGTGTGGCGGAGATCTTCACTCCGGGCGCGACGACGGCGTCGATCGTGGACTGGGTCCGGGCGAACGTCCGGCAGCCGGCCGAGGCGTGATCCCTCCGGGGGGCCCGGGATTCTTCTCCCGCTAGATCTAGATGGTGGTGCAGGGTGCTCAACCTGCCGGTGATTCCGGCAGGTTGAGCACTTTGCGTTACGGGGGTGTGGTGGGGGCCAGTCCACCTACGCCGCCACCCCCCTCAACTCGTCCCGCATGGCCTGCCGCAGGCGCAGCGTGCTGACGAGGCGCTGGAACGCCTCCGACCAGTAGCCCCCGGCTCCGGGAGCCGCGTCCTCCGGTTCGTCCGGGGTCGCCGTGAGACCTTCCAGGCGGGACGCCTCCGCCGGGTCGAGGCAGCGCTCGGCCAGGCCCATGACCCCGCTGAAACTCCACGGGTAACTGCCCGCGTCACGCGCGATGTTCAGCGCGTCGACGACGGCCCGCCCGAGCGGCCCGGCCCAGGGCTGCGCGCAGACCCCGAGCAGCTGGAACGCCTCCGACAGCCCGTGCGCCGCGATGAAACCGGCCACCCACTCGGCCCGTTCGTCCCCGGGCAGCGCGCAGAGCAACTTCGCCCGCTCCGACAGCGATACGGCGCCGGGGCCCCCGGCGTCGGGCGACGCGGGTGTCCCCAGGAGGGCCCGGGACCACACGACATTCCGCTGGCGCACCGCCGCCCGGCACCAGGCCGCGTGCAGTTCGCCCTGCCAGTCGTCGGCCACGGGCAGCGCGACGATCTCCTCCGGAGTGCGCCCGCCGAGCTTCGGGGTCCAGTGGTCGAGCGGTGTCGCCTCGACCAACTGGCCCAGCCACCACGACCGTTCACCCCGCCCCGTCGGCGGATTCGCCACGACCCCGTCCCGCTCCATGCTCGCGTCGCACTCGTGCGGAGCCTCGACGGCGATCGTCGGCGTGCTCTGCGTGCGGTCGACGGCTACGCAGGTGCCCGCGCGCGATGCCATTCGGGCCGCGAGTGCCGAGCCGGGGAGCGCGGACAGGAGCTCGGCGGCGGTCGCTCTGACGTTGCGGCTGCGGTCCGACAGCGCCTGTTCCAGGAACGGCTCGTCGGCGTCGGCCAGGCCCGTGCGCAGCGAGTCGAGGAACATCAGCCGGTCCTCGGCCCGCTCGGTGGACCAGGTACCGGCGAGCAGCTCGCGCGCCGCGATCGGGTTGTGCGCGCGTACGGCGGACAGGAGCGCGACCCGCTCCGCGAACAGACCCTCCTCCCATAGGTGGTGTACGTCGGCGGTGGCCTCGGGGTCCGGGAGGGTCGTGGCGCCGCCGGGCGTGGAGCGCAGGGCGAACTTCCAGTCCGGGTTGAGCCGCGCCAGCCACAGGGCGCGCGGGCCGGCGAATGTGAGTGCCTGCGGCCGCAGGTCGGTGCGCCCGCGCGCCGCGTCGAGGAGCGCGGGCAGCAGCTCGGGAGGCGCGGCGTAGCCGTGTTCGTTGGCCCCGGCGAGCCACTGGGGGAGCAGTTCCATCAGGTCGGGCGCCGTCCCGCGACGGCCACCGCCGGTACCGGGCCGGTCGGTGAGCAACATGGCGAGCCGACGCCGGGCGGGGGCCGGGAGAGCGGGCCGCGCATCGTGCGCGGCCCGCTCCGGAGGCGCGGCCGCGACCGCCGGACGCAGCCCCGCACGCCGCCGCACGGTCTGAACGGCGGCGGCGTCGAGCAGGGAGCGGGGCGCGTCGGAGCCGGACGAGTGGCCGGGCGGCGTCCGCCGGTCAGTCCCCAGCAGGGCTACGGTGACCAGCTCTTCCCAGGCGTCGGGGGCGGCGTCGGGGTTGTCCGGGCCTGTGGCGGTGACGGCTCCAGTGCTGGTCGTCGAGCTGGAGCGGGCCGGCGTTCCCGTGCGTGCCGACGTGCCGATATTGGGGGTCGCCGCGCTCCGGAGGCTGTCCGTGCGTTTGTCGGTTGCCGGCCGGGTGCCGGTCGTCGAGCTGGTGCGGGGTGGCGTGCCGGCGGGTGCTGCTGCGCCGGTGTCGGGCGACGTGCCGTTGCCCATGCCGGTGGCGGTCGCCGCACCGATGCTGCCCACGGCGCCGGTGCGGGCGGGCGTTCCCGTGCGTGCCGGCGCGCTGAGGTCGGTCGCTCCACCTGTGCGGATTCCCGCGCCGATGCCGTTCGCCGCCCCCGGCGCTGGCGCCACGTCCATACCCGTCGCCGCCCCCGCATAGGGCCACGAGCCGATTCCTCCCGAGCGGTCGTCGTCGGGGGAAGGTGCGTTCATGTTGCTCCTCTCCAGGGTTCGGGGTCGGTTCGTCAGCACAGCGTCACCGGATCTCCCGGGCCTTCCGGCCAGGCCGTTAGTGGGGTGAAGCCTCGGTGGCCGCATTCGCCGAAGACCGTGACCGGGGCGCCGCCCGACAGGGCCGCCAGTCGCCACAGGCCGGGGCCGGACGTGGCCTTCGGGGTGAGTGGAAGTGCTAGGCGCTGCGTCAAGTCGTCGTCTGAGTCGGCTAGTTGCCAGCCGTTGGCGCGCTCCCCCTCTCCGCCCGGCCCCGGTATGACCCGGCTCAGCGTCACCGGCCATGACTCCAGCCATGGGTCCTGCGTCAGCGCGTCGCCGTACCGTGCGGCGGCCTCCGCGACGCCGACTCCCTTGGGGCGTGCGGAACTTGGGGCGGGCGCCGCGAACTGTTCGCCCAGGTCAGCGCGGAGCTGCCCGTCACCCGCGTACGCGGACAGCTCGGCGTCCAGGGCCAGGCCGACCGGCAGGGAGAGGGCGGGTGCGCGGCCCGCCGCCCCGTAGGACAGGAGGAGCGCCGTGCGGCCGGACTCCGTTCCGTACAGCCATATTCGGCGTGTGGTGAGCCGGGTGTCGGCCGTGTCGTGCTGGGACAGGACGAGCCACCGGTCGCGCGTGGGCTGTCCGTCCGCCGAGGCCGGCAGTCCGACGCGGGAGCGGACTGTCGCCGCCAGCCCGGCCGGAAGGCCGTCGCGGCGGAGCCAGCCCTGGTCGAGGAGGTGCAGCAGAGCGCACTCCTCCAGGAGGCGTACGGGCCAGCCCGGCCCCGACGCCGGTATCGCCCCCAACTCCCGTACCCGCGCAGCGAGTCCGGGTGCCTGCGCGTCCACCATGCGGGCAGCCGTCTCCTCCCACATCCCGTACCCGGCCTGCTCCGCCGAGGCGAGGCCGCCGCGCAGCAGGTCCGTGAGCCGCTGTTCCAGTTCGCCCGCGCCCGCGGTGACCCGCTCGGCCCGTCGATCGGCTCTGCGGCGCGCCGCCTCGGGATCGGCGGAAGGCCTGCCGCCGGAATCCGAATCCGCGGCCCGCTTGGCCTGCGCCCGCTTCCTGCGCCCCTCGGCCCACTCCTCCGCCCAGTCCGGCGGCGTCCCCGCGTCCGGCACCGAACCGTCCTGCCCGGCCCACAGGAGCAGCAGCCCGAGCGCGTGCTTGCACGGGAACTTACGGCTCGGACAACTGCACTTGTATGCCGGACCCGCGACGTCCGCGACATCCACGACCGTTTGGTACGGCTTGCTGCCACTGCCCTTGCACAGTCCCCACACCATCCCCTCCCCCGAACCGCCCGCCTCGGACCATGGCCCGGCGACGCCGAGTTTGCTTCCCGCCTTGCGTGACGGGGCGTCAGGCGCCAGTGCCAGCACCTGGTCCGCCGTCCAGCGCACCCCCTGCTGAGTCATGTTCTCGAAGGTAGGTCCCGCCACTGACAATCGACCGTGAGCGAGGCATCTGCCCAGGTCAGAGGCGTACGGCCGGTGATTGTCAGTGGCGTGGTGCACCGTGGAAACACATCCCGGCCGAGCGCTCGGGATGTGCCGAGACGTGCCGGCCGAGCCCGGCCGATATCGAGGGGGATCGCCATGACCGTTTCCGTCGAAACGACCGAGAAGAGCGCCGCGCCCGCGGGGGAGCAAGAGGGCGCCGCGCAGGCGCTGCGGCCGCACGCGGAGGACGCCTTCGCCGCCGAACTCGCGGCGCTGGCCGCCCAGGACGACCGGCCGCGCCCCGCCCGCTGGCGCCTCTCACCATGGGCCGTCGCCACATATCTGCTCGGCGGGACGCTGCCCGACGGCACCGTCATCACGCCGAAGTACGTGGGGCCACGCCGCATCGTCGAGGTCGCCGTCACGACGCTCGCCACCGACCGCGCCCTGCTGCTGCTCGGCGTCCCCGGCACGGCGAAGACGTGGGTCTCCGAGCATCTCGCGGCCGCTGTCAGCGGTGACTCGACGCTGCTGGTGCAGGGCACCGCGGGCACGCCCGAAGAGGCGATCCGCTACGGATGGAACTACGCACGCCTGCTCGCCCACGGGCCGAGCCGGGACGCACTCGTGCCCAGCCCCGTCATGCGCGCCATGTCCGAGGGCATGACAGCGCGGGTCGAGGAGCTGACCCGTATCCCGGCCGACGTGCAGGACACCTTGATCACGATCCTGTCGGAGAAGACCCTGCCGATACCGGAGTTGGGCCAGGAGGTGCAGGCCGTCCGGGGCTTCAACCTGATCGCGACGGCCAACGACCGGGACCGCGGGGTCAACGACCTGTCGAGCGCACTGCGCCGCCGTTTCAACACGGTCGTGCTGCCGCTGCCCGAGAGCGCGGAGGCCGAGGTCGACATCGTCTCGCGCCGCGTCGACCAGATCGGCCGCTCCCTCGATCTGCCGGCCGCGCCCGAGGGGACGGACGAGATCCGCCGCATCGTCACGGTCTTCCGCGAGCTGCGCGCCGGCGTCACCGAGGACGGGCGTACGAAGCTGAAGTCGCCGAGCGGCACGCTGTCCACGGCCGAGGCGATCTCCGTCGTGACGAGCGGGCTCGCGCTGTCCGCGCACTTCGGGGACGGGGTGCTGCGGCCGTCGGACGTCGCGGCGGGCATCCTCGGCGCGGTCGTGCGGGACCCGGCCGCGGACCGGGTGATCTGGCAGGAGTACCTGGAGGCCGTGGTGCGCGAGCGCGACGGCTGGAAGGACTTCTACCGCGCGTGCCGGGAGGTGAGCGCGTGAGTGCTGTGAAGGGGCGGGGGCCGCTCCTGCTCGGGGTGCGGCACCACGGGCCGGGGTCGGCCAGGGCGGTGCGGGCGGCGCTCGACGCGGCCGGGCCGGTGGTGGTCCTGGTGGAGGGGCCGCCTGAGGCCGACGCCCTGGTGGCACTCGCCGCCGACGAGGGCATGGTGCCGCCGGTCGCGCTGCTCGCGCACGTCGTGGACGAGCCGGGGCGCTCCGCGTTCTGGCCGCTGGCCGAGTTCTCCCCGGAGTGGGTCGCGATCCGGTGGGCACTGGAGCGGGACGTGCCGGTCCGCTTCATCGACCTGCCCGCCGCACACAGCCTCGCCCTGCGTGAGGAGGCCGAATCCACGGAGGAGCCCACGGAGGAGCCCGCGGCCGGGGACGCGGACGGCGAGAGCGTCAGGGAAGCCGTCCGCATCGATCCGCTCGCCGTGCTCGCCGACACGGCGGGATACGACGACCCGGAGCGCTGGTGGGAGGACGTCGTCGAGCACCGGGGCGCCTCGGGGGACGCGTTCGCCCCGTTCGAGGCGCTCGGCGAGGCGATGGGGGCGCTGCGGGAGGAGTACGGCGACGGCGGGCACGGGCGGGACCTCGTGCGGGAGGCGTATATGCGCCTTCAAATCCGGGCGGCGCAGAAGGAGTTCGCGGACGGAGTCGCGGTGGTGTGCGGGGCGTGGCACGTGCCGGCGCTGCGCACGAAGACCACGGTCACTGCCGACCGGGCCCTCCTCAAGGGGCTGCCCAAGGCCAAGGTCGACATGACCTGGGTGCCCTGGACGCACCGCCGCCTCGCCCGGTCCAGCGGTTACGGGGCCGGTATCGACTCGCCCGGTTGGTACGGGCACCTGTTCGGCGCCCCGGACCGGCCGGTCGAACGCTGGATGACCAAGGTCGCCGGGCTGTTCAGGGACGAGGACCGGATGGTGTCCTCGGCCCACGTCATCGAGGCCGTGCGGCTCGCGGAGACGCTGGCCGCGATGCGGGGCCGCCCGCTGGCCGGGCTTACCGAGACGACGGACGCGATCCGTGCCGTCATGTGCGAGGGATCGGACGTTCCGCTGTCCCTCGTCCACGACAAGCTCGTCGTCGGGGAAGTGCTCGGCGAGGTCCCGGACGCGGCCCCCGCCGTGCCGCTGCAACGCGACCTCACCCGGCTCCAGCGCTCCCTAAGGCTCAAACCAGAGGCGCTGGAGCGGGAGTTGGAGCTCGACCTGCGCAAGCCGACGGACGCGGAGCGCAGCCGGCTTCTGCACCGCCTCCGTCTCCTCGGCATCGCGTGGGGCGAGCCGGCGCGGTCGGCACGCGGCACGACCGGCACGTTCCGCGAGACCTGGCGCCTGCGCTGGGAACCCGAGCTGTCCGTACGGGTCGCCGAGGCCGGGGTCTGGGGCACGACGGTCCTCGCGGCCGCCACCGCCAGAGCCGAGGTGGACGCGATCGGCGCGCCCGCCCTCGCCGACGTCACCGCCCTCGCCGAGCGCTGCCTCCTCGCCGAACTGCCGGACGCCCTCCCGGTGGTGATGCAGGTGCTGGCCGACCGCGCCGCCCTGGACTCCGACGTCGGGCACCTCGCCCAGGCGCTGCCCGCACTCGTCCGCTCCCTGCGCTACGGAGACGTACGCGGCACGGACACGCGGGCGCTGAGCGAGGTCGCGGCGGGACTCGCCGAGCGCGTCTTCGTCGGCCTGCCGCCCGCCTGCACCGGGCTCGACGCGGACGCGGCGGCCGAGATGCGCGGACACGTGGACGCGGTGCACGCGGCGGTCGGACTCCTGGACGGCGACGGACCGGCCGGTCACCGGGACCGCTGGCACTCCGTACTCGGGGTGCTCGCCGGACGCGACAGCGTGGCCGGGGTGATCCGGGGGAGATGCGCGCGACTGCTGCTCGACGAAGGGCAGTTGGCCGACGGTGAGGCCGCGCGGCTGATGGGGCTCGCCCTGTCGCCCGGCACCGGGCCGGGGGAGGCGGCCGCGTGGATCGAGGGGTTCGTGGGCGGCGGATCCGGCGGCGGCCTGCTCCTCGTACACGACGAGCGGTTGCTCGGGCTTGTGGACGCGTGGCTGACGGGGGTTCCGGCGGACGCGTTCACGGATGTGCTGCCGCTGCTGCGCCGCACGTTCTCCGCGTACGAGCCCGGGGTGCGGCGGACACTCGGCGAGCTGGTGCGGCGGGGGCCCGCGGCGGCGGGGACGGGGGCCCTGGGAGCGGCGCCGCCCGGGTTCGGGGAGGGCCTCGACCCGGAGCGTGCTGACGCGGTGCTGCCCGTGCTGCGGCTGCTGCTCGGGAGCGACGACAACGACCTTGTGGGGGTGGCCTGATGGAGACCGAGCAGAGGGACCGGGCCGGCGAGCAGGCCCGCGACGAGCGGATGCGGCGCTGGCGGCTCGTGCTCGGCGGGGACGCGGCCGACGGCACGGGCTGCACGCTCGGCGGGCAGGACGCGGCGATGGACGGCGCCCTGACCGCGCTCTACGGCAGAGGGGACGGGAAAGAGGGGCGCGGACGGGAGCGTTCCGCGGGGCTCGGAGCGTCCGCGCCGTCCGTGGCCCGCTGGCTCGGCGACATCCGTACGTACTTCCCGTCCTCCGTCGTCCAGGTCATGCAGCGCGACGCCATCGACCGGCTCGGCCTGTCCGCGCTGCTGCTCGAACCCGAGATGCTGGAGGCCGTCGACGCCGACGTGCATCTCGTCGGCACGCTCCTCTCGCTCAACAAGGCGATGCCGGAGACGACGAAGGAGACCGCGCGCGCCGTTGTGCGCAAGGTCGTCGAGGACCTCGAGAAGCGCCTCGCCACCCGCACCCGCGCCACACTCACCGGCGCGCTCGACCGCAGCGCCCGCATCAACAGGCCCCGCCACCACGACATCGACTGGAACCGCACGATCGCGGCCAACCTCAAGAACTACCTGCCGGAGTACCGCACGGTCGTCCCCGAGCGCCTGATCGGATACGGCCGCGCGTCCCAGTCGGTGAAGAAGGAGGTCATCCTCTGCATCGACCAGTCCGGTTCGATGGCGGCCTCCGTCGTGTACGCCTCCGTGTTCGGTGCCGTGCTGGCCTCGATGCGGTCCATCAACACGCGGCTCGTCGTGTTCGACACCGCGGTCGTCGACCTCACCGACCAGCTCGACGACCCGGTCGACGTCCTGTTCGGCACCCAGCTCGGCGGCGGCACCGACATCAACAGGGCGCTCGCGTACTGCCAGTCCCAGATCACCCGGCCCGCCGAGACCGTGGTCGTCCTCATCAGCGACCTCTACGAAGGGGGCATCCGGAACGAGATGCTGAAGCGGGTCGCCGCGATGAAAGCCTCCGGAGTCCAGTTCGTCACGCTGCTCGCGCTCTCCGACGAGGGGGCTCCCGCGTACGACCGGGAGCACGCGGCGGCGCTCGCGGGCCTTGGGGCACCGGCGTTCGCGTGCACGCCCGATCTCTTCCCGGAGGTGATGGCCGCGGCGATCGAGAAGAGGCCGTTGCCGATACCCGACGAGGGCGGTCCGGGCACCGGTGCGGCGTAAATCCGGACATGACTACCCATCGGTAACAGGGGGCTTGCGCAACCTCGGGAGTCCCGTGCAAGGATCGACGCGGCTTCGTGGATCCGGCATTCGGGTCCATGAGCCCAAGCACTCACGCATCCACGCGTCCCTCGTACCGGAGGGTTCACCCGGCCTTGACTTCCTCGGTCGCTCTGCCTGCTGCCGCTCTGCGCTTCGTGCGCGAAGCGGCCGGTCGGCGTGCGCTGGACGTCGCGCTCCGGGTGACGTTGCTGGTCGGCGGCCTGATCGCCCTCGGCCTGCTCTGCGGAGGAAAGGCGCACGCGGCGGAGGGAGTGCTGCCGCCGCAGGACGGTGTGGGCGACCACGCCGTTCACGCGCCGGCCGCCACGGACGTTGAACCCGGCTCGGCCACATCGGCTGCGCCCGGCTCGACCGGTGTGACCGAGCCCGCCTCGGCTCGTGCGGCCCAGCCGGCCTCGGCGCACGTGGCCCGGCCGGAGCCTCAGGTTTCCCGGTCGGCCGGCCCGCGCTCGGCCCAGCTGACCGGTACCCAGGCCGCTACCCGGCCCGGCACCCAGCCGGACACGCAGGCCGACCCCCGGCCTGCCGTAAAGCCTCACACCGAGCCCCACTCCGGCCTCCGCACCGACCTCCCCGCCAAGCCCGCCGCCGGCGTCCCGGCAGCCCGGTCCGCCGCCGACCTCTCCGCCGCGCTCCGCACCCCCGTCACGACCGTCGTGCACCCCCTCGTACAGGAAGTGCGGGACGTGCGGGACGGGCGAGGAGCGCAGGCGGCCCAGGTCGTACAGGTGGTCCGGGAGGTCGTCCGGCCCGTCGGCGAGCTCGCGCTGAATGTCGTCAGTGGGCTCACGGCCGAGACCCCGCCCCCGTTCCTCACCTTCCCGCCGTCGCTGCCGGGGCTGCCGGGGCTGCCCGGCATCCCGGGTCAGCCGGGCACGTCACCAGGCACACCCGGCCCCTCCGGGGACGGCACGCACCCGGCGCCGGGCACCCTGCCGCACACGGCCACCGCCCACAGCGGTGACCAAGCGCGTCCCGAGGCCCGCGAAGAAGCCGCCCCCGGCTTCGTCCTCGCCCCCGCCCACGGCGTGACCGCACACGCGACGGCCGCCGAGGCAGGCCGTACGTCCACGCCCGCGCCCGCCTTCCCGAGCGGCAGCACCGCCGGGCAGTCGGCGGGCGACGGCAGCGGCTCGCGGCACAGCGATCTCGCCGCGGCCGCGTTCGGCAGCGACGCGACGGCCCGGCTGCTGCCCGGGGCCACGGCCCCGGCCCACACCGCGCCCACCCGCGACAGATACCGAGACATCCCCGAATTCCCCGGCTAGGGCAGCCCTTCCCCGCACGTGACCTGCCGCGCGGGGGCGGAACAGGTCTGCCCGCCGACCGGACGACTCCGGCCGTACGCCACCGGCCCACCCGTGGACACCTCCAGCACCTGGACACCTCCAGTACTTGGACACCTCCAGCACCTGGACATCGCCAGCGCCTGGACGTCTCTCCAGCACGGGGCCGGAATCCAGAATTCGAAGGATCTGACGCAAGCATGAACAAGAACATCCGCCGCTCGATCGTCATAGCCGCCGGTGTCTCGAGTGCCTGGGCACTCGGTTCCGCCGTGGCCAGCGCCGACGAGCTGCCCGCCCACTCGCTGGCCGCCCCGGACGTGGCCGCCGACCTCCAGGGCACCGTCTCGCACGTCGAGGGCACGGTCTCGCACGTCACGGGCACCGTCGACGGCGTCACCCACGGCACCGTCGGCGCCGTCACCGGCAAGGCCGAGGGCGTTGTCACGGGCGCGACCGGCAAGGTCCAGAGCACCGTGGCCGGCGCGACCGGCAAGGCTCGGACGACGGCGTCCGGCGCCGCCGCCACCGCCCAGGGCGCCACCGCCCAGGGCACCGCCGCCCAGGCGACCCACAAGGCCGGCGTGGACCAGGGCATCGCCCAGCACGCCGACACCCGGGTCGCGGACGCCGCCGCGCACGCCAAGGAGCAGGCCCGCAACTACGTCGAGGGCATCGCGGGCATCGCCGACACGGCGCGCAACGCCGCCGCCCAGGCCGCGGCCCACGGCACGACCGCCGCCCACGGCACCGCCGTACAGAACGCCACCGCCTACGCCGGCGCCCACGCCGCCGACGCGCAGCACGGCGCCACGCAGGACATCGACTACCTGTTCGGCCCCCTGTCGGCCTTCGTCCCCGGCGTCGGGCAGACCGCCGAGCAGACCCTCGCCGGCGCGCAGAGCCAGGTCCGCGGCCAGGTGCAGAACCAGGTGCAGAACCAGGTCCAGACCCACGTCACCCACGCCCAGGGCATCGCCGCCCAGGCGTACGGCACCGCCACCCAGGCGCCCGGCTACGCGCAGGCCGCCCCGGCCGCCGTCTCCGGCATCGCCGCCGGTGCGACGACCGCAGCCGGCCCCGTCGTCGACGAGACCGCCGCCTCGGTCCTGCCCCCCATCGCCGCGACCGCCGTGCACGGCGTCGTCCCGGTCGCCGGTCAGGCCGTCGGTGACGTCGGCACGCTCGCCGGCGGAGTGGTCGGCGACGCGACGCCGTTCGCGGGCGGTGTCGTCAGCCACGTCACGCCGTTCGCCCAGGCCGTCACCGGTGAGGACGTGCAGCCGTTCGCCCAGTCGGTCGTCGGCAACGACGCCCAGCCCTTCGCGCAGTCCCTCGTCACGAACGACGTGCAGCCCTTCGCGCACGGTGTCGTCGACGCGGTCCAGCCGCTCGTCCAGACCGTCGTGGACCACGTGCAGCCGGTCGTGCAGGGCGTCGGCGGCAGCGCCACGTACCTGGCGCAGGGCGTCACGCACGACGTGCAGCCGTTCGCGGGCGGTGTGGTCGGCGACGTGACGCCGTTCGCCGGTGGCGTGGTCGGTGACGTGACGCCGTTCGCCGGTGGTGTCGTCGGCGAGGTCTCGCCGTTCGCGCAGGGCCTGACCGGCACCGTCACCGCCGACGTGCAGCCGCTCGCCGGGAACGCCGTCAGCGGCGTCCAGGGCGTGGCCACCTCGGTCGCCCCCGGCTACGTCTCGGACGCCACGCACACCGCCACCGGCGGCTTCGGCATCTGACATGGACGCGGGCGGCCCATGACAGGGCGAGGGCCGCCCGCCCAGGACCCTCACCGGTTCGGCGGCAGGGCACGCCATGTCTTCGCGCCGTTCCTCCGAGAGCACATCAGGGGCCTCACCGGCCTTGCCCCAGGCCGGTGGGGCCCCTTTCTGTGACCGTTATCACCGCCCAGGTGTGAGATGTGATTTAGGGACCCCGGGTGAGCGGCGATAACCTGCGAGACGGACATGCCGCGTACCGGACTCCGTCCTACGCCCTCCTTGTGACAGCGCAGTCACGTTGCCCTCCGCGGCACGCCCACGCAGACAGCTGACCGCAATGCAGCAGATCGCAGCGAGATCACGGAAAAGGGACGGACGCGCGTGGACCTGTTCGAGTACCAGGCGAGGGACCTCTTCGCCAAGCACGGTGTACCGGTGCTGGCCGGTGAAGTCATCGACACGCCTGAGGCGGCGCGCGAGGCCACCGAGAAGCTGGGCGGCAAGTCGGTCGTCAAGGCTCAGGTGAAGGTCGGCGGCCGCGGCAAGGCCGGCGGCGTCAAGCTGGCCGCCTCCACCGACGAGGCCGTGCAGCACGCCACCAACATCCTCGGTATGGACATCAAGGGCCACACGGTCCACAAGGTGATGATCGCCGAGACGGCCCCGGAGATCGTGGAGGAGTACTACGTCTCCTTCCTCCTGGACCGCACCAACCGCACCTTCCTCTCCATCGCCTCGGTCGAGGGCGGCATGGAGATCGAGGAGGTGGCGGCCACCCGTCCGGAGGCCGTCGCCAAGACCCCGATCGACGCCAACGAGGGTGTGACCCCCGAGGTCGCCCGTCAGATCGTCGCGGACGCGAAGTTCCCGGCCGAGGTCGCCGACCAGATCGCCGAGATCCTCCAGACCCTGTGGAAGACCTTCGTCGCCGAGGACGCCCTCCTCGTCGAGGTCAACCCGCTCGCGAAGGTGAAGTCCGGCAAGGTCATCGCCCTCGACGGCAAGGTCTCGCTCGACGAGAACGCCGACTTCCGCCAGCCCGAGCACGAGGCGCTCGAGGACAAGGCCGCAGCCAACCCGCTCGAGGCTGCCGCCAAGGCCAAGAACCTCAACTACGTCAAGCTCGACGGCGAGGTCGGCATCATCGGTAACGGTGCCGGTCTGGTCATGTCGACCCTGGACGTCGTCGCGTACGCCGGTGAGAACCACGGCGGCGTGAAGCCGGCCAACTTCCTCGACATCGGTGGCGGCGCGTCCGCCCAGGTGATGGCGAACGGCCTGGAGATCATCCTCGGCGACCCGGACGTCAAGTCCGTGTTCGTCAACGTCTTCGGTGGCATCACCGCTTGTGACGAGGTCGCCAACGGCATCGTCCAGGCCCTCGCCCTCCTCGCCGAGAAGGGTGACGAGGTCACCAAGCCGCTGGTCGTGCGACTGGACGGCAACAACGCGGAGCTGGGTCGCAAGATCCTCAGCGACGCCAACCACCCGCTCGTCCAGCGTGTGGACACCATGGATGGCGCGGCCGACAAGGCCGCCGAGCTCGCAGCTGCGAAGTAAGGAAGAGGGACTCAGACCACCATGGCTATCTTCCTCACCAAGGACAGCAAGGTCATCGTCCAGGGCATGACCGGTGCCACGGGCATGAAGCACACCAAGCTCATGCTGGGCGACGGCACGAACATCGTCGGCGGCGTGAACCCGCGCAAGGCCGGCACGTCCGTCGACTTCGACGGCACCGAGGTCCCGGTCTTCGGCTCCGTCGCCGAGGCGATGGAGAAGACGGGCGCCAACGTGTCCGTGCTCTTCGTCCCGCCGGCCTTCTCCAAGGCCGCCGTCGTCGAGGCGATCGACGCCGAGATCCCCCTCGCCGTCGTCATCACCGAGGGCATCGCCGTCCACGACTCCGCCGCCTTCTGGGCGTACGCGAAGTCGAAGGGCAACAAGACCCGCATCATCGGCCCGAACTGCCCCGGTCTCATCACCCCGGGCCAGTCGAACGCCGGCATCATCCCGGGCGACATCACGAAGCCGGGCCGCATCGGCCTGGTCTCGAAGTCCGGCACGCTGACGTACCAGATGATGTACGAGCTCCGTGACCTCGGCTTCTCGTCCGCCGTCGGCATCGGTGGCGACCCGGTCATCGGTACGACGCACATCGACGCGCTCGCCGCGTTCGAGGCCGACCCCGACACCGACCTGATCGTCATGATCGGTGAGATCGGCGGCGACGCCGAGGAGCGCGCGGCCGACTACATCAAGGCCAACGTCACCAAGCCGGTCGTCGGTTACGTCGCGGGCTTCACCGCCCCCGAGGGCAAGACGATGGGTCACGCGGGCGCGATCGTGTCCGGTTCTTCTGGCACCGCACAGGCCAAGAAGGAGGCCCTCGAGGCTGCCGGCGTGAAGGTCGGCAAGACGCCGACCGAGACGGCCAAGCTGGCGCGCGAGCTGCTCACCAAGTAGTTCCGTCCGCGGCTTTCGGTTCCCGATCGCCGTGACATCAGTCGGGCCCGCACCCCTTTGGGGGTGCGGGCCCGCTGTCGTTCCCGGGCGCGCGTTTCAGCCGGCCTCGGGCGCCAGGCGGTGCGGGCCGCCGCGGCCCGAACCGCGCAGCGTCGCGCGCAGCTTCTTGTCCGCCTGCGAGAGCGGGCCGGGCCCCATCTGCGGCGGCACCCCGCTGATCACGGCGCCGGGTGCTGGCACCGGCTCGTATCGGGTCGGCGCGGTGCGCAGGGTCAGGGCCGTCGTGCCGATGATCAGGACCGTGAAGGCGATGGCCGAACGCGTCCAGAAGCGGGTCCGCCGCTCGCCGTCCGTGCGGACCAGCGTGGACTTGGGGGCCTGGAGCTTCTCGGCGCCCGCGAGTTCGGCCAGTCGCTCGTGCAGCCGCTCTGGCTTGGCGAGGACGGGCAGCTTCTCGGCGACGGCCTCGCGCGCGTGCAGCAGCCGGTTCGCCGCCGCGGGCGTCGTGGCCTCGGTCTCCGCAGCCGTCTCGGGCAGGCCGAGCCCGATCCCGTCGTACAGGAGCAGGGTGCGTCTGTAGGCGGGCGGCAGGCTCAGGAGTACGTCGAGCAGCGCGCGGTCGGCGGCGTCGGCGGGCGGTGCCTCGGGGCGGCGGTGGCTCGGGCGGAGGCGGTGCCAGGGCGACATGGCGTACTCGTGCGCGGCGGCCCTGACCCAGCCGGCCGGGTCGCGGTCCACGGCGACCTCCGGCCAGCGCTGCCACGCGAGTTGGAACGCTCGCTCGACGGATTCCCTGGCGAGGGTGCGGCGGCCGGTGAGGAGGTACGTCTGGCGGACGAGGGCGGGGGCCGTGTGGGTGTAGAGCCGGTCGAACGCCTCGGCGGCGGTCTTCGGGGGCCGCGTGGGGTGCGGACAGTTGACGGGTTCGGCGGTCCGGACGGGCGGCTGCACGAACTCCACGCTGCGAGTCAGTGGTGCGGAACCGTGACGTCCGGCGGAACGGCTGTTCAGCGACGGGGGCGCCACGGTGCCGGCCGGCGCGTGCTCCGCCTCGACGCTCGCCAGGAACGTCGCGTACGCCGTTCGCTTGCGGCCTTTCGGGGTGGAGCGGCCGGCTTCCCAGGAGCGGACCGTTTCGCGGGTGACGCCCACCCGCTCGGCGACCTGAGCCTGGGACAGCGACTTGGATTCGCGGAGCCTGCGACGCTCCCTGGGGGGCGGCAGAGGGGTGGCGGGGGGCTGCGTCATAGGGAACTCGACACACCCTTTCGCGCGAAAAAGTACATAAGCGTATCTTGAGCGACACATCCGGGGTTCGCCTGTTACGCCACTTAAGCGCGTGTCGTTGGGAGCATGGCCGGGTGACCCGAACGACTGACCGCGGCCCGACGCTGCCGCTCCTGCTCGCCCACGTGCGCGAACGCTCCCCGGGCCCCGTCGGCTGCCTGCTCGGCGGCGCCCTCGCGGCCGGTCTCGGGCTCGGCGCGTCGGCCGTGCTCGTCATGGTGCTGTGGATCAGCTCGCCGTACCCGGACAGCGGACCCGGCGGGGCGCTGCACGCCGCCGCCGCGCTGTGGCTGCTCGCGCACGGCGCCGAGGTCGTCCGGACGGACACGCTCTCCGGGACGCCCGCGCCGATCGGCGTCGCGCCACTGCTCCTTCTGGTGCTTCCGGTGTGGCTGCTGCACCGCGCGGCGCGGGACGCGGTGGAGGGCGAGGACGAGGGGGACGCGCCGCGGGTGCCGGTGCGGGTCGCATGGTGCGGGGTCGTCATCGGGTATCTCGCGGTCGGCGGCGCCGCCTCGTACTACGCGTCCGGCGGTGAGCTGCGGCCGTCCTGGCCGAGCGTCGCCGCCCATCTGACAGGCGTCGCCGTGGCCGCCGCGGGCGCCGGGATCTGGACGGCGCACGGCCGCCCCCGCACCCCGCTCCCCGCACCGCTCCAGCACCGCCTCGACGCCCTCCCCGACGGCCTGCGCGACACGTTGGTACGCCGTCTGCTGCCCGTCGGCGCGCGGGCGGCGGCCGCCGGGGTGCTCGTGCTCGTGGCGGGCGGGGCGCTGGTCGTGGCGGGGTCGCTCGTGTGGCACCAAGGGCTTGTGCGGCACTCGTTCGAGCAGCTCACGGCCGTGTGGTCGGGGCGTCTCGCGGTGCTTCTCCTCGCCGCCGCGCTGGTCCCGAACGCGGTGCTGTGGGGCGCCGCGTACGCGCTGGGGCCCGGGGTCGCGCTCGGCGGGGGGAGCGTGGCGGGGCCGCTCGGGGTGACGGCGGGGCCGATGCTCCCCGAGTTCCCGCTCCTGGAGGCGGTGCCGGCGCCGGGGCCCGGAACGCCGCTGACCTGGTCGGTGGCGGCGGTTCCGGTCCTGGCCGGGTGCACGGTGGCGTGGTTCGTGACGGGGGCGGCGGCGCCCCGGCACGGTGAGCGGGACGAGGCGTGGTCGCGGGGGGACACGGCGCTCGCGGCCGTCGTCGCGGCGGTGCTGTGCGGGCTGGCCTTCGCGGGGCTCGCGGCGGCTGCGGGCGGGCCGATGGGCGTCGCGGGGCTCGCGTCGTTCGGGCCGGTCGGCTGGCTGACGGGGCTCGCGGCGGCGGGGTGGACGGCGCTGGTGGGCGTACCGATGGCGCTGGGCCTGCGCGCCTGGAGGCTCCGGACGCCGCGCGCCGAGAAGGTCCAAGAGGCCGGTGACGTGTACGAGGTAACCGGCGATCAGGCGCCCGCGGCGGACGAGGAGCAGGGGAGTGCGGGCCGGGGAATGTCCTGGCTGCGGCGCCCCCGGATCCCCCTCCCGAAGGGCCTGCTGCCGAGGCGGCGCGGGGCGGCGGGGCCGGACGCGCAGACCGAGCCGGACGACGACGCGGCCTTCGAGCCGTACGACTTCTTCCCGGCGGACCCGTTCACCGCGGACCCGTTCGGGGCGACGACCTTCGCCACGGACCCGTTCCCCGCGGAGCCCTTCGCAACGGACCCGTTCCCCGCCGAGCCCTTCGCCGCCGACCCGGTGAGGACGGCGGCGAAGGCGGAGCCGGCGGCGGAAGCGGAGCCCGTAAAAACAGACCCGCCGGAGACGAACTAGCTGCGCGCCCCGATCAGCACGCGCAGTTCCTTCGGCAGCTTCTTGTCGCAGGCCTGCCTGGACGTGTTCGTCAGCGCGTCGTTCACGCACGTGAAGTAGTCGCTGTAGACGAACTGCGCCGTGAACATCGCGGCGACCAGGGCCAGCGCGAGCGACCCCGTCACGAGGCCGCTGACCGCCGCCGTGGTCTGCGGCTTCGGGCCCGGCGCGGCGGCGGGCGCCGGCTTGTCCGGGTCCGGCGTACGGGGCTTGGCGCGCAGCGCGACGATGCCCCAGTACAGGGCGAGCGCGCCGAGCAGCAGGGCCACGTAAGGCCAGCTGAACAGGGCGAAGAAGAAGCCCCACATGCCGCAGAGCAGGGCGTAGCGCGCGTGGCGCTGGGCGGGGTCCGACGGGTCCCAGCGCATACCGGGGCCGGGGCCCTGGGGGCCTTCGGGGCCGCTCTGGCCGCCGTGCTGTCCGGGGCGGTCACCGAAGCGGCCGCCGCCCTGGGCGCGGCCCGGCTGCCGGTCGCTCCACTGACCCCACGGCGACTGTCCGCCGTTCGACGAGTCGCCGTTGTCGTCGTCCTGGCCGCTCTCGGGGCTGCGCGGCTGCCAGGGGCGGTCGGGGGAGCCCTCGGGCGGCGGTGCGAACGGGTTGTCGTCCTGGGAGGACCGCGCGCGTGACTTGCGCGATTTCGCGGACGACCGGGAGGGTTCGGCGGATTCGGGCGGCGCGTCCTGGGGCGGGGGAGGCGTGGGACGGCCTTCGCGCAACAGGATGGAGCCGGCGGGCAGCGGCAGGCGGAGGCTTCGGTCCGGCATCAGGTGTGCGTCTTCCCCTAGGTCGATCGTGGCGCGGCTGCGTACGAGCCCGTCCTCAGATGAACGTCCCGCGGGCGGGCGGCGTTCCTTCGGTCGGCGAATCCGTCACAGACGCTACCTGTCGGCCGTGCCCCCGTCCCGTGGGGGCCGTGCCATGTGCCGGTATCGTTGCTGACGGTCGCCCGCTTCGTAGGGTTCCCCGTATCGGGAACCATGAAGCTTTCGTACGACCGCACAAACGCAACCCCGAGAAAGGCCCTCGCTGTGGCCAAGCGGCTCGTCGTGCTGGTCTCCGGATCAGGCACGAATCTGCAGGCTCTGCTCGACGCCCTCGCGGCGCAGGGCGCGGAGGCCTACGGCGCCGAGATCGTGGCCGTCGGCGCCGACCGTGACGACATCGCCGGCCTCGAGCGCGCCGAGCGCGCCGGGCTCCCCACCTTCGTGTGCCGGGTGAAGGACTTCGCCACCCGCGAGGAGTGGGACAAGGCGCTCGCCGAGGCCACCGCAGCCTACGAGCCGGACCTCGTGGTCTCGGCCGGGTTCATGAAGATCGTGGGCAAGGAGTTCCTCGCCCGCTTCGGCGGGCGGGTCGTGAACACGCACCCCGCCCTGCTGCCCAGTTTTCCCGGAGCCCACGGTGTGCGCGACGCCCTCGCGTACGGCGCCAAGGTCACCGGATGCACCGTCCACTTCGTCGACGACGGCGTCGACACCGGCCCGATCATCGCCCAGGGCGTGGTCGAGGTCAGGGACGGGGAGACCGAGAGCGCTCTGCACGAGCGCATCAAGGAAGTCGAGCGCACGCTGCTCGTCGATGTCGTGGGGCGCCTGGCCCGCAACGGCTATCGCATTGAGGGACGAAAGGTAGTTATCCAGTGACCGCCGAGAGCAACAAGCGGCCCATTCGCAGGGCGCTCGTCAGCGTCTACGACAAGACCGGTCTCGAAGACCTCGCGCGCGGGCTGCACGAGGCGGGCGTCGAGCTGGTGTCGACCGGCTCGACCGCTGCGAAGATCGCCGCCACCGGGGTTCCCGTCACCAAGGTCGAGGAGCTCACGGGTTTCCCCGAGTGCCTCGACGGACGCGTCAAGACCCTGCACCCGAAGATCCACGCGGGCATCCTCGCGGACCTGCGCCTCGAGGACCACCAGCGTCAGCTGGCCGAGCTCGGCGTCGAGCCGTTCCAGCTCGTGATCGTGAACCTCTACCCGTTCCGGGAGACCGTCGCCTCCGGCGCGACCCCCGACGAGTGCGTCGAGCAGATCGACATCGGCGGCCCCTCGATGGTGCGCGCCGCGGCCAAGAACCACCCGTCGGTCGCCGTCGTCACGAGCCCGGCCCGCTACGCCGACGTCCTCGCGGCCGTCCGCGACGGCGGCTTCGACCTGACGGCCCGCAAGCGCCTCGCCGGCGAGGCCTTCCAGCACACCGCGGCCTACGACGTCGCCGTGGCGAGCTGGTTCGCGGACGACTACGCGGCCGCCGACGAGTCGGGCTTCCCCGAGTTCCTGGGCGCCACGTACACGCGCAAGAACGTCCTGCGCTACGGCGAGAACCCGCACCAGGGCGCCGCGCTCTACGTCGACGGCACCGGTGGTCTCGCCGAGGCCGAGCAGCTGCACGGCAAGGAGATGTCGTACAACAACTTCACGGACACGGACGCCGCGCGCCGTGCCGCGTACGACCACGAGGACCCCTGCGTCGCGATCATCAAGCACGCCAACCCGTGCGGCATCGCGATCGGCGCGAACGTCGCCGAGGCGCACCGCAAGGCGCACGCGTGTGACCCGGTCTCCGCGTACGGCGGCGTCATCGCCGTGAACCGTCCGGTCACCAAGGAGATGGCGGAGCAGGTCGCCGACATCTTCACCGAGGTCATCGTCGCGCCCGAGTACGAGGACGGCGCGCTCGAGGCCCTCACCAAGAAGAAGAACATCCGCGTGCTGCGCGCCCACCAGGGCCCGACGGCTCCCGTCGAGACGAAGCAGATCGACGGCGGCGCGCTCCTCCAGGCCGCCGACCGCCTCCAGGCGGACGGCGACAACCCGGCGACGTGGACCCTCGCCACGGGCGACGCGCTGACCCCGGGCGAGCTCGACGAGCTGGCGTTCGCCTGGAAGGCGTGCCGCGCGGTGAAGTCCAACGCGATCCTGCTCGCCAAGGACGGCGCCTCGGTCGGCGTCGGCATGGGCCAGGTCAACCGCGTCGACTCCTGCAAGCTGGCCGTCGAGCGGGCCGGCGAGGAGCGGGCGCGCGGCTCGTTCGCCGCGTCGGACGCGTTCTTCCCGTTCCCGGACGGGCCGCAGATCCTGATCGACGCCGGCGTGAAGGCGATCGTCCAGCCCGGCGGTTCCATCCGTGACGAGCAGGTCGTCGAGGCCGCCAAGAAGGCGGGCGTGACGATGTACTTCACGGGGACGCGGCACTTCTTCCACTGAGCCGCACCGATCGAAAACGGCCGCGGGCCATGCCTTCCTGCAAGGAGGGCACGGCCCGCGGCCGTTTTTCAAGCGATGCTCGAACTGCCGAACTCGCTCAGTAGCGCGGGCGGTTGAACCACGCAGAGGCCTGCGAGTTCACCATGGAGCCGAGGATGATGCCGGCGATGGCGAGCGAGATGAGGCCGCCGAAGGTGCCCGAACCGCCGCCGCCGTTCACGGTGTTGACGAGGCCGCCGAGGATCATCAGCGACGCGTACACGATCGTCGTGACGCGGATGCCGCTGCCGCCGGACTTGAACTTGACGCCCAGGAAGATCGACAGGGCGCCGAGAGCCACCATGAGGGCGGCGACGAGGAACCCGAGCCCGGCAAGGGCGTTGGTGTTGCCGCCCGAGCCGACGCCGTTCGAGATGTCCTGGGCGGCGCCGACGGCGATGCCGGCGACGATGCCGATCAGGAGCTGGAGGCCGGACATGATGAAGAGGAGCACGCGGGCGGTCTTCATGAGACCGGGCATCTCCATCGGCATCGCATTGCCGCCCGGGAAGCCGGGGTACGCGGGCTGGCCGGCCGGCGCGCCCTGCGGGTAGCCGTAACCGGGCTGCTGCGGCTGGCCCTGGGGGTAGCCGTAGCCGGGCTGCTGCGGGGGCTGCTGGGGCGGGTAGCCGGGCTGCTGACCCTGCGGCGCACCGTAGGGGTTGTTCGGGTCGCCGAAGCTCATGGGCTGTTTCCTCCGTTGCATGATGCGGGCGCGACGTGCGGCACCAAGCGGAGGGGATTTCTACAGAGCGGTCGTCCCCCCGGTACTGCCCGCGGCACTGTTGCCGCTCATCGTTCTTTAGCCAGACCTTATTTGTCCAGCCGCATTCCCTATGCGTTGTGGAAGTGCAACAACGGTGATCAAGCTGAGACGACCGGATTGGAACCGGGACGGTGCCATCCGCGAAGATGGGGCCCATGACTGCCCAGATTCTCGATGGCAAGGCCACCGCAGCCGCGATCAAGTCCGATCTGTCCGCCCGCGTGGCGGCCCTGAGGGAGAGGGGCGTCACGCCCGGTCTCGGTACCGTTCTGGTCGGTGAGGACCCGGGCAGCCAGAAGTACGTCGCGGGCAAGCACCGTGACTGCGCCCAGGTCGGCATCGCCTCCATCCAGCGCCACCTGCCCGCCACCGCCACGCAGGAGGAGATCGAGGCGGTCGTCCGCGAACTGAACGACGACCCCGCCTGCACCGGCTACATCGTCCAGCTGCCCCTCCCCAAGGGCATCGACGAGAACCGCATCCTGGAGCTGATGGACCCGGCCAAGGACGCGGACGGCCTGCACCCGATGAACCTCGGCCGCCTCGTCCTGAACGAGCCGGCCCCGCTGCCCTGCACCCCCTTCGGCATCATCACGCTGCTGCGCGAGCACGGCGTCGAGATCAACGGCGCGGAGGTCGTGGTCGTCGGCCGCGGCGTCACCATCGGCCGCCCGATGCCGCTGCTGCTCACCCGCCGCTCCGAGAACGCCACCGTCACCCAGTGCCACACCGGCACCCGTGACCTCGCCGCGCACCTGAAGCGGGCCGACATCATCGTCGCCGCCGCCGGTGTGCCGCACCTGATCAAGCCCGAGGACGTGAAGCAGGGCGCCGCCGTGCTCGACGTCGGCGTCTCGCGCGACGAGAGCGGCAAGATCGTGGGCGATGTGCACCCGGGCGTCGCCGAGGTCGCCGGCTGGATCTCCCCGAACCCGGGCGGCGTCGGCCCGATGACCCGCGCCCAGCTCCTCGTGAACGTCGTCGAGGCGGCCGAACGGAACGCGAACGGTGTCGCCTGACGCCGGCACGGGCACCCCGGAAGGGGCCGGGGACGCGGTGGGCGCCCCCGGCGCCGACGGGGAGCCCGCGCGTACCTCGCGCCGGTTCCCGCTCGTCACCCACGACACCGCGCGCCCCGAGGGCGGCGGCCGCGCGGCCCCGGGCGACGCCCCGGCACCGGCCCGGCAGTGGCCGATCATCGCGGTGATCTCGCTGGTGGCGCTCGGGCTGCTGCTCACCGCGTTCGACGCGTTCCGCGTGGGGACGCTGCTGGTCGGCATCGCCCTGATCGCCGGTGCGGTGCTGCGCTGGACGCTCCCGTCCGTCGGAATGCTCGCCGTCCGCTCCCGCTTCACGGACATGGTCACGTACGGGTTCCTGGGCGTCGTCATCGCGATGCTCGCGCTGATGGTGCAGCCGAACCCGTGGCTGGTCATCCCGTTCCTGAACGACACGCTGCACTTCACGATCAGCTGACCGCACACGCGCGGTACGCGACGAAGACAGGCGGCCTCGGCGCGTGCGGCCCGGCGTCGATGATCGGGTTCGACTTCGCGCGTCCGGCGAACCCGCCGGAGCGGCAGGGCACGGCGTCGGGGATC